>NZ_DASQNP010000124.1:0-47746 GCF_035644915.1 Streptomyces sp.
GCGGGGGCCCGCTGGGCCAGTTCCCGCACCTGCCGCGGCCACGAGGGCTGTTCGGGCGCCGCGGGCGCGGACACGGGCGCGGCGGGTGCCGGTGCGGCGGGCGCGGGCGTGCCCGGGGCCGGAGCGCCGGGTGCCGGGGGCACCGGCCGGGCGGCCTCGGCACGGCGCAGCCCGACGGTGTCCTCGCGCCGGGCGGGCCGGCCCCCGGCGTCGGCGGCGCCGGCCCCTTCCGGGCGTACGGGGCGCATCCGCACGGTGCCCTCCGTGCGGGGCGGGACGCCCTCGCCGCCGGCCGGCTGCGGGGCGCCGCCCGCCGGGGAGGCGTCCGTACGGCCCCAGCCGCCGCGCGGGTCGGAGCCCGGCTCCAGCGCCTGCGGGGAGCGGCCCGCGCCCAGTGCCGGGGAGGCGGCGTCGCCCGTGCCCCAGGAGACGCGGCCGCTCTGCTCGCCGTCGAATCCGGCCTGCCGGGAGGCGTCGGCCTGCCAGGCGGAGGCGGGTTCGGGCCGGTTGCCGTGCAGCCGGGACGGGTCGTCCCAGGTCGTCACCCGGTCGCCGGGGCGGATCTCCACCTCGCCGCGCACGCGCAGCTCCGGCAGCGAGTCGCCCCCGGAAGAAGCCGGCGAGGGGGCCGGGGACGGGGAGGGGGCCGGGCCGCGGGCGGCCGAGGGGCCCTCCTCGTCCAGGAAGACCGGGCCCGTCTCCTCCCGCGCCGCCTCGCCCGGTGCGTCCTGCCCGGACGGAGTCGGCGGCCCGGACGGTGCGGACGGCTGCGGCGGGGCCGGCACCCCGGGCGGCGCCACGGGCATCGGCTCGCCCTCGCGGGGCTCGGGCCGGCTGGTGCCGGGTACCCATGCGGCGCCGTTCCAGTAGCGGATGTACCCCGGAATGGACGGGTCCGGGTAGTAGCCCGGGCCCGGGGTGCCATTGGCGGATGCTGACGGAGGGGCGCTCATGTGTACGGTCCCGTATCTGCTCGGCCGTTGCTGTGGCGTGTGCCGCTCCCCGCCCGCTGGCGCAACCGGGGAGCGCTGGGTCCACATCTACCAGAGAGAGCGGACCCCTCGCCCCGACCACCTGGCACCCACCCTCCATCCAGCGACAGGAAAACCGGCCCGCGCGCCCCGCGGAGCCGCGTCACACCGTCCGGCCCGTGCCCTCCCCCCTCCCGGCGGGGCCAGGAGCACGCCGGGAAGCAGCACACGAAAGGGCGCATCGCATTGGACACCCCCATCGAACGGGAGTTGGCACTGGAGCTGGTGCTGTCACCGGAGCACAGCATCACCGTCCCGGCCCGGTTCACCTACCACGTCCACGACCCGTACGCCGTCCACGTCACCTTCCACGCGCTCTCCGACCAGCCCGTCCGCTGGTCCTTCGCGCGGGAGTTGCTGGTGGAGGGGGCCTTACGGCCGTGCGGGCACGGGGACGTGCGGATCTGGCCCACCACGGCCGACGGCAGCGGCTCGGTCTGCATCGCGCTGTCCTCGCCGAGCGGTGACGCGCTGCTGCGGGTTCCGGCGACGGCGGTCACGTCCTGGCTGGAGCGCACCCTGTGGGCGGTGCCGCCGGGGAGCGAGGCCGAACGGCTGGGGCTGGACGAGGCGTTGGCCGGGCTGCTGGCCGCCCCGGACGGCGGGCCGCGTCCGCACGGCCCGCGCGGGCCCCGCCGTCCCGACGAGTCCGGCGAGGCGGAGGTCCGGTAGCCGCGGGAGGACCGGCCGGGCGGGACCGGCGACGGCCGTACGGGGCGCGCGCCGCCCCCGATGCGCCGAAGATTCTGCGGAAACCCGCCCCGTGCCACGGCGCATCCGCCATCATTCCCCCATGTCGAAGGAAGATCGCCGGGCAGAGACCCATCGGCGCGTCCGGGAGTACCTCCGTGACCTGGAGGAGCGCCTCGATCCGGCGGCCTTCGCGCTGTTCCTGCGGGTGGTGGGCGGGGTCAACGCGGCCCTCCGGCGCCAGGGCGGACACGTCGACGTCGAGCTGACCCCGCAGGAGCGCGATCTCTTCGTGGCCGAGCTGCAGCACGAACTGGTCGCCCTGCTCGGCCTGCTGGGCTTCCCCGGCGACCGGATCACCACCGACACCGGCGGGTACGGGCGCGACCGCCGCGGGGCCGGGGCGACCGCCCGCGCCGGCGGAACGGAGCCGTGAGGGCGCGTCCGCATGCCCGCGGCCACCGGTGCGGCGGTGCAGCAGTGCGGCGGTCGGCGTCAGCCGGCGTCCCGGGCCGCCTGGCGCACCAGCGGGACGATCCGCAGCGGCACCGGGTTCTCCATGACGATGGCCGTCGAGGCCCGCACGATGCCCTCGAACCCCACCACCTTGTCGATCACCCGCTGGAGGTCGGCGTTGGAGCGGGCCACCAGTCGGCAGAGCATGTCGCCGCGTCCGGTGATGGTGTGCAGTTCCAGCACCTCCGGGACGGTCGCCAGGTGCGCCCGCACGTCCCCGCCCTGCCCCTGTCTGATCTCCAGCGTGGCGAAGGCGGTGACCGGGTAGCCGAGGGCCGCCGGGTCGACGTCGGGGCCGAAGCCGCGGATCACGCCCCTGCTCCGGAGCCGGTCCAGCCGTGCCTGCACGGTGCCGCGGGCCACGCCGAGGCGGCGGGACGCCTCCAGCACGCCGATGCGGGGCTCGGTGGCGAGGAGTTCCAGCAGCCGGCCGTCCAGTTCGTCGATGCCCACGCCCTGCCTCCTGGTAGTCATCCTGCACAGATCGACCGGCACACCGGCGGTGTCACTGTGCAAAGTGCTCAGCGATTGCACGAACTATTGCGCATCTTGCGGATCGGCGGGAGTCTGCCGATATGACTGAGACCATCCACCACGCCCCCAGCACCGCCCGGCAGGCCGATCCCTTCCCGGTGAAGGGGATGGATGCGGTCGTCTTCGCCGTGGGCAACGCCAAGCAGGCCGCGCACTACTACTCCACGGCCTTCGGCATGCGGCTCGTGGCCTACTCCGGCCCCGAGAACGGCAGCCGGGAGACCGCCAGTTACGTCCTGGAGTCGGGCTCCGCCCGCTTCGTCCTCACCTCGGTCATCAAGCCCACCACCGAGCGCGGCCGGTTCCTGGCCGACCACGTCGCCGCGCACGGCGACGGCGTGATCGACCTGGCCATCGAGGTGCCGGACGCCCGGGCCGCGTACGCCTACGCCGTCGAGCACGGCGCCACCGGCCTGGAGGAGCCGTACGAGCTCAAGGACGAGCACGGCACGGTCGTGCTCGCCGCCATCGCCACCTACGGCGAGACCCGCCACACCCTGGTGGAGCGCTCCGGCTACGACGGCCCCTACCTGCCCGGCTACGTCGCCGCCGACCCGATCGTCGAGCCCCCGGCCCGCCGTTTCTTCCAGGGCATCGACCACTGCGTGGGCAACGTCGAGCTCGGGAAGATGAACGAGTGGGTGGCCTTCTACAACGAGGTCATGGGCTTCACCAACATGAAGGAGTTCGTCGGCGACGACATCGCCACCGAGTACTCCGCGCTGATGTCGAAGGTCGTCGCCGACGGCAGGCGCAAGGTGAAGTTCCCGCTCAACGAGCCCGCCATCGGCAAGAAGAAGTCGCAGATCGACGAGTACCTGGAGTTCTACGGCGGCCCGGGCGTGCAGCACATCGCGCTCGCCACCAACGACATCGTCGCCACCGTGCGGGCCATGCGCGCCGCCGGCGTGGAGTTCCTGGACACCCCCGACTCGTACTACGACACCCTCGGCGAGTGGGTGGGCGAGACCCGGGTGCCGATCGAGGAGCTGCGCGAGCTGAAGATCCTCGCCGACCGGGACGAGGACGGCTACCTGCTGCAGATCTTCACCAAGCCCGTGCAGGACCGCCCGACGGTGTTCTTCGAGATGATCGAGCGCCACGGTTCGATGGGCTTCGGCAAGGGCAACTTCAAGGCCCTGTTCGAGGCGATCGAGCGCGAGCAGGCCAAGCGCGGCAACCTCTGAGCCGCGCCCCCGCGCCGGCCGCCGCCCCCGTGGCCCCGCTTCCCCTGACGGCGGGGTCACGGGCCCTTCCCGGCTTCCTTCCGTCCCGTCCCGCCCCGTTGCCGGGGCGGCGGACCGGTGCCACGCTGACGCCATGAGCGAGCTGATCGAACGGCTGCGGGACGGCCTGCCCCCGGAAGCGGTCCTCACCGACCCCGACGTGCTGGGCTCCTACGCCCACGACATGGCGAGCTTCTGCGAGGCGGGCACGCCCGCGGTCGTCGTCCTGCCGCGCACGGTCGAGCAGGTCCAGCACGTGATGCGCACCGCGACGGCGCTGCGGGTGCCCGTCGTCCCGCAGGGCGCCCGCACCGGCCTGTCCGGGGCGGCCAACGCCACCGACGGCTGCATCGTGCTGTCGCTGGTGAAGATGGACCGCATCCTGCGGATCGACCCGGTCGACCGGATCGCGGTGGTCGAGCCGGGCGTGGTCAACGCCCACCTCTCCCGGGCCGTCGGCGAGTTGGGCCTGTACTACCCGCCGGACCCCTCCAGTTGGGAGCAGTGCACGATCGGCGGCAACATCGGCACGGCCTCCGGCGGCCTGTGCTGCGTGAAGTACGGGGTCACCGCCGAGTACGTCCTCGGCCTGGACGTGGTGCTGGCCGACGGGCGGCTGATGTCCACCGGGCGGCGCACCGCCAAGGGCGTGGCGGGCTACGACCTGACCCGGCTGTTCGTCGGCTCCGAGGGGTCCTTGGGCATCGTCGTCCGCGCCACGCTGGCCCTGCGGCCCCAGCCGCCGCGGCAGCTCGTGCTCGCCGCCGAGTTCTCCTCGACCGCCGCCGCGGGCGACGCGGTGTGCCGGATCATGGCGGAGGGTCACGCCCCCGCGCTGCTGGAGCTGATGGACCGCACCACGCTGCGCGCGGTCAACGACCTGACGCGGATGGGGCTGCCGGAGACCACCGAGGCGCTGCTGCTGGCCGGTTTCGACACCCCGGACCCGGCGGCCGACCTGGCCGCCGTCGGCAAGCTGTGCACGGCGGCCGGGGCGAGCCAGGTCGTCCCCGCCGAGGACACGGCCGAGTCGGAGCTGCTGCTCCAGGCGCGGCGGTCGGCCCTGGTCGCCCTGGAGGCGGTCAGGGGCGTGACGATGATCGACGACGTGTGCGTCCCGCGCAGCCGGCTCGCCGACATGCTCCAGGGGGTGGCCGCCATCGCCGACCGGCACGGCCTGACCATCGGCGTCGTCGCCCACGCGGGCGACGGCAACACCCATCCGACGGTCTGCTTCGACGGGCGGGACCCGGACGAGGCGCGCCGGGCGCGGGCGTCGTTCGACGAGATCATGGCGCTCGGCCTGGAACTGGGCGGCACGATCACCGGGGAGCACGGGGTGGGCGTGCTCAAGAAGGAGTGGATGGCCCGGGAGCTGGGGCCGGTGGCCATGGAGCTGCACCGCGGCATCAAGCAGGTCTTCGACCCGCTCGGCCTGCTCAACCCGGGAAAGCTGTTCTGACCGCCGCGACCGCCCGGCGGACGCGGCGGGCTGCCCGTCACCGGGTCCGGATCACCACGGTGCGCACGATCTTGTCGTGCAGGCCCTGGTGGTGGGGCTTGTCCCAGGTGCACCACAGGTAGGCGAGCGGGATGCACGTCGCGCTGTTGATGAGCATCGCCATCAGGTGGCGCCCCAGCGCCGCCCCGAAGCCCACCCGCTGCCCGGACTCCAGGCGGACCACCTTCAGCCCGCACGCCCGCTTGCCGACGGTGCCGCCGGTGGCGGTGAGGACCGGGTCGTAGAAGAGGACCGCGAAGACCATCAGGACGATCTGGGCGATGATCAGCGGGACCGACGGCTCCCCGCTCTCGGCCGCGCTCACCACGCCCAGGTGGCCCAGCCACATCCCGCACCCCACCATGGCCGCGACGATGAGCGTGTCCACCAGCTTGGCCACGAGCCGCATGCCCGGCGAGCCGACCAGCTCCGGCGGCGGGCCCGGCAGCGGGGGCGGCGCGTACCCGTACGGCGGGGGCGCCGGATAGCCGTAGGGCGGGGCTGCCGGGTAGCCGTAGGGCGGGGGCGCGGAGTGGCCCGACGGGGTGCCCTGGGGCATCGGGGGTGGCGGGGGCGAGGAGTAACTCATGTGGCGTATCCAAGCAGCGTCCGGCCGGGCGGCCAAACCGTTTGGTCACGTCGCGGTCGCCGTGCGTCAGCGGCCCGCCGGACCGCCGGGTGCCTCAGCAGCTCGGTACGCGCCCGCCCTCCCGCAGCGCCCGGAGCGCGTCGAGCGCGCCGTCCAGGGTGGCGACGGGCACCAGGCGGAGGCCGGCGGGGCGTTCGGCCCGGGCCGCCTCGCACTCCTCCTCGGGCACCAGGAAGACGGTGGCGCCGTCGCGCCGGGCCGCCAGGGTCTTGAGCGGGACGCCGCCGACCGGCCCGACCCGGCCGCGCGCATCGATGGTCCCGGTGCCCGCGATCTTACGGCCGCCGGTGAGGTCGCCGCCGTCGACCTTGTCCACGATGCCGAGGGCGAAGAGCAGTCCGGCGCTGGGCCCGCCGACGTCCGCCAGCCGCAGCTCCACCTTCACCTCGTCCTCGGACAGGCCCAGTTCGCGCAGCGCGGCGGCCACCGCCACGTCCTGCGACTCCTCCATCTGGGCGGTGGTGTGCTCCTCGATCTCTTCGGGGTCGTCGCCGACGGGGTAGACGGAGTCGCGCGGCATCACCGCGCGGTCGGTGTCGAGCCAGGCCCGCACCACGTCGGTCAGCCGTACGGTCGTCTCCGGCGTGGTCGCCGCGATCGTGGTCGCCAGCAGCTCGCCCTCCGAGGCGCGGTCCCCGCCGGCCGGGTCCTCGTCCCCGGAGACGGTGATGACCTGCCTGCCCCGGTACTCGCCCAGGACGTTCGCGGTGATCCCGGGTTCGGCGACCGAGAACGGCAGCGGGGCGAGGGCGGCGACCGCGAGCAGCGCGGCGACGGGCGCGCCGCAGAGCGCGAGGGCCCGGGTGCGGGTCAGAGCTGGCATGGGGGTGAATCTAGTTCACCCCCGCCGCGCGTGCGGTGGCGGGCCGGGTGCCCGGCGCCGCGCCCCGGGCGGGACGGTCAGCGCAGGAAGTCGGCGACCTCCTGTGCCGCCTGGACCACGCGGGGGCCAACCTTCTGGGGCACCGACTCCGACAGCATCACGACGCCGACGCTGCCCTCGATGCCGTTCACGCCGAGCAGCGGGGCGGCGGCGCCGCAGGCTCCCGCCTCCAGCTCGCCGTGGGTGAGGACGTAGCCGTCCGGCAGGTCGCGGTCCGGGCGGCGCCCGGCGAGGATCGCGCGCCCCGCGGCGCCCCTGTCGAGGGGGTGGCGGAAACCGGTGCGGTAGGCGACGTGGTAGTCGGTCCAGCTCGGTTCGACGACGGCGACGGCCAGGGCCTCGTTGCCGTCCACCAGCGTCAGGTGGGCGGTGGCCCCCACGTCCTCGGCGAGCGCCCGCAGGGCCGGCAGGGCGGCCTCCCGCACGAGCGGGTGGACCTGCCGCCCCAGCCGCAGCACCCCGAGTCCGACGCGGGCCCGGCCGCCCAGGTCGCGGCGGACGAGCGAGTGCTGTTCCAGGGTGGCGAGCAGGCGGTAGACGACCGTGCGGTTGACCCCGAGCTTGTTGGACAGCTCGGTGACGGTCAGGCCGTGGTCGGTGTCGGCGAGCAGTTTGAGGACACGCAGTCCCCGGTCGAGCGTCTGAGATGTCTCCGCGGTCACGACGCCCCCCTCCTCGGGTGTGTGCCGACGGCTCCGCTCCGGGAGGGTGGTGCCGCCGGTCCCGTCGGCGGACACGCGTGCCGTTCCCGGAAAGCCGCCGGTCTCTTTGGCGGGCCGCACCGGCTGCGCTCCGAGGCGACTTAGCCACGGGGCGTGTGCGTGTCGGGAAACTTAGCGACCGTGACCGCCACTCGGAAGGGTCCGTCCAGAATCCGGGCATCACTGCACTGGTTTATCCGCATTGCGTACACCCGCAGGTCACAACGGTCCGGTCCAACCCCTCGGACGTCCGCCCGCGCGGGCCCGCGCCCGCCCGTGCGCGCCGGGGCCCCCGCCGGTCGGCGGGGGCCCCGGGCGGGCGGACGGTCCGGGCGTCACCGCATCCGCGTCGCCCACTCCCGCACCTTGGCGATCCGCTGCTGCAACTGACCCGCCGTCGCCTGCGCGGTGGGCGGGCCGCCGCAGACCCGGCGCAGCTCGGTGTGGATCACGCCGTGCGGCTTGCCGCTCTGGTGGGCGTACGCCCCGACCAGCGAGTTGAGCTGCCGGCGCATCTCCAGCATCTCCTTGTGGGTGACCACCGGACGGTTCTCGGCGGGCGTCTCCAGCAGGTCCGCCTCGGCGTCCGGTTTGCGGCGGCTGTGCGCGATCTGCCGCGCCTGCCGCTTCTGGAGCAGCAGTTGCACCTGGTCCGGCTCCAGCAGCCCGGGGATGCCCAGGTAGTCCTGCTCCTCCTGGCTGCCGGGGTGGGCCTGCATGCCGAACTCGGCGCCGTCGTACATCACCCGGTCGAAGACCGCGTCGGACTCCAGCGCCTCGAAGGGCAGTTGGTCCTGCTCGCCGGTGTCCTCGTCCTTCTGCTTCTCGGCCTCCTTGAGGAGGTCGGCCTCCTCCGCGTACGGGTCCTCGTCCTCCCCGCCCTTCTTCGGCTTGTCCAGGACGTGGTCGCGCTCGACCTCCATCTCGTGGGCGAAGCCGAGCAGCATGGGGATGGTGGGCAGGAAGACGGACGCGGTCTCGCCGCGCCGCCGGGACCGCACGAAGCGGCCGACGGCCTGGGCGAAGAACAGCGGCGTGGAGATGGTCGTGGCGTACACCCCGACCGCCAGGCGCGGCACGTCCACGCCCTCCGACACCATCCTCACGGCCACCATCCAGCGGTCCTCGGAGGCGCTGAACTCCTCGATCCGCTTGGAGGCGCCGCTGTCGTCGGAGAGCACCACGGTGGGCTTGGTGCCGGTGATCTCGCGGAGCAGCTTGGCGTAGGCGCGCGCCGAGTCCTGGTCGCTGGCGATCACCAGCCCGCCCGCGTCGGGGATCGACTTGCGGACCTCCGTCAGCCGGGTGTCGGCCGCGCGCAGCACGCTGGGCATCCAGTCGCCGCGCGGGTCGAGCGCGGTGCGCCACGCCTGGGAGATGGCGTCCTTGGTCATCGGCTCGCCGAGCTTGGCCTCCAGCTCGTCGCCCGCCTTGCTGCGCCAGCGCATGTTGCCGCTGTAGGAGAGGAAGATCACCGGCCGCACGACGCCGTCGGCCAGCGCCTTGCCGTAGCCGTAGGTGTAGTCCGCGACGGAGCGGCGGATCCCCTCGGCGTCCTCGGCGTAGGTGACGAACGGGATCGGGTTGGTGTCGGAGCGGAACGGGGTGCCGGTGAGGGCCAGCCGCCGGGCGGCGGGCTCGAACGCCTCGAAGCACGCCTCGCCCCAGGACTTGGTGTCGCCGGCGTGGTGGATCTCGTCCAGGATCACCAGCGTCTTGCGCTGCTCGCAGCGGTTGCGGTGGAGCATCGGGCGCACGCCCACGCCCGCGTAGGTCACCGCGACCCCGTGGTACTCCTTGCCGAGCGGGCCCGCGCTGTACTCGGGGTCCAGCCGGATGCCCACCCGGGCGGCGGCCTCGGCCCACTGCTTCTTCAGGTGCTCGGTCGGCGCGACCACGGTCACCTGCTGGACGACGTGGTGGTGCAGCAGCCAGGAGGCCAGGGTGAGGGCGAAGGTCGTCTTTCCCGCTCCCGGCGTCGCCACGGCGAGGAAGTCCCGGGGCTGCTTCTCCAGGTAGAGGTCCATCGCCGCCTGCTGCCAGGCGCGCAGCTTGTTGGCGGTGCCCCAGGGCGCGCGGCCGGGAAAGGCGGGCGAGAGGTGGTGGGACGTGGTGGTAGTCACGGTCTCCGTCGGTCTGGGTCGACGATCGGCAACCGCGTCAGAGTACCGGTGCCCCCCGGCCCTCCTCCGGGCGACGTCCGGGGGCGGGCCGGGGTGCGACGGAGGTCACAACGCCGGCGTCTCCCCGAGCGGGCGCAGCCGTTCGCCGATCACCTTGACGTCCTCCACCTCTCCCGTGGCCACGGCGATGACCGGAGCCTCGGAGGCGCCGGTGTCCGGGCGCAACCGCTCCCCGTTCAACGAGAGGAACGCGGCACAGGACAGCCGCGCCGTGCGCTTGTCGCCGTCCCCGAAGGGGTGGTTGACGGCCAGGGACTGGAGCGGCGCGGCCGCCTTGCCGGACCGGTCCGGGCACGCCTCCTCCCCCGACGTCGGAGCCGAAGGACGGTGCACCGCCGATTCGAGCGGACCGAGGTCGCGCAGCGCCACCCGCATGCCGTCACACGCGTACCCGGCGACGGCCAGGACGTCCTCGGACGTGAGGTACGGGAAGGTCACGTGAGCCGCTGCATCAGCTCGCGCCACTCGACCGCTTCCTTCTTCGCGGTCTCGCGCACCACGGCTTCCCGTGCGTTCCGCGCCAGGTGGTCGTCCACCGCCCGGAGCGCTACGGCGTGCATGCCGCGCCCTTCCCGTTCGGCCTGCTTCCTCAGCGCCTCGGCACGTTCGTCGTCCGGACGGAGGTTCATGGTCATACCGAAACGGTGCCGGTCATGACCCCAATGTGGTACCGGATTGCTTCCCGGCCGGTTCCTCAGGGCGCAGCCGTCCCGCCACCAGCGCGCCCACCAGGGCGACCGCCGCCGCGGGGAGGTAGACGGCCAGGAACGCCGCCGGGTGGGAGGACGAGGCGGCGCCCGCCGCCTCCCCCGCGCCGTGCCCCACGCTCACCGCGCCGCCGCCCAGGGCGGCGAAGGCCGCGCCGCAGGCGGCGAGCAGCACGATGTTGGCCAGGCCGTCGCTGAGCTGGAGGGCGGCGGAGTTGGCGCCCGTCTCCTCCGGCCTGGACAGCTTCAGCAGCAGCACGCTCGTGGAGGAGATGACCACGCCCATGCCGAAGCAGGCCGCGGCCTGCGCGGCGGTCGCGACCCACACCGGGACGGCGTCCAGCAGGACCAGCGGGGTGACCGCGATCCCGGCGGTCACCACCACCATGCCGATCCGCACCAGCCGCTCGCGGTGCGGCTCCAGGGCCGGCCGGGCCTGGACGTAGGAGCCCAGCGCCCAGGTCGCGCCGCCCGCCGCGAGCGCGAGCCCGGCCAGGGTCACCGACAGTCCGCGCTGGGTGACGAGCATCAGCGGTACGAAGCTCTCGGCGACGATGAACGACCCGGCCGCGATGCCGCGCATCAGCACCACCGTCGGCAGCCCGCGCGCGGCCCGGAAGGTGCCCCGCGGCAGCAGCCCGAGCGCGGCCGGAACCATCAGGGCGGCGCCGAGCGCGGCCGGGGCGAGCGAGAGCCAGCGCAGGTCCTGCCCGGCGTACTGGAGCAGCCCGGCGCCCAGCGCCACCGCCAGCGCCAGCCTCGTCCGCCGCCGGTCCACGGGCCGCGCCCCGCCGGGCGGCGGGCCGGAGGCGGACCGCCGCAGCGCCGGGAGCATGACCGCGACCGGCAGGACGACCAGCGCGGGTATGCCGAGGAACACCCAGCGCCAGCCGAACCGCTCGGTGACCGTCCCGGCGATCAGCGGCCCCACGATGGAGGGGACCACCCAGGACGCGGCGAAGGCGGCCATCACCGTGGGCCGCAGCCGCTCGGGGTAGGCGCGGCTGACGGTGACGTACAGCGCCACGATCACCAGCCCGCCGCCGATGCCCTGCACCGCGCGCCCGAGGACGAAGACCCACATGGACGCGGCCGTGCCGGAGAGCAGCAGTCCGGCCGCGAACGACCCGATCCCGGCGGCGAGCGGCGCCAGCGGCCCGCTGCGGTCGCTCCACTGGCCGGAGGCGACCATGCCCAGCAGGCTGGTGGTGAAGTACGCGGAGAAGGCGAACGCGTACAGCGCCACCCCGTCGAGCCGGTCGGCGGCGACCGGCATGGCCGTGCCGACGGCCGTCGCCTCGAAGGCGATGAGCAGGACGACGGTGACGATGCCCAGGGTCAGCGCCCGGTGGGCGCGGCCGAGCACTCCGCCCTCCGCCTCCGGTGCGGAAGGTGCCTCCGCGGCCTTCGCGGCCTCCGCCGTTCCCGGCGCCTCCGCCGCGGCCGGTGCGGGCGCCGGTGCGGCGGGGGCGGGGGCGGCCGTGCCGAGCGGGTCGCCGAGGTCGTCGTCGAGTGCGGTCATGCAGGTCAGCGTAAGGGCCGTCACCGACACCGGCCCCTGTCATGAGACGGTGGTCACGTCGGCCATTGGCCCTAGGTCCGCCCGGGGAAGCGGCCCGGCGGACCGGCAGGGGCGCACTTCCGGAGGGGGATGCCCGGCCCGCGCCCGTTCACGTCCCGCGTGTGCCCGGTCCCGCGTGTGCCCGGCGTGTGCGGCGGCGCGGAAGGCCCGGCGGGGGACCGCCATGGGCAAGGCCGTCAAGGCCCGGACGGCGTGCGGATGTCCGGCGCGGTGCCGCGCACGCTGCGGGAGGCCGAGGGGATCGCCCGGGAGGAGCCGGGCCGGCCCGTCGGCTGCTCCACGTCGCTGGTGGCGAAGGCGGAGGAGGCGCTGGAGGCGGTGGCCGTGCCGCCCCGCCGCGGGCACCACACCCCGGATATTCCACCGCAATTCCATAGGAATTCTGCGAATTGCACGCATGAGCTAGGGTTGATTCGCAAACGAGTGCAATTCGGGCACTCCTCGCGACCGCGGCGGCCCGCGTGAGGACGGTGATCCACGGTGGCCCATCCGCTCTGGGAGGAATGGGGGAGGTCGGCGACGCACGTCCGCCGCCGGTTCCTGGCCGGCGAGCCGGTCGCGCACGGCGCGCGGGACATCATCCTGAGGTCATGGGAACGCTCTCGCGCCCTGGGGGTCGACCCGGACCGGTGCGAGCCCCCCTACGATCCCGACATCGATCTGGAGGGCCGCCTCGTCCGGGCCACCACTCCGGTGCTCGACCGGCTGGCGGCCAGGTTGTCCGGCACCCAGTCGAGCGTGCACCTCGCCGACGACCGGGGGAAGAGGCTGCTGCGCCGCGTCGGCGAACCGTCCATGATCAGGCTCCTCGACGCCTCGAACGACGCCCCCGGCTTCTGCTTCGCCGAGCACCTGATGGGCACCACCGGCCTCGGCCTCGCCCTGGCGGAGCGGCACCCCGTCCGGGTGCTCGGCGGCGAGCACTTCGCCGAGCGCTGCCAGGTGTACGCCTGCGTCACCTTCCCCGTGCGCGACCCCCTCAGCGGGAACATCGAGGGCTACCTCGACTTCGCGGGCGCTCTCTCCGACGCCGGTCCGGGCGTCGAGGGCCTGCTGTCCGAAGCGGCCCGCGCCATCGAGGAGCGCCTGCTGGAGCAGGTCGGGGAGCGGGAGCGGGCCCTGCTGCGCGCTTACCTGCGGGCCACCCGCCAGGGGCGGGAGCCCGGAGTGCCCGTGGCGTCGCCGGCCGGTTCCGGCGCCCTCCTCGACGGGCTGCGGCCGTACGACCGGCTCGTCCTGCGGCAGAGGGCCGCCGAGCTCATCGCCTCGGGCCGCCGCACCACCCTCGACGTCCCCCTCCCCAGCGGCCGGACGGCCACCCTCCTGTGCCGGCCCGTGGCGGACCCGGCCGGGACGGAGGGCCTCGCCGTCGAGGCGGTGCTGTCCGACGGGCCGCCGCCCGTTTCCGCCGCCGGCGCCGCGATGGCGCCGGTGAGGCCGGCCCCGGGCCCCCCGGCCGTGGTGCCGGGCGGGACCGGGGAGGCACCGCGCGCCACGCCGGCCGGCGCGCCGGGCGTGATCGGTGCCGCCGACGCCACCGGCGCGCCGGGCGCGGCACCGCGGCTGCTCGCCCTGGGGGAGCCGGGCATCGGCCGCATCGCGGTCGCGGCACGGCGGCGGCTGGGGCTGCTCTCCAGGGCCGCCGCGCGCATCGGCACCACCCTCGACGTGGGCCGGACCGCCGGGGAACTGGCCGAGACGGCCGTGCCCGAACTCGCCGACTTCGTCGCGGTGGACCTGCTGGAGCCCGTACTGCGCGGAGAGGTGCCGGACGGCAGGGGCGCCACCCTCCGCCGTGCCGCCCTCCACGGTGCCCGGGCGGACCTCCCCGTGTACCCGGTGGGCGGGACCGTCGAGTTCGGCCCGGCCACCCCCCAGGCGCGGTGCATGACCGCCGGGCGGGCGGTGCTGGAGGCGGACCTGCACGCCGCCCCCGGCTGGCAGGGCCAGGACCCGGCGCGCGCCAGGCGACTCCTCGCCCAGGGCACCCACTCGCTCCTGGCCGTCCCGCTGCTGGCCCGCGGCACCCTGCTGGGCGTGGCCAGCTTCTACCGCCGCGAACAGCCCGAGCCCTTCGGGGACGACGACACGGCCCTGGCCGAGGAGTTCGCCGCCCGCGCGGCGCTGAGCCTCGACAACGCCCGGCGCTACACCCGCGAGCACACCATCGCGCTCACCCTCCAGCGCAGTCTGCTGCCGGGCGCCCTCCCCGACCTGAGCGCCGTCGAGGTCGCCCACCGCTACCTGCCCGCGCAGGCCGGCACGGGCGGCGTGGGGGGCGACTGGTTCGACGTCATCCCCCTGTCCGGGGCGCGCGTCGCCCTGGTCCTGGGCGACGTCGTCGGCCACGGGCTGCACGCCGCCGTCACCATGGGGCGCCTGCGCACCGCCGTGCGGAACTTCGCCGCCCTCGACCTGTCCCCCGACGAACTCCTGGCCCGGCTCGACGACCTGGTCATCGGCCTCGACCAGGACCGGACCGCCGACTCCGACGGCACCGAGGCCGCCGGGGCCACCTGCGTGTACGCCGTCTACGACCCGGTGTCCCGCAGGTGCACCGTGGCCCGCGCCGGCCACCCGCTGCCCGCCGTGGTCCACCCGGACGGTGCGGTGTACTTCCCCGAGGTGCCCGCGGGCCCGCCCCTCGGCCTGGGCGGCCTGCCCTTCGAGACCTGCGAGCTGCTGTTCCCGGAGGGCAGCCGGCTCGTCCTCTACAGCGACGGGCTGATCGAGGACCGCGACCGGGACGTCCTCCACTCCCTGGACCGGCTGAGCGAGGCCCTGGCCCGCCCCGGCCAGTCCGCCGAGGAGACCTGCGAGGCGGTGGTGCGCGCCCTGCCCACCCCCGGGGCGAGCGACGACGTCACGCTGCTCGTCGCCCGCACCCGTGCCCTGGACGGCCGGAACACCGCGAACTGGGAGGTGCCCGCCGAGCCGGCCGCCGTCCCCGGCGTACGCGCCGCGGTCGTACGGCGACTGTCCGAGTGGGGGCTCGACCGGGCGGCCTTCACCACCGAACTCGTGGTCAGCGAGCTGCTCTCCAACGCCATCCGGCACGCCCGGGGCCCCATCCGGGTGCGGCTGCTCCGCGACCGCTCGCTGATCTGCGAGGTGTCCGACGGCAGCAGCACCTCGCCCCACCTGCGGCGCGCCGCCCTCACCGACGAGGGCGGACGCGGCCTGTTCCTCATCGCCCAGCTCGTCGCGCGCTGGGGCACGCGCTACACCGACCGCGGCAAGGTCATCTGGACCGAGCAGCCCCTGGACCGGCCGTCGGCGGGCATCCCGCTCGACGTCCTGCCGACCGCCCTCGACGCCGCGTAGGGACGCCGCGCAGGCCGGCGCGGGCCCCGCGGGCCACCACTCTCCCCCGCTCCCCGTTCCGGGACGGCCTCCGGCCGCGCGACCGGGGCGCGTCGCGCCCCGTGCCGGTCCGCCTGCGCCGGGTCATGTTGAGCACTGAAGTGAGAAGCCGGGGCATACGGGCTATGTGGAGCCGCGAGGGGTCGTGGCCAACGGGTTCGCAGGTTCGCGAGGGGAGTGGTGATGGCTGTCGAGTACGACACCGAGCGGCGCACGCACACCGGCATCCTGGCAGCGGCCGAGGCCGCCTCGCCGGTGGAGTCCGTCGACGTGGTCGCCCGCGAGCTCAGGCGGCGCTTCGGCGCCACCTCGGTGTCGTTCCTGATCACCGACCTGTCGAGGCAGTCGGTGGTGCGGCTCAGCACGGCGGGCGAGATCGGCACCGGGGAGAGCGCCGAGCGCATCGAACTGGCCGGCACCGCCTACGGCGACGTGCTCCGCACGCAGCGCCTCCGGCTGGCGGACAGCGTGGACGGGGACGGCGGGCAGCGGGTGATCGCCCCGGTCACCAACCGGGGTGACGCCATCGGCCTGCTGGAGGTGCGGGTACCGGCCGGACCCGACCCCAGGACGCTGCGGGAGATCAGCCGGGCCGCCCACACCCTGGCCTACATCGTCATCGCCAACCGGAGCTTCACCGACCTGTACCAGTGGGGCCGCCGCACCGCCCCCCTGACCCTGGCCGCCGAGATCCAGCACAACCTGCTCCCCTCGTCGCTGTCGTGCGAGGCCGCCCAGTTCGCGGTGGCCGGGTCCCTGGAGCCGGCGGGCAAGGTCGGCGGCGACACCTTCGACTACGCCCTGGACCGCGACGTCCTGCACCTGTCCGTCACCGACGCCATGGGCCACGACGTGCAGGCCGCCCTGATCGCCTCCCTGCTGATCGGCGCGCTGCGGGGCGCCCGGCGCGCGGGCTGCGACCTCGCGGAGCAGGCGCGGCGCGCGCATCAGGCCATGATCGACCACAGCGGCGGCGCGCTGGCGACCGGGCTGCTGCTCCGCGTCCGGCTGCGCGACGGCCGGATCGAGCTGGTCAACGCCGGGCACCCCTGGCCCCTGCGGCTGCGGGAGGGCAAGGTCGAGGAGATCAGTCTGTCCGTCAACCTGCCCTTCGGGGTGCGCTCCCCGCACGGCTACCGGATCCAGAGCCTGGGGCTCCAGCCGGGCGACCGGCTCGTCATCCTCACCGACGGCATGCTGGAGCGCCGCTCCGAGATCGCCGATCTGCCCGCCCTGATCGCGGACACCGAGGGGCTGCACCCCCGGGAGGCGGCGCAGGTCCTGACCACCGCGGTCCTGGACGCCAACAACGGCGACCTCAGGGACGACGCGACGGTGATGTGCCTGGACTGGTACGGCCCCAAGCCCATGCGTCTGGACGCCGAGACCGGCGCCAGCCTCGCCCAGGCCTCCCCGGCCGCCCTGCCGTCCGCCCGCAACCGGCGCGACCGGCGCGGCAGGTGACCATGGGAGCGCTCCCATAAAGGCCGAAACAGAGCACACGGCGCGCCTTGCCAGACCTCCGCGCTCGCCCGTACAGTCCGCCCAACGGCGCATGGGAGCGCTCCCATAGCCTCTGTCGGCGCCGCTTCTGCCGGAGGGATCCATGAGATCTGCCTTGTGCTCCGCCGCGACACCGCCTCCCGCCGCCCCCTCGCGGCCGTCCGCGAACCGGTTGAACGGACAACGATGTCATCCCCGCCGACCGGTGGCGTTCTCCCGGGCCGCCGGAGGGAGGGGGACGGCATGAACCGCAAGCGGAACGCCGTCACCACCGAGGAACCCCGCCCCGCGACGGTGGGCAGGGTGGTGACGGGGACGGTGGTGAGCGGTCCCGGCCACCGGGACGTACGGCCCCGCCGGGGCCTGCGCGCCCTTCCCGCCTTCTACCGGCGGCACAGCTTCGCCGTGCTGAGGGTCTCCGTCGGGCTGCTGTTCCTCTGGTTCGGCACCCTCAAGATCCTGCCGGGGGTCAGCCCCGCCGAGGACATGGCCACCCGGGTGATGGGCGTCCTGACCTCCGGCCGCGTTCCGGCGGACCTGTCCAGACCGCTGCTGGCCATGCTGGAGATGCTGATCGGAGCCGGTCTGGTCACCGGGCTGCTGCTGCGCCTGACGCTGTTCGTCTTCTTCGTCCACATGGCCGGGACGTTCTCGGCCCTGGTCGTCCTCTCCCACGAGATGTGGGACGGAAGCGTCGTCTTCCCCACCATGGCGGGGCAGTACGTGCTCAAGAACGTCGTCCTCGTGGCGGCCGGGCTCGCCGTCGCCGCCCACCTGCCGCGGCCGGGGTCCGGGGGGCGGGACGACGACCGGTGAGCCCGGACCGGGCCGGGCCCCGGGCGGCGCCGCGCGGCTACTGCGTCATCACCGCGGCCTGCGGCCGGATCGGGAGGCGGTTGACCGGGCGCCCGGTGGCCGCGCGGACCGCCGCGGCCACCGCCGCCGGGGAGACCACCACCGGGACCGCGCTGACCGACTTCGCCCCGAAGGGCGCGACCACGTCGCGCTCCTCCACCAGCTTGACGATCTTCACCTCCGGGGCGTCCAGCGCCGTCGGCAGCGGATAGGCCGTCAGGTCGGGATGGCGCACCACGCCCTTGGAGACCCGCAGGTGCTCGGTGAGCGCCGCTCCCACGCCCTGGGTGACGCCCGCCTCGATCCGGGCGCGCACCTGCTGGGGGTTGAGGACGCGGCCCACGTCCTGGGCGACGGCCAGCTCCACCACCCGGATCGCACCCAGCTCCACGTCCACGTCCACCACGGCCCGGATCGCGGCGAAGGACAGGCCCACGAAGGCGTCGCCCTGGCCGGTCTCGTCCAGGGGCTCGGTGGGGTGCGGACGGCACTGGGCGGTGGCCCACAGCTCCTTGCCCTCCAGGGCCTCGGCGACGGTGGTGCTGAGCACGCCGTCGTACGAGGTGATCTTGCCGTCGGCGATGGTCAGCAGCTCGGTGGACATCCCGAACTTCGCGGCCAGCGGCTGGAGGAGCTGGGTGCGCACCATCTTGGCGGCGCGTTCCACCGCGCCGCCCGAGACCCAGGTGTGCCGGCCGCGCGCGCCGGGTCCGGCCGGAGGCTGGTCGGTGTCGACGGCGACGACGTGCACCTCCTCCACGCCGAGCACCTCCTGCACGATCTGCCGGGCGAGGGTGGAGAAGCCCTGGCCGGTCTCCACGGCCGCGCACATCACCGTCGCGACGGGGCCGTTGACCTTCACCGTGGCCGTGGACACCTCGTCGGTGCCCTCCGCCCCCAGCATGTGGACCATGCCGAGCGCGTAGCCGACGCCGCGGCGCACCGCGCCCGGCTCGCCCGCGCCCTCGGGGCCGCCCGGCAGCAGCCACTCCTCCTCGGGGCTGTCCTTGGGCAGCGGCGGCAGCGGCGCCTCCCGCACCGCGCTCAGCAGTTCGGCCACGGGCGCCGGGCAGGTGACGGTCTGTCCGGTGGGCAGCAGGTCGCCGGTCGCCATGACGTTGCGCATCCGCAGCTCGACCGGGTCCATGCCCAGCTTGGCGGCGAGCTTGTCCATCTGGCCCTCGTAGGCGGCGCACACCTGCATCGCGCCCTCGCCGCGCACGTGGCCCGACGGCGGGTTGTTCGTGCGGACCGCCCAGCCGTCGATCACCGCGTGCGGCACGACGTAGGGGCCGGCGGCGAAGGCGACGGCGGCGGCCAGCGCGTCGGAGGAGTCGTCGGCGTAGGCGCCCGCGTCCAGCAGTATCTGCGCCTCGACCTTGACCAGGCGGCCCTCGGAGTCGGCGTGGTGACGGTAGCGCAGCAGGGTGGGGTGGCGGTGGGCGTGGCCGAGGAAGGACTCCTCGCGGTTGGCGGCGAGCTTGACCGGGCAGCCGGTCCTCATCGCCAGCAGCCCGAGCGAGAGCTGCACGCTCAGGTCCTCGCGGTCGGCCATGGCGCCGGGGACGCCGGTGACGACGACCTTGACCTGTTCGGGGCGGAGCCCGAGGCAGGCGGCGGCCAGGTCGCGGTCGGTGTGCGGGTCGGTGGAGGCGGTGTAGATCTCCACCCCGCCGTCGGTGCGCGGCACGGCGAGCCCGGCCTCGGCCCCGATGGGGGCGGGGTCCTGACGGCCGATGCGGTACAGGCCCTCGACGATCACCTCGCCCGTGACGGACGCGTCGCCGTAGCGCAGGGGGATGTGCCGGATCAGGTTGCCGTCGGGGTGGATGGGCTCGGCCTCGAAGGCCTTCTCCGGATCGGTGACCGGCTCCAGCACCTCGTACTCGACCGCGATGGCGGCGGCGGCCAGGCGGGCGGTGTCGGGGTGGTCGGCGGCGACGGCGGCGATGGGCTCCCCGTGGTGGCGCACGACGTCGCGGGCGAAGGCGGGCCGGTCGGCGACCCGGCGGCC
Source organism: Streptomyces sp. (assembly GCF_035644915.1). GTDB lineage: Bacteria > Actinomycetota > Actinomycetes > Streptomycetales > Streptomycetaceae > Streptomyces. Next base: position 19,939 of record NZ_DASQNP010000124.1, read on the forward strand.
GTGGGTGGCGTTGCCGGGCACGTCCTCGTGGGTGATGACGGCCCGTACGCCGGGCATCGCGGCGGCCTGCGCGGTGTCGATGGAGACGATGCGGGCGTGCGGGTGCGGGGAGCGCAGCACGGCCGCCCACAGCAGCCCCTCGGCCCACAGGTCGGCGGCGTACGGGAAGGTCCCCTGGGTCTTGGCGAGCGCGTCGGCGGGCTGGAGCGAGGCGCCGAGCCCGTGCTGCGGCCCGGTTCCGGTTCCCGTCCCCGTGGCGGTGCCGGTGAGCGGTACTCCCCCGGCCGGGGTGGCGGTCGCCGCGTCGCTGGTCACTGCGCGCCTCCGTCCTGCGGCAGGTGGTGGTCGTGGGGTGGGCGGTGCTGGGGCGGCCCGCCCGTGGCGGGCCCGGCCTGGTGCGGAATGCGGATCCGGGGTTCGCCGGCGGCGTTCCCCGCGCCCTCCGCCCGGTCCTGCGCCTGGTTCTCCTCCGCCTCCCGGGCCTCGGCCAGCGCCGCGGCGGCGGCCTCCCGTTCGGCCACGACCATGCGCACGGCGTCGAGCACGCCCCGGTAGCCGGAGCAGCGGCAGAGGTTGCCGCTGATCGCCTGACGGGCCTCCAGTTCGGTGGGCGCGTGGTTGCCTTCGAGCAGGTCGTACAGGGTCATCGCCATGCCGGGCACGCAGAAGCCGCACTGCACGGCGCCGCAGGCGGCCAGCGCCCGCTGCACGTCGCAGGGCGTGCCGTTCTCGGCCAGCCCCTCGACGGTGCGGATCTCGGACCCGGCGGTGGTCGCGGCGGGCACCAGGCAGGAGGCGACCAGCCGCCCGTCGACCTGGACGGAGCAGGCGCCGCACTCCCCCTGCGCGCAGCCGTCCTTGGCCCCGGCCAGGCCGAGGCGCTCGCGCAGCACGTAGAGCAGGGACTCGCCGATCCAGGCGTCGGTCACGGGCCGGTCGACGCCGTTGACGCGCAGGACGTACGAGACGTGCGGGTGCTCGCTGTCCACCGCGGACGCCTCCGGGACGGGCGCGTCCGCGGCCGGGGGTTCGGGTGCCTCCGGGGCGGGCGCCTGCGGGACGTCGGGCGTCTGCGGGTCGGGTGCCTCCGGGGCGGGGACCTGCGGGGCCCCCGCCGCCTCCGGGATCTCCGCGCCCTCCGGCGCCCGCGCGGCGTCCGGGTCCTGCGGCGGTACGGCCTCCTGCGGCGGTACGGGGCCGGCCGGCTGCTCGGGCGCGGGCGGCGGTGCGGACGGCTGCGGCGCGGGCGGCTCGGGAGCCGGCGGGGCGGCCAGGTACTCCCCGGAGTCGTCCGGGCTGCCCGCCGCCGCGAACGGGATCGACCACTGGCCGGTCGCGCCGGGCGCGGGCGCCGCGTTCCAGTCCGTGCCGGGGACGGAGGCGTCCCCGGGGGCGCCCGGCGTTCCGTCCTCCGCGTCCGCCGACGCCTGCGGCACGGCGTGGCCCTGGCCCTCCTCGTGCGGGCGGCGCTGCCGGCCGCGCGCCTCGTGCGAGCCCGCCAGGGCCGCCGCGGCGCCCTGCCCCAGGGCGGCGGCCACGCCCTGCGGCGGGGACGGCTGGGCCCCGAAGTCCCCGAAGTCCCCGGGGTTCCCGGGCGCCTCGGGCGCGGGGTCCGCCGGGTGACCGGCGAACGGCAGCGTCCACTGGCCCGGGGCGGCCGGGTCGGTGGTGGGCGGCGGGGTGGGCGAAGGGGTCGTCTGCGCCTGGGCGGCGGGGTCGATGGGGGGCGGGGCCCAGCCCTGTCCCGTGCCCGGCGCGGCGAGCGGATCGGGGGTGCCGCCGTGCGCGGCGTACCCCGACTGGTGCGGCCCGGGCAGGTTCCCGGGGAGCTGTATGAACGCCGTGGCGTCCCCGTCGTACTCGCCGCCCCAGCCGCCCTCGGGCGACGGCGCCGGAACGGGCCACTCCGGCTGTCCCGGCTGGTTCGGCCGCTGCTGGTCGTTGCTCATGCGAGTGCCCTCCCGAGCCCCCGACGGGCCAGTGTCGCAACCGTACGCCGCACGTGCAGTGCCGCGGGCGGAAGTACGGGAGGTTCCCCCCCGTCCTCCGGCGCCGGGGGATCGGGGATGCAGGCCATGGCCACGTACTCGCCGAAGGCGGCGAGCACTTCGGGGGCCAGGGCCCGCTGTCCGTCCCAGTCGATGAGGGAGGCCACCCACTGCTCGGCCTCCAGCGGGCGCAGCGGCATCGGGGCGACGGCGCCGACCGCGCAGCGCACCCCGCGCCGGGCCGGGTCGAGCACGACGGCGACGGAGGCCAGGGCGCGCCCGGGGCCGGTCCGTCCGGTGGCCTTGAGGAAGGTCTGCGGGGCGTGCAGCAGCGGCACCCGGACGTAGCCGACGATCTCGCCGGGCCCGAGCATCTCCATTCCGGCGAGCAGGTGGCTCACCGGGACCTCGCGGCGGGCCCCGCCCGGTCCGGCGATCAGCAGCGTGGCCTCCAGTGCGGCCAGGACGGGCAGGGAGTCGCCGGTCGGCGAGGCGGTGACGATGTTGCCGCCGAGCGTCCCGGCGTTGCGGATCTGCGGCGGGCCGGCGGCACGCGCCGCGGCGGCCAGGGCGGGGATGAGGGCGGCGAAGTCGGGGCGGCCCATCCGCGCGTGGGTGAGGCCGGCGCCGAGCAGCGCATGGCCGTCCTGGTACTCCCAGCCCCGGATCTCGCTGATCCGGCCCAGGCCGACGAGCGCGGCGGGCCTCAGCAGGCCGGAGTTGACCTCCGTCATCAGGTCGGTGCCGCCCGCGACGGGCACGGCGGCAGGCGTGGCCTCCAGCGCGGCCACGGCCTCGTCGAGCGTGGCCGGCAGCATGACCGGCTGCGCCGCCCGTGGTGCGTGCGGTGCGTGCGTGCTCAATCCAGCGCCCCTTCCCCGGTCGTCCCGGCTGCCAGCCGTACCGTACGTGCTGAGAACCCGGACGTGGCAACTCTGGCACATCTCGGGGGGCCGCCGGTGCGGGGGTCCGTGAAGGGACCATCCGTCCCTGACCTGGTTGATGGACCGCTTTCGGTGGTTGTCACCGACAGGAGCGGCTTGCCACCCCTGGGAGACCTTGTATTACTTTAAGCGCCCGCTCCGGAGCCTGTTCCGCACGCCCCCTCAGAGGTTCGCCCACCGCCCGCCGGAGGGACGTCCGGGGATGCCGGGGCGGCGCTGCCACGGGCGCGGCCCGGACGGCGGCCGGTAGGCCACGCCGAGGGCGTCGAGGCGGGCGTAGTGGGCGCCGGTCATCCGCCGCTCGAACCCCGCCCAGTCGCGCGCGCCGGGCGGCGACCACACGGCCTCGGCGAAGGCGGCCAGCCGGGGGAACGCCTGGTAGTCGGCGCGCTGTTGGTCCTCCACGACCTCGGTCCACAGGTTGGCCTGCGCGCCGACGACGTGCTTCTCCGCCGCGGTGCCCGCCAACTCCGGCGGCACGGGCTCGAAGTGGTAGACGTCGCGCAGGGTGCGCGGGTCCCCGATGGGCACCGGCTCGTCCTCACCGGCGTCCTGCCGGTAGTCGAGGTAGACGTGCTCCTTGGGACACATCACCACGTCGTGTCCGGCCCGCGCGGCGGCGATCCCCCCGGCGTAGCCGCGCCAGGAGGAGACCATGGCCCCGGGGCTCAACCGCAGCTCCTCCGCCGTGCCGTCCGCCACCGTGCCGCCCTGCAGGATCTCGTCCCAGCCGACGAGGCGGCGACCGCGCCCGGCCAGCCAGCGGTCGAAGTGCCGTACGAACCAGGCCTGGAGGGCGTCCTCGCCGTCGAGCCCCAGCTCCGCGATCCGCGCCTGCGCGGTCGGCGAGCGCCGCCACTGGTCCTTGACGCACTCGTCGCCGCCGATGTGCACGAACTCGCCGGGGAAGAGCTCCAGCACCTCCTCGAAGACCCCCTCGTAGAAGCGCAGGACGGCCTCGGTGGGGGCCAGGACGTCGGGGCTGATCCCCCAGTCCGTCCACACCTCCAAGGCGGTGTCCGCGGTGCCCCCGGGGATGTCCGTGTTGCCCAGCTCCGGGTAGGAGGCGATGGCCGCCTGGGAGTGGCCGGGCACGTCGATCTCGGGGACGACGGTGATGTGCCGCTCGGCGGCGTACGCGACGATCTCGCGGACGTCGTCGCGGGTGTAGAAGCCGCCGTGGGGGCGCTCGTCCCACAGCGGGGAGTCCCGGTGCCCGAGCCGGCTCCGCCGGCGCCAGGCGCCGACCTCGGTGAGCCTGGGGAAGCGCTCGATCTCCAGGCGCCAGCCCTGGTCGTCGGTGAGGTGGAGGTGCAGGACGTTCAGCTTGTGCGCGGCGAGCAGGTCGATCCAGCGCAGCACGCCGTCCTTGGGCGTGAAGTGCCGCGCCACGTCCAGCAGGAAGCCCCGCCAGCCGAAGCGGGGCGCGTCCTCGACCACCGCGTGCGGCAGCGACCACGTACGGCCGGGCAGCGGGGCGCGGCGGTACGCGTCGGGGCCGAGGAGCTGGCGCAGCGTCTGGGCGCCCCAGAAGACGCCGGGGGCCGCGCCGCCGCGCAGGTCCACGCCGGCGTCGGTCACGCTCAGGCGGTAGCCCTCAGGCCCGAGTTCGGCGGCGACCTGCTGGTCCAGGCGCAGCCGCAGGACCCCGCCGTCCTCGCCCCCTCCCCCGGCGTCTCCCCCGGCGCCGGGCGGCGGCAGCGGCAGGCCGGTGGCCGCGCCGAGCTCGGCACGCAGCCGGCGGGCGGTGCCCTCGGTGCCGGGTCCGGCGTCGAGGACCGTCGCGGCGCCGAGGACGAACCGCCCGCCGCCGACGACGGCGGAGCGCGGTGCGGGGACCAGGTCCGGTCCGGATGTGCTCAACTCTCCTGCTCCTTCTGTCCGGTGTGCCGGGTGCGCCCGGCGGCGCACCCGCCCGTCGCCTTCCCGCGCTCGGTCAGTCCTTCACCGCGCCGCCGAGGCCGGAGACCAGGCGGCGCTGGACGAGGACGAAGAAGACCAGCACGGGGACCGTCATGACCGTCGACCCCGCCATCACCCCGCCCCAGTCCGGGGTCTCGGTGTCGAAGAACACCAGGAGCGCCATCGGCAGCGTGGAGTTCTCCGTGTCGGAGATGATGAACGACTTGGCGAACAGGAAGTCGTTCCAGGTGGAGATGAAGGAGAAGACGCTCGTCGCCACCAGGCCGGGAAAGACCAGCGGGAAGAGGATCTGCCACAGGAAGCGCGTACGGCTCGCGCCGTCGATGAACGCCTGTTCCTCCAGCGACTCGGGAACGGCCTTCACGAAACCGCGCAGCATCCAGATCGCGAAGGGCAGCGAGAAGGCGATGTGCGGCAGGATCAGCGAGCCGAGCGTGTTGAGGCCGACGCCGGGAACCGTTTCGCCGAGGTCGCGCATCAGGAAGAACATCGGAATGGTCAGCGCCTCGATCGGGACCATCTGCGCGACCAGGAACATCACCAGCAGCGTCGTGCGGAACCGGAAGCGGAAACGCGTCACGGCGGTCGCCGCGAGAAAGGCGATCAGCGCCGAGGCGACGACCACGGCACCCGCCACCAGAAGGCTGTTGAGGAAGTACCGTCCGAAGTCCTGCTGTTCGAAGACGCGGCGGAACGCGTCCAGCGACGGATTCAGCGTCCACGGGCGCGGCGTGCCGGACTGCACCTCGCCCGCCGGTTTGAACGCCGACAGCACCATCCAGTACAGCGGGAAGGCGACCACGGCCGCGACCAGCACGGCCGTCGCCTCGGCGGCCAGTCGCCAGGGCCTCCTCACCACCGGGCGCGCCACCGGCCGCATCACCGGGCGCGCCACCGGTTGCGCCGGCGCGCCGGGCACCGGACTGTTCACAGTTCCTCCCCCCTGCGGCGCAGCAGGCGCAGGTAGACCAGGGTGACGGCCAGCAGGATCAGCAGCATCACCACGCCGATGGCCGAACCGAGGCTGTACTGCGACGAGGCGAACGCCACCTGGTAGGCGTAGACGTTGAGCACGAGATTCTGCCCGGCGATGCCGCCGCCGCCCGTCATCACGTAGATCTGGGTGAAGACCTTGAAGTCCCAGATGATCGACTGGATGGTGACGACGACGAGAATGGGCCGCAGCATCGGCGCCATGACGCTGCGCCAGATCCGCCAGACGGACGCGCCGTCCAGGGCCGCCGCCTCCAGCACCTCGGCCGGAATGGCCCGGATTCCCGCGTACATCGTCACCATGACGAAGGGAAAGGAACACCAGACGACTTCGAACAGCACCAGGGCGAAAGCGCTGTAGCGGTCGTACGTCCAGGAGAAGTCGCCCAGGCCCAGCACCTTGTTGACCGGCCCGAAGTCGGGGTCGAAGAGGAACACCCAGACCGTCGAGCCGGTGATCGCCGGGGTCGCCCAGGCGCCGAGCGCGGCGAGCATCAGCAGCAGCCGGGGCACGGCCCGCACCCGGGTGAGGAGGACGGCGAGCGCGCAGCCGACCGCCAGGGTGCTCACCACGCAGGCGGCGGCGAACACCACCGTGGCCGCCAGCACCTCCCAGAACCGGGAGTCGCCGAACAGCTCGGCGTAGTTGTCCAGGCCCCGGAAGGTGGTGGGCTCGCCGCCGCTGACCTGGGCCTGGGTGTACTCCAGGACGGAGATCAGCCCGAGTTGGTACACCGGGTAGACCAGCAGTCCGGCGAGGACCACCAGGGCGGGGGCGAGGTAGAGCCAGGGCGTCCAGCCGCCCCCCGGGCGGGCGGGACCGCGCCCGCGCCCGCCCGGGGGCCGCGGTGACCGGTCCGGCGGGGGCGCCACGGGCTCGCGCGCCGCGGCGGGTCCGGTGGTGACGTTCGCGGCCATGGGTTCAGTCCGCGGCCTTGCCGAACGCCTCGTCCATCCGCGCCGCCGCGTCCCGGGTCGCGGCGGCGACGTCCTTCCGGCCGCTGACGATCTCCTGGAACATCACCGGCAGCACCCGCGAGGCGTCGATCTCCGCCCAGGCGGGGGTGGCGGGCACGAACTCCGTTCCGGCGGCCAGGGTCTTGACGAACGGCTCGACGAACGGCTCGGAGGCGGCGGCCTCCTGACGGGTGTCGGTGAAGGTCGGCAGGAAGCCCATCTCGTCGAACAGCTTCCGCTGGGTCTCCTTGCCCGCCAGCGACTTCAGCAGTTCGACGGCCAGGGTGCGGTGGTCGCTGCTGCGGAGCACGCCGAGGTTGTTGCCGCCCGCGAAGGCCGGGGCGATCTCGCCCTTCTCCACCCCCGGCAGCGGGACGACGGCGTACTTGCCCCGGACCTTCCCGTCCTCCATCGCCTGGCGGCTGAAGTCGCCGCCGATGACCATGCCGGCCTTGCCGGCCGCGAACGCCTCCACGGTGTCGTTGCCGCCCATCTCGGCGCACTTGGCGGCGGGGCAGTTGTCCTCGCCGAAGAGGTCGGTGTACGCCTCGACGCCCTTCCTCGCGGCGGCGCCGTCGACGGCGGCGGTGTACGTGCCGCCCTTCCGTTCGGCCAGGTGGCCGCCGTGGGCCCAGACGAAGGGCAGCGCGCCGTAGGTGTACGCGCCGCCGACGGCGATGCCGTACAGGTCCGGCCGCTCCGCGCGGATCCGCCGGGCGGCGGTGGCGACCTCCTGAAGGGTCCCCGGCGGCTCCAGGCCGAGGTCGTCGAAGACGTCGGTGCGGTAGTACAGGGCGCGCACGCCCACGAAGAGCGGAGCGCCGTAGACCTTGCCGTCCACGGTCACCGACTCCCGGGCGGTCGGGTCGGTGTCCGCGGCCTGGTCCCAGTCCCCGAACTCCTCGGTGATGTCGGCGAGGCCGCCGTCGGCGACGTATCCGGCGGTGTCGGTGTTGCCGTACTCGATCAGGTCGGGGGCGGAGGAGGGGTCGTTGAAGGCCGCCTTGATCCTCTCGGCGCGGCTCTCGACCGGGATGTACCGCACGTCGACCTCGACGCCGTCGTGCTTCTTCGTGAACGCGCGGACGACCTCGTCGACGATGCGCTCCTTGGGCTCGTTGTTGACCTCCTTGAACAGCCACACGCGCACCGTGCCGCTCCTGCGGTCCTCGGTCGCGCCGTCGCCCCCGGAGGTGGAGGGGGCGCAGGCGGAGGCGGTGAGCGCGGCGAGGAGGAGCGCCGCCACGGGGGCGGCCGTGCGGGCGGAGAACTTCATGGGCGTGACCCCCACTGGAGCTGTGTTGCACCATGTGCAACGGCTGTTTCGCTCTGCACAACTCCGCAGGAGACTAGGGGGCCCCACGGCGGCCGACAAGAGGTCTCGACCACTCCGTGGCCCGCACGCGCCCCGCGCCGCGGGCCGGACCCGGCACGAACGCCACGGCGGCCCCCGGAACACGCCTCGGCGTGTTCCGGGGGCCGCCGGAAGAGGTGCGGAAAGCCCTGCGGCGCCCTCGCGCGGAAGGGCTCAGGGCGGGCCGGACGAGGCCGGGGGCCTCACCGGGGCGGCGTCACTTCCCGCCGCCGTCCTTGCCCTTGCCGTCGCCGCCTGATCCCAGGGACTCGTAGATCTCCTTGCACATGGGGCAGACCGGGTACTTCTTGGGGTCGCGCCCCGGCACCCAGACCTTGCCGCAGAGCGCCACGACGGGGGTGCCGTCGAGCGCGCTGGCCATGATCTTGTCCTTCTGGACGTAGTGGGCGAAGCGCTCGTGATCGCCATCGCCGTGGGACACCTGCGGGGTGGGCTCGACGAGGGTGCCGGTGCCCGTCCCGCGCTCGGGCTCAGGAGTGCTCATGGAGCCAGCGTACTGCGGTCCGCGCCGGAGCCGCCCGCGCCCGGCCCGCCCGGCGGGAGGCGGGGGCTAGTTCAGCGACGGGTCGTCCGGGTAGGTGGCCACCATCGCCAGCTCGCTGCGCTGACGGCGCAGCACGGCCCGCCACAGCCGCTGCGGATCGGGCGCGTAGACGTCCCCGGGCTCGGACTCCACGACGTACCAGGCGCCCTCCTCCAGCTCGCTCTCCAACTGGCCCGGCCCCCATCCGGCGTACCCGGCGAAGATGCGCAGCGAGCCCAGTTCGGCGGCGAGCAGCTCCGGCGGTGCCTCCAGGTCCACCAGGCCGATGGCCCCGTGCACCCGCCGCCATCCCAGCGGGCCCTCGCCGCCGGGGATGACGGCGACGCCGAGCGCCGCGTCCAGCGACACCGGACCGCCCTGGAAGACCACGCCCGGCTCCCCGGCCAGGGCGGCCCAGGGCTCCAGGACGTCCTTGACGTCGACGGGCGTCGGCCGGTTGAGGACGATGCCCAGCGAGCCCTCCTCGTCGTGGTCGAGGAGCAGCACCACCGCACGGTCGAAGTTCGGGTCGGTCAGCGCCGGTGTCGCGACGAGCAGCCGCCCGGTGAGCGAGGTCACCTCGGTCATGCACCAATGATCCCGCACTCGGGCCCCCGATGGGGAGCCAACCCCCCTATAACCTTCCGGAACGGCGCAGAAGCGGTGCCCGCCACGGGACCGTCCGCACCGCCGCCGGAGACCCGCGGGAGGCCGTCCGCACCGCCGCACGGCGAACACCGGGGCGACGCGCGGCGATTACCATTCCAGTGCCCCTGCTCTTTTTCATCCTGGAACGCGAGGCCCATGACCGGCACTGACGACGTACTTCTTGTCCACGGCGGCACACCGCTGGAGGGCGAGATCAAAGTCCGCGGCGCGAAGAACCTCGTGCCCAAGGCCATGGTCGCCGCACTGCTCGGCAGCGAACCGAGCCGTCTGCGCAACGTCCCCGACATCCGCGACGTGCGGGTCGTCCGCGGCCTGCTGGAGCTGCACGGCGTCACCGTGCGCAGCGGCGAGGAGCCGGGGGAACTGGTGCTCGACCCCTCGCACGTGGAGAGCGCCAACGTCGCCGACATCGACGCCCACGCGGGTTCGTCCCGCATCCCGATCCTCTTCTGCGGTCCGCTGCTGCACCGCCTGGGCCACGCCTTCATACCGGGCCTGGGCGGCTGCGACATCGGCGGACGGCCGGTGAACTTCCACTTCGACGTGCTGCGCGAGTTCGGCGCCGTCATCGAGAAGCGCGCCGACGGACAGTACCTGGAGGCCCCGCGCGGGCTGCGCGGCTGCAAGATCCGGCTGCCGTACCCGTCGGTCGGCTCCACCGAACAGGTGCTGCTGACGGCCGTGCTGGCCGAGGGTGTGACCGAACTCTCCAACGCCGCCGTGGAACCGGAGATCGAGGACCTCATCTGCGTGCTGCAGAAGATGGGCGCCATCATCTCCATGGACACCGACCGGACGATCCGCATCACCGGTGTGGAGAAGCTGGGCGGCTACAACCACCGCGCCCTGCCGGACCGCCTGGAGGCCGCCTCCTGGGCGAGCGCGGCGCTGGCCACCGAGGGCAGCGTGTACGTGCGCGGCGCCAGCCAGCGCGAGATGATGACGTTCCTCAACACCTACCGCAAGGTGGGCGGCGCGTTCGAGGTGGACGACGACGGCATCCGCTTCTGGCACCCGGGCGGCGCGCTCAACGCCATCGCCCTGGAGACGGACGTGCACCCCGGCTTCCAGACCGACTGGCAGCAGCCGCTGGTCGTCGCCCTCACCCAGGCGTCGGGCCTGTCGATCGTGCACGAGACGGTGTACGAGTCCCGGCTGGGCTTCACCTCCGCGCTCAACCAGATGGGCGCGCACATCCAGCTCTACCGCGAGTGCCTGGGCGGCATGCCGTGCCGCTTCGGCCAGCGCAACTTCCTCCACTCGGCGGTCGTCTCGGGCCCGACGAAGCTCCAGGGCGCCGACCTGGTCATCCCCGACCTCCGCGGCGGCTTCTCGTACCTGATCGCCGCCCTGGCGGCGCAGGGCACCTCCCGGGTCCACGGCATCAGCCTGATCAACCGGGGCTACGAGAACTTCATGGAGAAGCTGCCGGCCCTGGGGGCGCGCATCGAGCTGCCCTCCTGACCCGCCGACGGCCGCCGGTGCCCCGGCCGGCCGGAGACCGACAGGGCGGTCACCCCGACCGGGGTGACCGCCCTCGTCCGTGTGTGCGCCCGCTGAGGCTGCGCGCCAGGGCTCACTTGCCCTTGGCGGCCTCCTTCAGCTTGGAACCCGCGGAGACCTTCACGCTGTACCCGGCCGGGATCTCGATGGGCTCGCCGGTCTGCGGGTTGCGCGCGGTACGAGCGGCACGGTGGGTGCGCTCGAAGGTCAGGAAGCCGGGAATGGTGACCTTCTCGTCGCCCTTGGCGATGACCTCGCCGACGGTCTCGGCGAACGCGGCCAGCACGGCGTCGGCATCCTTGCGAGTCACCTGGGCGCGCTCGGACAGCGCGGCCACCAGCTCACTGCGGTTCATATTTCGTACTCCCGTGTTTTTCTTGCCTGTGAGGCGTGAGATCGAAGCCGATGCTGCCAGGGCCCTCGGACAGTCCCCGGACCCGGGTCTGCTTCCAGACCCTCGCGCCCGGAACGCATCCTGCCTCCACCTGCGGGGGTAAAGCCAATCCGGCGCCCTGTGACGTCACACGAAGAGCGCCCGTGACACGCTGCGATGACGCTCCGTAGTCACTCCTGGTGCGGCTTTCGCCACCTTAAGGGGCCATCCGGGTGCTGTGCCCCCGACGCGCCGGGCCGGCGTCACAGGCTCGGCGTGGTGGTCGTCACAACTTCCCCGGCCGCCCTGGCGGCGTCCCGCACCGCCCCGGCGACGGCTCCCGCGACCTTCTCGTTGAAGACGCTCGGGATGATGTAGTTCGCGTTCAGCTCGTCCTCGTGCACCACGTCGGCCAGGGCCCGGGCGGCGGCCAGCATCATGTCCTCGTTGACCGTGCGCGCCTGGGCGTCCAGCAGACCGCGGAACACGCCGGGGAAGACCAGCACGTTGTTGATCTGGTTGGGGAAGTCCGAGCGGCCGGTGGCCACCACCGCCGCGGTCTGGCGGGCGATCGCCGGGTCCACCTCCGGGTCGGGGTTGGCGAGCGCGAAGACGATCGCGCCGTCGGCCATCGCCGCCACGTCCTCGGCGCCGAGCACGTCCGGGGCGGAGACGCCGATGAAGACGTCGGCGCCGACGACGGCCTGCTTGAGGGTGCCGGTGAGGCCGTCGGGGTTGGTGTTCTCGGCGATCCAGCGCAGCGGCGAGTCGGGGGCGGCGTCCACCAGGTCGGCGCGTCCGGCGTGCACCACGCCGTGGATGTCGGCGACCACCGCGTGCTTCACGCCGGCGGCCAGCAGCAGCTTGAGGATGGCCGTGCCGGCCGCTCCCGCGCCGGACATCACCACCCGCACGTCGCCGATGTCCTTGCCGACCACGCGCAGCGCGTTGGTCAGGGCGGCCAGCACGACGATGGCGGTGCCGTGCTGGTCGTCGTGGAAGACGGGGATGTCCAGCGCCTCGCGCAGCCGCGCCTCGATCTCGAAGCAGCGGGGGGCGGAGATGTCCTCCAGGTTGATGCCCGCGAAGCCGGGGGCGACGGCCTTGACGATCTCGACGATGGCGTCGGTGTCCTGGGTGTCCAGGCACAGCGGCCAGGCGTCGATGCCCGCGAACCGCTTGAAGAGGGCCGCCTTGCCCTCCATCACCGGCAGGGCGGCCTTCGGCCCGATGTTGCCCAGGCCCAGCACGGCCGAGCCGTCGGTGACGACCGCGACGGAGTTGCGCTTGATGGTCAGCCGGCGGGCGTCCTCGGGGTTGGCCGCGATCTGGGTGCACACCCGGGCGACGCCGGGGGTGTAGATCATGGACAGGTCGTCGCGGTTGCGAATGGGATGCTTCGACGCCATCTCGATCTTGCCGCCGAGGTGCATCAGGAACGTGCGGTCGGAGACCTTGCCGATGGCCACGCCCTCGATGTCCCGCAGCTTGGCGACGATCTCGTCCGCGTGCGCGGTGGAGGACGCCGCGATCGTGACGTCGATGCGGAGTCTCTCGTGGCCGGAGGCGGTGACGTCCAGACCGATGACCGAACCGCCGGAGGACTCCACGGCCGTGGTGAGCTGGCTGACCGCCGATCCCCCGGCGGGCACTTCCAGGCGGATGGTCATCGAGTAGGAGACACTGGGCGCCGTTGCCATGGCCTGTTTCCTCTGCTTTTCACTTTCCCGGTGTGCTGTGCCGTGGCCCCGGTCCGGGCCGGGTCACGTCACCCGATCGTCCCACTTACCGTTCGGTACGCGGTAACCGGTCCCTCTGGGCGGAAGATGTTTTCCGCCATACGGGACGTCCCGGCCGGATGCGGAGGTCCGGGGAGGGGCGTCGCGGCCCGGCGGCCGGCGGAGGGGCCGGGAGGACCGGCGGAGGAGCCGCCGGGAGGGCTGCCGGGAGGGGCTGACGCGGAAGGGGTCCGCACCGCCGTTACGGCGGTGCGGACCCCTTCTCGCTCGGGTCGAGTGACACCGACCCGCCATGCTCGCCTCGCGGCAAGTGGTCGCTCGAAGCGACTAAGGTTGGGCCCGGGGGCTTGGATCGGGCCGGTGCCACAGCCAGGCTAACAAACGATCGGCGGTGATGATTCCGCCCGGACTCCGCGTGTGACCGCGGCGTGGAACCGCGCCCGGGACTCCGCGCGGGGCTCCCCCCGGGGCCGGGTCCCGGGCGCCCGCCGCCGAAGACCTCACTCCCGCAGCAGGTCCGGCACCCCGTCCGCGTCCGGCAGGTCGGCCTCCCGCGACAGGACCGTCAGCCGCTGCGTGGCCCGCGTCAGCGCCACGTAGAGCACCCGCAGCCCGGCCGGGGACTCGTCCGCGATCTCCGCGGGCGAGACCACCAGCGTCGCGTCGTACTCCAGGCCCTTCGCCTCCAGACTGCCCAGCGGCACCACCCGGTCGCCCAGCCCGGCCAGCCAGGCGCGGGCCTGCTCGCGGCGGCTCATGGCCACCACCACGCCGACGGTGCCCTCCACCTCGGCCAGCAGCCGCCGCGCCTCGTCGCGGACGGCCCCGCCCACGTCCTCGCCGGAGACGACCGCGAAGCGGGGTGTCAGGCCCGTGGAGCGCACCGCTCTGGGCGGGCGTACGCCCGGCATGGCCAGGGCGAGCACCCGGGCGGACAGCTCGGCGACCTCGGCCGGGTTGCGGTAGTTCACCGTCAGCTCGAAGCGGCGGCGCGGGCGGTTGCCCAGCGCCTCGTCGCGGGCGGCGGCGGCCTCCTCCGGATCGGACCAGGAGCTCTGCGCCGGGTCGCCGACGACCGTCCACGTCGCGTGGCGGCCCCGGCGGCCGACCATCCGCCACTGCATGGGGGTGAGGTCCTGCGCCTCGTCCACGATGACGTGCGCGTAGTCGGTGCGCTCGTCCTGCCCGGCGGCCGCGGCCCGCCCGTCGCGGCCCGGGCGGCCGGCGAGGCGGTCGGCGTAGGTGGTCAGCTCCTCCAGGCCGGTGAGCTGGTCCAGCGGGTCCGCCTCCCGCACCCGGGGGCGGGCGGGGGCGCCGAGCAGGACCCGCAGCTCGTCCAGGAGCGCGACGTCGTGGACGGACAGCGGGCCGGAGCCGTCGGCGTCCAGCCGGGCCAGCGAACGCGCCAGCCGGCGCACCTCGCGGGGCTGGAGGATCCGGCGCGCCCAGCGGCCGAGCCGCTTCTCGTCGCCCATCGCGGCCAGCACCCGGCGCGGGGTCAGCTCGGGCCACCAGGCGTCGAGGAAGCCGGTGAAGGCGGGCTCGGTGGAGACGTCCTCGTCGAACGCCTGCCGCGCCTCGGCCGCCAGCTCGGGGTCGGTGTACCGCCGGCCGGCCCCGGACCTCTCCCAGAGCGCGTCCAGCAGCAGCCGCCGGGCGCGCGGGCGCAGCAGGTTGACGGGCGCGGTGCCGCCCAGCGCCTGGGCGCGGATTCCCCGCAGGTCCTCGGCGCCCAGCTCGATCCGCGCGCCGAAGGCCACCACCCGCAGCGTGCCGGGCGCCCCGGCCGATCCCGGCGCGCCGAGTTCCAGCACGCCGCGCGCCGCCCGGCGCAGCACCTTCACCATCCGGGAGGAGCCCTTGATCCGGGCGACGGGCTGCTCGTCGTAGGTGTCGGCCTCGGCGTCCTCCACCAGCGAGCCCAGTGCGCGGATGGCGACCTGGCCCTCCTCGCCCAGGGACGGCAGCACGCCCTCGGTGTACGACACCAGCAGCGGGGTCGGGCTGACGATCAGGATGCCGCCCGCGTACCGCCGCCGGTCCTGGTAGAGCAGGTACGCGGCGCGGTGCAGCGCGACCGCCGTCTTGCCCGTGCCGGGGCCTCCCTCGACCTCGGTGACGGAGACGGCGGGGGCGCGGATCACCTCGTCCTGCTCGGCCTGGATGGAGGCGACGATGTCGCGCATGGAGTGGCCGCGGGACCGGCCCAGCGCCGCCATCAGGGCGCCGTCGCCGACCACCGCCAGCTCCTCGCCGTCCAGGTACGCGGTCAGCTCCGGGCGCAGCAGGTCGTCCTCCACGCCCAGCACCCGGCGTCCCCGGCTGCGGATCACCCGCCGGCGCACCACCCGGCCCGGTGCCACCGGGGTGGCCCGGTAGAAGGGCGCGGCGGCCGGGGCGCGCCAGTCGATGACCAGCGGGGTGTAGTCGGCGTCCAGCACGCCGAGCCGCCCGATGTGCAGGGTCTCGGCGATGTCGGCGGTGTTGTCGGGGCGCACGGCGTCGTCGGCGGGCTCCACGGAGGTGTACGCGCCGTCCGGCCCGCGCTCGCCGTCCTTGCCGAGCAGCAGGTCGACCCGGCCGAAGAGGAAGTCCTCGAACTCGCTGTTGAGCCGGTTGAGGTGCACTCCGGCGCGGAAGACCTGCGCGTCCCGCTCGGCGAGCGCCCCCGGCGTGCCGACCTGGGCCCGCTTGGCGGCGTCCGCCATGAGGAACTCCGCCTCGTGGATCTTCTCCCCCAGACGGCGGTAGACCGCGTCGAGATGCTCCTGCTCCCCGCGGATCTCCCGCTCCCGCACCCCGTCGTCCCGACGGCCGCCGCGCCGGTCGTCGCGCTGGTCGTCGCGCTGGTCGTCCTGGCGGCTCCCCCCCTCGGCCCGCGGCACCGGCTGCACTGTCTCCTGCGCTCCCAACGCACGGCCCCCTTCTGGTGTACTCAGGGCAGCCGTCAACCGTACGCGACGCGGAGGTGGTGCGCACGCGCGCACGCGCGGAAAGGGCGCGAACGGGGGCGGCGGGCGCCGGTCACGCGGCCGGCAGCGTCACCAGGTGGCGCCCGTCGAGGGTGCGGATCTCGAAGCGCTCGATGTCGGAGCGCTCGATTCCGGTGCCGCCGACCGTGTAGAGCGGGGTGTCGCCGTACCCTGAAGCCGGAACGGACCAGGTGGTGACCGTCTGCCTGCCGCCGTCGCGGGAGACCGCCACCAGGTCGCAGCTCTGCGGCCCGGCCACGCCCGACAGCCGCAGGGCCACCTCGGTGCCCCACGGCCGCTCCCACAGCGCGACCGCCGCGTCCGCGCCGGTGTCCGCGTCGGTGGCGGCCAGCCGCTCGCCGCCGCGGTCGAACAGCGCCTTGGCGGAGGCGGCGTACGCGGGCGCGGGCCGCTGCTCCCGCTGCTGCTCCTGCGCGGTGAGCGCGGCCGTCACCGCCGGTCCCCCGGCGAGCAGCAGGGCCACCACGGCGGCCAGCGCCCAGCGCCGCCTGCGCTGCCGGCGGCGGACGGCCGCGATCCGCTCCAGCAGCCGGTCCAGCAGGGCGGGCGGCGGCTCCACCGCCGGCGGCGCCGGGCCGCCCGGCGGTCCCAGGGGCCCGGCGGGCCCCGCCGGGCCCGGCGCGATCTCGGCCAGCAGGTCGGGCAGGGGCGACAGCTCGGCGAGCCGGTAGGCGCACCGGGCGCAGGTCGCCAGGTGGGCCTCGAAGTGCGCGGCGTCCCGCGGGTCGAGCACCCCCAGGGCGTACGCGCCGACGTCCAGGTGCTCGTCGGCACCGTTCGCGGCACCGTTCGCGGCGTTGTTCACGGAGTCGTTCACGGCATGGTCACCCCCCGCTCCTCCAGCGCGAGCCGCAGTTGCCGCAGCCCGTAGAAGACCCGGGAGCGAACCGTACCGGTCGGCACGCCCAGGACGTGGGCGGCCTCGGTGACGGTGCGGCCCTTGAAGTACGTCTCGACGATCACCGTGCGGTGCGCCTCGGACAGCTCGCCCAGGGCGTCCGCGATCGTCATCAGCCGCAGCGCCCGGTCGATCTCGTCGGCGGCGGCGAGCGTCTCCAGCGGGCCGTCGTCGACCTCCTGCGGGCGGGCACGCCGTCCGCGGTGGCCGTCGATGACGATGCGCCGCGCGACGGTCACCAGCCACGGCCGCACCGATCCGCCGGTGCCGCCCAGCCGGTCGGCGTTGCGCCAGGCGCGCAGCAGCGTCTCCTGCACGACGTCCTCGGCGCGGTGCCGGTCCCCGGCGACCAGCCGGAGGACGTACGCGAGCAGCGGGCCGGCGTGCTCGCGGTACAGCACCCGCATCAGTTCCTCGTCCGGCCCCTCCTGCACGTACGGTCGCGGTCGGTCCATCACGGCGGCATCCTCACGCACACCGTCCTCCCCGTCGACGAGAATCCCGGGAGTTCTACGGGATTGGCGAAACGGCTCCCGCCGGGGGATACGGATGGTGTAGGCCGGACGTTCAGCCCTCGGCGGTGCGGGCCGCCGCGGCGCCCCGGGCCGGGACGCCCGACGGGTCCAGGGCGAGCCGGTAGCCGCGCTTGACCACCGTCTGGATCATCCGGGGACGGCCCAGCGCCGCGCGCAGCCGCGCCATCGCCGTCTCCACGGCGTGCTCGTCGCGTCCGGTGCCCGGCAGCGCGCGCAGCAGGTCGGCGCGGGAGACCACCCAGCCGGGCCGCCGGGCCAGCGCCCGCAGCAGCGCCATCCCGGCGGGCGGCACGGGCCGCAGTTCGCCGTCCACGACCACCGCGCGGCCGCGGATCTCCAGCCGGTGCCCGGCCACGGGCAGGACGGGCGCGCGGGCGGGCAGTTCGCGGCAGAGGAGCTGGACCAGCGGCCCGAGCCGGAAGCGCTCGGGCCGTGCCGCCGGCACGTCGTGGGCCTCCAGCGGCGCGGCGGTGACCGGTCCCACGCAGGCGGCCAGCACGTCGTGGCGGAGCGCCCCGAGCAGTTCCTCCCGTACGCCGCGCCGCTCCGCGCGGTCCAGCAGCGAGGCCGCGGCGGGGGCGCTGGTGAAGGTGACCGCGTCCACGGTGCGGGCCAGGACGGCGTCGACGAGCCGGTCCACCGGGGCGATGTCCTCCGGCGGCAGCCAGCGGTAGACCGGCACCCCGACGACCTCCGCCCCCGCGGCGCGCAGGGCCTCCACGAAGCCGGGCAGCGGCTCGCCGTGGAGCTGGACGGCGACCCGGCGCCCCGAGACGCCCTCCGCCAGCAGCCGGTCCAGGACCTCGGCCAGGGACTCCGACGGCGGCGACCAGTCCTCGGTCAGTCCGGCGGCCCGGACCGCGCCGCGCACCTTGGGCCCGCGGGCGAGCAGTTCCACCGCGCCCAGCAGGGCCCGCAGCCCGTCGCCCAGGCCCCAGCCGTCCGCGGCCTCCACCCAGCCGCGGAAGCCGATCGCGGTGGTGGCCACCACCACGTCGGGCGCGCGGTCGAGCAGCTCCCTGGTCGCGGCGAGGAGTTCGCCGTCGTCGGCCAGCGGCACGATGCGCAGTGCCGGGGCGTGCAGCACCTCCGCGCCGCGCCGCTCCAGCAGCGCTCCCAGTTCGTCGGCGCGCCGGGCGGCGGTGACGCCGACGGTGAAGCCTTCCAGTGGTCCGACCTGGTGCATGGGGTCCTCGTCCGCAGTCGTTGCACGGGCCGCTCCGTACGGGCCGTCAGGGCGTACCGAGCCTGTCAATGATCCGTGACGGGCTCGGTTCACCGCGATTTCCCCGGTGTTACGGGTGGTGCGCGCGGACCCCGTCACACCTCCGCGTAGACGGGGCGCGTCTCCGGCCCGGCCGCCTCCGGGCGGTCCGTGCCGGGGGCGGCGGGCGCGGGGGCCGTGCGCCGCAGGTATACGAACCAGGTCACCGCCGCGCAGACCACGTAGTAGCCGAGGAAGACGGCGAAGGCGCCGGTGCCGCTGCCGGAGGCCAGGAAGGACTGGCGCAGGGCGAGGTTGATGCCCACGCCGCCGACGGCGCCGACCGCCCCGATCAGGGCCATGGAGGCGCTCGACAACCGGCGGGCGCGGGCGGCCGCCGCCTCCCCCTCCAGGCCCGCCGCCAGGGCCTTGGCCTGGAAGATGCCCGGGATCATCTTGTAGGTGGAGCCGTTGCCCAGGCCGGTGAGCACGAACAGCACGACGAAGGAGGCGATGAACAGCGGCAGCGACTCCCGCGCCGACGCCGCGACGATGGAGCCGACCGCGGCCGTCATGGCCCCGAAGTTCCACAGCGTCACGCGGGCGCCGCCGAGCCGGTCGGCGAGCCGGCCGCCGACGGGGCGGACCAGCGAGCCCAGCAGCGGGCCGATGAAGGTCAGGGAGGCGGCCTGGAGGGGGGTGCGGCCGAACTGGGTCTGCAGCACCAGGCCGAAGGCGAAGCCGTAGCCGATGAAGGAACCGAAGGTGCCGATGTAGAGGAACGCCATGATCCAGGTGTGGCGGTCCGCCGCGGCCTCCTTCGCCGCGCGCGTGTCGTTGCGCACCGGGCCGAGGTTGTCCATGTACCGCGCGCTGAGCACGGTGACCAGGACGATCAGCGGCAGGTAGGCGGCGAGCAGCAGCCTGGGCTGCGCGGCCCCGGCGACCGCGATGACCAGCAGGCCGGCGAGCTGGACGACGGCGACGCCGATGTTGCCGCCGCCGGCGTTCATCCCCAGCGCCCAGCCCTTCAGCCGCAGCGGGTAGAAACCGTTGACGTTGGTCATGGAGGAGGCGAAGTTGGCGCCGCCGATCCCGGTGAGGACCGCGACCGCCATGAAGACGGCGTACGGCGTCCCCGGCTCCATCACCGCCAGCAGGGCGGTGGTGGGCACCAGCAGCATCGCCGCGCTGATCACCGTCCAGTTGCGGCCGCCGAAGCGGGCGACCGCGAAGCCGTAGGGGACGCGCAGGGCCGCGCCGACCAGCGAGGCGACGGCGACCAGGAAGAACTTCCCGGCCGGGTCGATGCCGTACTCGGGGCCCATGAACAGGGCGAGCACCGAGAACATGCTCCACACGGAGAAGCCGATGTGCTCGGAGAGCACCGACAGGACGAGGTTGCGCCGGGCGACGTGCCGGCCCTCCCTCTCCCAGAATTCCTCGTCCTCCGGATCCCAGTGCTCGATCCAGCGGCTGCCGCCGCGTGCGGTGGCCGGAGCGGTCATGGCGCCTCCACGGTGTCGGGTGTCGCCACCCGACGCTAGGGACGGCGCGTTTCACCCCGGTGCCGCCAGGTGACCTCCGCGCAACCTTGCTCTCACCCCGGGACACGGGCTCGTGTGAGCCCGCCGCCCGTGTGCCGGGCGTCCCGGCCCGCCCCGTCGGTGCCGCCCGTGCGTCACGGCCGGCCGGCGCGGGCCGGCCCGGTGCCGCCGGCCCGGCGGCCCTCGACGAGGCGTTCGTCCTGTTCGGGGAGCCAGGAGCCGTCCGGGCGCGTCCGCCAGCGCCCCTCCTGGCCCAGCCGCCACGCGGCGTCCAGGAGCGCGTCCAGCCCCGGATGGCGCAGCCCGCGCCGCCACACCATCGAGACCGGTGAGAGCGGCACCGGATCGGTCAGCGGACGCAGGACCATGCCCGGCACGCCGGTGAAGACCTCGCTGGCCAGCACCGACCAGCCCCGGCCGCGCACGACCCGGGTGAACTCCGCCTCCCCCTCGATCTTCGGGAAGGGCGGGGCGAGTTCGATGCCGCGGGCCGCGAAGAGGCGGCGGGCGTAGTCGGTCCACTCGGCGGTCCCCTCGTTGCCCGCCCCGGCGTACAGCGTCTCCCCCGCCAGCGCGTCCAGCGGCACCCGGGGCAGCCGGGCCAGCCGGTGTCCCTCGGGCAGCAGCACGGCCACCCGCTCGTGGCGGACCAGCCGGTGGTCGAGGGCGGCCAGGACGGCCGGGTCCAGTCCGGCGGCGCGGCCGAAGGAGACGTCCAGCCGCCCGCCGACGATCTCCGCGGCGGCGCCGGTCAGCCCGCTGTGGAAGCGGGCGACGAACTCCACCCCGGGCGCCAGGCGCCGGGCCTCGTCCAGCACGAGCTGCCCGGTGCTCACCGGGGCGGCGACGTCGACCAGCAGGGGGCGCCCGTCGCGCACGGCGGCGGCGGCGAGTTCGTCGTACGCGGCCAGCACGCGCCGGGCGTACGGCAGCAGCCGCTCCCCCTCGGGGGTCAGGGTGACCTGACGGGTCGTGCGGACGAACAGCGCGGTCCCGAACCTCTCCTCCAGGCGCCGGATGTCACGGCTCAGCGCCTGCTGGGCGACGAACAGCCGTGTGGCGGCCCGGGTGAAGTGCAGCTCGTCGGCGACGGCGACGAAGGCGCGCAGCAGCCGGGGTTCGGTGTCTCGGGGCACGCCTCATGATGGCAACCGGGCAGCACACTGACAACGGATTCGCGTGAATGGCCGGTGACCAGGTGTTGGACGCCTCCCGGCCGGCTGCCCGACGGTGTGTGCATGCCACATCACTCCACCGGGCTCCCCACTCCCACCTACGTCCGCCGCCGCGACGGGCCCGCCGCGCCGCTGTTCGCGATGGGCGGCGAGACCCTGGTCGCCGTCCACCGCACGGCCCCCGCCGCCCCCGTCCGCACCACCGGCCGCACCGCCGTCCGCCGTCCGCCCCCGCGCTGGACCGCGCCGTACGCGCGGCTGTTCGCCGCGCCCGGTACGGCCGCGTTCTGCCTGGCGAGCCTGCTCGCCAGGCTGCCGATGGGCATGTTCGGCGTCAGCGCGATCATCATGATCGCCGGCACCCGCGGCTCGTACGCGCTCGCCGGGGCCGTCGTCGCCACCGGTCTGGCGGTGACGGCCGTCGTGGCACCGCTGACCGCCCGGCTGGTGGACCGGTACGGGCAGGCCCGCGTCGCCGTGCCCGCGGCGACCGCCGCCGCGGCGGGCTCGCTGGCGCTGGTGCTGTGCGTGCGCCACGGCGCGCCCGACTGGGCGCTGTTCGCCGCCCACGCGGCCACCGCCACCACCCCCAACACCGGGGCCATGGCCCGGGCCCGCTGGGCGCACCTGCACCGCGGCCCCACCCCGCGTGACGAGGCCGCCCGGCACACCGCCAACTCCCTCGAACAGGCCCTCGACGAACTGTGCTTCGTGCTCGGCCCGGTGCTGGCCGGTCTCCTGTGCACCGCGCTCTTCCCGGAGGCGGGCACCCTGGCCGGCGCGGTCCTGCTGCTGACCGGCACCCTGCTGTTCGCCGCCCAGCGCCGCACCGAACCGCCCGTGGCGCGGCGCGACGGGCACACCCGTACCACCGCCCCGCTGCGCAGCCCGGGCCTGCCGCCGCTGCTGGCCGTCTTCCTCGCCACCGGCGCGGTCTTCGGCGCGCTGGAGGTGGTGACGGTGGCGTACGCCGACGCGCTGGGGCACCCGTCCGCGGCCGGGGCCGTGCTGGCCCTCCAGGCGGTCGGCTCGGGCGCGGCCGGGCTGGTCTTCGGCGCGCTGCGCCTGGAGGACCGGGCGGACGCGCTGCGGCGGCGCCTCGTGGTGTGCGTGGGCGCGATGGCCGCCCTGATGGCGCTGCCGCTGCTCGCCGGGGCCGCCGGCAGCCTGGCGGTGCTGGCGCCCGCGCTGCTGGTCGCCGGGGTGGCGACGGCCCCCACGATGGTCACCGGCATGTCCCTGGTCCAGCGGCTGGTCCCGCCCGGCCGGCTGAACGAGGGCATGACCCTGGCCGTCACCGCGCTGCTGGGCGGCATCGCCGCCGGCTCGGCGGCCGGCGGCTGGGCGGCGGAGCACCTGGGCGGCCCGTGGGGGTACGCGGTGCCGCCGGCGGCCGCCGCGCTCGCGGCGGCGACGGCCCTGGCGACGGTGGCGGCGGCCCCGGCACGGCGGCGGTGACGGGCTCCGGACCCGGCCCCGGACAGGTCGAAGGCCCCGCCGTCCGATGACGGCGGGGCCTTCGACCCACATGGGATGAGTGGAGATGGCGGGAATCGAACCCGCGTCCAACGGTGCAGAACCAGGGCTTCTCCGAGCGCAGTCCGCTGTGCTTTTCTCGGCCCCGGCGGTCACGCGGACAAGCCGCCGACAGGCCCAGTCACTGTTGGATGTCCCGTCAACCCCCGTGACCGGGGTTAACGGTGGAGTTCCCTAGCTGATGCCAGGCCCCAGGGCGGGAACACCCCTGGGCTGACACTTCGCAGGTCGCTGCTCAGGCAGCGAGGGCGAAGGAATCGCGCTTGTTGTTGGCGATTATTTTTTCGCGGCACATGGTTAACGAGATCATTGCCGCGTTCCTCGGCTCGCTTCCCCTGCTTCAACAGCCGCTGTCGAAACCGATCATCCCCATGTTCACTTGACAAGCTCGCCCGGCCGGAGCCGGACGGCGCTGCTGTCATTCTACGGGATCAACGCGGAGGGCTGCCAGCGCATTCCCCGGGGGAACCGCCGCCGGACGCCCCGCGCCGAGCGCCGTACGCCGGGTCCGGCGGAGAACGGACCCGGGATGTTCTCGCCCGGGAGGGAGGCGGGCACTACGCCCGCTGCCGACGCCGCGCGGCGGACATCGCGCGCTCGGCCTCGCGGCGGTCCTGCTTGGCCCGCAGCGCCTGCCGCTTGTCGTACTCCTTCTTGCCGCGCGCCAGCGCGATCTCGACCTTGGCCCGGCCCTCCTTGAAGTAGAGCTGGAGCGGGACCAGCGTCAGGCCCGTCTGCTGGAGCTTGCCGATCAGCTTGTCGATCTCCGCACGGTGCATCAGCAGCTTCCGCTTGCGCCGCGCGCTGTGGTTGGTCCACGTCCCCTGGGCGTACTCGGGGATGTGGACGTTGTGCAGCCACGCCTCACCGCCGTCGATCTGGGCGAAGCCGTCGACCAGCGACGCCCGCCCCTGCCGCAGCGACTTCACCTCGGTGCCGGTCAGCACCAGCCCGCACTCGTAGGTGTCCAGGATGAGGTAGTCGTGCCGCGCCTTCTTGTTCTGCGCGATGAGTTTGCGACCCGTCTCTTTAGCCATAGCCGGGCCATTGTCCCACTACGGCCGGGGGCCGAGGCCACTCAATACCGTGCGCGCCTCATCCAGCGCGCTGTCTCCCGGGCGCACCTCCAGGTCGGGGGTGATGCCCTCCCGCTCGACGGTCCGGCCGGCGGGGGTGGTGTACTGCCCGACGGTCAGCTCGGCCACCGAGCCGTCCGGCTGTTCCCGGGGCACCTGCACCGAGCCCTTGCCGAAGGTGCGGTTGCCGACCACGACCGCCCGTCCGCGGTCCTGGAGGGCGCCGGCCAGCAGTTCGGCGGCGCTCATCGTGCCGCCGTCGACCAGCACCACCAGCGGGGACTCGGTGTTCCCACCGGGCTCGGCGTACAGCGCGCGCTGCGCGCCGCCGTCGCCGTAGGTGGCCACCAGGCCGCCGTCGAGGAAGGCGGAGGCGGCGGCGGTGGCCTCGGCGACCAGGCCGCCGGAGTTGCCGCGCAGGTCGAGCAGGACGCCCTCGTCCGGCGGAAGCCGGTCGGCCGCGCGCCGCACCGCGTCACCGGAGCCCTTGGTGAACGAGTCGATCCTGATGCGGGTGACACCGGGGCCGGCGGGGGAGACGGTGACGGTCTCCATGGTCAGCCTGGCCCGGCTCAGCTCCTCCCGCCAGCTCCGGCCGTCGCGGTCGAGGCCCAGGACGACCCGGCTGCCGGGCGGGGAGCCCTCTCCGGGCGGGCCGCCGCGCAGCAGGGCCACGATGTCGGTGACCGGGCGGTCGGCGACCTCGGTGCCGTCGACGGTGAGCAGCCGGTCGCCGGCGCGGAGACCGGCCTCCTCGGCGGGGCTGCCGGGCTGGACGCGGGCGACCTCGACCCGGCCGGCGGCGACCCTGCGGACGGAGACGCCCACGCCGACGTACTCGCCGTCCAGGGCGCGGCGCAGCCCCTCGTACTCGCGCGCGGTGTACGCGGCGGACCAGCGGTCGCCGCTGCGACTGACCAGTTCCTCGGCGTCGTGCGCCCCGTCCCCGTCCTCCCCGGGGTGCCGTTCCGCGCCCGCTCCGAGAGGGCGGGGGCTCACCGGGGACGCGTCACTGTCGGTGACGCCTCCCCATGACTCGGTGACGGCACCGGTCGCCAGCGCGGCCACGAAGACCAGGGTCAGCCCGGCCCCGCGGAGGATGCGGCGGGGCCGGTGCTCGCCGTCCGCGGACCCGTTCACGGTCCGGACGGAGCCACGTGGAGCGAACATCGACGGACCCGACATGCTGCGGAGTCTAGGACACGGGCGGGCGCCGCAGGGGAGGTTGCACCGACGCCCGCCGCGTCCTTCGTCACACCCGGCACGCTCCCGGGCGCGCGCCGGGTGCTCCCGGGCGCCCCCGCGCCGGGCCTCCGTCACACCTTCAGGTACTTACGCAGCGTGAAGAAGGCGGCCAGAGAGGGCATCAGCACGCCGACCACGAAGATCAGCGGCAGCACCTTGAACAGCGAGCCCCAGCCGATGAAGTTGATCAGCGGCATCTCGGCGGCCAGTGACAGGCCGTTGTCGATCAGGAAGTAGCGGCCGACCACCAGCAGCAGGGTCGCGCCGACGGCGCCCAGCAGGCCGGCGAAGGCGGCCTCCGCGATGAACGGCATCTGGATGTAGAAGCTGGAGGCGCCCACCAGCCGCATGATCCCCGTCTCCCGGCGCCTGCTGAACGCGGCCACCCGCACGGTGTTGACGATCAGCAGCAGGGCGACGATCAGCATCAGGCCCATCAGTCCGAGGGCCGCCCAGTTCATGCCGTTGAGCATCCGGAAGAGGTTCTCCAGGAGGTTCCTCTGGTCCTCGACCTTCTGGATGCCCTCCCGGCCGGAGAAGGCGGTGTTGATCACCTCGAACTTGGTCGGGTCCTTGAGCTTGACCCGGTAGGACTCCTGCATCTGGTCCGGAGTCAGCAGGTCGGCCATCGGGTCGTCCTTGAACTGCTCCTTGTAGTGCTTGAACGCCTGCTCGGCGGACTCGTAGTAGACCTGGTCGACGATGTCGAGCTTCTTGAGGTCCGCCAGGATCTGGCGCTTCTGCTGCGCGGTGACCGCTCCCCTGGCACAGGTGAGGGCGATGTCGGCGTCGTTCTCGTTGCAGAGGTAGATCGACACCTGGACCTTGTCGTACCAGAACCCCCTCATGCTGCTGACCTGTTCGCGGGCGAGCAGCGCACCGCCGAGCAGGGCCAGCGACAGGGCGACGGAGACGATCACCGCGAAGGTCATCGTGAGGTTGCGGCGGAGACCGACGCCGATCTCCGACAGTACGAACTGGGCGCGCATGGCGTCCTTTCAGTGCTGGTAGCCGTAGACACCGCGCGACTGGTCGCGCACGAGACGGCCCTTTTCTAGTTCGATCACGCGCTTGCGCATCTGGTCGACGATCTGCTGGTCGTGGGTGGCCATGACCACGGTCGTACCGGTGCGGTTGATCCGGTCCAGCAGCTTCATGATGCCGACGGAGGTCTGCGGGTCGAGGTTGCCGGTCGGCTCGTCGGCGATCAGCAGCTTCGGCTTGTTGACGAACGCACGGGCGATGGCCACCCGCTGCTGCTCACCACCGGACAGCTCGCCGGGCATCCGGTCCTCCTTGCCCGCCAGGCCGACCAGATCGAGCACCTGGGGAACGGACTTGCGGATGTCGCCGCGCGACCTGCCGATCACCTCCAGGGCGAAGGCGACGTTCTCCCCGACCGTCTTGTTGGGGAGCAGCCGGAAGTCCTGGAAGACCGTGCCGATCTGGCGGCGCATGTGCGGGACCTTCCAGTTGGACAGGCGGGCGAGGTCCTTGCCGAGGACGTGCACCTGCCCGTGGCTGGCGCGCTCCTCGCGCAGGATCAGCCGCAGGAAGGTGGACTTGCCGGAGCCGGAGGAGCCCACCAGGAAGACGAACTCGCCGCGCTCGATCTCCAGCGAGACGTCGCGGAGGGCGGGGCGGTTCTGCTTGGGGTAGAACTTCGAGACGTTGTCGAATCGGATCACGGATTTACACCACGTCGACCTGGGTAGGGGCAGCGGAAGCCACGGAGTGATTCCCCGTCGGTGTGGTGACCCTACGCGAAGGCGCGCGAGGTCCGCAGACGGCGTCCGGTGTTGGTGGTTCCCATCACGGGCAGATCAGGCACAAACCCGGCATTGGCCATGACTTTCTGCAGCCCTGGCCCGGACCTGGCACAGTGGAGGCAGAACTTCCGGGCTGCTTCCGGGCTCGCGGGAACAGAACACCGCCCGGCGGCGTTGGCGCTGTGAAGGAGGACATCGCATGACGTGCGACCGACTGGTGTGCGCCAACTGCGCAGGGCCGGTGAGCGAGGGCCGATGCGAGGTGTGCCGCGCACACCGCGCGCGGATGCACCAGGAGAACCCGTTCTCGGTCCTGGGCTCCCTGTCTCCGGCGGCGCTGGCCGCCCTGCTGCTGACCCTGATCGCGGTGGCCCTGCTGGCCCGCCAGGCCACGGCGTAGGCGTCCGGCGCCCCCCGGGGCTCCCGCGGCGTGCCGCCGCACCGCCACCACACGACATCACCACACGACCCACGACCGGCCACGGACATCCCGAGGGCCCGGGACGCACAGGCGTCCCGGGCCCTCGTTCAGCGTTCCGCGCGTGCCGTCACGCGGACGGGTACGCGCGCACCGCGTACGGCGCTCAGGCGACCGTACGGCGGCCCGCCAGGCGCGGCATCAGCCGGAAGCCGACACCACCGGCGATCATCGTGGCCGCACCGATCAGCAGGAAGGTCGTCTCGGCGGCGCCGGTCTCGGCCAGCTCCTCCTTCGGCTTCTCCTGGCTGATCGGCTTGGTGCCGGCCGCGTCCGTGTCGGTGTTGTCGCAGTTCACGGACGACTCGTCCAGCACACAGGTCTGCGAGCCACCGTCGGTGCCGCCGTCACCGCCGCCGGTGCC
>NZ_DASQNP010000125.1:0-16615 GCF_035644915.1 Streptomyces sp.
GGTCGGTTCGTCGATGTGCAGGGTCCGCGGCAGCATCCCCTCCCGCATCGCCATGACCATCTTGATCACACCGGCGACGCCGGCGGCGGCCTGGGTGTGGCCGAGGTTGGACTTCAGCGACCCCAGCCACAGAGGGGTCTCGGCGGGCCGGTCCTGGCCGTAGGTGGCCAGCAGGGCTTGGGCCTCGATCGGATCGCCCAGCGTGGTGCCGGTGCCGTGCGCCTCGACGGCATCGACGTCGGCGGCCGTCAGCCCGGCGTTGGTCAGCGCCTGCCGGATGACCCGCTGCTGCGACGGACCGTTCGGAGCGGAGAGGCCGTTGCTGGCGCCGTCCTGGTTGATCGCCGAGCCGCGCACCACGGCCAGGATGCGGCGACCGTTGCGTACGGCGTCCGACAACCGCTCGACCAGGACGATTCCGGCACCCTCGGCGAGTCCGGTGCCGTTCGCGGCGTCCGCGAACGCCTTGCAGCGGCCGTCGGGGGCCAGGCCGCCCTGGTGGTCGAAGTCGATGAGCATGCCGGGCGTGGGCATGAGGGTGACGCCGCCGGCGAGGGCGAGCGTGCACTCCTTCTGGCGCAGGGACTGGCAGGCCAGGTGCAGGGCGGAGAGCGAGGAGGAGCAGGCGGTGTCCACGCTCAGCGCCGGGCCTTCGAGGCCGAGGGCGAAGGCCACGCGGCCGGAGATGACGCTCGGCAGGCTGCCGGTCATCAGGTGGCCCTCGACGCCCTCGGCGGGATCGCTCAGCCGGGGGCCGTAGTCCTGGTGGGTGGCACCGATGAAGACACCGGTGCGGCTCCCGCGCAGCGAGTCCGGTGCGATACGGGCGTGTTCGAGGACTTCCCAGGAGATCTCCATGATGACCCGCTGCTGGGGGTCCATGGCCAGGGCCTCACGCGGCGAGATGTTGAAGAACTCGGCGTCGAACCCGGCTATGTCGTCCAGGAAGGCGCCCTGCGGCTCGCGACCCTCGGGGAGGAGCGTCTCGGACTCCCGCACGGTCCGTTCGATGTTCCAGCCGCGGTCGGTGGGGAACGTCGAGACGGTGTCCACGCCCTCGGCGACGATCCGCCACAGGTCGTCGGGGGAGGCGACGCCGCCGGGGAAGCGGCACGCCATGCCGACGATGGCGACGGGCTCCTGCTCACCGGAGACGGCGGCGTCGAGCCGTTGCCGGGTCCGGCGGAGATCGGCGGTGACACGCTTCAGGTAGTCGCGAAGTTTGTCCTCGGTGCTCATGCTCATCCGCTACCGTCCGCCCTTTCACAGCGTTCGTAGGGCTCGATCCCGAGCCGCGCAGGAGATCGGCCTGCGCCGCCTGCGTAGCTCGGTCGGGGATCGGCGAGTGACGGCGAGCGGAGTCCCGGTACGCAGGAGAGCGCTACTTGATCCATGGGAGCGGCTCGACGCTAAGCACGGTGACTAAAGCCGAGCTAAGACTGCTGTGATGGGCGGGCCGGCGGGCCGCGACCGGTCTTAGCTGGGCTTTAGTAGGCGCGGCCAGGCTGAGGTCCGGTATGGCGCGCTGCCGGAGTGGCGCATGCGAACGAATCCGTCCGACGCACAGGGAAGTGCTCACGATGACCAGCACCCTCACGCCCGTGCCACTGCCCGAGCGGCTGCTCGCCATCTGGCGGGACGTCCTGGAGACCCATCAGGTGGACGCCGACGGGCTGAGCGTCGACGGCCACCTGCCCGATCTCGGCACGCGCTCGATCCTGATCATCGAGATCGCCATGCGCATCCAGCGGGAGATCGGGGTGGACGTGCCGCTGGAGACGTTCATCGAGACGCGGACGATCGCCGAACTGGCCCGGGCGATCGTGGAGATCGACCCGGAAGCGGATGCGCGATGACCGGTGTCCCGGCCGAGCCGCGCGCCGCCGGGGCCGATCCGGCGGCGCTCGCCCCGCTCTCCGAGCTGGCGGATGAGGACCTCGAACTGCTCCTGCTCATCCGGCACTTCGAGCGCAGGCTGCTCGACCTGTTCGGGCAGGGCGAACTCAACGGCACCACGCACACCTGCCTGGGGCAGGAGTACGTGCCGGTGTCCCTGCGGCCGCTGCTGGAGGCGCGGGACTTCGTCTTCAGCAACCACCGGGGGCACGGCCACTACCTGTCGCGCTACCGGGACCCGGCCGGCCTGCTGGCCGAGATCATGGGGCGCGAGGGTGCCGTGTGCTCCGGTGTCGGGGGAAGCCAGCACATCCTGCGGAACCGCTACCTGTCCACCGGAGTACAGGGCCAGAGCCTGCCGGTGGCCGTGGGGGTGGGGCTGCACCAGGTGCGGGCCGAGCCCGGCGCCCTGGTGTGCGCCTTCATCGGTGACGGCACCTGGGGCGAGGGCGCGGTGTACGAGGCGCTGAACATGGCCCAGTTGTGGCGGGTGCCGCTGCTGGTGGCCGTGGAGCACAACGGCATCGCCCAGTCCACTCCGGCCGAGGTGAACATGGCAGGCACCATCGCGGGGCGGGCGGCGGCGTTCGGTGTCCGGCACCGCCGGGTCGAGTCGCTGGACGTGCGCGTCATCCGTGCCGAGCTGGAGCCGCTGCTGCGGGAGGTGCGGACGGAACGCGCGCCGTTGGTGGTCGAGTTCGTCACGCACCGGGTCGGCCCGCACAGCAAGGGTGACGACACCCGGACGCCCGAGCAGGTGGCGCACGCACGCGAGCACGACTGGTACGGGCGTTACCGGGCCGCGTTCCCCGAGCAGTTCGAGCGCTGGGACGCCAAGGTCCGGGCCGAGGTGGACGAGATCGCGCGGGACGTGGCCGGACGGCCGCCCGCGGTGTGGAGCGGGTCGTGCGGGTAGCGGAGAACCTCAACCAGTCACTGCACCGGCTGCTGGACGCGGTGCCCCGGGCGTACGTGCTCGGCGAGGACATCGCCGACCCCTACGGTGGCGCGTTCAAGGTGACCAAGGGGTTGAGCGACAGCTTCCCCGGCCGGGTCATCACCACGCCCATCAGCGAGTCGGGCATCGTCGGCGCCGGCGCCGGTCTCGCGCTGGCGGGCGATGTGGCCGTCGTCGAGATCATGTTCGGCGATTTCGTCGCGCTCGCCTTCGACCAGATCGTCAACTTCGCGAGCAAGTCGGTCTCCATGTACGGCCGCCGGGTGCCGATGCCGCTGGTGGTGCGCTGCCCGATGGGCGGCCGGCGCGGCTACGGGGCGACGCACAGCCAGAGCCTGCAGAAGCACTTCATCGGTGTGCCCGGCCTGTCGCTGTACGAGATCTCGCCCTTCCGGGACGCCTACGAGCTGCTGTCGGAGATCGTGGAGCGCGCCGAACCGGCGATGCTGTTCGAGGACAAGGTGCTCTACACGCGCCGGATGTTCCGCGACGGCGTCGTCGACGACCTGCTCTCCTACGACCGGCACCCCGACGCTCCGGACGTGACCAGGGTGTTCGTGGACGACCCGGACAACTACGACGTCGTGCTGATCGCGCCGGGCGGGATGGCGCACCGGGCCTGCGAGGCGGTGCGCGACCTGCTGGTCGAGGAAGAGATCACGACGCTGCTGCTCGTCCCCACCCGCCTGTACCCGTTCGACCCGGGCCCGCTGCTGGGCACGTTGGGCGCGGCACGGGCGATCTGCGTGGCGGAGGAGAGCACGGCCGGCGGCACCTGGGGCGCGGAGTTGGCGCAGCAGGTGCACCGGCGGCTGTGGGGCGTGCTGCCGCGCCCGGTCGCGCTCGTCCACTCCGAGGACAGCGTCATCCCCAGCGCCGCGCATCTGGAGGAGCGGGTCCTGGTGCGCGGGGCCACGATTCGGGAAGCGGTTGTGGAGGCCCTGCGTGACTGAGATCCGTGTGCCCAAGCTGAACAACAACGACACCGAGTACACGCTCGTCGAGTGGCTGATCGAGGACGGCAAGCCGGTCGCCGAGGGGGACCCGGTGGCCGTGGTGGAGACCTCCAAGGCGGCCGAGGAACTGGAGTCCGCCGTCGGCGGCGCCCTGCACCAGGCGCTGGCCACCGGGTCGACCTGCATGCCCGGCGACGTCATCGGGCACGTCCTGGCCCCCGGCGAGACCCCGGCACCGGCTTCCGTCCCCGTACCGCCTGCCGAAGCGGCGCCCGCCTCCGGAGCGGCGGACGCCTCCGCCGGGGTCACCATCACGAATCCGGCGCGGGCGCTGATGGCCGAGCTGGGCGTCGGTGAGGAGCGTGTGCTCGCCCTCGGCGTGAAGGTCGTCCGGCGCACGGACGTCGAGCGGCTCGCCGCCCGGGTGCGGGAGGAAGAACAGCGCGCCGCGGCGGGCACGGCCACCGATCCGGCGCTGACGTTCGAGCTGCCGCCGGTGCAGCAGGCGGTCGGGCGCTCCGTGATCCGCTCGCAGCAGACCATTCCCGCCGCGTACACCGTGGTGAAGGTGAACGTCACCGAGGCCCAGCGCCGGGCCTCCCTGGCGGGCAGGCGGCTGCGCCGGCTGGTGGGCCTGCCGGAGCTGCTGCTTGCGGCGGTGGCCCGCTCGCACGACGCGTTCCCGCTGTGCTTCGCGCGCCTGGTGGACGGCCGCACGGCCGAGCTGTCCGAGGCCGCACACGTCGGGGTGACGATGGACGTGGGCAAGGGGCTGTTCGTGCCGGTGGTCGAGAGGGCGTCGGAGCGGTCCTTCGAGGAGATCGTCGAAGCGGTGTCCGGCTTCCGGCGGACCGCGATGTCGGGCACCTTCCGGGAGTCCGAACTCTCCGGCGGCAACATCACCGTCACCCTGCACAACGACGTCGACGTGGTGACCGCGGTGCCGTTCGTCTTCCCCGGGCAGGTGTGCGCGCTGGCGCTCGCCGGGCCGCAGCGGGAGCTGGTGCTGGACGCGGACGGGGCGGTGGCGGCGCGTACGGTGGCCAACGTCGGCCTGGCCTATGACCACCGGCTCCTGAACGGCCGCGACGCCGTGCTGTTCCTGCAGCGCCTCAAGGGCCTGCTGGAGGCTCCGGAGAAGTTGCTGGGGCCGGATGACTGAGGCGGGGCGGTACGGCTGACCGCCGTCGGCGGCAGTGCGCCGGACACCGGCCGGGTGCCCCGCACCCCTGGCCGGACAGGGGCGAGGCGGGGTCCGGTCCCGTCGGTGGTGGTTTCCACCCGCTTCCGCGGCACCCGCAGGTGCCCTTCCCGGTCCCGGTACCGGCGTGGGGCGGCCAGGCCGCGGTCCCGCGCCGTGACGGCCGGGGCACCACGGCCCCTGCTCGCCCGGCCGGTCCGGCTCCGCCGTGCGGGCAGTTCCGTGAACGCCCCGTCTGCGGTCATGGTGACCCGCCGCGCAGGGGACCGCCGGGCGGGAACGGACCCGTGGCGTCGGAGGGAGCGCCGGCCGGGGCGCACCGCGGCCGGTGTCCGCCACGATCGGGACGTCCGGGCCGCCGCGTGGTGTGCGGCAAGCGGTTCCCGGACCTTCCGGGGCGGCCGTCACGCGGCGGGGCAGCGGCGTCCGGGGGAGTTCGAGGAAACGGTGTCCGGGGGATGGACAGTCCGGCCCGGGCGTGCTGTCATTCCTCCGGGAACGAGATGCAACGTTGAAACGCCATGGCGATCGCCCTCAGGAGACCGGAATAAGTGGCACCGGTTCGCTCGCCGTTCCGGCTTCGGGACGTGTCGGGCCGTCGGACGCGCCACCCATCGTGCCCCGCGCGGTGAGCACGTGCCAAGCGTGCCTCCGCGCGTCCTCACCCTCATCCCGTGGAGAGCCCATGCACCTGTGTCGCCGTCTTCCCCGCCCAGTGCCTCCAGCGCTCGCCGGCATGACGAGTTCCGGGACGCAGGTGCCGCGAGCAGTGCGGGAGCCTCCCGTCTTGTCCGGCGGACAGCCGCTCCGTCGATCGGACGCGTTCGGGCCACGGCGGCCGGGGGCGGGGGCCGGGTGCCGTGGGAGGCGCGCCGCCTCACCGCCTGGCGGTCTCCTGCTGCCGTGTACCGGTCTCCCGGTAGCCGGCCTCGGTGTCACCGCGTTCCGCCGCGACTGACGGGGCTTCGACAGGCGGCCCCTCGCTCCGCCGACGGACGTCCGCGGTAGGGGACGGGGCTCCAACACCGGAACGGCCGGCGGCACGGCGGCTGCCGCGGCTCCGGATCCCGTGACCGGTCCGGTGGGCACCCGCCTCACCGTGACCCCGGCTTCCGCCGGTGTGCGGGGCGGCGGACCTCACGGCTTTCCCGGGAAACCGCTCGCTCCGTTGTGGACTTCCCGTGTGCCACGGACCCGCGGACGGCGTACCCGGACGGGACGCAGGCCGTGTGCCGGCGAGATCGGTTTCGCCGGGAAGGGCCGGGAAGCCCCGCGGGTGGTCGAAGCGGTGAGGAATTCCTCCGAATTGCCGTTGACATGGTTTCTTGCCCGCTTTCGGGCCGCCGCTCGGCCGAACTATTCCCGTACCGGTGTGCCGAGTCGCCGCGGACCTGTACTCCGCACATCTCGGACAGCGGTCGGCCGAAACCGCGCCTGGCAGGGAGGAAGCCGCCCGGAGGTCATCGGCAGCCGAAGTCCGCGAATAGGTTATTTGTTTTTCAACTCCTCCCTGTCCTCGCATGGTGGTCCCAGGGAGCATGCGCCCATGCCTGCCCGGCTCCACGCGCATCGGTCATTTCCGCGGGGTGCGAAGTCGCGCCGACCTTCCGGGAAGCGCTTTCCTGGAAATCCGTATCGACCGGCCGTTCGCGGTGTGTCGGTTCATTGACAGAGCGTGAGGGCCTGGTTAACGTGTGAGTAGGAGCGGCAAGGCGAGACGGAGTTGCGACGCGAGGAAACGCGGATGTGTTGACACTCCGTTATTTTGCCGCATTCTCGCACAAGGGATGGCTGTGCCACGAGATGGCCGGGTATTCCGCTTCCCGATGGGGGTGGGGTGGTGTGTTGTTCGCCTGCGTCTTCCGGGATGAGGCCCGGAGTGTCATGCCGCCGGCCGGTCCTGCGGGATCGGTCGCCTGTGTACCGCACGGTGATTCCCCTCCGTGGAGGGGGTCTTTTCCCTGGAAAAACCGGTAGTACCCGGATTGGCGGGTTCTGTGAGCGGGCCCGGCGGATCTGTTCATATCCGGACATCGTGTTTCCGAGTCGAGAAGGAGGCTGCTTCTCATGTCCAGACCCTTATCGGGCGGCGACTCCCCGGCGTCGGCCGAAGGCGGATACCGCCCCCCGGGGGTGCATGTCCTGCCGATCGCCTCATTGCTGTCGGCTGATTCTCCGCGCGTAGAGGGCGAGGTCGCCGACCATGTGAGAGCGCTGGCCGAGTGCGAGGCCGTGCTGCCGCCCATCGTCGTGCACTGGCCCAGCATGCGGATCGTCGACGGCATGCACCGGGTGCGGGCCGCGGAGCTGCGGGGCGAGGCGTCCATCGCGGCCCAGTTCGTCGGCGGTGGGCCGGACGCGGTCTTCGCCCTCTCCGTGCGGTTGAACGCGAAACACGGTATGCCCCTCACCAGAGCGGACCGGTTGGCGGCCGTCAACCGCCTCCTCCTCAGTCACCCCCACTGGTCGGACCGCCGGATCGCCGAGTTGACCGGGCTGTCGGCCAGTGCCGTGGGCGGTCTTCGCCGCCGTTCAACTGTCGCGGTCGCGCAGTCGAACACCCGGACCGGGCGTGATGGCCGGAGTCGGCCGCTCAACGCGGCGGAAGGGCGCCGCCGGGCCGGCCGGATCGTGGCCGAACGGCCCGATGCCTCGCTGCGCGAGATCGCCAGCGGGGCAGGGGTCGCCCTGGCGACCGCCCGCGACGTCCGGGAGCGGATGCGCCGGGGGCAGGATCCGGTGCCGCCGAAGCTCCGCGCCGCCGAGGGGACCGGTGCCGCCGGCCAGGTGGCACCGCGTGAGTGCCCCGCTTCCAGTGGGCGGGGGAATGGGATCCGGCAGGCCGTGCCGTTCCCCGAACCGGCGCCCCCCGCTCCCCCTGCCACCGACGACGAGACGCTGAGGAGGATGCGGAAAGATCCCTCTCTGCGTTTCACCGAGGCCGGCCGAGAATTACTCATTCTACTGAAAATGCATTCCATTGATTCATCCAGGCTGCAATGGCTCATCGAAGGCGTTCCGGCGCACCGTAGCTCCGAGGTGGCCCGCGCCGCCCGGCAGTGCGCCGACAGGTGGATGCGACTGGCTCAGGGGGTTGAGATGCGTCTCCAGGGGTCGAGCAAGGCCGGGTGACGCCCCCGTCACGCCGGGGATGATTCCTTCAGGAATCATCCCCGGCGTTTTTGTGTGGCGCCCATCCTGAACACCTGGGCGCTGGACAGTGCGGTCGCCTTATGGTTGCCTTCTCGCGTCGGAAAAAGCCTCCCCGTCATGTGGCGAGGAAATCGTCGTAGTCGCACCGGGTTCCCCTGGGTAACGATGAGGATGGTCGGGATGTCGTTTGATGGAACGCTCACTGATCACTTCCGAAGAATTTTCGACGAGTTTCCAGAGGGGCGAATTTTCCGTTTCCTCGCCGAGGGCGAGGGAGACCCGATCAGCGTCACCAACTCCGAAATGGAAACCCAGGTACGGGCTATCGCGGCCACGCTCCAGGAACGCTTTCCGCCCGGTGAGCGCGCTCTCATCGTCTGCCCTCCGGGATTGGACTACGCCGCGGCTTTCCTGGCCTGCCTGTACTCCGGGGTGATCGCCGTCCCCGTGTACCCGCCCGACCCGGCCTTCCTCAAACGCACTCTGAGCAGGCTCATCGGCATCATCGAGGACGCCCGGCCCGCGGTGGTGCTGGCACCGGCGTCGATCACGTCGATGGCCGGCCGGTTCGCCGAGGTCGCCCCGGCGCTGGGAGAACTGTCCTGGCTGAGCGTCGATGAAATCGACGGTCACGCGGCGGACGCCTGGCGGCGCCCGGACGGCTCGGCCGCCGACATCGCCTTCCTGCAGTACACCTCCGGTTCCACCAGCCGCCCCAAGGGGGTGATGGTCGGCCACGGCAACCTCGTGCACAACCTGCGGTGCATCAACCGCGTATTCGGCGTCGGGGAAGGCCGGCAGGACCACATGGTCACCTGGCTGCCTCCTTATCACGACATGGGGTTGATCGCCGGGGTGCTGGCACCGCTGTTCGGCGGTTATCCGGTGACCATCATGTCGCCGTTTTCCTTCCTGAAGCGTCCGGTGCGCTGGCTGCGAGCCATAACCGACCAGGGGGGAACCCTCAGCGGCGCCCCCAACTTCGCCTACGACCTCTGTGTGGCCAAGACGACCGAGCGCGATCGCCGAGAACTGGACCTCAGCGGCTGGAAAGTGGCGTTCAGCGGTGCGGAACCGATTCGGCTGGGAAGTCTGGAACGGTTCGCCGAGGCTTTCGAGGTCTCGGGCTTCCGGATGACGAGCTTTCTGCCGTCCTACGGGCTGGCCGAGGGCACCCTAGCCGTTTCCAGCGGGGACTGGCGCGCCCGGCCGGTGCGCCGAGACGTCTCCGCGGAAGCGCTGACCGGCGGCGACGTGATCGAGCCGGAGCCGGAGGAGACCGCCCGCCCCCTGATCGGCTGCGGCCGGAGCATCGAGGACCAGCAGGTGGCCATCGTCGACCCCCTGACCCGCCTCCGGCTCCCGGACGGGCGGGTCGGGGAGATCTGGGTCAGCGGTCCCAGTGTCGCCCGGGGGTACTGGGAGCGGCCCGAGCTGTCCGAGGAGGTGTTCCGGGCCCGCATCGCGGACACCGGGGAAGGACCGTTCCTGCGCACCGGGGACCTCGGGTTCCTCGACGACGGCGAGCTCTACGTCACCGGCCGCAGCAAGGACGTGATCATCATCGCGGGCAGGAACCACTACCCGCAGGACATCGAGCTGGCGGTGGAGAAGACCGATCCCGCCCTGCAGCCCCACGCCGGGGTCGCCGGCTCGCGCGAGATCGGCGACGAGGAGCGGCTGGTCGTCGTCCAGGAGATAGCCGGCAGACCGGCGAAGGCCGAGACCGACCGGATCATCTCCGCCATCCGCGCCACGCTGGCCCGGGACTTCGGCCTGGAGGCGCACATCATCGCCCTGGTGGGGCGCGGTCAGGTCCCGAAGACCTCCAGCGGCAAGCTGCAGCGCGCCGCCTGCCTGGACGCCTTCTTCGACGGCGCCCTGCGGTGCGTCGCCACCTGGAGCGCCGCGGACCACACCCCCACCCCCACCGCCGCGGACGCGGAGGCCGGGGCAGCGGGCGGCGCCCCGCAGGGCGAAGCGGCCGGGAGCGGTGCCCCGCCGACCGCGCAGGAGCCTCCGGCCGGGCAGGGTCCGTCCCGGGCGGAGATCGAGGAATGGCTCGCGGAGAGGCTGGCCGAGCGGTTGGGCATCCCGGTCGCCCAACTTGACCGGAGCATGCCCATCGCCGGTTACGGGCTGCGATCGGTGGACGCCGTCACCCTGGTGGGCGACCTCGAGCAGCGCCTGGGGCGCTCGCTCCCGGCCACCCTGGTGTGGGAGTACCCGACGATCGAGGCGCTGGCGGACCACCTCGCCGGACCGGCGCACCCCGCGGCGGGCGCCACGACCGTGACCGCCGGGAAACCCGCCCGGCGTCACCACGGGCCCGGCACGCGGGAGCCCATCGCGATCGTGGGGATCGGCTGCCGGTTCCCCGGCGGCGCCAACGGACCGGAGTCCTTCTGGAAGCTGCTGTGCGAGGGCCGGGACGCGGTCGGCGAGGTCCCCGCCCAGCGGTGGAACGCCGACGACTTGTTCGACGAGGACCCGGCGGCGCCCGGCAGGACCAACAGCCGCTGGGGTGGCTTCATCGACCACGTCGACGCCTTCGACCCGCAGTTCTTCGGCATCTCCCCGCAGGAAGCGGAACGCATGGACCCGCAGCAGCGGGTGCTGGCCGAGGTCGCCTGGGAGGCGATGGAGGACGCCGGGATCCCCGCGGAGCGGCTGGCCGGATCGCGAACCGGGGTCTTCATCGGCATCTCGTCCTTCGACTACGCCACCTTCCAATTGGGGGACCTGGAATCGATCGACGCGTACACCGGCACCGGCAGCGCCCTGAGCATCGCGGCCAACCGGCTGTCGTACCTGCTGGACCTGCGCGGTCCCAGCATCGCCGTCGACACCGCCTGTTCCTCCTCGCTGGTGGCGGTCCTGCAGGCGTGCGCCGGCCTGGAGCGCGGCGACTGCGACCTGGCCCTGGCCGGCGGCGTCAACCTCATCCTCTCCCCGGCCGCGGCGATCAACTTCAGCAAGGCCGGGGTCATGGCCCCCGACGGGCGCTGCAAGCCCTTCGACGCGAGGGCCGACGGTTACGTCCGCTCCGAGGGCGCCGGGATC
Source organism: Streptomyces sp. (assembly GCF_035644915.1). Taxonomy (GTDB): domain Bacteria; phylum Actinomycetota; class Actinomycetes; order Streptomycetales; family Streptomycetaceae; genus Streptomyces. The sequence continues at coordinate 11,228 of NZ_DASQNP010000125.1, forward strand.
GTCGTGCTCAAGCCGCTGGGACGCGCGCTCGCCGACCACGACACCGTCTACGGCGTCATCCGCGGCGGCGCGGTCAACCAGGACGGTCGCAGCAACGGGATCATGGCCCCCAACCCGCACGCGCAGGAGGCCGTCCTGCGGGCCGCCTACGCAGACGCCGGGGTACGCCCGGAAGAGATCCACTACGCGGAGGCGCACGGCACCGGCACCATGCTCGGCGACCCCATCGAGGCCAAGGCCCTGGCCGCGGTGGTCGCCGCCGACCGCGACCCCGCCCACCCCTGCCTGATCGGGTCGGTCAAGTCCAACCTCGGCCACATGGAGGCGGCGGCCGGCATCGGCGGGCTGATCAAGGCGGCCCTGATGCTGCGCCACCGGACCGTCCCGCCGAGCCTGCACTACGAGAAGCCCAACCCCCACATCCCCTTCGAGGAGCTGGGCATCCGGGTGGCCGACACGCTGCAGCCCTGGCCCTCCGCCCAGGGCCCCGCCCTGGTGGGGGTGAGCTCCTTCGGATTCGGCGGCACCAACGCGCACCTGGTGCTGGAGGAGGCGCCCGAGCCTCCCGCCGACCCCGGTCCCGCCGACGACGGACCCTGGGCGCTGCCCCTCTCGGCCCGCAGCGAAGCGGCGCTGCGGGACCTCGCGGCCCGGTACGAGGAGCGACTCGCCGGACCGGACCCCGGTCCGGGCGCGCACGCCCTCGCCCACACCGCCGCCGTCCGCCGGACGCACCACGACCACCGGCTGGCCTGCGTCGGCTCCTCCCGGGCCGAGTTCCGGCAGGCCCTGGCGGCCTTCCTGCGCGGCGAGGAGGCACCGGGGCTGTCCACCGGCGTGCGGCGGGTGGGACGGCGGCCCCGCACCGCCTTCGTCTTCTCCGGCCAGGGCCCCCGCTGGTGGCCGCTCGCCACCGACCTGCTCGCCACCGAACCGGTCTTCCGCTCGGTGCTCGAACGCTGCGACGCGCTCCTGCGCCGGCACGCCGACTGGTCCCTGCTCGAACAACTGGTGGCGGACCGGGAATCCTCCCGGCTGCGGGACCCGCACGTCGGACAGCCGGCCCTGTGCGCCGTCCAGGTGGCCCTGGCGACGCTGTGGCGCTCCTGGGGCGTCGAGCCCGCCGCCGTCGTGGGACACAGTGTCGGTGAGATAGCCGCCGCCCACGTCTCCGGTGCCCTCACCCTGGAGGACGCGCTGCGGACCGCGCTGCACCGCGGCCAGGTGATCCGCTCGGCCGTCGGCGCGGGCCGCATGGCCGTGGCCGGGATCTCCGCCGACCGGGCACGGCGGCTCCTGGCGGACCTCGGCCCCGGACCGGTGTGGATCGCGGCCCACAACGGCCCCACCTCCACGGTCCTGTCCGGGGAACCCGGGGCACTGGAGGAACTGGTCCGCAGGCTGGAGGCGGACGGCGTCTTCTGCCGCCTGCTGGAGTCGGTCGGATTCGGCTCCCACAGCCCGCTGATGGAACCGATGGCCGCCGAGCTGTGGCACCTGCTGTCCGGCCTCGCCCCGCGCGCCGCGGCGATCCCGATGGTCTCCACGGTCACCGGCGGGACCGTCGAGGGCACCGCGCTGGACGCCGAGTACTGGGCGTCCAACCTGAGCCGCCCGGTGCTCTTCGACCGCGCGGTACGGGCCCTGGCCGACGCCGGGCACGACGTGTTCGTCGAGGTGTCGCCGCACCCGATGCTCGGCGAGGCCGTGGCCGAACGGATGGAGGAGGAACAGGCGGAGTGCGCCGTGGTCGCCTCCCTCCACCGCGACGGGCCGGGCCGCTCCGCCCTCCTGGCCGAGCTGGGCCGCCTCTACAGCGCGGGCTACCCCGTCGACTGGAGCCGGATCCACGGCCCCGACGGCCCCCGGGCCGCCCTGCCCTCCTACCCCTGGCAGCGACAGCGCCACTGGATCGGCGAGCGGCCCGCGCACCGGCGGAACGCCCCGTCCGCCGGCCACCCGGCCCTGCAGGACCACGTGCACTCCGCCACCGAGCCGACGGCCCACTACTGGTGCGCCCGCGTCGACCTCTCGGGCCTCCCCTACCTGCGGGACCACCGCGTGGACGGGGCGGAGGTCCTGCCGGCGAGCTTCGTGCTGGACGCGGCGCTGGCCGCGGCCCGGCAGGTGCTCGGCGACCGGCGCGCCGTGATCGAGGAGGTCTCCCTGTCCGCCATGACGGTGGTGAGCGAGACCGCCGAACGGCCCACGCTGCAACTGGTGTGCTTCCCGGAAACCGCGGACACCGGCTCGTTCCGGCTCTTCAGCCGTTCCGGTGACGCCGCCGGGCCCGACTGGGCGGAGGCCGCCCGGGGCAGGTACAGGCTCCCCCAGGACGGCGAGGGCGGCCACGACACCGCCCCGGCCGGCCCGGAGGAACTGCGCGAACGCTGCCGACGGGCCGTCACGGCCGAACGGCACTACACGGACCTCACCGCCGCCGGACTCCCCTACGGCCCCGCCTTCCGGGGCGTCGACGCCCTGTGGCGCGGCGAGGGAGAGGCCGTCGCCCGGCTCCGCGAGCCCGACGGACTGGACCCCGACCGGGCTCCGTACACCGTCCACCCCGCACTCCTCGACAGTTGCCTGCAGGTCCTCGCCTCGGCGCTCCACCCGCGGGACGGACAGCACGCGGCCACCTACGTGCCCGTCGGCGTCGCCCGCTTCGCCCTCGCCTCCCCCCGCACGGTGCCCCGCTGGGCCCACGCGCGGATCGACGGCGCCGCCCCCGGGGCCGAGGAGATCACCGGCGGCCGGGTGGTGCTCTACGACGAGTCCGGAGCCCGGGCGGGCGAGGTCTCCGGCATCACCCTGCGGCGCCTGGAGCGCGGCACGGCCGACGACGCGGTGGCGCGCTCGCTGCTCGGCCCGGGGTGGCGGGAGACCCCCCGCGCGGCGGACGGGGCACCCCTGGACGCGAGCGGAGGCAGGTGGCTGCTGCTGGCCGACGGCGGCGGCGTCGCCGCCGCACTGCGCTCCGGCATCGAGGAACGCGGCGGCACCTGCGTCACGGTCGTCCCCGGCCCGGAGTACCGGTCGCGGGACGGGGACCGCTACGAGATCGACCCGGAGGACCCCGAGCACTACACCCGGCTCGTCGCCGACCTCGGCGCCCGGTCGTGGCCCTGCGCGGGCGTCGTCCACGCCTGGGCCCTCGACGCGCCCGAGGACGGCGGACCGCGGTCGCTGTGGACGGCGCGCGACGGCGGCTGTGTGTCGGTGCTCCGCCTCGTCCAGGCCCTCGCCCGCACCGAGGCGGACCGGCCGGCCCGCCTGGTGCTGCTGACCCGCGGCGTCCAGCGCGTCGGCGACGAGTGGCAGCCGCCCGCCCTCGCCCAGGCGGGGATGTGGGGACTGGCCCGCGTCCTCCGGCTGGAGCACGGGGAACTGCGCCCCCTCATCGTCGACATCGACCCCGCCGGAGACGGCGCCGACGGCCTGCTGGAGGAACTGCTCGCGGGCGGCGACGAGGACCAGCTCGCCCTGCGGAACGGCAGGCGGTACGCCCCCCGCCTGGAGCCCTGGGCCCCGTCGGCGCGGGAGCCGGAGGAGACCTGGCGCCGACGGCCCTTCGATGCGGAACGCGACGGCAACCACCGGCTCCTGGCCACCCGTCCCGGAGTCCTGGACAGCGTGACGCCGACGCTGTGGAAGCGGACCGCGCCCGGCCCCGGAGAGGTCGAGATCGAGGTCGACGCCGCCGGAGTCAACTTCAACGACGTGCTGAAGGCCATGGACATCTGCCCCGGCGTGCCGTCGGGCACCGTGCCGCTCGGCGCCGAGTGCGCCGGCCGGATCACCGCGGTCGGGGAGGGCGTGGAGCACCTGAGGCCGGGCGATGAGGTGATGGCCGTCGCACCCTCCAGCATGGCCCGCTACACCACCACCAAGGCGGCCCTGGTGGCGCCCAGGCCGGCCCGGCTGACCGCCCGGCAGGCCGCGGCCGTGCCCATCGCCTACCTGACCGCCGTGTACGGCCTGGAGTACCTGGCCCGGCTGCGGGAGGGCGAGACGCTGCTGATCCACTCGGCGACCGGGGGAGTCGGCCTGGCCGCCCTCCAGGTGGCACGCCGCAACGGCGCGGAGGTCCTCGCCACCGCCGGCACCGAGGAGAAACGGGAACTGCTCCGCGGCCTCGGCGTCCGCCACGTGATGGACTCGCGGTCGCTGCGGTTCGCGGACGAGGTCAGGGAGCTGACCGGTGGCCGCGGAGTGGACGTGGTGCTCAACTCGCTGGCCGGCGAGGCACTGGTGCGCAGCCTGTCGCTGCTCGCCCCCGGCGGCCGGTTCGTGGAGATCGGCAAGCAGGACGTCCACGGCAACAGCCACCTGGGACTGGGCGCCCTGCGGCAGAACCGCTCGTTCTTCGCCGTGGACCTGGAGGTGTCGCTGGCCGAGCAGCCGGCCCTGATCACCCGGCTGATGGACGAGGTCGTGCGCGGCTTCGCCGAGGACGACTTCGCCGCCCTGCCGGTGACCGGCTTCGGCTACTCCGAGGCACCCGCGGCCTTCGCGCACATGGCCAAGGCCCGGCACACCGGCAAGATCGTGCTCAGCCCCGACCAGGACCCGCCCGCCACGGTCGCGGTCCGGCGCGAGGGCGGAGTCCGCGAGGACGCCACCTACCTGATCACCGGTGGCCTGGGCGCCCTGGGCCTGGAGACCGCCCGCTACCTCGCCGACCAGGGGGCCCGTCACCTGGCCCTGGCCGGGCGCGGTGTCCCGGCGGCGGCCGAGGCGGTCCTGGCCGAACTGCGGGACCGGCGGGTCGAGGTCCGGGTCTGCCGGGCCGACGTCTCCCGGGCCGAGGACGTCGCCGCGCTGCTGGACGAGCTGGACGCCTCGATGCCGCCCCTGGCGGGCCTGGTGCACGCCGCGGGCGTCCTGCGGGACGGCCTGATGCTGCACCTGGACCCGGACAGCTTCCGGGCCGTGGCCGAGCCCAAGGCCCTGGGCGCCTGGCACCTGCACCGCGCCTGCGAGGAACGCGGCCTGGAACTGGACTTCTTCGTGATGTACTCCTCCGCCGCCGCCCTGCTGGGCTCGGCGAGCCAGGCCAACTACGCGGCGGCCAACGCCTTCCTGGACACCCTGGCGCTGCACCGGACCGCCCGCGGACTGCCCGCGCTCAGCATCAACTGGGGCCCCTGGGCGGAGGCCGGACTGGCCGCCCGCCCCGACCGGGGCGGCGCGCTGTCGGAACTCGGCATCGTCAGTCTGCGGCCCCAGGAGGGCATCGCGGCCCTGGACCGCCTGCTGCCCACCGCCTCCGCCCAGGCCTGCGTGCTGCCGCTGGACCGTGACAAACTGCGCGACAGCGCGGACAGCGGCCTGCTGCCCGCCCTGCTCACCGACCTGCTGGACGCCCCGGACGGGCCCGTCACCGGG
>NZ_DASQNP010000126.1:0-7786 GCF_035644915.1 Streptomyces sp.
AACCCCTCGTGGGGAAAGGCGTTACCGCCGGCCGACGCACCCACCAGCCGGGCATACGATCTGATCGTCGAGAACAATGACAAGGGGTACGCGCCGCGCGCCGGCGAGTGCTCCAAGGAAATCCACGCGCGGTACTGGACGTACGGCCCCGACGGCAAGGTCTATCCCACCTGGCATCCGCCGAGGGACCCCAGCGGGTGCACCTTCGGGCACGAACACGGTGACGACCCGCGTAACTCCGAACTGTTCTCCACGGCCGACTGGCCGGCGTTCGGCTACACCAGCGAGGTGCTGGCGGAGTCGACCCACGAGGGCAGGCACCGTCACGAGGACCACGTCGGACACAAGGTCCTGGCGGTCAACAACGTCAACGTGATCCAGGGCGACAACGGCACGACCTTCTTCCCCCCGAGCGGTAACACCGTCGCGGTCTGCGACGTGCTGCTGAAGTTCCACCAGGGCACCCACTCCACGGACGCGTTCACCAACAACGTCCACGAGCTGATCTACAACAACCGGTGCACCTACAACGGCAACGGGCAGGTCGCCGAGGCCAGGTTCACCGCGTTGATCCCGAGCGGGCGCCCGGGCGGCTTCGGCAGCACCGACTGCCCCGGACTCGGTCTCGGCACGGGGTTCAGGCAGGTCGGCCCCGCGGTCCCGGCGGACTCGCCGTCGGACACGAAGTCACTCGGCCGGCTCATCACCGACGCGAGCTGTGTGCAGGCGATCAGGGAGGGCAGGACCCACTTCGAGCCCATCACGGGTTCGTACATCCCGTTCGACACCAACGACCTGCACGAGTTCTGGTTCTCCGACGTGACGGTGAGCACCTCGCAGCTGAACTTCACCATCGCACCGCTGTTCTACGTGCTCAACCCCAGCCGGTACTTCGACTCCAGCAAGCCGAACAACCTCGCCCGCCAGGTCGACCTCTGCTACCAGGGCATCCGCGGCTCCTACTGCGACCAGGTCCGCCAGATCACCCAGCAGACCGGCCAGACGGTCACGTGGGACGACCCGCGTTCACCGTTCAAGGGCACGCTGCGCGAGTTCCGGCCGGGCACGTTCACGCTGCGCAACAGCGGTCCGACCACCGTCTACACCGACGTGTACGGCCGTAACGCCTCGACCACGCCGTTCGAGGGCTCCATCAAGCAGTACTTCTCCGGCAACAACTCGACCATGATGTACGTCCGGGGTGCCACGAGGGACTACGCGGCCAACTCCGCCGACCGGATCCACGCACCGAACTGACCGTTCCCCCACGTGAGGGCCCGCGGCGGACACATCCGCCGCGGGCCCTCCGCATGACGGCCTGCCAGGACTCCCGCCGTCCCGTCCACCGCACGACACCGCCCTGGCCCCGTCCGGGGGTTCGCCGTCGACAGCCCGGGCACCGGCTCGTACGCGCCCGCCGGAGGGCCGGACGGAACCCTGCGGCCTCCCTGCTCCGGCAAGGCACGACCGGCCGCGGAAACCCGGGCGGGCGCGCCACCGCGTACGAACCGCCCCGTCCGGACGGCGGATCGCACGGCACCGTCCGGTACGGTGACGCACCGTGGTGCGCTCCGGCAACCGGCTCCTTGCCTGAATCGAGGTCTCCCCGTGAACGCTCCTGCACCCGGCTCCGCTCCCGACCCCGACGTCCTCCACCCACTCGCCCAGCACCCGCGCGTGGTGCTCCTCAAGCCGCTCGTCACCGATGAGCGCATCCAGGTCGGCGAGTTCACCTACTACGACGATCCCGACGACGCCACCGCCTTCCAGACGCGCAACGTGCTCTACGCGTACGGCCCGGAGAGGCTGATCATCGGCAAGTACTGCGCGATCGCCTCCGGTACCCGTTTCCTGATGGCCGGGGCCGAACACCCCACCATGGGCGTGTCGACGTTCCCGTTCACCATGTTCGGCGGAGCCTGGGCCGAGGCCACGCTCGACCTCGTCACCGGCATGCCCAGCCGCGGTGACACGGTCGTGGGGAACGACGTGTGGTTCGGATACGGTGCGACCGTCATGCCCGGCGTACGCATCGGCGACGGGGCGATCATCGCCGCCGGCGCGGTGGTCACCGGCGACGTCCCCCCGTACACCATCGTCGGCGGCAACCCGGCCCGGCCCATCCGCACCCGGTACGGGCCCGAGGACATCGCCCGCCTCCAGCGCGCCGCGTGGTGGGACTGGCCGGTCGAGCTGGTCACCCGCCATGTGCGGACGATCATGTCGGGCACCCCGGCGGACATCGAGGCCATCGCGGCGAAGGAGCTGCCCTGATCACCGTCACCGCCCCCGGAACGCATCGCCGGCCGGACACCACGAGAGGAACCCGCTTGACCCTTCAGACCGCCTTCGACCCGGGCGCCGAGTTCGACCGGCAGGTCCGCACCCTCACCGCGCTCGGCTACCCGGCGATGTCCGGTCTCACCCCGGAGCGGTTCGCCGACCTGGTGGCGCCGTTGCGCGCCGGAGCCGTGGCCCACGCGGACACGCCGTACGACCCGGACGTGGGCCGGGTGCCGTTCGTGCTGGTCGTCACCCGCGCCCTCGCCCCGATCGAGCGGACCATGCCGCTCACCACCCTCCACAACGGCCGGCTGCCCGGGTTCGTCGATCACTCGTACGAGCCCGGCGCCCTGGAGCGGTTCGTCGCCACCGAGGAAACCGGACCGCCCGACCGTGACGCCTACCTGCTGTTCAACGTCGAACGCGGTGAGGAGTTCTGCGGAGCCGTGCCCAACGACGCGATGGCCGTCATCACGGACCGGGGCCGGACACTGCTCACCATCGAGGAAGGCATCGCGCTGATCACCCACGTCCCGCAGGTGCTGGTCAAGAACAAGTGCTTCTCGCTCGGCGGCTCACGCGCCGGTGACCGCCGGGTTCCGGCGATATGGATCAGCCAGAAGGCCCCCAACCTCTGCTGGTGCTGGGAGGGCAACCCGCACACCTGGCTCGGCATGGCCTCCGCGGGCGCTCGCCGCCCGTGAAGCTTCCGCGGGCCCTCCTCGGACAGCGCGACGTGCCCGGCCGGAAACCCGGCCGGGCACGTCGCTTCCGGTGCGGAGCCCGGCGCGGCCTGGAAGCGGTCCGTCTATTCGAAGAAGAAACGCCCCCACCGATTGACGGGACCGGGCGACGTGCCGACCATGTACGGGTCATCGCTATGGGAGCGCTCCCATAGTGATGGTTCCCGCCCTGCCCACGGCTTGAGAGGGGCCGCGCCATGTCCACCTCCACAACGACGTCCTTACCCCCCGACCGCCCGGGACCCGGGGACCGGCGCCGCGGCCGGTGCCGGATCGCCACCGCGGCGGTCGCCGCCACCCTGGCCGCCGTCGCGTCGCTGATGCCCGCGACCGGCGGCGTCGCCCGCGCCGAGGAGCCGGCGGCGCCCACCGCGGCGTTCAACTACGCGGAGGCGCTGCAGAAGTCGATGTACTTCTACGAGGCGCAGCGCTCCGGTGACCTGCCCGCCGACAACCGCGTCGCCTGGCGCGGGGACTCGGCCCTGAACGACGGCTCCGACGTGGGCCTGGACCTGACCGGCGGCTGGTACGACGCCGGTGACCACGTGAAGTTCGGCCTGCCGATGGCCGCCAGCGCCACCCTGCTCGCCTGGGGCGGCCTGGCCGCCGCCGACGGCTACGAGCGGGCGGGACAGACGGAGTACCTCAAGGACAACCTCCGCTGGGTCAACGACTACTTCATCCGCGCCCACCCCGAGCCCAACGTCCTCTACGCCCAGGTCGGCGACGGCGACGCCGACCACAAGTGGTGGGGCCCGGCCGAGGTGATGCCGATGGCGCGGCCGGCCCACCGGGTGCACCCCGGCTGCCCCGGCTCGGACGTGGCCGCGGAGACGGCCGCCGCCATGGCCTCCTCCTCACTGCTCTTCGCCGAGGACGACCCGGCCTACGCGGCCACCCTGGTGCGGCACGCCAGGGAGCTGTACACCTTCGCCGACACCTACCGCGGCAACTACTCCGACTGCGTGCCGGCCGGCAACTTCTACCGCTCCTGGTCCGGCTACCAGGACGAGTTGGTCTGGGGCGCCTACTGGCTCTACAAGGCCACCGGCGACCGGGCGTACCTGGAGAAGGCCGAGAGCGAGTACGACCGGCTGGGCACCGAACAGCAGACCACGACCCGGCAGTACCGGTGGACCATCGCCTGGGACAACAAGCAGTACGGGGCGTACGTCCTGCTGGCGATGGAGACCGGTGACGCCAGGTACGTCGAGGACGCCAACCGGTGGCTGGACTACTGGACGGTGGGCGTCAACGGCCAGCGCGTGCCGTACTCGCCGGGCGGCCAGGCGGTCCTGGACACCTGGGGATCGCTGCGGTACGCCGCCAACACCTCCTTCGTGGCGCTGGTGTACTCCGACTGGCTCCAGTCCCGGGACGCCGCCCGGGCCCAGCGGTACCGGCAGTTCGGCGAGCGGCAGATCAACTACGCGCTGGGCGACAACCCGCGCAACTCCAGCTACGTGGTCGGCTTCGGCGCCAACCCGCCGCGCAACCCGCACCACCGCACCGCGCACGGCTCGTGGACCGACCAGATCACCTCGCCCGCCGAGACCCGGCACGTGCTCTACGGCGCGCTGGTCGGCGGCCCCGGCTCGGCCAACGACGCCTACACCGACAGCCGCCAGGACTACGTGGCCAACGAGGTCGCCACCGACTACAACTCCGGCTTCTCCGGCGCCCTGGCCTACCTGACCGAACGGTACGGCGGCACCCCGCTGGCCGACTTCCCGCCCGCGGAGGCGCCCGACGGACCGCAGATGTACGTCGAGGCCCGGCTGAACTCCTCCGGGGCCGGCTTCACCGAGGTCCGGGCCATCGTCCGCAACCGCTCCGGCTTCCCGGCCGAGAACCTGGACGACGGCCGGTTCCGCTACTGGTTCACCCTCGACGAGGGCGTGGAACCCGAGGACATCACCGTGTCGCCGGGTTACTCCGAGTGCGCCTCGCCGGTGCGCGGTCCGTTCCGGGCCGAGGGAGACCTGTACTACGTCGAGATCGACTGCGGCAGCCGGGACATCTTCCCCGGCGGCCAGTCCCAGCACCGCGCCGAGGTGCAGTTCCGCATCACCGGCGGAGCCGGCTGGGACCCGGGCAACGACTGGTCCTACCAGGGGCTGAACTCCACCGACCTGGTGCAGACCGAACGGATCACCCTGTACAACGGCGCGGACCTCAAGTGGGGCCGGGAACCGGCCTGACCGCACCGCGTACGCCGGACGCCCCGGCCCGGCCGGGGCCGAAGGCAGTGTCGGCCCCGGGCATGTGACGACCGCCTCCCAGGGGTTACAGTCCGGGGACGACGTAGTGAGGGGGACACCCGCCCCGGCCAAGGTCAACATCAGTCTCGACGCCGAGTTGGTGGTGGAAGTGATGGTGCTGGCCGGGGTGGGATCGCCCCAGGACGCCGTGGAGGCGGTCGTACGTGACTACATAGCCCGCGGCCATCGCACGGAGGCGCGCACCGGGCTCAGCGACCAGAACCTGCGCGAGGTCGAGGTCAGGCCGCGGGAGCCGGAGGGCTGATCGCAGGACGGCCCGACGCCTCCCGGCAGCTCCTCGGCACGCCGCTGCTCGATGCCGGCCCCTCGGCCGCGAGGCCCGGGGCCGGCATCGGGGCCCGGCCCCGGCCCCGCGATGGTCCCGGCCGACGCGGTCCCGGGCCCGGCCGCTGCCGCGCTCGTCCCGCGCACCGCGCCGGCGCAACGCCTCAGCGGCGCAGGGCCCACTTCTGGAACGCCTCCAGCGGCCCCGCCGAAAACCGCCGCAGCCACAGCGTGGAGCCCACCATCAGGACCACGCACACCACTGCCCACAGCCCCATCACCCACCACGGCCGTCCCGCGTCACCGAGCCGCTCCGCCAGGCCCAGTCCGATGCCGTACGAGGCGAGCATGCACAGCACGTTCTGGAGGACGTATCCGGACAGTGCCGTCCGGCCGACGGACGTGAGTCCCGTCATCAGCGGGCCCGGCCGCCGTACCCGGTCCACCAGCGCGCCGATCAGCCCGATGTACCCGACGGCCAGCAGGGGTGCGGCGCCGTACCGGCTCAGCAGGAACAGGTCCGGGCCGCCCAGCGACACCGCCACGTTGAGCGGCAGCCCGAGGCCCAGCCCCCAGACCAGCATGCGGGAACGCATGCGGCGCCCCACCTCGTCCGCACCGAACGCCCCCGCCCGGAACAGCCGTACGCCCAGCAGGAAGAGGAACACCAGCAGGAAGAAGGTCAGCACCGGCTCCATGCGCAGCGCGACCGCGTTCTCCAGCCGGAAGGCGATCTGGTCCAGGTAGCCGCCGTGCGCGTACAGGTCGACGACCTCCCGGGAGACCGTCCCGTCGTTCTCCGCGTCGTCCAGGGCCAGCGCCGCCGTCAGCAGGCCGATCACCGCCAGGTGCGCTCCCGCCGTCCACCACATCACCCGCCGCCGCGCCCGCTCCGAGCGGGTCAGCAGCCAGGCCACGAGCAGCGCGGTGACGGCGTACCCCATCAGCACGTCCCACGCGAAGACCAGCACGAAGTGCAGCGTGCCCTCGCCGAACAGGAACAGCGCCCGCCACCGGTAGCGCCCCGGCCACGGCTGTCCGCGCCGCGCCGCCGAGCCGTACTGGATGGCCAGTCCGACCCCGAACAGGATCGTCAGCAGTGACAGGAACTTGCCGTTCGCGAGCAGGACGAACACGCTTTCGGCGATCTCCGGGAACGACCCGAAGGACGTCCCGGCCGTACCGGACTGCAGGACTCCCCACTCCGCACCCGGGGCGGTGAAGATCCATACGTTGGTCATGAGCGTGCCGAGGATGGCCGCCCCGCGCAGTACGTCGAGCAGGACGAGTCGTCGTCCGGCGGAGGGGGGTATCGGCGTCCGCCGGACCTCGGTGTCTGTGTCCGTCATGACTTCATCGTCGCGGCGGCACCGGGCGGAATCCTCATGAGCAGAGCCGAATGTGCCGTACATCGAAGGATGCAGCCGCCAGTGCGGTCTCTTCCACCCTGCGACGGACATGACGTTCCCCGCGCAGGGGGAGCTGCCCGTCGGCCGGGCTGTGCGCTCGCCGGGGCGGGCCTGCGACCGGCCGGCCGGACCGCCCGACGTGGGCACGGAGGGGCGATGGGTGCGGGCCGCCCGCCCCCGGCCGCGCGGTCCGCGATCAGCCGTCCCGGCCGCCGGGCCCATCGGTGTCACAACACCGTCGCCGGGCCGTGGCCGGGCGGAACGGGCGTGCGAAACTCGGCCCATGACCACCCTGGCTCAGCTCCGCAAGGCCGCGCTCGCCCTCCCGGAGGTCGAGGAGGGCACCCACTTCGGCATGGTCGCCTTCTCCGTACGGGGCAAGGGCTTCGCCTCGGTGACGAAGGACGGCCACCTGCAGCTCCAACTGCCGCAGGACGAGATCGAGGCCGCCGTGGCCGCGCACCCGAGCGGTGAGCGCCTCCTCCGAAGCGGTACGCCGATCGGTTTCCGCGTGCCGCTGGCCGACATCGCCGGCAAGGATCTGAACGCCCTGGTCCGGGCGTCGTGGTTCAGCCGCGCCCCGAAGCGGCTTGCGGCGTCACCGGCCGCCGCGGAGGCGGCGGCCGACGCCCCCGGGGGCGACCTGCCCGCCGGCATCGGCAAGCCGGCCACCCGGGCCCTGCTCGGTGCGGGGCTGAAGACGCTGGAGCAGGTGGCGCAGCGCACGGAGTCCGAACTCCTCGCGCTGCACGGGGTGGGTCCGAAGGCCGTGCGCATCCTGTCGGAGGCGCTGGAGCAGCGAGGG
>NZ_DASQNP010000127.1:0-1566 GCF_035644915.1 Streptomyces sp.
TCATGGACACCCCCAAGGGCTCCATGGTCTGCTCCGGCACCGTGGTCAAGGACCCCCGCAACCCGGGCAAGTCCAACCTCGTCGCCACCGCCGGCCACTGCGTCCACGCCGGCAAGGACGGCGGCTGGTTCCGCAACATCGTCTTCGTGCCCGCGTACAACGACGGGGCGCTGGACGCGGGCGAGTTGGAGAAGGCATCCCCCCAGGAGGTCGCGCCGCACGGCGTGTACTGGGCCACCTGGACCCAGACCACCGACCACTGGATCGCCAACGGCGCCCAGGAGGGCGGCGCGGGTGCCTCGCAGGACTTCGCCGTGATGCACGTGGAGCCCGAGGGGAAGGACGGCAAGTCCCTGGAGGAGACCGTCGGCACCGCCCTGCCGGTCAACTTCGACACCCCGTCGGTGTCCGCGCTCTCCTCCGTGGAGGCCCACGGCTACCCCGCCGCGCCGCCCTTCGACGGTCTCACCATGCACACCTGCGCCGACGAGCCGGGCAGGCTGACCATCGGCCCGTCGGAGTCCACGATGTACCGCATCGGCTGCACCATGACCGGCGGCTCCTCCGGCGGCGGCTGGTTCGCCGAGGGCTCCTCCGGCAAGCCCGTGCTGGTCTCGGTCACCTCCATCGGCACGCTCGACCACACCTGGCTGGCCGGCCCGCGCCTGGGCGAGGAGGCCAGGGAGGTCCACGAGGCCGTCAGCAAGAAGTTCGCCGGCAAGAACTAGCGATCCGCTCACGGGACTGTCCGCGGTCCGCCGCCGTCCTCAGCCCCCGTCCGGGGCGGAGGACGGCCTCAGCAGAGCGACGAACCACACACTGGGGGATGCACACCCATGTCACTCATACGCAGGCGACGCCCGGTGCTGGCCGCCGCGGCGGTGGTCGCGGCCCTGGCCGTCACCGCCACCGCGTGCGGCCCGTCGGACGAGGAGGCCGGCGCCGACGCCAGCCCCAGCGCCTCCGCGCAGGACGGGAACAACGCCGACGGCCCCGGCATCGACGACCTCGGCCTGCCGAGGGAACTGCCCGACGCGCTCAAGGACTTCGACCCCGAGAAGTGGCGGAACGGGGAGTGGAAGAACTGGGACAGGGACCGGTGGGTGCGCGAAGCCAAGGACTTCGTCAACCCCGTCATCGAGGGCCTGTGGAAGCCCGGGCGGATGAAGGAGGCCGAGGACAACACCAAGACGGTCTCCACCACCGCCGGTGCCGACCAGGGGGCCACCGATCCCGAACCGGCCCCGGTGGAGGCCGAGCCGGTGCGAACGCCGTACCACCGGCACGCCGCCCCGGTGGGCAAGGTGTTCATGGACACCCCCAAGGGCTCCATGGTCTGCTCCGGCACCGTGGTCAAGGACCCCCGCAACCCGGGCAAGTCCAACCTCGTCGCCACCGCCGGCCACTGCGTCCACGCCGGCAAGAACGGCGGCTGGTTCCGCAACATCGCGTTCGTGCCCGCGTACAACGACGGGGGCCGTCCCTCCGCGGACCTCGACGGCGCGCCCTACCAGGAGGTCGCGCCGTACGGCGTGTACTGGGCCACCTGGGCGCAGACCACCGACT
>NZ_DASQNP010000128.1:0-2754 GCF_035644915.1 Streptomyces sp.
CGCAGCGCGGCGACCGCCCGCAGACCCACGCGGGGGTCCCGGTCCATGGCGGCCTCCGCGGTGTCGACCGCTTCCCTTGCCTCTGATCCGGCCATGTCTGTCAACCTAAGATGACACGCGGGGAATGTCAACCCTAGTTGACGCGCGGAGGTGTGTGCGGGCGGGAGGGGTGTCCGGCCGCGAGAGGGGTGCCGGGGTGCCGGGCGCCCCGGAGCGCCGCCCAATCCACGGCTCGATCCGGAGTTTTGACAAGGGGTCGGCCATGCCTCCATGATTCCACTACTTAACTAGTGGAATCAGGTGATGGCTTGGAGTTCCGGATCGACAGACGGAGCGGGACCGCCGCCTACCAGCAGATCGTCCAGCAGACCAAGCAGGCCCTCCGGCTGGGGATCCTGGAGCCGGGGGACCGGCTGCCGACAGCCAAGGAGGTGGCGGAGACCTGCGCGGTCAACCCCAACACGACGCTCAAGGCGTACCGGGAGCTGGAACGGGAGGGGCTGGTCGAACCGCGGCCGGGGCTGGGCACGTTCGTGCGCCGGTCGCTGGCCCGCCCCCAGGCGGGGGTGGACTCCCCGCTGCGCGGGGAGCTGGCGGCGTGGATGGACCGGGCGCGCGAGGCGGGCCTGGACCGCGAGGACGTGGCCGCGCTGGTCGCGTCGGTGATGGAGGAGCGGTACGCGCGAAGCGCGGCGGTCGCCGGAGACACCGAGGACACGGGAGTGGGGGAGCGCGGGTGAGCGACGAGACGGGACGCGGGAGCCTGGCGACGGGAGCCGCGATCGAGGCGTACGGCCTGGGCCGGAGGTACCGGAAGGGCTGGGCGCTGCGCAACTGCTCCTTCCGGCTGCCGGCGGGCCGGGTCTGCGGGCTAGTGGGCCCCAACGGCGCGGGCAAGACCACGCTGCTGGCGCTGGCGGCGAACGTGTTGGAGCCCACGACCGGGAGCCTGCGGGTGTTCGGCGCGGAGCCGGGCTCGGCGGAGGCCGGACGCCGCGTCGCGTTCCTCGCCCAGGGAAGGCCCCTCTTCCGGCACTTCACCGTGGCCGAGACCCTGCGGCTGGGCCGGGAGCTGAACCCCGGCTGGGACCGGCGGACGGCGGAGGACGTCGTCCGGGCCGGCGACATCCCCTTCGACGCGAGGATCGGCGCCCTCTCCGGCGGGCAGCGCACCCGGGTGGCGTTCGCCCTCGCCCTCGGCAAGCGCCCCGACCTGCTGCTGCTCGACGAGCCGATGTCCGACTTCGACCCGCTGGTGCGCCACGAGATGACGGGCGCCCTGATGGCCGAGGTCGCCGAGCGCGGCACCACCGTGCTGATGTCCTCCCACACGCTCGCCGAGGTGGATGAGGTGTGCGACTACCTCCTGGTCCTCGCCGGCGGCAGCCTGCGCCTGGCGGGCGAGGTGGACGAACTGCTTGCCGCCCACGTCCTGCTCACCGGGGTCCGCACCGGCGAGGGCCTGCCGCCGGAACTCGCCCGCCACACCGTCGTCGAGTCCCGCACCAGCGGACGGCAGGTCACCGCGCTGGTCCGGCCCGACGGCCCCGTGGAGGGCACTTGGCGGACGGCCGCCCCGAACCTGGAAGAGCTGCTGCTCGCCCATCTGCGCGCCCCCCAGGCGCCCCCGTTGATCAGTCCCAGTGCCCAGGCCGGCGCCCCGGTCGGCGACCGGCACGAGACGCGAAGGAGCGCGGCATGACCATCGTGGCCGAGACCCCGACCACCCCGGCCGCTTCCGCGCCCCGGCGCGGCCCCCGGCTGCACGGCCTGGTCTGGCTGGTGTGGCGCCAGCACCGGGCCGCCTTCTGGACCGTCCTCGCCGTCGCCGCGGTGGGCGCCGCGTGGATGGCCTACCGGCGCGCGGAGATGACGGACGCCCTCCAGCACCTCGGCCGGCTCGGCACGGCGCAGGACGTGTGGCGGCAGGAGTTCCACTCGGGGCCGCTGAAGGCGGCCGGAGCGGGGCTCTTCATCGCCCCCGTCCTGACAGGTGTCCTCCTGGGCGCGCCGCTGTTCGCCAGGGACCTGGAGAGCGGCACCGCCGCGCTGGTCCTCTCGCAGTCCGTCGGTCGGCCGCGCTGGCTCGCGGTGAAGCTCGCCATGACCGCGCTCGTGGTCGTGGTGGCGGCCGGGGTGCTCTCGGCAGTCTTCGGCTGGTGCCTGTCGCCGTCCGGCGATGAGCCCGCCATCGGCGGCGACTGGGCCTCCCCGGTCCTGTTCGACACCACCGGACCCGTCCTGGTGGCGCTCACCCTGCTCACCACGGTGGTGGGCGCGGCGATCGGCCTGCTGGTGCGCCGTGTCCTGGTGGCGATGGCCGCCACCCTCGGCTTCACCCTGGCGCTCATGGCCGCCTGGGACCGGATTCGGCCGTACCTGGGAGACCCGGTCAAGGCGGTCGGCTGGGGGGACGGGCACGCCGGGTTCCCCGAACTCCCCGCGGGAGCCCACATGCTGCGCCTGCCCTCTCCCGTCACCGAGTCCGGGCGGGCCGTGAGCCAGGGCCTGTGCGGGAGTGAGGCGCAGGAGCGGGCCAGGGCCTGTCTGGAGGAGCACGGGGCCGTGGGCTGGGCGGTCGAGTACCTGCCCCACTCCCAGATGGCGGCCATGCAGTGGACCGGCGCGGCGGTCCTGTTCGTCCTGACCGCCGCCGTCGCGGCGTTCGTCCTCCTCCGGGGCCGCGGGCGCGTCCTGTGACCCCGCCGGCGGGCCGGTGATCCGGTGGCGCCCGTGGACGGTGACGTCCCGCGG
>NZ_DASQNP010000129.1:0-89671 GCF_035644915.1 Streptomyces sp.
GTGCGGCCGACACCAGCTATGACCCACGACGCTCCGGAAGGGTTGCACGGCGGGACGTAATTTTTTTCACGGGTTCTCCGGCGGCCGTGCGGCCAGGTGGACGCCGGGTGGATTCGGCGCGGGTCTGGGTACCCGGCAAGAGCTTCGACCGGTGTCCCCGAGCGGACCAGAGCAGCGAAGGAGGAGGCGCATGAGCGGGTGGACGCCCTCCCAGGCCGAGGGCGAGCGGGACGACGACGAGGGCGTCGACCAGTCCCGCGGGCTGAGTGAGCGGCACGCCGCCGAGCGGGCCGCGGGGACCGGCGGCGAACCCCGGACGCCGTCCCAGGCCGAGGGCGGCCGCGCGGACGAGGAGGCGGCCGAGCAGGACCGCGGCGAGCGGTGAGACCGCCGTCGCCGCCCGGCGTCCGGGCGGCGACGGCGGCGGACCGGCGCGGTGAGCGGCGCGACAGGGCTCACCGCGCCGGGGTCCTTTCGGGACGCGCCCCTCACAGCACGTGGGCGCGGTAGCGCTCCACCGTCTCCGCCAGGGCTTCGCGGCCGTCGCGGGCCCACAGCTCCTCGTTGAAGATCTCCACCTCGGTCCAGCCCCGGTAGCCGGCCGCCTCCACCAGGTTCCGCCACACGCGGAAGTCGACCGAGCCGTCCCCGGGCAGGCCGCGGCCCAGCAGGACGCCCGCCGGGAGCGGGGTGCACCAGTCCGCGAGCTGGAAGGCGGCGATGCGGCCGTCCCCGCCCGCCCGGGCGACCTGGGCGGGCGCCCGGTCGTCCCACCAGACGTGGTAGGTGTCCACGACCACGCCGACCTGGTCGGCCGGGAAGCGTTCGGCCAGGTCGAGGGCCTGGCCGAGGGTGGAGACCACGCAGCGGTCCGAGGCGAACATCGGGTGCAGCGGCTCGATGGCCAGCCGCACCCCGCGCTCGGCGGCGTACGGGGCCAGCTCGGCCAGCGCGTCGGCGATCCGCTCGCGGGCGCCGGACAGGTCGCGGTCGCCGGGCGGGAGGCCGCCGGAGACCAGGACCAGGGTGTCGGTGCCGACCCCGGCCGCCTCGTCCACCGCCGCCCGGTTGTCGTCGAGCGCCCTGGTCCGCTCGGCCGGGTCGGTGGCGGTGAGGAAGCCGCCGCGGCAGAGGCTGGTGACCGTCAGCCCCGCGTCCCGCACCAGGCGTGCCGTGGCCGCCACGCCGTACGCCCGGACGGGGTCCCGCCACAGGCCGACGCCGCCGATGCCCAGCTCGGTGCACGCGGCGGCCAGGTCGGGCAGGGAGAGCTGCCTGACGGTCTCCTGGTTGATGGAGAAGCGGGCGAGCCCGCCGCCGGTGTCCGCCGGGGCGCTCACGCCGTCACCCCGTACACCGCCAGGAGGTGCCGCATCCGGGACTCGGCCAGCCCCGGGTCGGGGAACAGCCCGAGCGAGTCGGCCAGCTCGTACGCCCGCGCCAGGTGGGGCAGCGAGCGCGCGGACTGCAGCCCGCCGACCATGGCGAAGTGCTCCTGGTGCCCGGCCAGCCAGGCCAGGAGGACCACGCCGGTCTTGTAGTAGCGGGTGGGCGCCCGGAACAGGTGGCGGGACAGCTCGACGGTGGGGTCCAGCAGGGCGCGGAAGCCCGCCCGGTCGCCGGTGTCCAGCACCCGTACGGCCTCGGCGGCCAGCGGGCCCAGCGGATCGAAGATGCCCAGCAGGGCGTGGCTGAAGCGTCCTCCGGCGGCGGGCTCCTCGCCCGCGATCAGCTCGGGGTAGTGGAAGTCGTCGCCGGTGTAGCAGCGCACCCCGTCGGGGAGGCGGCGGCGCAGCTCGGCCTCGCGGCGCGCGTCCAGCAGCGAGACCTTGACGCCGTCGACCCGGTCGGGGTGCTCGGCGATGACGGCGAGGAGGGTCTCGGTGGCGGTGTCCAGGTCCTCGCTGCCCCAGTAGCCGGCCAGCGCCGGGTCGAACATCGGGCCGAGCCAGTGGAGGATCACCGGTTCGGACGCCTGGCGCAGCAGCCGGCCGTAGACCTCCAGGTAGTCCTCGGGTCCGCGGGCGAGGGCGGCCAGGGCGCGGGAGGCCATCACGATCGCCTGGGCACCGGCCTCCTCCACCACGGCGAGCTGCTCCTCGTAGGCGGCGCGGATCTCCGCCAGGGAGCCGGCGGGCCCGGTGAGCTGGTCGGTGCCGACGCCGCAGGCGATGCGGCCCCCGCAGGCGGCGGCCTCGGCGGCCGAGCGGCGGATCAGTTCGGCGGCGGTGGTCCAGTCCAGGCCCATGCCGCGCTGGGCGGTGTCCATGGCCTCGGCGACGCCGAGCCCGTGGGACCACAGGTGGCGGCGGAAGGCGAGCGTGGCGTCCCAGTCCAGGGCGGCCGGGCCGCCGGGCGCGGGGGCACCCCCGGCGTGGCCGGGGGTAGGGGCCTCCCCGGCGTGGCCAGGGGAAGGGTCGGCGAAGGGGTCGGCGACGACGTGGGCGGCGGCGAACACCGTGCGGGAGACCGGCGGCGGGCCCCCGGCGGCGGGCACCGAGGGCTCGGTGCGGGGGGTGTGGACGCGCAAGGCGCCGGAGGCGTCGGGCAGGCGGATCACAGGCTCAGCTCCGGTACGTCCAGGCGGCGGCCCTCGGCGGCCGAGGCCAGGCCCAGTTCGGCGAGCTGGACGCCGCGGGCGCCGGCCAGCAGGTCCCAGGCGTACGGCTCGTCCCGCACCACGTGGCGCAGGAACAGCTCCCACTGGGCCCTGAAGCCGTTGGGGAACTCCTCGCCCTCCTCGTTGTTGTCCGGCACCTCCTGCCACTGGGCGCGGTAGGACTCGGTGACGGGCAGGTCCGGGTTCCACACCGGCCTGGGGGTGACCGAGCGGTGCTGGACGCGGCAGGTGCGCAGCCCGGCGACGGCCGAGCCCTCGGTGCCGTCGACCTGGAACTCCACCAGCTCGTCGCGGTGGACGCGCACGGCCCAGGAGGAGTTGATCTGGGCGACGATGCCGCCGTCGAGCTGGAAGATGCCGTACGCGGCGTCGTCCGCGGTGGCCTCGTAGGGCTTGCCCCGCTCGTCCCAGCGCTGCGGGATGTGGGTGGCGGTGACGGCCTGGACGGTGCGCACCGGGCCGAACAGCCCGTGCAGCACGTACTCCCAGTGCGGGAACATGTCCACCACGATGCCGCCGCCGTCCTCGGCCCGGTAGTTCCACGAGGGCCGCTGGGCCTGCTGCCAGTCGCCCTCGAAGACCCAGTAGCCGAACTCGCCGCGCACCGACAGGATCCGGCCGAAGAAACCGCCGTCGATCAGGCGCTTGAGCTTGCGCAGGCCCGGCAGGAAGAGCTTGTCCTGCACGACGCCGTGCTTGATCCCCGCGTCGCGGGCGAGCCGGGCCAGGGCGAGGGCGCCGTCGAGGCCGGTGGCGGTGGGCTTCTCGGTGTAGACGTGCTTGCCCGCCGCGACGGCCTTGCGGACGGCGGCCTCCCGGGCGGAGGTGACCTGGGCGTCGAAGTAGATCTCGACGGAGTCGTCGGCCAGGACGGCGTCGAGGTCGCAGCTCACGGCCGCCGGGTCGAGTCCGTGCCGCTCGGCGATGGCCTTCAGGGCGTGCTCACGGCGGCCGACGAGGACGGGCTCGGGCCACAGCACGTCACCGTCGCCGAGGTCCAGTCCGCCCTGCTCGCGGATGGCGAGGATGGAGCGGACCAGATGCTGGCGGTACCCCATCCGGCCGGTGACGCCGTTCATGGCGATCCGTACGACCCTGCGTGTCATGAGCGGTTCCCTCTCGCCCTAGAAAGCGCTTTCTATCCCTGAGCAAGCTAGCCTGCCCACAGCACCCAGGACAAGACCCGCAGACAACACCCGCACCGGAGGACTGAATGGCAGTGACGCTGGCGGATGTGGCGGCCCGGGCCGGGGTCTCGGCGGCCACCGTCTCGCGCGTACTCAGCGGCAACTATCCGGTGGCGGGAGCCACCCGGAGCCGGGTGCTGCGCGCGGTGGAGGAGCTGGAGTACGTCGTCAACGGACCGGCCAGCGCGCTGGCCGCCGCGACCTCGGACCTCGTCGGCGTCCTCGTCAACGACATCGCCGACCCCTTCTTCGGCATCATGGCAAGCGCCGTCCAGTCGGAGATGGAACCGGAGAAGGCGGGCCGGAAGCTGGCGGTCGTGTGCAACACCGGCGGCTCCCCCGAGCGCGAGCTGACCTACCTCACGCTCCTCCAGCGCCAGCGCGCCGCCGCCGTGGTCCTCACCGGCAGCGCGGTCGAGGACGAGGAGCACACCTCGGCGCTGGCCGCCCGGCTGCGCCGGCTGGCCGAGGCCGGCACCCGGGTCGTGCTGTGCGGCAGGCCGCCGCTGCCGGAGGCGGACGGCGGGGCGGACGAGGGGAACGGGAAGCGCGAGGCGGACGGCGGGAAGGGCGAGGAGGACGGGAAGCGCGCGGCGGCGCCGGTCACCGTGGCCTTCGACAACCGCGGCGGCGCCCGCCGGCTGACCGAGCACCTCCTGGCCCTCGGCCACCGCCGCATCGGCTACGTGGCGGGCCCGGTCGAGCGCACCACCACCCGGCACCGCCTGGAGGGCCACCGGGCGGCGCTGGCCGACCACGACCCGGCACTCCTGGCCGACGCCGGGCGCCTCACCGTGCACGGCGCCTACGACCGCTCCTCCGGCTACGACGGCGCCCTGGAGCTGCTGCGCCGCGAACCGGACCTGACGGCCGTCCTGGCCGCCAACGACACCGTCGCCCTCGGCGTCTGCGCCGCCCTGCGCGACCGGGGCCTGCGCATCCCCGAGGACGTGTCCGTGGCGGGCTTCGACGACCTGCCGTTCAGCGCGGACGCCGCCCCCGCCCTGACCACCGTCCGCATCCCGCTCCACGAGGCGGGCGCCCGTGCCGGACGGCTGGCGCTGGGCCGCGAGCCGGCGCCCCCCGGCGGCGTGGCGACCGTCCGCACCGAGCTGATGGCCCGCGCCTCCACCGCGCCGCCGCGCGCCGACTGACGCCCTCGACCGGCTCCCTGGGCCGGTTCCCCCGGCGGGCGCGCCGCCGAACGCGCCCCCGGACGCACCGGTGGGCGCGACCGGAGGTCCGGTCGCGCCCACCGTCGTCGGGGCGGTCGGGCGCCCTAGGGGCGCAGCATCCGCCGGTCGGCCTGCTCCGCCCGGTCGAGCTTCGCGTCGTACGGCGCGAGCGGCGCCGCCTTCCGCGCCGCCGGCACCTCGGCGTCCAGGCCCGCCCACTCAAGGAGGGCGGCGGTGGCGACGGCCCGGTCGTCCTCCTTGAGGCCGGCGATGTTCGCGCCGTGGTTGGCGCCGGGCGCGGTGAAGACGTGGGAGTCCTCGCTGCCGCGGCCCAGGCGGAAGGGCTCCGCCCCCCACGGGTCGTTCTCGCCGTAGACGAACAGCATCCGCTCGGCGTCCGTGCGCACCCACCTGTCGATGTCCCGCATGGCCTTCCTGTCGAAGCTCATCGGGATGTCGCGCGGCACGTAGGAGCGCGGGTCGTAGATGCCCGGGTAGCGCAGCAGTCCGTCCAGGTGCGGGGTGGCGAACTGCGGCGAGCCGAGCTGGGTGCCCGCCTGGTAGAAGTACGGCGTGTAGTACTCCAGGCCCTGGTCGGTGTAGAAGGAGAAGCCCGACACCTCGTCGACGAAGGCGTACAGCTCGTCGGTGCTCGCGGTCGCCGGGGGCACCTCGCCGCAGTCGGCCTCCGAGCCGTACTGCCACCAGGCCCACACCAGGTCCAGGGCGACGTTCTCGAACGCCTTGTCGGCGCTGCCGACCACCTCGAAGGTGTGGCCCTCCTGCTCGGCCCACGCCTCGTAGCGGGCCACGATCTCGTCGCGGCGCACGAAGACCTCGCGCTGCACGGCGTTCAGCCGGTCGCGGCACTCCTTGGTGGAGACGGTGGCGAAGAACTCGTCGTAGGCCGAGTCCTCCTCGTTGTTCACGTCGTTGGGCGCGACGTAGGCGACCGTGCCGTCCATGTCGTGCGGGTAGAAGCGGCGGTAGTAGGTGGCCGTCATCCCGCCCTTGCTGCCGCCGGTGGAGATCCACTCCTCGTCGTAGATCCGGTGCAGGGCGCGGAAGATGCGGTGCTGGTCGCTGGCCGCCTGCCAGATGTCGAGCGTGGACCAGTCGGCGGGCTGGGGCCGCGAGGGGGTGAAGAACCGGTACTCCATGGAGACCTGGTTGCCGTCCGTGATCCGCGTCGGCTCGCTGCGCGCCGGGTTGGTGTTCAGCCCGTAGCCGGAGGTGTGGAAGACGGTGGGCCGGTCCTCGTCCTTGTGCAGCACCGTCAGGCGCTGCTGGAAGGTGCCCTTCCAGGGCCTGTGGTGGTCGACCGGCTGACGGTAGTTCAGCACGAAGAAGCGGTAGCCCTCGACCGGCTTCTCCTCGATGAGGCTCATGCCCGGTATCGCGAGGATGCGGTCCTTGATGTCGGCCTTGATGTCGGCTCCGCCGACTCCGCCGGGTCTGTCGGCTCCGTCGGCCCCGGCCGCGGTGGCGGCCCCCGCCGACGCGCCGCCGGCGCTGACGGTGCCGATGAGCACCAGCAGGGTCAGCAGCGCTCTGAGCGCCTTGCGCATGTGTGCCCTCCCCTGGGCTTGTCCTCGAACGCCGCGAACCTATCCGGCGCGGCACGGCGCCGCCAGACCCCGCGTCGCGTCCGCCGCCCCCGGTGCCTGTCCCGGGGCCGACGGGCCCGGAACAGCGCGTGTCCGCCGTCGCCCTCCGGGGACGGACTCCTCGTGCTCCACCACATCGCGGCCCACCGCCCGGCCGGTTCCCGTCGCCACCGGTCCACGCCGTGTGGCCGACGGTGGCGAGCAGCACCCCGCCGGGCCGCTGCGCGGACGCGACGCGCCCCAGCAGCGGCGGCTGCTCGTCGAGGGGGACGTGGATGGGGGCGTGGAAGCAGGCGGCCGCGTCGAACGAGGCCGCGGGGAAGCCGACTTCGGTGGCGTCGGCGCACACGAAGGCGGCACCCGGCACCAGGCGACGGGCCCGCTCGATCTGCACCTCCCGCGGTCCACTCCGGTGACGGCGTGGCCGGCCGTGCTCGGCGGACGCGCCACCGGCGCCCCGCCCGGCCGCAGCCGAGGCCGGGCACGGAGCCGCCGGCGGGGAGCCGCTCGCGCGGGTCCGCCGGCCAGGGCCCGTACCGGCCCTCGCCGTCGTCGGCGCGGTGGTGCGCCGGGACGGTGTCGTGGCCGCGCCGCACGACCTCCTTGGGACCGGATCCGGTCGTCCACCGCACGGTGGTGACCGGTTGCCGCGTGCCGCGAGCGGTTTCGCGCGTACGCTCCGCCCATGACCGACACCACGACCGATGCCACGACCGACGGACCGGTCCCGCTGGCCCGCGGGCCGCTGGGGATGGAACTGCTGGGCTTCCACCGGGAGCCGGAGGACGCCCTCTTCGACGACGCGCGCGTGGGCTACGTCCTGGTGGCCCTGTGGCACCGGGGGCGGCTGCTGATGGTGCGGGTGCGCGGACGCGACTGCTGGGAGCTGCCGGGCGGCGGCATCGAGCCCGGGGAGACGCCCCGTCAGGCGGCCGTACGGGAGCTGTGGGAGGAGACCGGCCAGACGGTGGCGCCGGAGCGGCTGCGGTTCGCCGGCTTCGCCCGGACCGCGCTCGGCCCCGAGCGGCGGGTGCTGTACGGCGCCCTGTACACCGCCGAGGCGGACGAGGCGGCGCCGTTCGCGCCCACCGAGGAGATCGCCGCGATCCACTGGCGGGACGGCGAGGAGCCGCTGGCGGGCGGGCAGGTGCAGACGGTGGACGAGTACCTGGCGGCGCTCTGCCGCCCCTGACCGCCGTGCCCGGGCGGGGCCGCGCGGGCACGGCGGGACGCCCTCACGCCGCCGCGGGCTCCGCCTCCCCCGCGTAGGTGCGCCACAGTTCCGCGTACCGCCCGTCGCGCGCCAGCAGTTCCGCGTGGGTGCCGTCCTCCACCACCCGGCCGTGGTCCAGGACGATCACCCGGTCGGCGCGGGCGGCCGTGGTCAGGCGGTGGGCGACGACCAGGGTGGTGCGGCGGCCCGCCAGACGGTCGGTGGCCTGGTTGACCAGCGCCTCCGTCGCCAGGTCGAGCGCGGCGGTGGCCTCGTCCAGCAGCAGGATGTCGGGCCGCACCAGTTCGGCGCGGGCCAGGGCGATCAACTGCCGCTGCCCGGCCGAGAGGTTGCGGCCGCGTTCGGCCACCGGGTGGAGGTAGCCGCCGGAGAGGGTGGCGATCATGTCGTGCGCGCCGACCGCCCGCGCCGCGGCCTCCACCTCGGCGTCCGAGGCGTCGGGGCGGCCGTAGGCGATGGCGTCGCGCACGGTGCCCGGGAAGAGGTACGGCTCCTGCGGCACCACCCCGAGCCGGTGCCGGTAGCCGGGCAGGTCGAGTTCGCGCAGGTCCACCCCGTCCACGCGGACGGTGCCCGAGGTCGGGTCGTAGAACCGGGCCACCAGCTTGACCAGCGTGGACTTGCCCGCGCCCGTCTCGCCGACGAAGGCGACCGTCTGCCCGGCGGGGATCGTCAGGTCGATGCCGGACAGCGCCTCCTCCCCGTCCCCGGCGCCCCCCGCGCTCCCGTAGCGGAAGTGCACGTCCTCGAAGGTGATCTCACCGCGCAGCCTCCCCACCGCGCGGGGCCGCCGCGGCGCCGGCGTCGTCGTCGGCTCGCGCAGCAGCTCCTGGACGCGGCCGAGCGAGACGACGGCCTGCTGGTAGCCGTCGAAGACCTGCGAGAGCTGCTGCACGGGGGCGAAGAACAGCTCGATGTAGAGCAGGTACGCCACCAGCGCGCCCGCCGTCAGCGTGCCGGCGCCCACCCGGTGCGCGCCGACGACCAGGACGGCGGCGGTGGCCAGGGAGGCGAGGAACTGGATGAAGGGGAAGTAG
This sequence comes from Streptomyces sp., assembly GCF_035644915.1. Classification (GTDB taxonomy): domain Bacteria; phylum Actinomycetota; class Actinomycetes; order Streptomycetales; family Streptomycetaceae; genus Streptomyces. Next base: position 8,861 of record NZ_DASQNP010000129.1, read on the forward strand.
ACCGAGATCAGCCACTGGCCGTGGACGCGCGCCTGCCGGTAGCCGTCGCTGCGCTCGGCGAAGCGCTGGGCGTCCCGGCGCTCGCGGCGGAACGCCTGCACGATCCGCAGGCCCGCGACGCCCTCCTGGAGGCCGGCGTTGACGCCGCTCACGCGCTCGCGCGCCAGCTCGTACGCCTTCAGGCTCTTGCGGCGGAAGACGATCGTGCCGACGACCAGCGGCGGCAGGGTCGCCAGGACCACCAGCGCCAGCCCGGCGTCGATGACGACGAGGGCGACCATGATGCCGAAGAAGGTCAGCACCGCGACGATCGCCTGGACCAGGCCGGTCTGCAGGAAGGTCGTCATCGCGTCGACGTCGGTGGTCATCCGGGTCATGATCCTCCCGGTCAGCTCGCGCTCGTAGTAGTCGAGCCCGAGGCGCTGGAGGTGGGCGAAGATCTTGACGCGGAGGGTGTAGAGGATCCGCTCGCCGGTGCGGCCGATGGCACGGGTCTCGCCGATCTGCGCGGCCCACTGGACGAGCACGACCAGCAGGGCGAGCCCGGAGGCGACCCAGACCGCGCCGAGCGCCGCCCGCTGGACGCCCTCGTCGATGCCGTGCCGGACCAGGACGGGCAGCAGCAGCCCGGCAACGGCGTCGACGACGACCAGCAGCAGGCTCACCAGCAGCGGCGCGCGGAAGCCGCGCAGCAGGTGGCGCAGCCCGTAGGCGGACTCGGGGGCGGCGGCGCGCTCCTCGTCGACGTCGGGGGTGTCGGTGGCGGGCGGCAGGGCGGCCACCTTGGCGAGCAGTTCCGGAGTGGCCGGGCTTCCGGCGAGGGCGCCCGCGAAGCCGGGGCCGCCGCCGGTGGCGGGCGGGGGCGAGCCGGGGCCCGTGCCGGCGGTGTCCTCCGGGTCCCCCTCGCGGATCCACAGCTCGGGGGTGATGCCGTCGACCCGTCCGTCGGCGCCGTCGGCCGGGCCGGTGCCGTCGGCCGGGCCGGTGCCGTCGGTGCGGCCGGTGCCGTCGCCGTCCGAGGCGGCCCGGGCGGCCAGTCCGGCCGGGTCGCGCTCGACGTCCCCCAGCTCGTCGGGGTCGCTGAGCAGCCGCCGGTACAGCTCGCAGCGCTCCTGGAGCTCGGCGTCCGTGCCGACGTCCACCAGCCGCCCGCCGTCGAGGACGGCGATGCGGTCGGCGAGGGAGAGGGTGGAGCGGCGGTGGGCGATCAGCAGGGTGGTGCGGCCGGCCATCACCCCGCGCAGCGCCTCGTGGATCTCGTGCTCGACGCGGGCGTCCACGGCGGAGGTGGCGTCGTCCAGGACGAGCAGCCGGGGGTCGGTGAGGATGGCGCGGGCCAGGGCGATGCGCTGCCGCTGGCCGCCGGATAGGGTCAGGCCCTGCTCGCCCACGGGGGTGTCGTAGCCGTCCGGCAGCTCGGAGATGAAGCCGTCGGCCTGGGCGGCGCGCGCCGCCGCCCGGATCTGCTCGTCGGTGGCGTCGGGGTGGCCGTAGGCGATGTTGGCGCGGACGGTGTCGGAGAACAGGAAGCTGTTCTCCGGGACCAGGCCGATGGCCGCGCGCAGCGAGTCGAAGGTCAGGTCGCGCACGTCGTGGCCCCCGATCCGGACCGCGCCGGAGGTGACGTCGTAGAAGCGCGGCAGCAGCAGCGAGACGGTGGACTTGCCGCTGCCGGAGGTGCCGACGACGGCGACGGTCTCGCCCGGTTCGATGCGCAGGGAGAAGTCCTCCAGCACCGGCCGCGCCCCGGGCCGGGTGTCGTAGGAGAAGCCCACGCGGTCGAACTCGACGGTGGCCGGCGCGTCGGCGGGCAGCTCGCGGGCGTCCTCGCTCTCGCGGATCTCCGGTTCGGTGTCGATCAGCTCCAGGACGCGTTCGACGCCCGCCCGCGCCTGCTGGCCCACCGTCAGCATCATGGTCAGCATCCGCACCGGCCCGACGAGCTGGGCGAGGTAGGTGGAGAAGGCGACGAAGGTGCCCAGGGTGATCTGGCCGCGGGTGGCCATCCAGCCGCCGAAGGCGAGCATCGCCACCTGGCCGAGCGCGGGGACGGCCTGGAGGGCGGGGGTGTAGCGGGCGTTGAGCCGCACCGTCCGCAGCCGCGCGGCGAACAGTTCGCGGCCGGCCGCGCGCAGCTTGCCGGTCTCCTGCTCCTCCTGCCCGAACCCCTTGACCACCCGTACGCCGGTGACGGCCCCGTCCACCACCCCGGCCACCACTCCGGCCTGGCTCTGGGCGTACCAGGTGGCGGGGAAGAGCCGGTCGCGGCTGCGCTGGGCGATGAACCACAGGGCGGGCGCCACGGCCAGCGCCACCAGCGTCAGCAGCGGGGAGAGGGTGACCATCACCACCAGCGAGACGGCGAAGAGCAGGACGTTGCCGATCATCATCGGCACCATGAACAGCAGGCCCTGGATGAGCTGGAGATCGCTGGTGGCCCGCCCGACGACCTGCCCGGTGGACAGCTCGTCCTGGCGGCGCCCGTCGAGGCGGGTCAGGGAGCCGTACATCTCGGTGCGCAGGTCGTGCTGGACGTCGAGCGCCAGTCTGCCTCCGTAGAAGCGGCGCACGTACGTCAGCGCGTACACCGCCACCGCGGCGGCGACCAGCAGCCCGATCCACAGCCCGAGGCCGTCGCCCCCGCCGACGACGACGTCGTCGATGACCACCTTGACGACGAGGGGGACGAGGGCCATCACGGTCATTCCGGTGAGCGAGGCGCCCAGGGCCAGCAGCACGTTGCGGCGGTACCGCCAGCAGTACGCGGTCAGCCGCCGCGCCCATCCCGGCTGCCGTGCGTCCCCGGCCTTCCCGCTCTCCGCCGCCTCGGTGCCCGCCACGTGGTTACCTCCCGCTGACCGCAAGTCGCCGTGCGTGACCGTCTGTCACACCGCGTTCACATCGCCGCAGTGATCCAACGCGCGCGGGTGCGCGTTTCATCCCGGCGACACGGAAGTGGGAGCGGGCGTTCCGGCTGCGCCCGGCCGCGGGGAACCGTCCGTTCGCGGCGGTGGCCCGGAGGGCGGGAGGGGCGCGGGGCGGGGGGCCGGAAGGGGTGCGAAGCAGAGGGGGCGCGGCCCGGGGAGCCAGGCATTCTCTCCGGGCCGCGCCCCTGTGCGGGCCGCGGCGGTGACGGGCGGCGGTGTGCCGGTACCCCCCACAGGACCGACTCGCCGTCCGTCCGCTCGTTCGGCCCGTCCCGCGGCGAGGAGGGACCGCGGGACCCGCCGGTGTCGTTCGCGCCGCCTGTTCCGGCGTGCACGGCGCACCGGCCGTCGTACGGGATCCCGGGGGAGGCCGGTCCCGGGATCCCGGAAGGTTCAGAAGCCGGGCGCCTCCCCGCTCCCGGGTCCCCCGGAGGGCTCCGCGCAGACGCCCTCCGCGCCGCTCCCGGCGGTGACGACCACCGGCATGCGGGGCACCGGGCCGCCGGGCACCGGACAGGCCGTCGCCCCGCCGCCGTCCACCGTGACGCATACCAGTTCCGGCGCGGAACGGGCGTCCGGCGCGCCGGCGTGGCAGACGAGCGTGACCGTGCGCTCCGGCGCCTCGGTGAGCACCAGCGCCGACGGCGCCGTGGCCTGCGGGGCGGCGAGCGCCGCCCCGCACAGCGGACCGAGGGCGCCCGCCACCAGCAGGCCGCCGCCCGCCAGGGTGCACTTCACCGCGTTCCGCATGAGGCGTCCTTCCGTTGGGTGTAACGGATAGCGAACGCGAGTCTGTCGAGAACTGCCGCCGAATGCACCTCGATCGATCATTTTCAGTAACGTTGCGTGTTAAATGAGTGGCTTCGCGTGACGTCCCGGCACTCCCGGGGCAGTGGGACTCACCCCCTGACCATCAGCGACGTTGCGACCGTCACCCCGGGCGCATGCGGACACGTACCGCGCACGGTCCGATACGTCCCGTACCAAAGACGGCCGAAATCCATCCGGTACGGGCCCGCCGGAGCGACCGCGGGAGCGCACCGCCTCCTCCCCCGCCCCGGCAACCGGTTGCTCCCGCAACTTCTCCGCGCCGGCCGTCCGCCGCCCGGCCCCGGCCCTCAGGCCGTCGAAGCGGGCCGCGCGTTGTCGACGGCCAGTGCGACGGCCAGGGCCCCCAGGACGGACCCCATGGCGTACCGCTGGACGCGGAGCCAGGAGGGGCGGCGGGCGAGGAAGCCCGCGATCGCGCCGGCGGCCAGGACGATGGCCAGGTTGACCGCCACGCTGACGGCGATCTGGACCGCGCCGAGCACGAGTCCCTGCAAAAGGACGTGTCCCGCCCGCAGGTCGACGAACTGGGGGATGAGCGAGAGGTACATGACGGCGATCTTGGGATTGAGCAGGTTCGTCATCAGCCCCATGGCGAAGAGCCTGCGGGGCGAGTCGTGCGGGACCTCCCGCGGGGCGAACACGGACGTGCCGCCGGGCCTGAGCGCCTGCCAGGCGAGCCACGCCAGATACGCGGCACCGGCCAGCCTGACGGCCGTGTACAGCCCGGGAACGGCCAGGAACACCACCGACAGGCCCAGGTTCGCGGCCACCAGGTAGACCGCGAAGCCGAGCGCGACCCCGCCCAGGGACGTGATCCCGGCGCGCCGTCCCTGGGTGATGCTCCTCGACACCAGGTAGATCATGTTGGGCCCGGGAGTGAGGACCATTCCCAGGGACACCACCGCGACGCCGAGCACGGCGCTCGTTCCGATCACGGACTGATTCCGCCCCTCCGGTGCGCCGCCGCGTTCCCGGAGGAATTCAGCACGACGGACAGGTTGTGAACGATGTCGTGGACGAGAGAACGGGCGGAGAGTCCGACCGTGGGCCCCGCCGCGGGGAATCCGGCGTTCCCGCCGCCCCGTTCGGCGTCCGTCGGGCGGCCGAGTTCCGCGGCCGGCGCACCGGCGGCGCCGACCGCCTCCGGCGCGACGCGCCGCGGCTCCTCCCGGTGGGGCGGCGACCCCGGCCCGTCCGGCCCGCGGTGCGCCGCGCGCTCCGGCGCCCCCGGCGGCCGGTGCCGGAAGAGGAGGCACATGTCGCGCACGCGGCAGCCGTGCTCCAGGGGCGACCAGCCGCTCACGGCGAGCCTTCCGCGCAGGCGAGCCGGTCGTGGTGCCCGGCGAGGATTCCGTACCACCGCGCCGCGCTCTCCCGGAGCAGTTCGGGAATTCTCCACCGGTCCGCACCCGCGGGCACGAATCCGCAGACGGCGCACGAGGAGGACGGCCACCGGTCGTTCCCCCTCCTCGAACTCCCCGAATTCCATGCCGAATCCCGTGGCGCGGTCCACGCCGAATCCCGTACTGGGTTCCGCGCCGGATTCCATGGATTTCCCGGGTTTCCTGGATTTCCCGAATTACCCGGCGGAAGCATGACCCGGCAGGCCCCTCCCCCGACTCCGGCGGTCCGGGCCGCCGATCGCCACAGAGTAATACTTCGTCATAAGCGAGTGCAATATTGATAATTGCACTCGGTGCAATTTCGTGTTTGACTTCGGCGCACCGCTGCGCTCCGGGACCCCGGGCGCCGGCCAGGGGAGGCGGGACGGGTGGACGACTACCGGAAGGTCGCCGATACGGTGGCGGCCGACATCACCGCGGGGCGGCTGAAGCCGGGTGACCGGCTGCCGCCGCAGCGGGAGTTCGCCGGGCGGCACGGCATCGCCGCCTCCACGGCCGCCCGCGTCTACCGGGAACTGGGCCGCCGCGGCCTGACGGTCGGCGAGGTCGGCCGGGGCACCTTCGTCCGGGCGTCCGCCCCGGCGCCGGACCCGGCGCTGGCCGAGCCGGCGGGCCGGCCGGTCGACCTGGGGCTCAACCACCCGGTGGTTCCCGGGCAGGCCGCGCTCCTGACCGCGGGGCTCGGCCCGCTGCTGCGCCCGGACGTCCTGGAGTCCGCCCTGCGGCCCGTCGGCGCCGCGGGTACGGCCGCCGCGCGGGAGGCCGCGGCCGCGCTGCTCTCCCGCGGCGGCTGGCGGCCGGACGCGGACCGGGTGCTGTTCGCCGGCAACGGCCGCCAGGCGATCGCGGCCGCGATCGCCGCCCTGGTCCCGGCGGGCGGGCGGCTGGGCGTCGAGGAGCTGACCTATCCGGTGGTCAAGGCCGTCGCGGCCCGGCTGGGCGTGACGGTCGTCCCGCTGGCCGTGGACGAGGCGGGCCTGGTCCCGGAGGCCGTCGCCGCCGCCCACCGCACCGCGCCGCTGCGGGCCGTCTACCTCCAGCCGACCCTGCACAACCCGCTGGGCCTGGTGATGCCGGAGGGGCGGAGGGCGGAACTGGCGGACGTCCTCGGCGCGTTGGGGGTGCCCGCGATCGAGGACACCGTCTGGGCCTTCCTGCGCGAGGACCTGCCGCCGCTGGCCGCCCTGGCCCCCGAGCGGACCGTCCTCGTCGACAGCCTCTCCAAGCGGCTGGCCCCCGGCCTGACGGTGGGGTTCGCCGTCGTTCCGCGCCCCCTGGTGCCCGCCGTCGCCGCCGCGCTGCGCTCGGGCGGCTGGGGACCCGCGGGGTTCGCCCTGGACGCGGCGGCCCGCTGGCTGGCCGACGGCACCGTGCGCGCCGTCGTCGCGGCCAAGCGGCGCGATGCCGCCGCCCGCCAGGAGATCGCCGCCCGCCATCTGGACGGCTTCGCCGTGCGCGGCGGCCCGCACTCCTACTCCTGCTGGTGGGAGCTGCCGCGCCCGTGGCGGGCGGACACGTTCACGGCCGCCGCGGCCCGGCACGGCATCGCGGTCACCCCCGCGGCGGCGTTCGCCGTCGGCGACTCCCGCGCCCCGGGCGCGGTGCGCCTCGGCCTGGCCTCGCCGCCGCCCGAGGTCCTCGACCGCGCCCTTCGCACCCTCGCCGCCCTGGCGCGGTCGGCGCCGGAGGACCTCGTCACCGAGTGACCGCGGACCGCCTCCCGCGCGGGGGCCTCACGCCCGGTCCGCGGCGATCTGGCGCGCCATGATCGTCGTCAGCTCGTACGCGGTGTGGGAGGCGGCCACCGAGGTGATCTCGGCGTGGTCGTACGCCGGGGCCACCTCCACCACGTCCGCGGAGACCAGCCGGCAGTCGGCCAGGCCGCGCAGGATCTCCAGCAGCTCCCGCGAGGTGAGGCCGCCCGCCTCGGGGGTGCCGGTGCCCGGGGCGTGGGCCGGGTCCAGGACGTCGATGTCGATGGAGACGTACAGCGGGCGGTCGCCGATGCGCTGCCGGAGCTGGTCCACCACCTCGTCCACGCCGCGCCGCATCACGTCGGCGGAGGTGACGATGCCGAAGCCCATCTTGGCGTCGTCGTCCAGGTCCTTCTTCCCGTACAGCGGGCCGCGCGTGCCGACGTGGGAGAGCGCGGAGGTGTCGAGGATGCCCTCCTCCACCGCGCGGCGGAAGGGCGTGCCGTGGGTGTACTCGGCGCCGAAGTAGGTGTCCCAGGTGTCCAGGTGGGCGTCGAAGTGGAGCAGGGCCACGGGGCCGTGCTTCCGGGCCACCGCGCGCAGCAGGGGCAGGGCGATGGTGTGGTCGCCGCCGAGGGTCATCAGGCGGGCGCCGGTCTCCAGCAGGTCCCCGGCCGCCGCCTCGATCGTCTCGACCGCCTCGTTGATGTTGAAGGGGTTCGCCGCGATGTCGCCCGCGTCGGCCACCTGGGCGAGCGCGAAGGGCGAGGCGTCCTGCGCCGGGTTGTAGGGGCGCAGCAGGCGGGACGCCTCGCGGATGGCGTTGCCGCCGAAGCGGGCGCCGGGCCGGTAGGAGACGCCGGAGTCGAAGGGCACCCCGACGACGGCGATGTCGGTGCGGCCGCCCACCTCGTCCAGGCGCGGCAGCCGGGCGAAGGTCGCCGGGCCCGCGAAGCGCGGCACGCGGGAGGAGTCGACGGGGCCACGGGGCTGCTGGTCGGTGCTCATGCGGTCGAGGGTAGGGGCGGGCGGGGCGGGGCCACATGGACGGAACCCACAGCCCGCCGGGGCCTTTTGTACGCCCCGTACAGAACACCGCGGCGACGACGCGGCCCGAGCCGATCGCCCTCCCGGGCGTGCCCGGGAGACAATGCCCCCATGCCGATAACTCCCGCCCCCACCCGCTCCGAGCTGATCGACCACCTCGTGCGCACCCGTATCGCGGGAGACGTCGCCACTCCGCGCGAGAACAACCTGGACCACTACCGCAGACTCGCCAACGGGGACCGGCACTACTGGCTGGGGCTGGAGCTGGGCGAGAGGTGGACCGACGAGCAGGACGTGCTGGCGGTGATGGCCGAGCGCTGCGGCGTCATCGACGACCCCCGGCACCGCCGGGGCCAGGACACCATCGACCCGGAGCTGACCGTCGCCGCCCTGGACCGGGCCGCGGCGCAACTGCGCAAGGCGGCGGACGCCGGGCACCGGGTGCTGTTCGCCACCGGCCATCCGGGAGCGCTGATCGACCTGCACAGCCGGGTGGCGAACGCGCTGCGCCTGGCCGGGTGCGAGATCGTGCGGGTGCCGCTGGGGCTGATCGCGGACCAGGGCGTGGTGGTGCAGCTCGCGGACATCGCGATGCACGAGCGCGGGGCGACGCTGTGGCACACCCACTCCCCCGAGCCGATGACCGCGATCCTGGACGCCCTGGAGCGGGAGGGCGAGCCCCTGCCGGACCTGGTCTTCGCCGACCACGGCTGGGCGGGCTGCGCGGCGCAGCGCGGCATCCTCACCGTCGGTTTCGCCGACTGCAACGACCCGGCGCTCTTCATCGGCGAGGCGGAGGGCACCCTCGCCGTCACCGTCCCCCTGGACGACCACGTGGTCGACCCCCGCTACTACGAGCCCCTGACGGCCTACCTGCTGGACGCGGCGGGCCTGGTGCCCGCGTAGGGCGGGCGCGGCTCCCGCTCCCCCGGCGCGGCCGCCGCACCGCCCCCTCCGGCCGGTGCGGCACAAATCCGGTTGCCCGGCGGCACGGGCGGCCCCTAGCGTCGGCGGCATGTGTTCCGCAGCCTGTGCGGCGGTCACCGACGGGGCGTACGCCGGCGCGCGGCGCACCGGCTGGTGTCCGTCGATGACCCGCCGCCCGCGTGCTCGGCGTCCGGCCCTGGCCCGCCGGGACTCGTCGAGCCTCTGACGCCCGTACGCCCTTCCGCGCCCGCCGTGTGCGTGCGCGGTGAGCGGGCGTGCGCGCCGTCTCCCGGTCCACCGGACCGGGAGGTACCGCGGCACACCCTCACGCCGTACACCCGGCGTCGTCCTTTCCGCGTCCTTTCCGCGCCGTACCTCCCGCGTTCCCGATCCCGTGCGTGCCCAGGGCCCCGGTGTCCCCGTAGACCCGGACAGGCCCCGGCCCTCCGCGCCCGCGCGCCGCCGCGTTCCGCCGGCACGGGCTCCGGCCTGTCCTCCAGCAGAGGACTCGAGCCCGTGGCACGCCGCCGCATCACCCTCTCCCAGAACTTCCTGTACGACACCGCCGCCATCCGCCGCCTCGTGCGCTTCTCCGGGGTCGGGCCCGGTGACCTGGTCGTCGAGCCCGGCGCCGGGGAGGGGCCGGTCACCGCCGTCCTGGCCCGGACCTGCCGCGCGGTGGTGGCCTACGAGATCGACCCCCGCCTGGCCGCCCACCTCGCGCGCCGTTTCGCCGGACGTCCGGGCGTCCGCGCCGTCCGGGGCGACTTCCTGCGGGCCAGGCCGCCGCACGAGCCGTTCGCCGTGGTGGGCAACATCCCGTACTCCCGCACCTCCGCCATCGTGCGGTGGTGCCTGGAGGCTCCCGCGCTGACCTCGGCGACGCTGCTCACCCAGTGGGAGTACGCCCGCAAGCACACCGGGGACTACGGCCGCTGGCCGCTGCTGACGGTGCGCACCTGGCCGGAGTACGACTGGCGGCTGGGCGGCCGGGTCGGGCGCGGGAGCTTCGTGCCGGTGCCGCGCACCGACTCGGGCGTGCTGCGGATCGCACGCCGCCGCGCCCCGCTGCTGCCCCGTCACCGGCTCGCCGCCTACCGGGAGTTCGTCTCGTACGGCTTCACCGGCCTCGGGGGCTCGCTGGCCGCCACGCTGACGCGGCGGTACGGCGGGCGGGCGGTGCGGGCGGCCTGCCGGGAGGCGGGGCTGGACCGGGCCTCGCCGGTGGGGCTGGTGACGCCGGGCCAGTGGCTGGTGCTGTTCGGGGAGTTGGACCGGGGCCGGTAGGCAGGGGTCCGGACCCGGCCCGGGGCCGGGTCCGGACCCCTGCCTCACAGGCCCATGGACTTGGCGATGATGGACCGCATGACCTCGCTGGTGCCGCCGTAGATGCGGGTGACGCGGGTGTCGGCGTAGAGGCGGGAGATCGGGTACTCCCGCATGTAGCCGTAACCGCCGTGGAGCTGGAGGCACTTGTCGATGACCCGCGCCGCCAGCTCGGTGGTGAACAGCTTGGCGGAGGCGGCGTCGGCGGGCGTCAGCTCCCCGGCGTCCAGGGCCTCCAGCGCCCGGTCCACCACCGCCTGCATGGCGTCCACGTCGGCCTTGCAGTCGGCGAGCACGAACTTGGTGTTCTGGAAGGAGGCGACGGGCTTGCCGAAGACCGTGCGGCCCCTGACGTACTCGTGGGCGAAGCGGACGGCGGCCGCGGCCTGGGCGTAGGCGCCTATCGCGATGCCCAGGCGCTCCTGCGGGAGGTTGTGGGTGAGGTAGGAGAACGCCTCGCCCTCCTCGCCGAGCAGGTCCTCCACGGGGACCTTGACGTCGGTGAAGGACAGCTCGGCGGTGTCGGAGGACTTCAGGCCCAGCTTGTCCAGGGAGCGGCCGACGGTGTAGCCCTCGCTCCTGGCGTCCACCACCAGGATGGAGATGCCCGCGCGCCGGTCCTCGGGGGAGGGCGGGGCGGTGCGGCAGCAGACCAGGACGCGGTCGGCCTGCACGCCGCCGGTGATGAAGGTCTTGGCGCCGTTGAGGACGTAGTGCGTGCCGTCCTCCGACAGCTTCGCGGTGGTCCTCATCCCGGCCAGGTCTGAGCCGGTGCCGGGCTCGGTCATGGCGATGGCGGTCATCATCTCGCCGGTGACGAAGGGCGGCAGCCAGCGGCGCTTCTGCTCCTCGGTGGCGTACTTCAGCAGGTAGGGCAGGCACAGCGCCGTGTGGACGCCGGAGCCGCCGAAGCTGACGCCGGCGCGGGCGCACTCCTCCGATATGACGGCGTGGTACTTGAAGCTGGTCTCACCGGCGCCGCCGTACTCCTCGGGCACCTCGATCCCGAAGACGCCCAGCTCCCCGAGCTTCCGGTAGAGGCTGCGGGGGACGTACCCCTGCTTCTCCCACTCGTCGTAGTGGGGGACGACCTCGGCGGCGATGAAGTCGCGGATGGTCTCGCGGAACGCCTCGTGGTCCTCGTTGAACACCGTCCGACGCACGTCTCGCCTCCTGGGGCCGGGCAACTAAGCGCTTGCTCAGCGCAAGCTATCCAAGGGCCGTCCGGCTGTCCAGGGGTGCCGCTGACGTCCGGGCCGGGGTGCGCGCCCGCGCGGCGTCACGCGCCCGCGGCGGCGTCCGCCGGGGCCGCGCCGTCCACGGCGACACCGTTCGCGCCACCGTCCGCGACACCGTTCGCGGCGGCGGCGAAGGCGCCGCGGGCCAGCCGGTGGAGGAGGGCGGCCGTCGTGTCGCGGTCCGGGAGGGCCGAGGGGCGGCTCAGGTGGGGCGTGGAGTTGAGGAGGCCGAAGACGGCGTGCACCGAGGCGCGGGCCTCCTTCTCCGGCAGGACCGGATGGACCTCGCGGACCACCTCGACCCACAGCTCCACGTACTGGCGCTGGAGCTGCCGCACCAGCTTGCGGTCGCTGTCGCGCAGCCGGTCCAGCTCGCGGTCGTGGAGGGTGATCAGGGCGCGGTCGTCGAGCGCGAAGTCGATGTGGCGGCCGATGAGCGCGTCCAGGGTGGCCCCCGGCGCGAGCCCGGCCTCGGCGGACTCCGCCAGGCACCTGCGCCCGCCCGTGTACAGCCGCTCGCTGATGCCGACCAGCAGCTCCGCGAGCATCGCGTCCTTGCCCGCGAAGTGGCGGTAGAGCCCGGGGCCGCTGATGCCGACCGCCGCGCCTATCTCGTCCACCCCGACACCGTGGAAGCCGCGCTCGGCGAACAGACGGGCGGCCTCGCCGAGGATCTGCTCGCGGCGGGTGGGGGCGTCGGTCCTGGTGGTCATGGAGGAAATTGTAGACAGCCACGTTAGTGGGCGTTAACCTGATGGGCAGGTTAACGCTCACTAACCGAGCAAGGGGGCACGAGGGCATGCAGCAGGCACCGCCGCTGGTCAGCGCAGTCGACCCGACGTCCGAGGCCGCCCGGGCGAACGAGGCCGCGCACCGCGAGCTGGCCGCGCGGCTGCGGGAGAAGCTCGCCGCGGCGCGGCTGGGCGGCGGCGAGCGGGCACGGGCGCGGCACACCGCGCGCGGCAAGCTGTTGCCGCGCGACCGCGTGGACACCCTGCTGGATCCGGGTTCGCCCTTCCTGGAGCTGGCGCCGCTCGCCGCGGACGGGATGTACGACGGGCAGGCGCCGGCCGCGGGCGTGATCGCCGGGATCGGCCGGGTGGCGGGGCGCGAGGTGGTGGTCGTCGCCAACGACGCCACGGTCAAGGGCGGCACGTACTACCCGATGACGGTCAAGAAGCACCTGCGCGCCCAGGAGGTGGCCCTGGAGAACCGGCTGCCGTGCGTGTACCTGGTGGATTCGGGCGGCGCCTTCCTGCCGATGCAGGACGAGGTCTTCCCCGACCGGGAGCACTTCGGGCGGATCTTCTACAACCAGGCGCGGATGTCCGGCGCCGGCATCCCGCAGATCGCGGCGGTGCTCGGCTCGTGCACGGCGGGCGGGGCGTACGTGCCGGCGATGAGCGACGAGGCCGTGATCGTGCGCGGCCAGGGCACGATCTTCCTGGGCGGGCCGCCGCTGGTGAAGGCGGCCACGGGCGAGGTCGTCACGGCCGAGGAGCTGGGCGGCGGCGAGGTCCACTCCCGCACCTCCGGGGTGACCGACCACCTCGCCGAGGACGACGCCCACGCCCTGCGGATCGTGCGGAACATCGTCTCCACGCTGCCCCGGCGCGGCACCCCGCCGTGGCCGGTGGAGCCGGTGGAGGAGCCGAAGGTCGATCCGGCCGGGCTGTACGCCGCGGTGCCGGTGGACTCGCGCACCCCCTACGACGTGCGCGAGGTGATCGCGAGGATCGTGGACGGCTCGCGGTTCGCGGAGTTCAAGGCCGAGTTCGGGCAGACGCTGGTCACCGGCTTCGCGCACATCCACGGCCACCCGGTGGGGATCGTCGCCAACAACGGCATCCTGTTCTCCGAGTCCGCCCAGAAGGGCGCGCACTTCATCGAGCTGTGCGACCAGCGCGGCATCCCGCTGCTGTTCCTGCAGAACATCTCGGGCTTCATGGTGGGGCGCCAGTACGAGGCGGGCGGCATCGCCAAGCACGGCGCCAAGATGGTGACGGCCGTGGCCTGCACCCGGGTGCCCAAGCTGACGGTGGTCATCGGCGGCTCCTACGGCGCGGGCAACTACTCGATGTGCGGCCGGGCCTACTCCCCCCGCTTCCTGTGGATGTGGCCCAACGCCAAGATCTCGGTGATGGGCGGCGAGCAGGCCGCCTCGGTGCTCGCCACCGTCAAGCGCGACCAGTTGGAGGCGCGCGGCGAGGAGTGGAGCGCCGAGGAGGAGGAAGCCTTCAAGGCCCCCATCCGCGAGCAGTACGAGACCCAGGGCAACGCCTACTACGCGACCGCGCGGCTGTGGGACGACGGTGTGATCGACCCGCTGGAGACGCGCACGGTGCTCGGCCTGGCGCTGACGGCGTGCGCCAACGCGCCGCTGCCCGAGAAGGATCCCGCGGCGCCCGGTTACGGCGTCTTCCGGATGTGAGGGGGATGCGTTCCATGTTCGACACGGTGCTGGTCGCCAACCGCGGCGAGATCGCCGTCCGCGTCATCCGCACGCTGCGCCGGCTGGGCGTGCGCTCGGTCGCCGTCTTCAGCGACGCCGACGCCGACGCCCGGCACGTACGGGAGGCCGACACCGCGGTGCGGATCGGTCCGGCGGTGGCGGCCGAGAGCTATCTGTCGATCGAGCGGCTGCTGGACGCGGCCGGGCGGACGGGAGCGCAGGCCGTGCACCCCGGCTACGGCTTCCTCGCCGAGAACGCCGCCTTCGCCCGGGCCGTGGCCGACGCGGGGCTGGTCTTCGTCGGCCCGCCCGCCGACGCCATCGAGCTGATGGGCGACAAGATCCGCGCCAAGGAGACGGTGAAGGCCGCCGGGGTGCCGGTGGTGCCCGGCAGCAGCGGCAGCGGGCTGACCGACGCCGAACTGGCCGCCGCCGCCCTGGAGATCGGCATGCCGGTGCTGCTCAAGCCCTCGGCGGGCGGCGGCGGCAAGGGCATGCGGCTGGTGCGCGACGAGGCGCTGCTGGCCGACGAGATCGCCGCCGCGCGGCGCGAGGCCCGCGGTGCCTTCGGTGACGACACCCTGCTGGTCGAGCGGTGGATCGACCGGCCGCGGCACATCGAGATCCAGGTGCTCGCGGACGGCCACGGCACCGTCGTCCACCTCGGTGAGCGCGAGTGCAGCCTCCAGCGCCGCCACCAGAAGATCATCGAGGAGGCGCCCAGCCCGCTGCTGGACCCGGCCACGCGCGCCGCGATGGGCGAGGCCGCCGTACGCGCCGCCCGCTCCTGCGGCTACACCGGCGCGGGCACGGTGGAGTTCATCGTCCCCGGCGGCGACCCTTCCGCGTACTGCTTCATGGAGATGAACACCCGCCTCCAGGTCGAGCACCCGGTGACGGAGCTGATCACCGGCCTGGATCTGGTGGAGTGGCAGCTACGGGTGGCCGCGGGCGAGCCCCTGCCCTTCGGCCAGGACGACATCACCCTCGACGGCCACGCGGTCGAGGCCCGGATCTGCGCCGAGAGCGCGCGGGCCACGGGCGGCCGGGTGGACTTCCTGCCCTCCGCCGGCACGGTGCACCTGCTGTCCGAGCCGTCGGGCGAGGGCGTGCGCGTGGACTCCGGGCTCACCCAGGGCACCGAGGTCGGCACCGTCTACGACCCGATGCTCTCCAAGGTGATCGCCTACGGCCCGGACCGGGCCTCCGCGCTGCGGAGGCTGCGCTCGGCGCTGGCGGAGACGACGGTGCTGGGCGTGGAGACCAACACCGGCTTCCTGCGCGCCCTGCTGGGGCATCCGGCGGTGGTCTCCGGGGAGCTGGACACCGGTCTGGTCGACCGGGACGCGGCCTCGCTGCTGCCGTCGGAGGTGCCCGAGGAGGTGTACGCGGCGGCGGCGCTGCTGCGGCACACCGCCCTGGAGCCGGAGGCGTCCGCCACCGGCTGGACCGACCCGTTCTCCGTGCCGAGCGGCTGGCGGCTCGGCGGCGAGCCCGCCTGGACGGTCCACCACCTGAAGGTGCCGGGCCGCGAGCCGGTGGCCGTACGGGTGCGGGGCCGGGCGGGCGGTGCCGAGGTCCGCGTCGGGGACGCCCCGCCGGTCAGGGCCGCGCTGCGTACCGACGGGCCGGGCCGGGTGCTGCTGGAGTGGGACGGGATGACCCACGCCTTCGCCCACGCCGCCGCGGCCGACGGCCGGTGGCTCGGCCGGGACGGCACCGGCTGGCACCTCACCGACCACGACCCGGTCGAGGCGTCCCTGCGGGGCGGCGCCGGAGCGCACGGCGCCGACGCGCTGACGGCACCGATGCCCGGCACGGTCACCGTCGTCAAGGCGGCCGTCGGCGACACGGTCACCGCGGGCCAGAGCCTGCTGGTGGTGGAGGCGATGAAGATGGAGCACGTCATCGCCGCCCCCCACGACGGCGTCGTCACCGAGCTGGACGTCACCCCGGGCAGCACGGTCGCCATGGACCAGGTGCTCGCCGTCGTCGAGCCCAAGGAATCCGCCGGGGCCGCCGAGTCCGCCGGACCGGCCGAGGAGGCCGCGCGATGATCGAAGGACTGCCCATGGCCTTCCCGGCCGAGGGACTTCCGGCCCGCGTCCGCATCCACGAGGTGGGCGCGCGCGACGGCCTGCAGAACGAGCAGGCGATCGTCCCCGTCGAGGTGAAGGCGGAGTTCATCCGCCGGCTCGCCGACGCCGGGCTGCGCACCATCGAGGCGACCAGCTTCGTCCACCCCAGGTGGGTGCCCCAGCTCGCCGACGCCGAGCAGCTCTTCCCGGCCGTCCGCGACCTCGCCGACCGCGCGGGGGAGGAGGCCGTACGGCTGCCGGTGCTCGTACCGAACGAGCGCGGCCTGGAGCGGGCGCTGGCCCTCGGCGTCCGCGAGATCGCCGTCTTCGGCAGCGCCACCGAGTCCTTCGCCAAGGCCAACCTCAACCGCACGGTCGACGAGGCGCTGGCGATGTTCGAGCCGGTGGTCGCCCGTGCCAGGGAGGCGGGCGCCGGGGTGCGCGGCTACCTGTCGATGTGCTTCGGCGATCCGTGGGAGGGCCCGGTGCCCGTGGAGCAGGTGGTCGGCGTCTGCCGCCGCCTGCTCGACCTCGGCTGCGACGAGCTGAGCCTGGGCGACACCATCGGCGTGGCCACCCCCGGCCACGTCACCGCCCTGCTGACCGCCCTGAACGAGGCGGGGGTGCCCACCGACCGCCTCGCCGTCCACTTCCACGACACCTACGGCCAGGCACTGGCCAACACCCTGGCCGCGCTCCGGCACGGCGTCACCACCGTGGACTCCTCCGCGGGCGGCCTCGGCGGCTGCCCGTACGCCAAGAGCGCCACCGGCAACCTCGCCACCGAGGACCTGGTGTGGATGCTGCACGGCCTCGGCATCGACACCGGGGTCGACCTCGGCCGTCTCACCGCCACCAGCGTGTGGATGGCCGACCGCCTGGGCCGGCCGAGCCCGTCCCGCACGGTCCGCGCCCTGGCCCCCCAGGGCTCTCCCGACCAGGACTCCCGCGCCTCCCACAAGGAGCAGTGACAGCCATGTCCCTTGACCACCGCCTCTCCCCCGAGCACGAGGAACTGCGCCGCACCGTCGAGGAGTTCGCGCACGACGTCATCGCTCCGAAGATCGGTGAGTTCTACGAGAACCACGAGTTCCCCTACGAGATCGTCCGCGAGATGGGCCGGATGGGCCTGTTCGGGCTGCCCTTCCCCGAGGAGTACGGCGGCATGGGCGGCGACTACCTCGCCCTGTGCCTGGCCCTGGAGGAGCTGGCCCGGGTGGACTCCTCGGTCGCCATCACCCTGGAGGCCGCCGTCTCGCTGGGCGCCATGCCGATCTACCGCTTCGGCACCGAGGAGCAGAAGCGCGAGTGGCTGCCGAGGCTGTGCTCGGGCGAGATGCTCGGCGCCTTCGGCCTGACCGAGCCGGAGTGCGGCTCGGACGCGGGCGGCACCCGCACCACGGCCGTCCGCGACGGCGACCAGTGGGTGATCAACGGCACCAAGTGCTTCATCACCAACTCCGGCACGGACATCACCGGCCTGGTCACGGTCACCGCCGTCACCGGCCGCAAGCCCGACGGCCGCCCGGAGATCTCCTCGATCATCGTCCCCTCCAGCACCCCGGGCTTCACCGTCGCCGCGCCCTACTCCAAGGTCGGCTGGAACGCCTCGGACACCCGTGAGCTGTCCTTCTCCGACGTACGGGTCCCGGCCGCCAACCTGCTGGGCGAGGAGGGCCGCGGCTACGCCCAGTTCCTGCGCATCCTGGACGAGGGCCGCATCGCCATCTCGGCCCTGGCCACCGGCCTGGCGCAGGGCTGTGTGGACGAGTCGGTGAAGTACGCCCGGGAGCGGCACGCGTTCGGCAGGCCGATCGGCGCCAACCAGGCCATCCAGTTCAAGCTCGCCGACATGGAGATGCGCGCCCACACCGCCCGCCTCGCCTGGCGCGACGCGGCCTGCCGCCTGCTGGCGGGCGAGCCGTTCAAGAAGGAGGCGGCGATCGCCAAGCTGTACTCCTCGGAGATCGCGGTCACCAATGCCCGCGAGGCCACCCAGATCCACGGCGGCTACGGCTTCATGAACGAGTACCCGGTGGCCCGCATGTGGCGCGACTCCAAGATCCTGGAGATCGGCGAGGGCACCAGCGAGGTCCAGCGCATGCTCATCGCCCGGGAGCTGGGCATGACGGCCTGAGGGCGCACGTCACAGGGCGCAGGCCCCACAAGACGGGGAAGGGCCCCTGGAATCCGCCGTCGGCGGATTCCAGGGGCCCTTCCCCGTCCGGCGCACCGGTCGGCCGGGTCGGCCGTCGGTCAGGCCGGGCCCGGCCGGCCGGGTCGCTCGATCAGGCCGAGGGCAGCGGCTGCTCGGCCCAGATGACCTTGCCGGTCCCGGTGTACCGGGTGCCCCAGCGCTCGGAGAGCTGGGCCACGAGGAACAGTCCTCGCCCGCCCTCGTCCGTCGTCGCCGCGCGGCGCAGGTGCGGCGAGGTGCTGCTGGCGTCGGAGACCTCGCAGATCAGGCTCCGCTCCAGCCTCAGCAGCCGGACCCGCACCGGGCCGGCGGCGTGCCGGATGGCATTGGTGACCAGCTCGCTGAGGATCAGCTCGGTGGAGAACGCCAGGTCGTCCAGCCCCCAGTCGGCCAGCCGCCGGGCGACGTCGCCGCGGACCACCGAGACCGCGGCGGGATCGGACGGCACGTCCCAGGTCGCGGCCCGGTCGGCGCCCAGGGCCCGGGTGCGGGCGACCAGCAGGGCGACGTCGTCGCGGGGCCGCTCGGTCAGCAGCGCGCCGGTCACCGCGTCGCAGGTCTCCTCGGGGGAGCGGTCGGCCCCGGCCAGGGACCGCCGCAGGAGTTCCAGCCCGACGTCGATGTCGCGCTGCCGGTCCTCGATGAGCCCGTCGGTGTACAGCACCAGCCGGCTGCCCTCGGCCAGTTCGACCTCGGCCGTCTCGTAGGGCGGTCCGCCCAGCCCCAGGGGGGCGCCGACGGGTATGTCGGGGAACTCCACGCTGCCGTCGGGGTGGACGAGCGCGGGCGGGGGGTGGCCCGCGCGGGCCAGGACGCAGGACCGGGAGACCGGGTCGTAGATCGCGTACAGGCAGGTCGCGCCCATCATCCCGTTCGTGCCGTCCAGCGCCCCGCTCCCGGCGCCCTCCTCCTGGTCGCTCCTGCTCACCAGCTCGTCGAGGTGTCCGATGATCTCGTCGGGCGGCAGGTCCAGGGCGGAGAAGTTGTGGACGGCGGTGCGCAGCCGCCCCATGGTGGCCGCCGCGTGCAGGCCGTGACCGACCACGTCGCCGACCACCAGCGCGACCCGGCCCCCGGACAGCGGGATCACGTCGAACCAGTCCCCGCCCACCCCCGACTGGGCGGGCAGGTAGCGGTGGGCGAGCTCCAGGGCGTCCTGTCCCGGCAGGGCGCGGGGCAGCAGGCTGCGCTGCAGCGTGGCGGCCATGGCGTGCTCGCGCGCGTAGCGGCGGGCGTTGTCGACGGCGACCGCGGCACGGGCCACCAGTTCCTCGGCCAGGGACAGGTCCTCGTCGTCGAAGGGACCGGGTTTCTCCGAGCGCCAGAAGTTGACCATTCCCAGGACGGTGCCGCGCGCCCGCAGCGGGACCGTGATGAGCGAGTGGATCCCCTCCTTGAGGATCTCCCGCGTGCGTTCGGGGTCCTGGGCCTGCCACCCCCTGGCGGCGGTCAGGTCGGCCTCCAGGACCGCCCGCCCGCTCCCGTAGCCCCGTGCCTGCGGTGTGGAGGGGGCGAACCTGATCAGTTCGCCCGTGGAGTAGAAGGGCGGGATCTCCCGGATCCCGCTGACGGCCACGCGCCGCATGCCCACGAGACCGCCCGTCGGCTCCTCGCCGCTCAGCGCGGAGTCGGCCAGGTCGACGGTGACGAAATCGGCGAACCGGGGCACCGCGGCCTCCGCCAGTTCCTCGGCGGTACGCACCATGTCCAGCGTGGTGCCGATGCCCGTGCCCGCGTCGTACAGCAGTTTGAGCCGCCGCCGCGCGGCCTCGGCGCTCTCGGAGAGCACCCGCAGCTCGGTGGAGTCCCGGAACGTCGCCACGCTGCCCGGGGGGCCTCCGAAGCGGTCCGTGGGCTGGTGGTTGACGGCCAGCATCCGGTCCCCCGCCATGTGGACCTCGTCCACGGCCACCCGCCCGGAGACCAGCAGTCTGCTGATGCGCGGGTCGAGGCCGAGGTCGGCGACGGGCCGGCCCTCGGCGTCCGGGGGCAGGTCGAGCAGCCGGCGCGCCTCGTCGTTGGCGAGCACGAGCCGGCCGTCGGCGCCGACGATGAGCACGCCCTCCCGGACGGCGTGCAGCACGGCGTCGTGGTGCTCGTACATGCGGGTCATCTCGGCCGGTCCCAGGCCGTGGGTCTGGCGCAGCAGCCGCCTGCTGACCATCGCCGTGCCCGCCGTGGACAGCAGCAGCGCCGCCGCGGACGCGCCGAAGAGCAGCGGTAGCTGGCCCGTGACCCCGCTGCTGACCTTCTCGACGGTGATGCCCGCGGAGACCAGGCCCACCACCGAGCCGTCGGGGCCGGTGACGGGGACCACCGCCTGCACCAGGGGGCCGAGGGTCCCGACGACCTGCTCGGTGACGACCTTCCCCTCCAGCGCCGGTTCGATGGTGCCGACGAACCGCTTCCCGATCCGGTCCGGTTTGGGGTGGGTGTAGCGGATTCCCTCGGTGTCCGTCACGACGACGAAGTCCACCCCGGAACGCTGCCGGGCCCGTTCGGCGAGCGGCTGGAGCACCGCGGTGGGGTCGGGGCCCTCCAGGGCGGCCCGCAGCCCGGGCGAGCTGGCGAACGTCTCGGCGACCGCGACCGACCGGTTGCGCGCCTCCCGCGTGCTGTCGTTCCTGGCCTGGATCAGCAGTGCCGCCGCGGCGGCGAGGACGAGCAGCACCACGAGCACGGCCTGCAGGACGAACACCTGGCCCGCCAGGCTGCGTACGCGCAGCGGCGAGCCGGGGTGCCGTCCCGGCGACGGTTGCCTTGTCCGGTGCCCGGGATCCTCGCCGCCCGCCCTCCCGCTTCCGCGCCGTTTCGGCAGGCGTCGGGCCCGGAGCAGACGGGGCAATGAATCCCAAGATCGGTCGGAAAGTCCGATCACATGCTCATTCTTAACATTGAATGCCGTCCGGAGGCCAACAGTCACCCCCGGCGTCCGGCCGGGCGGCGACGGCACCGCGCCGCATCCCCGCCGGACCGGGAGCGGGCCCCTCCGGCACTCCGCCCGTGTACCGATTCCGCAACAGGCCGTTCATCATTGAACAACCCTCTGTAGTGTGGCGGCACCGCCGGGACCGCATGGGGGGACCCGGCTCGATCGACAGGAACGTCCGCAATGCGCATTCGCACCACCGTGGCGGCGGCCTTGGCCGCAGGCTGCGCCACCGCCCTCCTGCTGCCCGCCCAGGCCCAGGCCGCCGGCTCCGTCCATCTGGAGAAGATCTACTACGACAGCCCGGGCACGGACCGCGGCGGCAACACCAGCCTCAACGGCGAGTACGTGCAGATCCACAACAGCACGTCCAAGGGGGTCAGCCTCACGGGCTGGACGGTCAGGGACGCCGCGAACCACACCTACACCTTCGGCACCTACACCCTGGGCGCGGGCAAGACGGTGACGATCCGCACGGGCAAGGGCACCAACTCGTCCACCACCCGCTACTGGGGCAAGTCCTGGTACGTGTGGAACAACACCTCCGACACCGCCACCCTGCGCAGGAGCACCGGCACGACGGTGGACACCTGCTCCTACAACAGCTCGCGCTACGACTACAAGACGTGCTGAGCACCGGCCGGTGACCCCCGCGGCCTTCCGCGAAGGGGGCGCGGAGACCGCGGACGGACAGGCGCCCGGCCGGGAATTCCCGGCCGGGCGCCTGCGGTTCGCCCCCGGCCATGCCCCGGCGCCCCGAACTCCCCGGCCGACGGGGCGGGTTCGCACCGGGGACACCGGGAAACGAGAGGGAAGCGCTCCGGAAAATCTTGAAACCCCCCAGGGGCACGTGCGTAGGGATGGGTAAGAGGTAAACAAGTACGCCTACCCAAAGTAGTCGGGAGAACACGTATGGCCACTCCCATCGGCGCGAGCGCGCTCGTCGCCGCACTGAAGAGAGAGGGAGTCAGGGTCGTCGAGGTCAGCGGCTGGCGCACGCACAACCGCAACCACGTGGGCGCCTGGGGGCCGGTGCACGGCGTGATGATCCACCACACCGTCACCTCCGGATCGGCGCGGACGGTCGAGATCTGCCGCAACGGCTACAGCAGCCTGCCCGGCCCGCTGTGCCACGGCGTCATCACCAAGGACGGCCGGGTGCACCTGGTCGGCCACGGCCGCGCCAACCACGCCGGTCTGGGCGACGACGACGTGCTGCGCGCGGTGATCGAGGAACGGTCACTGCCCCCGGACAACGAGGCCAACACCGACGGCAACCGCCACTTCTACGGCTTCGAGTGCGAGAACCTGGGCGACGGCGAGGACCCGTGGCCCGCGGCCCAGCTCGACGCGATCGAACGCGCCGCGGCGGCGCTCTGCCGCCACCACGGCTGGAAGGCCGAGTCCGTGATCGGGCACCTGGAGTGGCAGCCCGGGAAGGTCGACCCCCGCGGCTTCTCCATGAACACCATGCGCACCCGCATACGGGAGCGCCTGAGCCACGCCGCCGGCTGGGACCGAGGCGAGGAGGAGGACGACGTGCCGAACGTGATCGGCGAGTACGAGACCACCGACATCCGGCTCACCCCGGGCCAGTGGAAGACGCTCGACATCGAGGGCGTGGACATCCTGACCGGCGCGACGCGCTACCAGGCGATGGCGCACCTCACCGCGGCACTGCCGGTCGGCGCGACGCTCCAGGGCCGCTTCTACCACCTGCGCAAGGACGGCACCCGCTGGAACGGCCCGATCTGCGAGCGCGTCGGCACCGCGGGCGACACGTTCGCCGACTTCCACAGCTCCGGCAGCATCGGCCGGGAGGAGCGGCTGCGTTTCGAGGCGGTGTACTACCCGGCCGATCCGAAGGACACCGAGCCGGTCACCATCACCACCTCGCGCCTGCGCGGCCTGTACTGGAACTAGGTCCGCGGCGCCCCGGGGGCACGGCCCCGCGCGCCCCGCGCCGGCCGGCACCCGCTCCCGCACGTCCCGGCCGGCGGGGGCCTCCCCCGAAGGGGCCGTGAACTCCCCCGGATCACCGGCGAACCAGGAGGCCGCGGGCCGGCGGGCTGAGAGAATCCCCCCATGGCTGAGATTCTCCAGCAGGCGGGGGCATGGACGTTCGACGGTGACACCGTGCGCATCGTGCCGGGGCACCACAAAAGCGTGCACAGGCTACGGAGGCTGCTCGGCGAACTGGCGGTCCCGCTGGAGGCGGTGGCCGGGATCTCGTACGAGCCGGGGCGCAGGAGCGGGTGGCTGCGGCTGAGGCTGCGGCACGGGGCCGACCCCCTCCTCCAGGCCGCGGGAGGCCGGCTCCCCGACGCGGCCGACCCGTACCGCCTGGAGGTGGAGTCGGACCGCGCCGGGGTCGCCGAGTACTTCGTGGACGAGGTCCGCAACGCCCTGCTGCTGGAGCAGGTGCCCGTCGAGCAGCCCTGCGACCGCTACCTGCTGCCCGGCCCCGCGGTGCCGCTGTCGGTGCAGGGCACCGACGGCACGGCGTCCTTCGACGGGGAGCGCGTCCAGATCGAGTGGAACTGGATGGCCGAGAGCAGCAAGACCTCCGCCGGGCCCCGGACGTTCGCGCTGCGCGAGCTGGAGAGCGTGGAGTGGACTCCGGCGATCGGCTGGGAGAACGGCTGCCTGCGGTTCCGCCCCAAGGGCGCGCACGCCGTCCTCAAGCCCGACCACGACCCCAACTGCCTGGTGCTGTGGGGCATACGGCAGGCCAAGGACACCAGCTCGGTGCTGCTGGCCGCCGCCGTCACCGCCCGTCTGCCGCACCCCTCGGCCGGCGGCTCCGGATCCGGCGCCGCCGCCCTGCCGCCCGCGGGCGGTCCGGCGGAGGCGGAACCCGCGGAACCCGCGGAACCCGCGGCGTCCGCGGCGCCCGCCAGGGCCGGGTCCGGTGCCGGTTCCGGTGCCGGGAGCGGGGACGCCGACCACGACGTCCTGCTGCGGCGCCTGCGCGAACTGGGCGAGCTGCACAGGGAGGGCGTGCTCACCGACGAGGAGTTCGCGACGGCCAAGCAGGCGGTGCTGCGCCGCTTCTGAACGCTTCCGAAGCGGGGCGGCGGTGGGGCGGCACGCCGCGTGCCGCCCCACCGCACCGGCCGGACGCCCGGCCGGCTGCCGTCACTCGGTCCCGGAGGTCCAGGGGACCTGGGGCGAGCGCCAGTAGTCGATGCCCATCAGCTCCCAGCGCGGGCCCTGCGCGGCCAGCCGGGTGCGGTAGGTCTCCCAGTCCAGGGCCGACGCCGGGGACCAGCCGAGTTCCGCGATGCCCGGCAGCCGCGGGAAGGCCATGAACTCGATGTGGTCGGTGGTCTCGATGGTCTCCGACCACAGCGGCGCCTCGACGCCGAGCACCGCCTCCTCCGGCACGCCCTCGAAGTAGGCGCCCGGGTCCCAGTCGTAGGACTGCCGCGCCTCGACGTAGCCCGCCCAGCTCAGTCCCAGCGGGCTGTCCTTGTCGTACTTCATGTCCAGGTAGGAGCGGTTGGCCGGGGAGAGGATCAGCCGCGTCCCGTTCCGCGCGGCCTCGGCGACGTCGGCCTCCTTGCCGGTGGTCCCCCAGTACTGCGCGATCGCGCCCTCGGCCGGCTCGGCGCCGACGAGCTGGTGCCAGCCGATGACGGTCTTGCCGTACTTCGCCACGATCCGCTGCGCGCGCTCCATGAAGGCGGCGTAGTCCTCGGGGCTGGTCTGGTGCGCCTCGTCACCGCCGATGTGCAGGTACGGGCCGGGGGTCAGCTCGGCGATCTCCCGCACCACGTCGTCCACGAAGTCGTAGGTGAGTTCCAGCGGCACGCACAGCGAGCTGAAGCCCACCTTGATGCCGGTGTAGAGCGGCGGCGCGACGCCGTCGCAGTTCAGCTCCGCGTAGGAGGCGAGGGCCGCGTTGGTGTGGCCGGGCATGTCGATCTCGGGCACGACCGTCATGTGGCGGGCGGCGGCGTACCGCAGGATCTCGCGGTAGTCGTCCTTGGTGTAATAGCCGCCGGGCCCGCCGCCGACCTCGGTGCTGCCCCCGTAGGTGGCCAGCCGCGGCCAGGAGTCGATGGCGATGCGCCAGCCCTGGTCGTCCGTCAGGTGCAGGTGGAGGGTGTTGATCTTGTAGAGGGCGAGCTGGTCGATGTAGCGCTTGACCTCCTCGACGGTGAAGAAGTGCCGCGCCACGTCCAGCATCGCGCTGCGGTACGCGTAGCGCGGGACGTCCGTGACGGTGCCGCCGGCCACCGGCCACGGACCGGGCTGCCGCTCGCGCGCCTCGACCTTGTCCGGCAGGAGCTGACGCAGCGTCTGCACGCCGTGGAAGAGGCCGGCCTCCGTGCGGGCCTGCAGCACCACCGCACGCGGCGAGACGGTCAGCCGGTAGCCCTCCTCGCCCAGTTCGCGCGGCCCGCCGAGCTTGAGCCGGATGCCGTCGGAGCCGGGCCGGCCGGTCACCGGCAGCGCGTAGCCGGTGGAGGGCCGCAGCAGTCCGGCCAGGTACGAGCCGACCCGGCCCGCCCCGGCGGACCCGTGGGGCACCCGGATCACGGTCCGCTCGCCGATCTCGTACGGGGCCCCGCCCGGCCGTACGGAGGCGGGCGCGGGGATCACCTGGTCCAGCGGTCTCGGTTCGGCGGCGGCCGGTTCGGCGGTGGCCGGAGAGGCCGCCGAACCGGCCACCGCGGTTCCGTGCGGGGCGATGGCGAGGAAGGCGGCGCAGAGCACCAGGAGCCGGAGGCGGAGTCGTCTCACAAGCGATCCCTTCGGGCCGGGGCGGGGCGGACGGGTGTACGTGGAGCGACCGTTCGATCACATGCGTACCGCGTGCCCCGGCGGGGGTCAATGTATAGACCACTTCCGGCTCAGGCCCGTCCCTCTTGCGCCACGGTCCTGCCCGATATCGGGCAGGATTCTTGCGAAAGGCCGGTCGAAACCCCAGTATCGACGGGTGCTCGAACGCCCCGCCTTCCATGAGGACCTGATCGACCACCTCGTCCGCTCCACGCCGCTGCGGCGCGGCGAGGCGGCCCGCGTGGTCCTCGACGTCCTGGCGTACTTCGACGAGACGGTCGAGGAGTTCGTGCGCCGCCGTCACCGCGAGCTGCAGGCGCGGGGCCTGACGAACCCGGAGATCTTCGAGCGGATCACGGCCGAGCTGCCGCACCGCGCGGTGGCCCCGCCGGAGCTCTCCCTGCGGCAGCTTCGCCGCATCGTCTACGGCTGAGCCCGCCCGGGCCCCGGACCGGCGGCCGGACGAGCCGGGCAGGCCGGAAGCCGGGCAGGCCGGGAGCCGAGCACCCGACACCCTTGGAGAACCGGAGAACCTCGCATGTGCGGAATCGTGGGATACATCGGGAAGCGCGACGTCGCCCCCCTGCTGCTGGAAGGCCTCCAGCGCCTGGAGTACCGGGGCTACGACTCCGCCGGAATCGCCATCCACGGCAGCGGCACCGGCCGGGGCGGGGGGCTGCGGACGGCCAAGGCCAAGGGCCGGGTCCGCGACCTGGAGGCCAGGCTCCCCAAGCGCTTCGCGGGCACCGTCGGCATCGCGCACACCCGCTGGGCCACCCACGGCGCCCCGAGCGACGAGAACGCCCACCCGCACCTGGACGCCGGGGGGCGGGTCGCGGTCGTCCACAACGGCATCGTCGACAACGCCACCGAGCTGCGCGCCCGGCTGGCCGCCGAGGGTGTGGAGTTCTCCTCCGAGACCGACACCGAGGTGCTGGCCCACCTGATCGGCCGCTCCCGGGCCGGGACCCTGGAGGAGCGGGTCCGCGAGGCGCTGCGGCACGTGGAGGGCACCTACGGCATCGCCGTCCTGCACGCCGACTTCCCCGACCGCATCGTCGTGGCCCGCAACGGCTCGCCGGTCGTGCTCGGCATCGGCGAGCACGAGATGTTCGTCGCCTCCGACGTCGCCGCGCTGGTCTCCCACACCCGCCAGGTGGTCACCCTCGACGACGGCGAGATGGCCACCCTCAAGGCCGACGACTACCGCACCTACACCACCGAGGGCAGCCGCACCTCCGCCACCCCGACGACGGTGGAGTGGGAGGCCGAGTCGTACGACATGGGCGGCCACGACACCTACATGCACAAGGAGATCACCGAGCAGCCCGAGGCCGTGGACCGGGTGCTGCGCGGCCGGATCGACGACCGCTTCGCCACCGTCCACCTCGGCGGCCTCAACCTGGACGCCCGTCAGGCGCGCGGCGTGCGCCGGGTGAAGATCCTCGGCTGCGGCTCGGCGTACCACGCGGGCCAGATCGGCGCCCAGCTCATCGAGGAGCTGGCCCGCATCCCGGCCGACGCCGAGCCCGCCAGCGAGTTCCGCTACCGCAACCCGGTGGTGGACCCCGACACCCTCTACATCGCGGTCAGCCAGTCCGGTGAGACCTACGACACCCTCGCCGCCGTCCAGGAGCTCAAGCGCAAGGGCGCCCGGGTGCTGGGCGTGGTGAACGTCGTCGGCTCCGCCATCGCCCGCGAGACCGACGGCGGCGTGTACGTCCACGCGGGGCCGGAGGTGTGCGTGGTGTCCACCAAGTGCTTCACCAACACCGCCGTCGCCTTCGCCCTGCTCGCCCTCCACCTCGGCCGCATCCGGGACCTGTCGGTGGCGGACGGCAGGCGGATCATCGAGGGCCTGCGGAAGCTGCCCGGGCAGATCGCCGAGGTCCTGGCGCAGGAGGAGACGATCGCGAAGCTGGCCGCCGAGTACGCGGACGCCAAGTCGATGATGTTCGTCGGCCGGGTGCGCGGCTACCCGGTGGCGCGCGAGGCGTCCCTGAAGCTGAAGGAGGTCTCCTACATCCACGCCGAGGCGTACCCGGCCTCCGAGCTCAAGCACGGCCCCCTGGCGCTGATCGAGCCCGCGGTGCCGACCGTGGCGATCCTGCCGGAGGACGAGCTGCTGGAGAAGAACCGCGCCACGCTGGAGGAGATCCGGGCCCGCGGCGGCCGCATCCTGGCCGTCGCGCACGCCGAGCAGGAGAAGGCCGACCACACGATCGTGGTACCGCGCAACGAGGTCGAGCTGGACCCGATCCTGATGGGCATCCCGCTCCAGCTCCTCGCCTACCACACGGCCCTCGTCCTGGGCCGGGACATCGACAAGCCGCGCAACCTGGCGAAGTCGGTGACGGTGGAGTAGCCCGGGGCTCCGACCGGGGACTCCGGCCGGGGGCGCGCCCGACAGCGGCGTGCGGGCGGTCCCCCCGTCCGTGCCACCAGGCGCACGAGGGGACCGCCTCCCTACTCGCCGGCGTCGCCCATCACGCCGGCGGGTGGGCCGCTCCACGGGACCGTCACCTCACCGTGGGCGGCGCGCTGTCCCCTTATATGCCCGTCACAAATGCACAATCCACCTCCGCGCGGGGGTGGATGTGCCGACAGCCGCTTCCGCGGGGCGAGTTGGGAGCGGGGTGAGCGGCGGATCGGTCGGGGGAACGGTCAGGGAATGACGATCACCGGCCGCCGGGCCCGGCGGGCGAGGCGGCCCGCGACCGAGCCGAAGAGCCGGCCGACGAGGCCGTGCGTGGAGCCGACGACGATGGCGTCGGCCTCGTACTCGCGGCCGACCTCCTCCAGCTCGTGGCAGATGTCCCCGCCGCGCTCGACCAGGATCCAGGGCACGTCGGAGAGGTAGTCCGCGCAGGCCAGCTCCAGGCCCAGCACCTCGGTGCGGTGGTCGGGCACGTCCACGAAGACGGGCGGCTCGCAGCCCGCCCACACGGTCGTCGGGAGGCGGTTGGCCACGTGGACGATGATCAGGCCGGAGTGGGAGCGCCGGGCCATGCCGACGGCGTAGGCCAGCGCGCGCTCGCTCGACGTCGAGCCGTCGAATCCCACCACGACCCCGTGCTGGAACGCCGGATCGCAGGAGTGGCGCGCCTCATCGGCCGCCTCGGGCGCCGCCGTCGGATCGGCGACCCGCTTGCGGTCCGCGGGGTCGGGGATCTCGTGTCCAGCCATCGGTAACTTCGCGTTCACCTTGGAATACGACCGGGAACCGTGTTCCTCGGCCCATACCCCCGAGGGTACGTCGGCACTCCCCTCTTGCCCAGAGGCTGCGGTCACTGCCGGTGCAGCATGCCGGAGCCGGAAGCGTTGCGCAATGCCCGGACCGCTCTCCGTGTCCCGAAAGGTCTCCCGGGCGCCCCCGGAGGGCGGCGGCCCCGGGAACGGGCGGGAGCAGGGGGCGGGGCAGCGGGCAGGGCGACGGGCGGGAGGCGCCGGAACGGCTCCCGGCGGGGTGACGCGCAGTGACCGCGGCGCCGCCCCGGCGTTAGGCAGGGCATGTCCGGCCCGACGCCCACCCCCCGGCCCACGCGGGCGCCCGCGCGGCGGCGCGCCCGCGCCCGCCGCGCGGTGCCCGGCCCCCGGCGCGCCGTCGCGCGGGGCCGGTGGGTCCGTCCGGTCCCCCGCGGGGCGCGGGGCGCCGACCGGGTGGGCGAGGTCGTCCGCTGGGCGGCCTTCGGCTGCGTCCTGGTGCCCCTGGTGCTGCTCGCGTGCGGCCGGCCGCTCGGCGCCGCGGCCGCCACGGCCGCCGGACTCGCCCTCGTGACCGCCGTCTGCCACGCCCTGCTGCGGCACTGCGAACGCGCCGCGGCCCGGTCGGCCGGCGAGCAGGCCGGCCCGCACCGGGGCCGCCACGGCCGCACCGGCACGGGGGCGCACAGGGGCGGACGCCGGCAGCGGTAGGGCGCCTCCCCAAACGGAACGCAATCCTCCGGGGACCGTGATCCCCACGTTCTGAGCCCCTGCGCTTTTCGGCCAACTTCCAGCCGTGGTACACAACTTGCCAGAGGCGAATCCGGAGACCGTCCGTCAGGACGGACAGGATCGAGGGGAACGAGTGCACCCTGCGGACAGATGGCGACCGAACGAGGCGTTCTTCCCTGGGGTGCCGACGAATGGAACGCTTCGTGACCGAATGCTTCACGCCAAGCTGTCTTGTCGACATAGCAGCAAGTGGTGAACTAGTCACGTCAGCCTCGTCGGACACAGTAGATTCGATCTTGGCTGACCACGGCGGGGGAATCGTGCAGGACCGGAAGGACGCGACGACTGAGGGGGGCTTAGTTCCATGAGCCAGGAGCCAACGCACGGCCCTGGGACGACGCGCAAACTGTCCGCGCGCCGCCGCCGCGAGATCGTCGCCGTACTGCTCTTCAGCGGCGGCCCCATCTTCGAGAGCTCCATCCCGCTGTCCGTCTTCGGCATCGACCGGCAGGACGCCGGCGTCCCCCGCTACCGCCTCCTGGTGTGCGCGGGCGAGGAAGGACCCCTGCGCACCACCGGCGGCCTGGAGCTGACCGCCCCGTACGGCCTGGAAGCGCTCTCCCGGGCGGGCACGGTCGTCGTGCCCGCCTGGCGCTCCATCACCCAGCCACCACCCGCGGCCGCACTCGACGCCCTGCGCCGGGCGCACGAGGAGGGGGCGCGGATCATCGGCCTGTGCACGGGCGCCTTCGTGCTCGCCGCGGCCGGCCTGCTGGACGGCCGCCCCGCGACGACGCACTGGATGTACGCGCCGACCCTGGCCAAGCGCTACCCGGCGGTCCACGTCGATCCGCGCGAGCTGTTCGTGGACGACGGCGACATCCTCACCTCGGCCGGGACGGCGGCCGGCATCGACCTGTGCCTGCACGTGGTGCGCACCGACCACGGCGCCGAGGCGGCGGGCGCCCTGGCCCGCCGTCTCGTCGTGCCGCCCCGGCGCGGCAACGGCGGCCAGGAGCGCTACATCGACAGGTCTTTACCCGAGGAGATCGGCACCGACCCGCTCGCCGAGGTCGTCGCCTGGGCCCTGGAGCACCTCCACGAGCAGTTCGACGTGGAGACCCTCGCCGCACGCGCCTACATGAGCCGGCGGACCTTCGACCGGCGGTTCCGCTCGCTGACCGGCAGCGCGCCGCTGCAGTGGCTGATCACCCAGCGGGTGCTCCAGGCGCAGCGGCTGCTGGAGACGTCCGACTACTCGGTCGACGAGGTCGCCGGGCGCTGCGGCTTCCGCTCGCCGGTCGCCCTGCGCGGGCACTTCCGGCGGCAGCTCGGCGCCTCCCCGGCCGCGTACCGGGCGGCCTACCGGGCCCGCACCAGGGCGGACGGCGGCGGCACGGGCGAGGACCGCGCGCCGGAGGCGCGGGCGGAGCAGGCCGCCGCGGCCGAGCCCACCGGGGCCGGGGCGGTCCACACCGTGCGGCACGAGGGGAACGAGCACCGCGAACGGCACGAACGGACCGAAAGGGGTGAACGGCGCGAGCGGGCGGACCGGATCGGACGGAAGGAACGGAGCGGACGGGGCGGAAAGAGCAAACCGGACTCCGACACCTACACCCCACGGCTGCCGTCCCAGCGGGGTCGCACGCCCGGCAGGGCCCCTTAGGCTTGGACACATGAACGATCGCATGGTGTGGATCGACTGCGAGATGACCGGGCTCTCGCTGTCCCACGACGCGCTCATCGAGGTGGCCGCCCTGGTCACGGACTCGGAGCTGAACGTGCTCGGTGACGGTGTGGACATCGTGATCCGCCCGCCCGCCGAGGCGCTGGACTCCATGCCCGACGTCGTGCGCGCGATGCACACCGCCTCCGGGCTGCTCGACGAACTGGAGGGGGGCACCACCCTGGAGGACGCCGAACAGCGGGTCCTGGAGTACGTCAGGAAGTACGTCCCCGAGCCCGGCCGGGCCCCGCTGTGCGGGAACTCGGTCGGCACCGACCGCGGCTTCCTGATGCGCGACATGCCCACGCTGGAGGACTACCTCCACTACCGGATCGTCGACGTCTCCTCGATCAAGGAGCTGGCGCGGCGCTGGTACCCCAAGGCGTACTTCAACAGCCCGGAGAAGAGCGGCAACCACCGGGCGCTGGCGGACATCAAGGAGTCCATCGCGGAGCTGCGCTACTACCGCGAGGCGGTCTTCGTGCCGCCGCCCGGCCCGGACTCGGAGACGGCGCGGAGGATCGCGGCCCGGCACGTGGTGCCCGCCGCCGGGTGACCGCCGGACCGTGCGTCCGTCTCCGCCACCGGGCCGCGCGGCGGAAACGGATGCACGGGCACCGGCGGGAACCCTGTACACTCTTACTCGGCCGGTGCGGGAAAGCCCCGGTCGTGGTGGGTATAGCTCAGCTGGTAGAGCACCTGGTTGTGGTCCAGGATGTCGCGGGTTCGAGTCCCGTTACTCACCCTGGGTGTCGAGGGCCCGGTCCGGAAGCGGACCGGGCCCTCGTTCCGTGTCGTGCCGGTCACGGCGGCGGGGCGCGGACGGGGTCACACCAGTTGCACGCCCCGCCGGGCGAGGTAGGCGACGGGATCGACGTCCGAGCCGTAGCCGCGGCCGGTGCGCACCTCGAAGTGGAGGTGGGGCCCGGTGACCCGCCCGGTGGCTCCCGAGGAGCCCACGCGGCTGCCGGCCCGCACCCGGTCCCCGGTGCGGACGGAGAGCTCCGACAGGTGGGCGAAGAGGGTGTAGTGGTCGTCGTCCATCCGGATCGTCGCCGCCTTCCCGTAGGCGCCGGACCGGCCCGCGAACACCACCGTGCCGGAGCCGACCGAGTAGACGGGGGTGCCGACGGGCATCGCGAAGTCGATGCCCGTGTGGCGGCCCGCCTGCCAGTTCCCCGGAATCCCGTAGGCGGCCGTGACCCGGTAGTCCCCCGCCACCGGGCGGGCCCAGTGACCGGCGGCCGCGCGGGCCGTCCACGGGTACGCCGCGGGGACGGCGTCACCGCCCGGCGCCCGCCGCTCCCCGGCCAGGAACGGTGTGATCCCGAGCGCCGCCAGTGCCGCTCCGCGCAGCACCAGCCCGCGCCGGTCGGGCGTCCACTGCCGGCGCGGCTGACGACGCTTCCGTTGTCCATCCTGAGTAGCCATCGGTCCGACCTCCCATTCGGCGGTGCCATAGATGTGAGGACACGTCAGCCGCCGCCTTCTCGCATCTCCGCGGCCGTCTCCCGGGCCGCCGAACGGCGTAGCGCCCCCCGGCCGCGAGGGCGTGAACCCGCGTGCCGGAGGGTGCGGTTGCGGTGCTCCGCACGGACTCGCGCGACAATCCCCGTACAGGTGAATGGACTGAACCACCCCGCGCCGGACGGAAGCGCCACCGACGGGTTCCCGGGCGGCCCGTCCGACGCACGGTCAGCTCCGGCGCATGGCCGGCGCCGGGATCAGCCGGTACGTTCCGCAGCAGGACGGTGACGGAGCGGTGACGGCACGAGGACGCCGGGGAGGCGCCATGGCGGACACGGACCGAACAGGCGGGCCGGGCAGGCGGGTTGTGGTCGGCGCGGGGCTCTCCCTGGCCGCCGGCGGACTGCTCGGCGCCGGGCCGGGGGCGGCGGGGGCGGTGGCACGCGAGGCGGCACGTGAGGCGGCCGGGACGGCTTCTGACGGTGTGTACGCGGACCTCCTGCGGCGCCGGCGCGAGGCGCTGGTCGGAGGCGCGGCCCCCGAGGACGGCCCGGGCCGCGCCGCCTACGCGGCCGCCGTGGCGGCGCAGGACCGCGCCGCCCTGCGCCACCTCGCCGCGCTGCGGACGGACCCCGGCCGCACCACGCCCTGGGACGACCTGCCGCTGGGCGAGGCGGCGGGGCCGTCGTCCAACGTCACCGCGGTGGCGAACCGGCTGCGGGCCATCGCCCTCGGCTGCGCGACGCCCGCGAGCGGGCTGTACGGCGACGCCTCGGCGGCCGCGCGGGCCGCCGAGGGGCTGCGCGTCCTCCACGCGTCCGCCTACCGCGCCGGGCGGGCGCAGTACGGCAACTGGTGGGACTGGGAGATCGGCACACCGGGGGCCGTCGGCGACGCCTGCGTCCTGCTCGGCGACGCGGTCGGGCCCGGCACCCTCGGCGGGCTGCTCGCCGCGATCGACCACTTCGTGCCCGACCCGAGGCGGATGCTGCGCGACACGCTGGAGTCCACCGGCGCCAACCGGGTGGACCTGTGCCGGGTCGTGGCCGTCCGCGGCGCGCTCGGCGCGGACCCCGGCAGGCTGGCGCTCGCCTCCACCTCCCTGACCGGGGTGCTCGACCCGGTGCTCATCGGCGACGGCTTCCACCCCGACGGCTCGTTCATCATGCACACCTGCGTGGCCTACCCCGGCACCTACGGCGAGGTGCTGATCAGGGGCATGGCCGGGCTGATGCGGCTGCTGGCGGGCACCGAGTGGGACGTCGGGGCCGCCGAGCGCGGGCACACCACGCGCGCGCTGGAGCGCACCTTCGTGCCGCTGGTGCACGGCGGGCTGATGCTGGACTGCGTGCGCGGCCGGGCGATCTCGCGGACGCAGGCGCGCGACGCGGACGACGGCTTCCTGCTCGCCGTGGACGCGGTGGACCTGGCCGGCGCGCTGCCGGCGGAGGAGGCCGCGACCGCGCTGCGGCTGAGGTCGCTGGCCAAGGGGTGGCTGCGGCGCAACACCCACCGCCCGCTCGCCGAGCGGCAGCCCGCGCAGATCGCCGCCGTGGCGGGCGTCCTGGCCGATCCGGCCGTCCCGGAGGCGGACGGGCCGGTGGGGCACTTCGCCTTCCCCGACATGGAGCGGATCGCCCACCGCCGTCCGGGGTGGACGTACTCGCTGTCGCTCAACTCCGACCGCGTGGCGCGCTACGAGTACATGAACGGGGAGAACGCCCGGGGCTGGCACACCGGCGACGGGATGTTCCAGCTCCACCTGGACGGCGACCTCTTCCAGTACACCGACGAGTACTGGCCCACCGCCGATCCCAAGCGGCTGCCGGGCATCACCGTGGACACCGCGCCGCTGCCGGCCGGGGCGGGCGGCGACAACGACCACGTGCCGCTGTCCGGGACGCGCTGGTCGGGCATGGTGGGACTGGCGGCGGGGAACGGGCTCGGGCTCGCGGGAATGGACTTCCGCGGGACCGACTCGCCGCTGCGGGCGCGCAGGTCCTGGCTGTTCCTGGACGACGCCGTGCTGACCGCCTCCTCCGGCATCACCGCGGAGGGCGGGCGGCGGATCGAGACGGTGGTGGACAGCCGGAACCTCCACGCGCCGGACGCTCCCCCACCCGGCCCGCCCGCCCGGCTCACCGTGGACGGCGTGCCGGTGCCCGAGGCGCTCGGCGAGACCGTGCGCCGTCCCCGGCCCCGCTGGGCGCACCTGGAGGGGACCGGCGGCTACGTCTTCCTCCAGCTCCCCGGTGGCTCCCCGGGGCCGCGCGAGCTGCTGAGCCGCCGCGAGGACCGGACGGGCGCCTGGCGGGATGTGAACGCGGGCGGCCCGGCCGCCCCGGTCACCCGCCGCCATCTGACGCTCTGGCACGACCACGGCACCGACCCGGCGGGCGCGGCCCACGCCCATCTGGTGCTGCCGGGCGCTCCGTCCGCCGCCACCGCCGCCCGCGCCGTCCGCCCGGGCGTGGAGGTCCTCGCGCTGGGCGGGGACGCCGGTGACGTGCACGCCTTCCGTACGGTGCCGGGCGCGCCGGGCGTCCCGCGCGGGACGCGCCTGACCGCCGTGGTCTTCTTCGCCGCGGGCTCGGCCGCCGGGATCACCGCCGACGGGCCGTGCGCGGTGCTGGTGCTCCGGGAGCGGAGGGCCCTGCGGATCGCCGTGAGCGACCCGTCCCGCACGGCCGCGGTGGTGCGGCTGGCGCTGGACCGGACGCTGACGGCGGGCCGGCGGGCGGTGCGGGAGAGCGACGAGGGGCTCACCGTGCTCTCCGCGGACCACCGCGGCGTCCGGCTGCTCGCGGAGACCGGCGGGCGCCACGGCGCGACGCTGACGGCGGTGCTGGAGCCGGGCCCGGCGCGCTCCGCGCCGCGGCGGGAGGGACTGCTGCTGGAGCCGGTGGCGGACGCGACGGTGCGCGGCGGCCGGTACTCCGGGGAGAACGACGGCTCGTCGGCGGTGCTGACCGTGCACACCGCCGGCGAGCCGTACGCCGACGACGTACGGCGGGCGTACCTGCGGTTCCGGCTGCCGCGCACGGTCGCGCCGGGGACGGTCCGCCGGGCGGTGCTCTGGGTGCGCGGGCACGTCCCGAACGACCCGGGCACCCGCGCGGACGACATGCTCACCGCGTCCCTGCGCGCGTACGGCCCGGCCGGGAACGGCTGGAGCGAGACGGGCATCACCTGGGACAGCGCCCCGCCGCCGGGCCCCGCCCTGGGCGAGGGGCGGATCACGAGCTACGACGACTGGACGGGCCTGGACGTGACCGCGGCCGTCCGGCGCGCGGCGACCGGGGAGTTCACCCTGGTGCTGGCGCAGGACGGCCGC
The DNA here is from genome assembly GCF_035644915.1 of Streptomyces sp. Taxonomy (GTDB): domain Bacteria; phylum Actinomycetota; class Actinomycetes; order Streptomycetales; family Streptomycetaceae; genus Streptomyces. Next base: position 45,161 of record NZ_DASQNP010000129.1, read on the forward strand.
GGCCATCAGGTGAGGCTGAGCAGCAGAGAGGCGGGGGAGGACAGACCACTGCTTCAGCTCGTCACCGGCTAGTGGAACCGGTGGTGCGATCGTGCCGGTGGTGCGGTGGTGCTGGTGGTGCGGATCGCGTGGGTCGGACGGTTCTCGGATCGGTGGTTCCCCGATCGGTGGTTCCCGGATCGGTGTGCGGATCGGGGTTGGAAGGCCCCCCGGTGCGGCCGCCGTCGACCAGACCGGACCGGGGGGCCGGCTCGTGCTCCCTCCGGCCGTTACTCGCCGAAGAGGTCCGCGTAGGTCGCCAGGGCGAGCGCGGCGTCCGCCTGGGCCCAGAAGCGGTGGTAGGTGAACGTCGGCGCCTCGCCGCCGTTCAGGTAGCTCTCCACCTTGTTGAACTGCGGGTCGTCCTGGTAGAAGGACCGGATCGACAGGAAGGTGGAGTTCGAGTCGATCTTGTCACCGTTCGGCATGGTGCCGGTCCACCCCGAGGGGATGTAGACCTTGTCGTCGAAGCGGTTGTAGTCGGTGCGGGTCTCCTCGACGCTGATGCCCATCGCGTCCTGGTGGTGGTCCCACATCGCGTCCATCAGCGCCTTGGCGGTGGTCCTGGCCTCCTCGTCGCCGGCCTTGGCGGAGTAGTACATCAGGGTCTTGGCCAGGGCCGCGGTGATGCCGACGTCGGTGGTGTAGTCGCGGACCGTCACGTGCAGGTTCGCGTTGCTGCCGGGGTTGGAGGCGTTCCAGGTGTCGGGCTGGCCCGACCACTGGAGGGTGGACGGGATCTGGTAGTTGCCGCCGGGGTTGACGGTGATCTCCCCGAGCACCCAGTCCACCCACTTGTCCAGGACCTGCTTGGCCATGGAGTTGCCGGTCTGGTGGTAGTACTCGGCGACGCGCTCCATCGACCAGGCCTGCATGCCGAACCACTGGTTCGACGGCGGGTCGTGGTAGACCGGCTTCTCGTCGTAGAACATGCCGTAGAAGGTGGAGGTGCCGGACGGCGGGGTGCCGTAGTTGCCGCCCCAGCTGTTGGTCGCGCCACCGGCGATGGCGCCCTCGGAGGACTGCAGCCAGCGGTAGAACTCGATCTGGCGCTGGAGGCTCTTCTGCCAGTCCGCCACGGCGGTGGAGCCCTTGGGCCTCAGCTCCGGAACCGTGGTCAGCGCATGGGCCGTCATCGGGTTCTGGTAGCCGAAGTGGTTGTGGCTGCTGCCGATCCGCCAGGCCCAGCCGGCGCTGGTGTCGGTGGCGCCGCCCCAGGCGTAGTACCACGAGAGCAGGTAGTGCGCGCTGTCCTTGCCGGTGCCGGCGGCGCAGGAGGTGGCACCGACGCAGTTGCCGACCTTCTTGAAGTACTTGTCGAAGAAGGAGTAGCGCAGGTAGTCGCCCATCTTCGCGGCCTTGGTCAGGGTCGCGGAGATCTCGGACTTCTTGCCCTGCTCCTCGGCCCACATCTCGGCCCAGTAGGCGGCCTGGATGGCGCGGGCGTCGGCGTCGGGGGCGTTGGTGAACTTCCACTGCTTGGCGTAGCCCTGGTCCTTGATGAACAGGTCCAGGTAGCCGTTCTTGCCGCCGAACTTGTAGTCGTCGCACGTGGGCTGCGGCACGGTCTCCCAGACCGACTCCTGCGAGCCGCGCTGGAAGGTGTTGATGTACGACGGGCCCTCCTGGCCCGGTCCGCCCTGGCAGACGCTGCCGGGGGCGTTGCCGTAGCCGTAGACGTTGTCCACGTCCTGCAGCCAGTGCATGCCGTAGATGTCGTTGTTGCCGTAGGCGCTGCGCAGCTCGGCGGCGATCGGGTCACGGCCGACCGGGACGCTGGACTCGATCTGCGACGGGTAGTTCGACGGCTGCGGGTGCTCGGCCGCGTAGGTGGCCGGCTTCGAGGCGTCGTAGAAGCTGTTCGTCGGCTGGTCCGACTGCGTGGGGATCATGTACTTCTCCATGATCGCCCACGACTCGTTGAACGGGCCCCAGTCCTCGGTGACCTTGCCGTACATGGCCTGCAGCCAGATCAGGTAGCTGTACGCCTCGGAGGTCGTCTCGTGACCGTGGTCGGGCGCCTCGACCATCAGCGTCTCGACCGAGTGGTAGGGGATGCCCTCCGGCGAGAAGTAACCGTTGGCCGGGTCGAAGATCTTGTTGTAGAGCTCCAGGAACCGGTCCTCGTACTCGGTGGCGTCACCGCCGGCGGCGAGCTGGGTCACCGTCACCTCGGCGTCGTCGTGGCCGGGGGCGCTGACGGTGAAGGTCGCGGCGCCGGAACCGGTCTGGGCGGCCGAGACCGTCACGGTCTGCGGGGTGTTCCAGTTGGACGGCGTGAAGGTGAGCTGGGAGCCGTTCAGCACGGAGAGGCCGGTGTTGCCCTCGGTGCGCCGCACGGTCGCCGTCACGTTGGCGGACGGCTGCTTGGAGAGCTTCACGGCGAACGAGGCCGTCTCGCCCTGGCGCACTCCGAGCTGGGCCGGGGTCACGACCACCGCGGGCCCGGCGGTCACCTGGATGCCGACGGGGGTGGACTCGCTCGACATGCCGTTGGAGTCGTGGGCGACGGCGTAGATCGAGTAGTTGCCCGCCGGGACGTCCTCCCAGTCGAAGCCGTAGGGCGCCGTGGTGTCGGTGCCCAGCAGCTCGGTGTCGCTGTAGAACTCGACCTTCTCGATGGAGGCGCCCTCCTGGACGGCGCGTGCGGTGGCCGTCAGCGGGATGGTGGCGCCCGCGGAGTAGACCGCGCCCGCGCCCGGGCCGGTCAGGGTGGCGACGGGTGCGGCCAGGGCGCCGCCGCAGCGGGTGCCGTTGACGGAGAAGGAGGTCGGGTCGGCGTTGGTGCCGCTGTAGCTGAAGTTGGCGCCCGCGGTGACGGCGGCGCCGGCGGCGATCTTCGTGCTGTACTGCGGGCTCTTGACGGTGATGGTCTTGCCCGACTGCGACCACTGGCCGTTCCAGCCCTGGAGCAGCTTCTGGTTGCCGCTGTAGTCGTACGTCAGGGTCCAGTCGTCGATGGACTCGGAGCCCCGGTTGGTGATGGTGACGCTGGCGCTGAAGCCGGAGCCCCAGTCGTTCTTCTTGTAGTCGACGCTGCACTGGAGGGCGGCGGCCTGGGCGGTGCCGCTGAGCGCCGAGGTCATGCCCAGCGGCAGGGAGATGGCCGCGGCGGCCGCTACCAGCAGCCTCGTGGATCTGCCCCTGCTGTGCCTCGGTGGCGCTTCCGGTACTGGTAACGCTCGCATGCGGAGGTTCCCTCCTCGCGGCTCGGGGGTGGGGGGAGGAGCTGTGCCTGGCGCGTGTGCTGGGGAACTGAAACCAGTGGGAGCGCTCCCAAGGGTCAAGCCGGACATGACACCTGTCAAGGGTCTGAACGAGATGACCCTGGCGAAGAAATTCGATTCGCCAATTCCTGAAGACAGTCTGGCCACAACCGGAAGTTGACGCTACGTTCTTCTCCCAACCAGTGGGAGCGCTTCCACAGTCGTGCGTCGGGACGACGCGTTCGACCGACAGGAGCCGCTTCATGCACCCCCCACCGCGCCCCCGGGCGCTGCTCACCCCCACCGCGGCGCCCGCCGCCGCCTCCCCCCACGGCCCCCGCGGCCGGCTCAGTTCCTCCGATCACGCCCCGCTCTCCCCCGGCTCCCGTTGTCGCGGGGCACGCCCCCGGCGGACCCGCCGGGAGACGGGACCGGAGCGAGGTCTCGCTCCGTGCCGCGACCGCGGTCGTTCCCCACCACGACGGAGGCCGCCCGCCCTGGGACGGCGACCGTGACACGACCGCAATCCACCGACACACGGAGCCGGGCTCCGTCGTCATCCGGAGGACCACCGGAAGGAAGAGGAAAGATCGCATGACAGGCACCGAAACACCGACGCGCAAGCGTCGGACGGCGTTACTCGCCGCGGGCGCGCTGCTGGCCGGCGCGCTCGGAACGGGCGGCATGCTGCAGGGCACCGCAGTGGCAGCCCCCGCCTGCTTGGTCGACTACAAGATCTCGAACGACTGGGGCTCCGGCTTCTCCGCCTCGGTCACCGTGACCAACAACGCCGCCTCCACCCTGAGCAACTGGAAGGTGGAGTGGGAGTTCTCCGGGGCCCAGAAAGTGGGCCAGGGCTGGAACGCCACCGTGGCCCAGAGCGGTACGCGCGTGACCGCCACGGCGCCCTCCTGGAACTCGACGCTGTCCGCGGGCGGCTCCGCCAGCTTCGGCTTCAACGCCTCCTACTCCGGGACGAACTCCGTCCCCAGCGCCTTCACGCTGAACGGCGTCACCTGCAACGTCGACTCCGGCGGCGAGGACCCGGGCGACCCGAGCGGTGACCGCGTCGACAACCCGTACCAGGGCGCCCAGGTCTACGTGAACCCCGACTGGTCCGCCCAGGCCCGCGAGAGCGGCGGTGCGGCGATCGCCAACCAGCCGACCGCGGTGTGGCTGGACCGCCGGGCCGCCATCACCTCGGGCTCCGCGGGCGAGAACAGCATGGGTCTGCGCGACCACCTCGACGCGGCCCTGGAGCAGGGTGCCGACCTGGTCCAGATCGTCACCTACAACCTGCCCGGCCGCGACTGCGCCGCGCTGGCCTCCAACGGCGAGCTCGGCCCGAACGACATCGACATCTACAAGCGCGAGTTCATCGACCCGATCGCCGAGATCGTCGGTGACCCGAAGTACGCCGACCTGCGGATCGTCAACATCGTCGAGATCGACTCGCTGCCGAACCTGGTCACCAACGTCGGCAGCCGCGCGACGGCCACGCCCGAGTGCGACGAGATGCTGGCGAACGGCAACTACGTCAAGGGCGTCGGCTACAACCTGGCCACCCTGGGCCAGTTCGACAACGTCTACAACTACATCGACATCGGCCACCACGGCTGGCTGGGCTGGGACGACAACTTCAGCGCGGCCGCGCAGATGCTCTACAAGGCCGCGACCGCCGAGGGCGCCACGGTCAACGACGTCGCCGGCTTCGCCGCCAACGTCGCCAACTACGGCGCGCTCAAGGAGCCGTACTTCACCATCAACGACTCCGTGAACGGCACCTCGGTGCGCCAGTCCAAGTGGGTCGACTGGAACCGCTACGTCGACGAGCTGTCCTACGCCCAGGCCTTCCGCCAGGAGGCCATCAAGGCCGGCTTCCGCTCCGACGTCGGCGTGATCATCGACACCTCCCGCAACGGCTGGGGCGGTCCCAACCGGCCCACCGGCGCCGGTCCGAAGACCAGCGTGGACGCCTACGTCGAGGGCGGCCGCATCGACCGCCGCATCCACACGGGCAACTGGTGCAACCAGGCCGGTGCCGGCCTCGGCGAGCGGCCGAAGGCCGCGCCCGCCACGGGGATCGACGCCTACGCGTGGATCAAGCCTCCGGGGGAGTCGGACGGTGCCAGCCGGGAGATCCCGAACGACGAGGGCAAGGGCTTCGACCGGATGTGCGACCCGACCTACGAGGGCAACCCGCGGAACAACAACAACAAGTCGGGGGCCCTGCCCGACGCGCCGCTCTCCGGCCACTGGTTCCAGGCGCAGTTCGAGGAGCTGCTCCGGAACGCCTACCCGCCGGTCAACTGATCACCGGTGACCACCGGTACGGCGTGATCTGAGAGAGCGGTACGGCACAGGGGGCCGGTCGGTTCGCCGACCGGCCCCTTCTCCGTGTCCGCGTACCGTGCACCGGGGTACCTCCCGGGGCCCTCGACCGGTAAGTTCCACCGGGGCCGCCGAATCCACCGAAGCCGCCGCAAGGGAAGGAGGCCGCGCCCATGGAGCCGCGACAGCCGCAGCAGCCACACGGGCCGCACAGGGCGCGTGAGCCACACGCGTCATGCCCGCCGCGGCGGTTACGGCGGCTACGACGAGGCGCGGCGGACCAGTTCGGTCGGCAGCACCCGGCTCGACCGCTCGTCCCGCCCCTCCTTGCGCCCCGCGATCTCCTCCAGCAGCACCCGGACCATGGCGCGGCCCATCTCCTCGATCGGCTGCCGCACGCTGGTCAGCGGCGGGTCCATGTGGCGGGCGACGGCCGAGTCGTCGAAGCCGACCAGGGCCACGTCCTCGGGGACCCGGCGGCCCGTCTCGCGCAGCACGGCCCGGGCGCCCGCGGCCATCACGTCGGAGGCGCAGAAGAGGGCGTCCAGGTCGGGGCGGCGGGACAGCAGCTCGCGGGTGGCGCGGCGCCCGCCCTCCTCGGTGAAGTCGCCCGTGGCGACCAGCCGTTCGTCCTCCTCCAGGCCCGCGGCCCGCAGCGCGTCGCGGTACCCCTGGAGGCGGCACTGGGCGACGTACATGTCCGGCGGCCCGGTGACGGTGGCCACCGCCCGCCGCCCGCGGCCGATCAGGTGCTCGACGGCGGCCTGCGCGCCGCCGGTGTTGTCGCAGTCCACGTAGGGCACGGGCTCCTCGCCGCTGCGGCGGCCGCTGAGGACCGCGGGCATCTCGATCTCCTCCAGCAGGTCCGGCAGCGGGTCGTCGGCGTGCACCGACACCAGCAGCACGCCGTCCACGCGGTGGGCGGTGACGTACTGGGCGAAGCGCTCGCGCTCCTTGGGGGTGCGGATCAGCGTCAGCAGGAGCTGCATGTCGGTGTCGGCGAGCTCGGCGCTGACCCCGCGGATGATGCCGGAGAAGTACGGCTCGGCGAACAGCCTGGTCTCGGCCTCGGGGATCACCAGCGCGATCGCGTCGGTACTGCCCGCGGCCAGGGCCCGGGCCGCCCGGTTGGGCACGTAGCCCAGCTCGGCGATCGCCCGCTGGACGGCGGTGCGGGTCTGGTCGCTGACGTTGGCGGCGCCGTTGATCACCCGGGAGACGGTGCCGCGGCCCACCCCCGCGTAGGCGGCGACCTGCTCCAGGGTGGGCCGCCGGCCCCGCCGTCCGCTCACTGTCATGACCGCCTCCCCGGGTCGTACCTGCTCAAGCGCACAGTACCGATCGGTCCTGCGCATAAGTATCGATCAGCCACCGAAGCTAACAGCCGGATAACTGCATCGGGTCAGTGTGTCCATTCCCTTGACACCCCCGCCAGGGAGCCGCGACCCTTCAACTCATCACGCCTGGGAGCGCTCCCAAAGGACCTGACCCATACAGAACCCGCACGTTCCCACCCGAGCCGCAGCAACGGTCGACACCGCGGCCCCCCACACCTTCCCTCGGCCGGGAGTGAAACGTTCAGGGCGCTAGGAGGACGCAGTGCGCAAGACCCGCACCACCCGCCGAGCCGTGGCCCTCATGGCCGCCGCGGCGATCGGCACGAGCCTGCTCGCCGGGTGCGCGAGCGACGAGGACACGGGAAGCGGCACCGGCGGCAGCGGTGACAGCGACGGCAAGACCGTCATCACCGTCGGCCTCTTCGGGACGTTCGGCTTCAAGGAGGCCGGTCTCTACGAGGAGTACGAGAGACTCAACCCGAAGGTCAAGATCCAGCAGACCGTCATCGAGCGCAACGAGAACTACTACCCGCAGCTTCTCACCCGCCTCGCCAGCAACAGCGGTCTCGCCGACATCCAGGGCATCGAGGTCGGCAACATCGCCGAGGTGACCGCCACCCAGGCCGACAAGTTCGCGGACCTGTCCAAGGCGGGCGGCGTCTCCAAGAGCGACTACTTCGACTGGAAGTGGAACCAGGCCACCACCAAGGACGGCAAGACCATCGGCCTGGGCACCGACATCGGTCCGATGGCCATCTGCTACCGCAAGGACCACTTCCAGGCCGCCGGCCTGCCCACCGACCGCGAGGAGGTCGGCAAGCTCTGGGCGGGCGACTGGCAGAAGTACCTGGACACCGGCAAGCGGTTCATGCAGAACGCCCCCGAGGGCGTGGCCTGGGTCGACTCCGCCGGCGGCCTGTTCAACGCGGCCATCTCCTCCAGCGCCACCCGCTACTACGACGAGCAGGGGGAGGTGATCTACAAGTCCAACCCGGAGGTCAAGAAGGCCTGGGACATCGCCGCCAAGGCCGCCTCCGAGGGGATGACCGACAAGAAGGAGCAGTTCACGCCGCCGTGGGACAAGGCGATCAACAACGGCACCTTCGCCACCATCTCCTGCCCCGCCTGGATGCTCGGCTACATCCAGGACAAGGGCGGCGCCAAGGGCAAGAACAAGTGGGACGTGGCGCCCGCGCCCAAGCCCGGCAACTGGGGCGGCTCCTTCCTCGGCGTGCCCGAGGCGGGCAAGAACAAGGAGGAGGCGATCAAGCTCGCCGCCTGGCTGACCGCGCCCACCCAGCAGGCCAAGCTCTTCGCCAAGCGCGGCAGCTTCCCCAGCGCCCCGAAGTCGTACGAGACCCCCGAGGTCGCCGACGCCAAGCACGAGTACTTCGAGAACGCCCCCATCGGCAAGATCTTCGCCGACGCCGCCGAGGGGATTCCCACCCAGGTGATCGGCCCGAAGGACCAGATCATCCAGGAGAACATCACGCGCAGCGGCCTCCTCCAGGTCGAGCAGAAGGGTCTGTCCCCCGACAAGGCGTGGGCCGCGGCCACCAAGACCGTCGACAACGCCCTGGACGAGTGATCATCACGTGACCACCACCGGTTCGCCGGTGTCCGCGCCCCCCGTGAAGCAGGGGGGCGCGGGCCCGCGCCACAGGACCGCTCCACCCTCCCGCGAGGACCGGCGGCGCGAACGCCGCAGCCGCTGGTACCAGCGCGACGTGAAGTGGAGCCCGTACGGCTTCATCGCCCCGTTCTTCGTCTTCTTCGGCGCCTTCGGACTCTTCCCGCTGCTCTACACGGGCTGGTCCTCCCTGCACAAGGTGTCGCTGACGGCCCCCACCGAGATGGAGTGGGCCGGGCTGCACAACTACACCCGGCTGCTCGAGGACGACTTCTTCTGGAACGCCCTGCGCAACACCTTCACCATCGGGGTGATCTCCACCGTCCCGCAGCTGCTGATGGCGCTCGGCCTGGCCCACCTGCTGAACTACAAGCTGCGCGGCTCGATGTTCTTCCGCGTGACGATGCTCGCCCCGTACGCCACCTCGGTGGCCGCGGCGACCCTGGTCTTCGTCATGATCTTCGGCCGCGACTACGGCATGATCAACTGGGCCCTGGGGACCGTCGGCATCGACCCCGTCGACTGGCAGAACGACACCTGGGCCTCGCAGGTCGCCATCTCCTCGATCGTGATCTGGCGCTGGACCGGCTACAACACCCTCATCTACCTGGCCGCCATGCAGGCGGTGCCCAAGGACCTGTACGAGTCGGCGGCGCTGGACGGCGCCTCGCGCTGGCAGCAGTTCGTCCACGTCACGGTCCCCGCCCTGCGGCCGACGATCCTGTTCACGATCGTGGTCTCCACCATCGGCGCGATGCAGCTCTTCGGCGAGCCCCTGCTGTTCAACCCGGGCGGCGGCGCCAACGGAGGCGCGGACCACCAGTACCAGACCCTGGGCCTGTACCTGTACGAGCAGGGCTGGGTGAACCTGCACCTGGGCCGGGCCTCGGCCATCGCCTGGATGATGTTCCTGATCCTGCTGCTGATCGCGCTGGCCAACTGGCTGATCGCGCGCGCCATGCGGAAGAGCGAGCTGGGCCGGAAGCCCGCGAGGAGGCGCTCATGAGTATGACGAAGTCCCACCGTGCGGCGCCCGACCGCACGGCGCCCGGCGGTACGGCGCCCGGCCAGGCCGGACCGGGCCGCCGCCGGGGGAAGGCCCGCAGCGCCGGCGGACAGCTCCACGGCGGCAAGCTGACGTACGCGGTGCTGATCGTCGTCACCGTGGTCGCCCTGTTCCCGCTGTTCTGGACGGCCGTCGCCGCCTCCCGCAACAACACCCGGCTCGCCGAGTCGCCGCCGCCGTTCTGGTTCGGCGGCAACCTCTTCAAGAACCTGGAGATCGCCTGGAGCGACGCCAACATGGGTCTGGCGCTGCTCAACACCACGATCGTCGCCGGCTCGATCGCGGTGGGCACCGTGCTGTTCGGCACGATCGCCGGGTTCGCCTTCGCCAAGCTGCGGTTCCGCTTCCGCAACGTCCTGCTGATGCTGACGATCGGCACCATGATGGTGCCGCCGCAGCTCAGCGTGGTGCCGATGTTCATGGCGATCGCCGAACTGGAGTGGACCAACCAGCTCCAGGCCGTCATCCTGCCGACCTTCGTCAGCGCCTTCGGCGTGTTCTTCATGCGGCAGTACCTGGTGGAGGCGCTGCCCACGGAGCTGATCGAGGCCGCGCGGGTGGACGGCGCGCACAGCCTGCGCGTGGTGTGGCACGTGGTCTTCCCCGCCGCCCGGCCCGCGATGGCCGTGCTCGGCATGCTGACCTTCGTGATGGCCTGGAACGACTTCTTCTGGCCGATCATCGCGCTGACCCAGCAGAACCCGACCGTCCAGGTCGCCCTGACCGGCCTGGGCCGGGGCTACATCCCCGACCAGTCGGTGATCATGGCCGGCGCCCTGCTCGGCACCCTCCCCCTGCTGCTGATCCTCACCGTCTTCGGCAAGCAGATCGTCGGCGGCATCATGCAGGGAGCCGTCAAGGGCTGACCGGCCGTCCCGCCCGTTTTCCGACCCTCACGCCATCGTTTTCCGACCCCCACGCCATCCCTTCCGTACGACCTTTGATGGGAGCGCTCCCATATGAGCCAGTCCGCATTCCCCGCCAACTTCCTCTTCGGCTCCGCCACCTCGGCCTACCAGATCGAGGGCGCCGCCGACGAGGACGGCCGCACACCGTCGATCTGGGACACCTTCTGCCGCACGCCCGGGAAGGTGCTCGGAGGCGACACCGGCGACGTCGCCGTGGACCACTACCACCGCTGGCGCGACGACGTCCAGCTCATGGCCGACCTCAACCTGAACGCCTACCGCTTCTCCATCTCCTGGTCCCGGGTCCAGCCCACCGGCCGCGGCCCCGCCGTCCAGCGCGGGCTGGACTTCTACCGCTCGCTCGTCGACGCCCTGCTGGAGAAGGGCATCACCCCGTGGATCACCCTCTACCACTGGGACCTCCCGCAGGAGCTGGAGGACGCCGGCGGCTGGCCGGAGCGCGCCACCGCCGAGCGGTTCGCGGAGTACGCGTCGCTGGTCGCCGACGCGCTCGGCGACCGCGTGGAGCGCTGGACCACCCTCAACGAGCCCTGGTGCGCCGCCTTCCTCGGCTACGGCTCGGGCGTGCACGCCCCCGGCCGCACCGACCACGCCGCCGCCCTGCGCGCCGCCCACCACCTCAACCTCGCCCACGGCCTGGGCACCCAGGCGCTGCGCGCCACCCTCCCGGGCCGCGCCCAGGTCGGCATCAGCATCAACCCGGCCGCGGTGCGCGCCCTCACCGACGAGCCCGACGACCTCGACGCCCGGCGCCGCATCGACGCCCTGGCCAACCGCGTCTTCGACGGCCCCCTGCTGCGCGGCGCGTACGACGAGGACCTGATCCAGGACACCGCGCGCGTCACCGACTGGAGCTTCGTCCGGGACGGGGACCTGGCCGACATCCACCAGCCGCTGGACGCGCTGGGCATCAACTACTACACGCCCACCCTGGTGTCGGCCTCCGCCGACCGGAAGCTGCCGCGCCGGGACGGCCACGGCGGCGGCGCCCAGTCCCCCTGGCCCGCCGCCGAGGACATCGCCTTCCACCAGACCCCGGGCGAGACCACCGACATGGGCTGGACGATCGACCCGACCGGCCTGCACGAGCTGCTGATGCGCTACCACCGCGAGACCGGCGGCGTCCCGCTCTACATCACCGAGAACGGCATGGCCTGCGACGACAAGCCGTCCCCCGACGGCACCGTCCACGACCCCGACCGCATCGCCTACCTGCACAGCCACCTGAGCACCGTGCAGCGGGCGATCGCCGACGGCGCCGACGTGCGGGGCTACTTCCTGTGGTCCCTGCTGGACAACTTCGAGTGGGCCTACGGCTACAGCAAGCGGTTCGGCACGGTGTACGTGGACTTCGAGTCCCTGGCCCGCATCCCCAAGTCCAGCGCCCTGTGGTACGCCGAGGTGGCCCGGACCGGTGAACTGCGGGAGCCCGACGCGGTGCGGGAGCCGGTGGCCGACTGACGGAGGCGGCCCGGGGCACGGCCCGAGGACCCCGAGGACACGGCCCGAGGGGGAACAGCCCTGGGCGGGGCGCAGCGGGTGTGGGGGGTGGAGACCGCTGCGCCCCGCCTGTCGTGGGGGGTGGCTGGTCCGCGACGGGGCCTAGGGGGCCCCTTCCCCGTGGTGGGGGGTGGAGGTCGGCAGGAGTGCCCGGTGGGCGGGCCCGGCCGGGCCGCCCTCCGCGCCGTCGTACGACAGCCGGTGGTGGGCCCCGGTCGCGCCGGTCGTGGGGTCCGGCGCGCACCGCGGCCCGGCCGTCACCGTGCCGGCCAGGACGAGTCCGCCGACCGCGACGAGGGCCGCCACGGTCGCATCGGCGATCGGCCGCCGCCGTCCGCCCGGACGGCACCGCTGTACGGCGATGCTGCTCATCCGCTCCTGCCTCGATCCGCTGGGGAACGTGGACAAGGAGCACGCTAGCGGGGCCGGTTCCGGCGAAACTCCCAATCCGGACGGACGGCCCGGAACTTATGCCTCCCTTAAGGCGGACCTACGGAACCGCTGAGGATCCGCCACTATCGGCGTGCGCGCCGTCGCATCCTGTGTCCGCGGCGGCGGTCCGCGCCGTCCGCCGGGCCCCCGTCCAGGGCCAGCCAGATGCGGACCTCCGTCCCGCCGAGCACCGAGCGGCCGATCCGCACGTCGCCGCCGGTGGACTCCGCCACCCGCCGCACGATGTCCAGGCCCAGCCCCGTCGAGCCCGGCCCGCCGTCGCCGTGGCCGCGGCGCAGCGCCGCGTCGGGGTCCTCGATGCCCGGCCCGGCGTCGGAGACCAGCACGATCACCGAGTTGCTGGCGGGCCCGCCGTAGTGCACGTCCACGGCGAAGGCCGTGCCCTCGGGGGTGTGCCGGAAGACGTTGCCGAGCAGCGCGTCCAGGGCGGCGGCGAGTTCGGCGCGGGCCACGGGCACGCGGACGGGCTGCCCGACACCGGCCAGCCGCACCTCGCGGCCCTCGTCCTCGGCGAGCGCGGACCAGAAGGCCATCCGTTCCCGGATCACCTCGGAGGCGTCGCAGACGGCGCCGGCGCCCGGCGTTCCCGGGGGCTGGGTCCGCTGCTCGCGCGCGGTGCGGATGATGTGGTCCACCTCGCGCTCCAGTTGCGCGACGGCCTCGCGCGTCTGCTCGGCGGCGTCGCCGTCGCCGAGCGAGGCGGTGTTGAGCCGCAGCACGGTCAGGGGCGTGCGCAGCCGGTGGGAGAGGTCGGCGGCCAGCTCCCGCTCGTTGGCCAGCAGTTGGGCCACCTGGTCGGCCATGGAGTTGAACGCGGCGGCGGCCCACCGCAGTTCGGCGGGCCCCTCCTCGGGGACCCGTACGGCCAGCCGCCCCGCGCCCAGCTCCTTGGCGGCCTTGGCCAGCCGCTCCGCGGCGCCCACCATGCGGGTGCCGAGCCGGTCGGCGATGACGACGGAGGCGACGACGAGCGCCAGCCCGGTCCCGGCGAGGACCAGCCAGGCGGTGGCCACGCCGTTGGTGACCTCCTCCTCGGGCACGAACACCTCCACCACGGCCGTCCTGGTGGTGACGATCGGCTGGAGCAGCGCGAACCCGCCCTCGACCGGGACGACGGTGGCCCCCCGCAGCGGGGTGACGGCCTTCAGGTCCGCCGCGGACACCCGCCGCCTGCCGACCGCGGCGACGCCGCTCTCCCGGCCGTCCCGCCCGTCGGGCGCGTACACCGCGATCCGTCCGTCCAGGCCCGTCGGCGTGCTGGCCAGGGCGCGCTGGAGCTGGTCGCGGTCGCCGGTGATGGCCAGCGCGGGCAGGACGGTGGCGGCCAGCCGCTCGGCGTTGGAGAAGGCCCGGTCGCGGGCCATCTCCTTGACCACGAGCGCGAGCGGCACGGCGAAGGCGACCACCACCATCGCGGTCACGGCGATGCACACCTTGACCAGCGCCCACCTCATCCGCCCCTCCCCTCAACGGTGCCGACGGTGCCGCCCTCCCGTCCGCGGTGTCCACGGCGTTCGCGGCGTTCGCGGTGTCCGCGTCTCACGGCCGCGGGAAGTGTCCCGCGGACTCCTGCGCCAGGTCCTGCGGGGGCTCCAGTTTGACGCCCACGCCGCGCAGTGTGTGCAGGTAGCGGGGGTTGGCCGCCGTCTCGCCGAGCTTCCGGCGCAGCCAGGACAGGTGGACGTCGATGGTCTGGTCGTCGCCGTAGCTCTGCTGCCAGACCTCGGCCAGCAGCTCCCTGCGCGGCACGACGACGCCGGGACGCCGGGCGAGGAAGGCCAGCAGGTCGAACTCACGGCGGGTCAGGTCCAGCGTCCGCCCGTCCAGCCGGGCCTGGCGCCGCAGCGGGTCGATGGCGAGCCCGCCGACGCGGATCACCCGGTCCTCCCCCGCGCCCGCGCCGCCGCCCGGTCCGCCGCGCGCCCGGCGCAGCACGGCGGCCATCCGGGCGGACAGGTGCTCCACGGAGAACGGTTTCACCAGGTAGTCGTCGGCGCCGTCGTTGAGCAGCCGGACGATCTCCGCCTCGTCGTCCCGGGCCGTGGCGACGATCACCGGGACCTGGGTGATCCCGCGCAGCATCTTCAGCGCCTCGGACCCGTCCAGGTCGGGCAGGCCGAGGTCGAGGATCACCACGTCGAACCCGTGGTGGGCGACCTCCCGCAGCGCCTCCAGGGCGGTGCCCACACTCCGTACGGTGTGGGAGGCCTCCGTGAGGTGCCGGATGAGGGCCGAGCGTACGAACTGGTCGTCCTCGACGACGAGAACACGTGCCATGGGCGGCACGTTACGGCATGCGCGGACACGTCAAGGAGGTGCCGGCGGAAGCAACAGGAACCGCGGGCGGGCGGGAGGAACGGTTAGGGTGCGCGGGATGCGACGAGGACTGGTTCATGCGGGAGCCTGGGCACTGGCCACCGGAGCGGCCGTGATGCTGTCCTGGTACGGGGTGCACACCGTGGTGTCGGGCACCGCCTACGACCCGCCGCGCGCGCTGCCGATCGCCGGGGGCCTGGCGTCGCCGTCCGCGGCGCGCTCCGGCGCCGAGCCGGAGGCGGCCTCCACCCACCGGCCCAGGCCGTCCCCGACCTCCGGCACCCCCGGGTCCTCCCTCCCCTCCGCCTCCTCGAAGTCCCCGAAGTCCCAGGGGCCCCCGGACGGCACCGGGACGCCCGGCTCCGGCCGCGAGACGGGCGGCGGTTCCGGCGGCGGTTCCGCCAAGGGCCCCTACGATCCGTCCGGGAACGTGGAGAGCCACAACCTCCGCGGCGGCCGGGTCGCCTTCGACCTGGGCCCGGCCTCGGCGACGCTGGTGTCCGCCACGCCCAACGCGGGGTGGGAGATGCAGGTCTGGCGGGCGGCCCAGTGGATACGGGTGACCTTCACCCGGGGCGACGAGGCGTCCTCCGTCTTCTGCACGTGGCACGACGGCCCGCCCAGGGTGACGGTCGACGAGCACGCCGGCTGAGCGGGACGCCGGAACCGGAACCGGGGCCCGGGCCGGGGTCAGCGCCGCCGGAAGACCCCGGCGGGCGGGGCCGGCGAGGGGATCGCGGTGGCGTCCGTGACGGGGGCGGCGCCACCGGTGAAGTCGGCCAGCGCCCGGCCGTGTTCGACCCGCCCGGGGTGCGGGTCGCCGGCCGCGCGCCGGGTGAGTTCGGCGACCGGCAGCTTCCGGTCGCTCGCGGCCAGGACGGCGTTGCCGAAGCGCCGCCCGCGCAGCACGGCGGGGTCGGCGACCAGGCACAGCTCGGGGAACACCCGGGCGGCGGTGGCCACTTGCGCGCGCAGGTGGGCGAGCGGCGGGCCGTCGGCGAGGTTGGCGGCGTAGAGCCCGCCGGGACGCAGCGCGCGGCGCACCTCGGCGAGGAACTCGGTGCTGGTCAGATGGGCGGGGGTGCGGGCGCCGGTGAAGACGTCGGCGACGACCACGTCGGCCCAGCCCTCGGGGACCTTCGCCAGCCCGGCGCGCGCGTCGGCGCCGCGCACCCGTATCCGCCAGCCGCTCTCCAGCGGCAGCGCGCGGCGGACGAGCGCCACCAGTGCGGTGTCCGCCTCGACGACCTGCTGGGTGGAGCGCGGCCGGGTGGCGGCGACGTAGCGGGCGAGGGTGAGCGCGCCGCCGCCGAGGTGCACCACCCGCAGCGGCCGGCCGGGCGGGGCCGCCAGGTCGATCAGGTGGCCGATCCTGCGCTGGTACTCGAAGTCCAGGTGCGCGGGGTCGTCGAGGTCCACGTGGGACTGCGGGGCGCCGTCGAGCAGCAGCGTCCAGGCGCGCGGCCGGTCCGGGTCCGGCAGGAGCTGGGCCAGTCCGCCGTCGACCGGTTCGCTCACCGGCTCCCTGGCCCGCCTGCCGCCCCCGTCCCGTCGTCCGTTCCTCGCCATGCCGCCAGTATCGCCCCCGCGGTCCGCGGGGGCCCGGGGGGACGGACCCGCCGCCCGCGGCCCGGGGCTCAGGGGCGTTTCCGGGGGTGCCCCTCGGCGGCGGCGATCGTACGGGCCGCCTCGCCCAGGGCGGCGCGCAGCCGCGCCGGCTCGGTGACCTCGGCGCACGCGCTCTCCGGCGGGACCAGCCACCCGGCGCCCGCGACCGGCGGGCCGGCGGGCCGGCCGCCTTGCCGGCGGGTCCGGGTGCAGGCGCTGCCCGGCAGGTCCCAGCCGTCCGCGGTGCCGGGCGGCACCAGGAAGCCGAGGGTGTCGCCCGCGGCGTCGTGCAGCACCGGGCCGACGCTGTGGCGCAGGCGCAGGATGTCCACGGCCTCCAGACCCTGCCGCGCGGGCACGGTCACCACGTCGTACGGCAGGTCGTACGGCACCTCCGCCGGCTCCGCACCGCCGTCGGGAGCGGAGCGGCGCCGGGCGGTCGATGGACGGCTTCCGGTCCCGTAACCGGTGTCCAGCAAGGGAAACCCCTCCTCCGCGGTCGCTACGCACAGTCCAACGAATCGTTGTGTCAACCGCTACGGCGCAATGCAGCCGCAAAGGATGGCAGTTCATGGCAGATCGCGTGTGGGATATCCCGTTTGTCGGCAAAAAACTCCGTATCGACCCCGTGGTAGCCGGTACCGTCCGCCCATGGCGTCGTCACCGTCACCTTCAGCGTCAGCGGGGCCGGGTCGTCAGCCCAACCTGGCCTTCCGGCGGTTGCGCGGGCGGCTCTCGCCCGGGGAGTTCGCGGCGGCCGTCCGCAGGGCGGCCCGCGAGATCGGCGAGAACGTCTCCTGTGACGCCCGGTACGTCGGCCGGGTGGAGGCCGGGGAGATCCGGTGTCCCAACTACGCCTACGAGCGGGTGTTCCTGCACATGTTCCCGGGGTACTCGCTCACGGACCTGGGTTTCGAGCCCCGCCAGGCGGTCCGCGGGCGCACTGCGCGCGGACGGGGGGCGTACGGAGGTGAGGGCACGCTGCGGGAAGCCCATATGCGCCCCGCTCCCCTCCGTACCGACACCCGAACCCCGACCGACGAGGAGAGCGACGTGCTGCGTCGCGCGTTCATGACCGGCGGCCCGGCCGCCGTGGCGGCAGTGTCCCTGAGCTCGGCCCTGCCCCTGTCCCTGATCCCGGCCTCCCTGCTCCCGGCGCTCCCGGCCCCCCTCGCCCCGCCCCCGGGCACCGCCCCGGGCGTCCGGCACGTCTCCGGACGGGTCGGGGAGAGCGAGGTGTCGGCCGTCGAGCAGACCGTGCGTCACATCCGGCTGCTCGACGACCGGCACGGCGCCGACGTCCTCTACCGGCGGGCCGGTGAGGCGCTGCGGACCGCCTACGACCTGCTGGACGCGGGCGCGCGCCGACAACCCGTCAGCGACCGGCTGCACAACGGGGCCGGGGAACTGGCCATCTCGGTGGGCTGGCTCGCCCACGACTCGGGCCGCTTCGCCGAGGCCCGCCCGCACTACGCCGAGGCCTTGGCCACCGCCCGGGTCACCGGGGACCCCGCGCTGGAGGCGCACGCCTTCTGCAACACCTCCTTCCTGGCGCGCGACGCCGGACGCCCCCGGGAGGCGGTGCGGGCCGCGCAGGCCGGGCAGCAGGCCGCCGCGCCCCTGGGCTCGGCGCGGCTGCTGTCGCTGCTGGCGCTGCGCGAGGCGGGCGGCTGGGCCGGTCTCGCGGACCGCGCCGCCTGCGAGGAGTCGCTCGGCCGCGCGCGGACGCTGTTCGCGCACGGCCCCTCGGACACCGATCCGGAGTGGATGACCTTCTACGGCGAGGCCGAGCTGTACGGACTGGAGGCGCAGTGCTGGGCGGCGCTGGGCGACTGGGAGCGCGCCGCACGCCACGCCCGGCGCGCGGTGGCGATGCAGGAACCGCACTTCGTGCGGAACACCGCTTTGTTCACGGCCGAGTTGGCGGACGACCTCGCCGGGCAGGGCGAGGTCGAGGAGGCCGCCGAGACCGCGAGCCGGGCGCTGGACCTGCTCGGGCAGGTGCGGTCCTCCCGCATCCGCGCGATGCTGGACGGCACCGCGCGGCGGCTGCGCCCCCACCGGAGCGCACCGGCCGTCGCCGGCTTCCTGGACCGCCACGCCGCGGCGGCCCCGCGCACCCGCTCCGGCGGACCACCCGCCTGACGCCCGGCCGGCCGCGGTCCGGCACGCGCCCGGTGCCGGGCCGGACGGCCCGCTCAGTCCAGGTGGCCCCGGTCGTTCCAGCGCTCGACCGCCGGCTCCCCGTACGCCCAGCCCAGGACCGACAGGGCGCCCGCGTCGAGTCTCAGGTGCGCCGCGAAGGACGGCTCCAGGCCCAGCCAGCGCGCGCCCAGCACCCTGAGCAGGTGGCCGTGCGCGAACAGCAGGACGTCCCGGTCCGCCGACCGCGCCCAGGCGATCACCTCGTCGGCGCGGGCGGCGACCTGGGCCAGGCTCTCGCCGTCCACCACGCCGTCGCGCCAGACGGTCCACTCCGTCCCCGTCCGCTCCCGGATGCCGGGCGTGGTCAGCCCCTCGTACGCGCCGTAGTCCCACTCCACCAGCGCCTCCCACTCGGCGGCCCGGTCGCCGAAGCCCGCCAGTTCGCAGGTCTCCCTGGCCCGGACGAGCGGGCTGGTGCGGACCTCGGCCTCCGGCAGCCCGTTCCAGGGCGCCCGGCGCAGCCGCTCGCCCAGCGCTCTCGCCATCCGGCGCCCTTCGTCGAGCAGGGGGACGTCGGTGCGGCCGGTGTGCCGTCCGGACCGGGACCAGGCGGTCTGGCCGTGCCGGACCAGCAGGATGCGCGCTGCCATGTCGGGCCTTTCGGAGGAGTTCACGGGGCTCGCGGGGAGCCGGACCGTCGTGCTCCGGCCATCATCGCGCGCGGGGACCGCCGGCCGCCGGGCAGCCCCCGCCGGTTCCGCGGCGGCTCACCGCTCGCGCCCGTACCGTACGGATGTCCGGTTCCCGGGCGGCCGACCACGAGAGGCGGGGGATGCCCGGATGACCCGGGACCGGTCTCGGTGATGGGCCGAACCGCCCCTGCTCGTCACGGTCTGCGCCGCCTACGCCGCCGGCCGGCCGCTCGCGCGCGGCGACGTCCCGGCGGCCGTCGACCACGGGCCGGCGATCCCGCGCTTCGAGGAGCGGCTGGGTCCGGCCGCCGAGCGGCCCCTCAACCGGCTGCTCACCGACCACGCGCGGCTCGGCGTGCCCGCGGACTTCGCCTACGCCTCGCTGCACCACCTGGTGACCCCCGCGGTCCTGGTCCGGGTGTTCCGCCGCCGCACCGCGCACTGCCGGGCGGCGCGCACCTGGCTGCTGGTCTCCGTCCTCATCGGGCCGGCCGGCTTCACGCTCGCGCCGACCTGTCCGCCGCTACTGTCGGCCGCCGGACACGGCTTCACCGACACCATGGCGCAGTACGGCCACTACGGGTGGTGGGGCGGCGAGGCCGGCGCGGCGCGCGGCCCGGGCGGGCTGACCGACCAGTACGCCGCGATGCCGAGCCTCCACGTCGGCTGGGCGCTGTGGTGCGGGGTGGTGCCGTGGCAACTGGGCGGGCGCGGTCCGTGGGGGCGCGCGGCGGCCGTCGCCCATCCGCTGCTGACCACGCCGGTGGTGCCGGGCACCGCCAACCACTGCCTGCTGGACGCGGTGGCGGGCGCGGCGGCGCTGGGAGCGGGGCTGCTGCCGACCCGCCCGGCGCTGCGGTGCGCGGGCCGGGCGGCCGGGTGGCCGCGCCGGTGCGCGCCGGCGCACGCGAGGGCGGGCGGGCCGGGTACGAGCGGACCGGAGGCGGGCGGGCCGGGGACCGGCGCGGTTCCGGTGGTCGCGGACCTCCCCGGGCCGCGGACCGCCCTCCCGCGGCACCCGGCGCGGCCGCCCGGCCGGGGCGGCCCCGGCGGGGAGGCCGCGCCCTCCGCGGGAGACCTCAACTCCCCGGATGTCACCACCGGATGCCACACTTCCCCGGGTGAGCGACATCCCCGACAGCCAACCGACGACAGCCCTGCGCCGACGGCTCGCTGAGCTGCGCGGCGCCGATGTGGCGCCACGGCCGCTCGACGCCCGGGCGCTCGCCGCGCTGGCCGCCAACCCCGGCTGCCGCCGCCGCGCGCTGCTGGACGGCGCCGGAGTGGACAAGGGCGCGCTGGCCAAGTCGCTGGGCGCCCCCGCCGCCTTCGGCCAGTCGCAGTTCGCGTTCGTCCGCGGCCACGCCTTCGAGGCGCGGGTGAAGGGGGACGGCGGGGCCGAGCTGCTGCGGCTGGTGCACGCGCGCGTCGGCGGAGCGGGCGTACCGGCCCCCGAGCCCGGCGAGGCGGCCGTGCCCGACCTCTCGGCGCCCGGCCCGGCCGGACGCGCCGAACGCACCCGGCTCGCCCTGGAGCGGGCCACGGCCGAGGGCCGCTGGACGCTGCTGGACCACCCGATGGTGGTGCTGGAGGTGGCCGGGTCACCGGCCTACCTGGAGCCCGACGCGGTGGTGGTCCACCCCGACGGGCGCCGGACGGTGGTGGAGATCAAGTCCTTCCCGATCCTGGACGGCTCCGCCGATCCGGCCAAGGTCGGCGCCGCGGCCCGGCAGGCGGCCGTCTACGCCCTGGCCCTCCAGGCGCTCGGCGGCCGGGTGGACGAGCGGGCGCTGCTGGTCTGCCCCAAGGACTTCTCCAACCTGCCCACCGCGGAGGCCGTCGACCTGCGCAGGCAACTGGCCACCACCAGGCGGCAGCTCGCCCGGCTGACCCGGCTGGAGGAGATCGCCGCCGCGCTGCCCGAGGGCGTCACCTTCGACCCCGCCCGCCCGGCCGGTGAGCTGGCCGAGGCGGTCCGGGCGCTCCCGGCGGCCTACGCGCCGCAGTGCCTGTCCACCTGTGAGCTGGCCTTCCACTGCCGCGAACGGGCCCGGGCCGCGGGCGCCGTGGAGGTCCTGGGCCGCGAGGTGCGCGGGGAGCTGGGCGGACTGACCACGGTCGGGGCGGTCCTGGCGGCGGCCCGCGGCGACGGCTGCGGTGACGGCAGCGGTGACGGCAGCGACGACGGCGGTGACGATCCGGCCGCCGCCGCGCTGCGCCGCGCGGCCCGGCTGCGGGCCGAGGCCCTGGCGGCGGGGAGGCCCTGATGTCGCTGATCTCCGCACTGGCCCGGGTGGAGGCCGCCGCGACCGGGCGCGCACAGCCCCTGGCCACGGTCCGCCACCGCCACCTGGCCGAACGGCCCATGGTGCTGGTGCCGCTGACCACCGCCGGTGAGACCGGCGCCCCGCTGGGGGCGATGGTGGGCACCGACCGGGACGCGCCGCGCCTGCTGGTCGTGCCGCAGCCGCGCGACCGGACGCTGCGGTTCGCCTTCCTCGCCGAACTGGCCGAGACCGTCCTGCCCCATCTGGAGTCCGCGCAGGACGAGGTCGAGCTCCAGGAGCGCACCGAGACCGACCCGGAGACCGGGAAGCGGGTGAAGGTCGAGGCCGAACTGTGCGCGGACGCACCGCAGTTGATCGTGCCGAACACCGCGGGCATCGCCTACGTACGGCTGCTGGGCCGGTCGATGCGCTTCCGCCGCACCGCCGAGGAGGATCCGGACGCCCCCCATCCGGCCCCGGCCCGGCTGCCGCTGCTGGGGCGGTGGCTGACGCACTACGGCGAACGGGCGCGGGTGCCCGGCTCCTCGCTGCTGCTGGCCGTGACCGAACTGCTGGGCCGCCACTGGGCGACGGGCCAGAGCCGCCTGGAGGACCAGCACCTGGGCGCACTGCTGGCCTGGATCACCGCCGGCGAGGGCACCTCGGGCGCCGAGGCCGCGCTCCGCGCGGAGCTGGCGCGCGACCGCGACGGGCTGCTGCTCACCCCGCCCGCGGGCCCGGCCACCGACCCGGCCTTCGACAACCGGCGGCTGGCCCCCGCCATCGCGCGGTACGACGCGGGGCGGCCCGGCGCCGAGGAGGAGATCCGCGAACTGGTCGCCTCCCAGCTCAGGCCGGTCTGGGAGGCGGTGTGGCAGGGCCTGGACCTGCTGCGCTCCCTGCCGCCGGGGGCGCACGTCGCCGACCGCTGGAAGCGGGACCGCTGGTCCTACACCGCCCACCGCGACCGGCTGCGGGCCGGGGAGCCGCCGCAGCCGCGGCGCGACGACGCGGTGACGGCGGCGCGCAAGCTCGCCGCGCGGGAGACGGCGCAGGCGGAGCTGGCCGCGCAGGAGGCGCTGGACGACCCGCTGGTGATGGCGGAGCGGCGGCTGGCCGGGGAGGCGTTCGCGGGCGAGGTCGTCGAGGTGGAGATGGCGTACTCGGAGGGGAAGCGTCCGATGCCGCGCCCGCTGGTCACCGTCCGCACGGACGACCGGCCGCACCTGGAGGAGGGCACCCGGGTCCACCGGGCGCTGGAGGGCGGCAGGTCGCAGCCGGGGGTGTTCACGGACTCCCCCGCGCCGGGCCTGTTCACCGTGCGGCTGACCGGCGGCATGGGCCGGGGGAAGGTGCCCGATGCCGGTTCGGTGCCGGAGAAGGGCGAGACGGTGTGCTGGACCCTGTTCGAGCACGCGCCGCGCGGCGGACCGGACCTGCCGGACCCGGAGGAGACGCCGTGGACGCACGGCGGCCCGCCGGACCCCGACGCCGTCGACGCCCCCGACCCCGTGACCGCGGAGGACCTGCTGTGACCCGTCCCGTGACCGAAGCCGGGACCGCGCCCCAGACCGCATCCCAGGCCGCGCCCGGGGACGATCCGGCCGCGGCCGCCGCCGCGGCGACCGCGGCCATCCTGCGGGACACCCTGGCGGGCTCCGCCCGGGGCGTGGTCGTGGACTCGCCGCCCGGCGCCGGGAAGACCACGCTGGTGGTCCGCGCGGCGCGCGAGCTGGCCGCGACGGGCCGGCCGCTGATGATCGTCGCCCAGACCAACGCCCAGGTGGACGACCTGGTGGACCGGCTGGCGACCGCCGACCCGGAGCTGCCCGTGGGCCGGCTGCACAGCAGCGAGGCACAGCCGTACGACCCCGTCCTGGACCGCCACCCCTCGGTGGTGACGTCGGCGAAGGCCGCGGACCTGGCCGGGCTGGACGTGGTCGTCTCCACGGCCGCGAAGTGGGCGCACGTCAAGGGCGCCGGGCCGTGGGAGCACGCCATCGTGGACGAGGCGTACCAGATGCGCTCCGACGCGCTGCTGGCCGTCGCCGGGCTGTTCGAGCGCGCGCTGTTCGTCGGGGACCCGGGGCAGCTCGACCCGTTCAGCCAGGTCGGCTCCGAGCAGTGGGCGGGGCTGTCGTACGACCCGTCGGCCAGCGCGGTGACCACGCTGCTCGCGCACAACCCGGACCTGCCCGTGCACCGGCTACCGGTCTCCTGGCGGCTGCCGGCCTCCGCCGCGCCGCTGGTGTCGCGGGCGTTCTACCCGTACAACGGGTTCCGCAGCGGCACCGGACCCGGCGAGCGGAGGCTGGAGTTCCGGGCGCCCTCCGACGGCTCGGCCGTGGACCGGGTGCTGGACGAGGCGGCCGCTTCCGGGTGGGGACTGCTGGAGCTGCCCGCCCGCCACACCCCGCGCACCGACCCGGAGGCGGTCGCGGCGGTGGCCGCCGTCGTACGGCGGATGCTGGAGCGCGACGGCGCGGCGTTCAGCGAACGCTCGGCGGACCCGGCGCCGGTGACCGCCGACCGGATCGCGGTGGGCACCGCCCACCGCGACCAGGCGGCGGCGATCCGCGCGGAGCTGGCCGCCCTGGGCGTGACCGGGGTCACGGTGGACACGGCGAACCGGCTCCAGGGCCGGGAGTTCGACGTCACGGTGGTGCTCCACCCGCTGTCGGGCCGCCCCGACGCCACGGCCTTCCACCTGGAGACGGGCCGGCTGTGCGTCCTGGCCTCGCGCCACCGGCACGCCTGCGTCGTGGTCTGCCGCGCGGGCGTGGCCGAGCTGCTGGACGAGCACCCCTCCGCCGAGCCGGTCCAGCTCGGCGTCACCGTGAAGTTCCCGGACGGCTGGGAGGCCAACCACGCGGTCCTGGCCCACCTGGCGGACCACACCGTCCCCTGGTGAGTCCCCCGGTGGCCCGCCGCCGCGGACCCGGCCGGGCGGAAGCGCTCGATCGGCACCGGGTGGGCACACGAGGGACAATGGAACGCTGTCCACGACCCACGGAGGTAGTTTCATGCCCGAGCCGCATCCGGCTCCGGAACCGCGCGGCGAGCCGCGCCACCGGCGGCCCGCGCCGCTGCTCTTCGAACCGCCGGAGGCCACGGCGGACCCCGAGCACTTCTTCGACCTGGAGTCCATCGAGGACCCGCGCGAGCTGCTGGGCCGCGCCACCGAACTGGCGCTGGCCTTCCAGGCGGCGGCGGACCGCGCCATGGAGTTCCAGGCCGTCGCGGCGGCGCAACTGGCCGACCCCAAGCGCTTCGACCGGCTGACGGACGAGGCCATCGCCGAGCAGGCGGAGTGGACGGCCGACTACGCCCGCAAGATGATCGAGTTCGGCCGCGAGCTGATGGCGGACCGCTCCTCGGAGTGATCCGGGCGTCCCGGGCGGCCCCCGGAGGTCCGGGAGCGCCCCCGGAATGATGACCGGGGCCACGTCCCCCGGCATATGCGAAGGGCGGAGCCTACCCGATGCCGCCACGCCGTATCCGGTTTTCTCCGATTTCCAGGCGCGGTACACAGGCCGACGGTAGATGTGGACGACATGAGTGACACCGCCGCATACGTGACTCCCGCCGGAGCCGACTGGCTCGCGTCCGCCAGCGCGTTCCCGCACCGCGTCCGCGCGCTGTGGTCGGTGCGCCCCGGTGCCCCGAGCGTGCTGCCCTGCGGCACGGCCTTCGACGTGGTCAGCGCCGGCGCGCTGTTCGGGCGCCGGATGTTGGACCGGCTGTGGACCGCCGGGCCGGGCTCCGGACCGGTCGCCCTCCACGGTGGCCGGATGCTGCTGTTCGCCGAGCCCGGCACCGCCCAGCGGCTGCCCGCCCTGCTGCGCTGGCGGGAGTGGCGGGGCTCGTCCTCCGCGGTCTCCGGCGCGGGGGACGGCGGGGAGGGCCGGGGCGCCGCGTCCGGCGCGGGCCGCGGCGCCGAAACGATCCCCCCGCTGCTGTGCTACGGCCTCGGCGACGCCGTGACCGTCCCCCCGCCGGTGCCCGGCGGGGACTGCCCGCCCACCACCCGCTGGCTGGTCGCCCCGGACGTCCGCCGGCCCTGGCTGCCGGGGGCGGAGGCGCTGCTGTGGGCCTGCGTGCGGGCCGTGCGCGCCGGCGACCCGGGGGACGGGCACGCGCGCGGGGCGGGGTGTGAACCGTCGATTTCCGGTCTCTCCGACCTGGGTGCTAAGGTCTACCACGTCAGCGGGCGCCGCTAGCTCAGTTGGTTAGAGCAGCTGACTCTTAATCAGCGGGTCCGGGGTTCGAGTCCCTGGCGGCGCACAGACGGTCGAAGGCCCTCGCGGGAGCGGGGGCCTTCCGGCTGTCCGCCCCCCGTCCGCCCGCGCCGCCCCCGGCCTCCCGTCCCGCGCCCGCGGCTCCGCTCACGGCGGCTGTCCCGCGGCTTCCACTGCGGCTGTCACCGCGGCGTTCCCGGCACGCCCCGCACGGCGACCTCCACGGCCCATCCCGCGGCCGTACGGCCGCCGACCGTCACCCGGACCGTGCCGCCGTCCGCGTCCACCTCCACGCTCTCCCCCGGGCCCAGCGGCGCGTCCGCCAGCGGCGGGTAGACCGAGAGCTGGTGGCAGGCCCCGCCCTCCGGATGGCCGTCCACCACCTTCACGGGACCGTGCGCCGAGGGGACGTCGCTGCGCACCCGGTACACCAGCACCCCGCTGGTGCAGGCCGTGACGTCGTTGCCGCTCGGCTCCCGGGCCTCGATCGCCAGCACCTCGCTGCGGCCGGTGCGGACCACGACCAGCCGGGTGTCGGTCGTCCCGGGCAGGCCGCCGTCGCGGCGCGGGGCGCTGACCGCCCGCACGGCGTGCCGGGTGGTGCCGGGCTCGACGCGGCAGTCGATCCCGCGGCCGTCCAGCCAGCCCAGCTTCCACTTGTGCCAGGCGAGGGGCTCCGGGGACAGTCCGAACTGGCTGCCCATGAGGTCCCAGTCGCCGACGTGGGTGTCCCAGTCCCCGTCGTCGTCCTCGGGCTGGTGGTAGAGGTCGGGCAGGTCGAAGAGGTGCAGGGTCTCGTGGGCGAGGACGTTGCGGTCGGGCGGGTGCTTCTCGAAGACCGTCACGACGCGGCGCAGCTCGGTGCCGTCCGCGGTGATCGGCCGGTCGAGGTTGACGACCTTGGTGGCGTCGGAGTTCACCCCCGGCGCATCGGGGTCCGCCACGAGGTAGACGACGTCGTACGCGCCGAAGTCCACGTGCGGGTCCACCGCCGTGACGGCGTCGTGGAGGTAGGCGCCGCGCAGGTCCGGTGCCCAGTCGCGCGCTATCCCGTACGCCCGGGAGTCGGCCGCCATCTCGAACCAGCGCGGCACGGGGTGCGGGCGCAGCGTGAAGGTCCCGTAGGAGGCCCGCGCGAAGAAGTCGGAGGTCTCCGGGAAGTAGTCGGCGGCGAGCCGTTCGGGGGTGGTGGCGGGGCGCGCCTCCGGGAAGGACAGGAAGACCATCAGGGCGTCGAGTTCCCCGTCGGGCCGGGGATAGCCCGGGTGCCAGGTGTCCAGCCCCTCGGAGTGGTGGGTGTCGGTCCTCGGAAGGGCGCAGGAGTCGGCGCCGGCCGCGACGGCGACCGGCCCGGTCACCAGACTGGTGCCGATCAGCGCGGAGAGCGCGGTGAGCACCGCTCCGACCCGGCGGGACCGCGGGCCGAAGCAGCGGCCGTCCGGCCGGGGCACGGTCTCCCCCCGCCCCCCGTGGATCCGTCCGGCCCTGCGCATGCTCCGCACATCGTCCTCCCGCGGTGGTGTCGGGGCACGGTGCCCGGTGGGGGCACGGCACCCACTGTGTGCCTTCCGTCCCCCGCGTGCCCCGTTCCGCTAGGCCGTACGAGTGGCCCCCCACAAGATCACCGTGAGTAACATTCGGTCATCATCGATCGTCAGGAGGAAGTTGCCGCGCAGGAACGATCAGCCTCTCGAAAATGCGTCCGCGGAGTCCGCCACATGGACCCGGAACAACCTGCGCGGCACTGGCTCGGTCGCCCGATAAGCCTCTATGATCGCCACATTTCCAGGGCGGATACCCCACCGCGGCCGCCGGCCCACCGCCCGAGCCAGCTGCGTCAGACGAGTCCCCTCCGGGAGCGATCGGTGAATGGAACCCTCGACGGACCGGGCAGGAAACCGGGTGACAGTTCCGGCACGGCAGCGTCAGCCGTCACCGAGAGTAGTCACGCCGTGGAGCTCCGGCCCTCCTCCACCCCCGACGCCGTGGCGTTCCGCACCGCCTTCGAGGCCGCCCAGCTCGCGATGGCCGTGATCGACGGCGAGGGCCGCGTCCTGGCCGCCAACCACGCGCTCGGACAGTTGCTGGGCGCCCCCGCCGCGGAACTCGCCGGGACGCCGCTCACCGCCCTGGCCGGACTCGGCCTGGACGACCGCGCCCGCGACGACTGCCAGGCCGTCCTGGAGGGGCGCAGCGAACGGATGAGCTGCACGCGCCGCCTCAAACACGGGGACGGCCGCCCGGTGTGGGCCAAGGTCACCATGGTGCCCACCGAGCGGTCCGCGGGGCGGCGCGGCGCCCTGCTGTCCGTCGCCGACATCAGCGAGCGGCGCGACCTCCAGGAGCGGCTGCGCCACCTGCAGATGCACGACCCGGTCACCCGCCTGCCCAACCGGGCCCTGTTCTTCGAACGGCTGTCCACCGCGCTCGCCGAGTCCACCACCGGCCGGATCGGGCTGTGCTACCTGGACCTGGACGGCTTCAAGGCCGTCAACGACACCCTCGGCCACCGGATCGGCGACCAGCTCCTGAACGCGGTCGCCCGGCGGCTGCGCCGGTGCGCCGAGCAGGGCGGACACCTGGTGGCGCGGCTGGGCGGCGACGAGTTCGCCCTGCTCGCCGAGGCCTCCACCGGTACGCAGCCGCTGACCGAGCTGGCCGAGGAGGTGCTGGCCGCGCTCCAGCAGCCGTTCGACCTGGCCGGGCAGCGGCTGGCCGTCTCCGCGAGCATCGGGGTGGTGGAGCGGCCCGCGGCCGGGACCACCGCGACGGAGCTGATGCAGGCCGCGGACACCACGCTCTACTGGGCCAAGGCGGACGGCAAGGCCCGCTGGACCCTCTTCGACCCCGAGCGCAACGCCCACCGGATGACCCGCCAGGCGCTCTCCAGCACGCTGCGCCCGGCGCTGGAGCGCGGCGAGTTCGCGCTGGAGTACCAGCCGATCGTCTCCCTCCACGACGAGTCGCTCACCGGGGTGGAGGCGCTGGTGCGCTGGCGCCACCCGCAGCTCGGCACCCTCGGCCCGAACCAGTTCATCGGGCTGGCCGAGGAGAACGGCGCCATCGTGCCGCTGGGTCGCTGGATCCTCGCCGAGTCCTGCCGCCAGGCCCGCCGCTGGCAGCTCGAGCACCCCGACCGGCCGCCGTACGTCAGCGTGAACGTGGCCGTGCGGCAGGTGTGGGACTCCGACCTGGTGACCGACGTGGCCGCGATCCTGGAGGAGACGGGGCTGCCGTCGGGGCTGCTGCAACTGGAGCTGACCGAGTCGGCGGTGATGGGCTCGGCCGGTCGGCCGCTGAAGGCGCTCCAGGCCCTCTCCGAGATGGGGGTGCGCATCGCGATCGACGACTTCGGCACCGGCTACTCCAACCTCGCCTACCTCAGCAGGCTGCCGGTGCGCGGCCTCAAGCTGGACGGAACGTTCGTCCGCGGGTTCCGCAGCGCCCGCCCCCTCAATCCGGCGGACGAGACGATCGTCACGTCCCTGGTCCAGCTCGCCCACAACCTCGGCCTGACGGTCACCGCCGAATGCGTCGAGGGCCCGGCCCAGGCCGACCGGCTGCGCCGGATCGGCTGCGACACCGGACAGGGCTGGCACTACTCCAAGCCGGTGCCGCCGGAGCGCATCAGTCAGCTACTGGTGCGGGAGGGCAGGCCGTAGGCGTCGGCGACCAGCTCGTAGCTGCGCATCCGCGCGGCGGGGGTGTGCACCTGCGAGGTCAGCATCAGCTCGTCGGCACCGGTGCGCTTGGCCAGGGCGTCGAGGCCGTCGCGGACCTGCTCCGCCGTGCCGTGCACGATGTTGGACAGCCAGCCGTCCACGAAGTCGCGCTCCAGCTCGCCCATGGTCCTCTCGTACTCCTCGGCCTCCTCCGGCGTCGGGACCAGCCCCGGGCGTCCCGTGCGCAGCCGCAGCATCGCCAGCGCGCCGGTCATCACCTGGCGGCGCGCCTCCCTCTCCTCGTCCGCCGCCAGCGCCGAGACGCCGATCAGGGCGTACGGCTCGTCCAGCACCCGGGAGGGCCGGAACGAGGAGCGGTACAGCTCGAGGGCCGGGAGGGTGTTGGCCGCCGAGAAGTGGTGGGCGAAGGCGAAGGGCAGGCCCAGGCTCCCGGCGAGCCGCGCGCTGAAGCCGGAGGAGCCCAGCAGCCAGACCGGCGGCCGGTCCGCCGGCTGCACGCCGCCGGGCACGCTGCCCTGGACGGGGCCGGGGACGGCGTGGACGCGGGCGTAGGCGTGGCCGTCGGGGAAGTCGTCGTCCAGGAAGCGGACCAGCTCGGCGAGCTGCTGCGGGAACTGGTCGGCCACCTCGTGCGGCCGGTCGGTGCGCCGCAGTGCCGCGGCCGTCGCCCCGTCGGTCCCGGGGGCGCGGCCCAGGCCCAGGTCGATCCGGCCCGGGGCCAGCGCCTCCAGGGTGCCGAACTGCTCGGCGATCACCAGGGGGGCGTGGTTGGGCAGCATCACCCCGCCCGAGCCGAGGCGGATGGTGGTGGTGTGGGCGGCGAGGTGGGCCAGGATGACGGCGGGCGAGGAGCTGGCGACGCCGGGCATGGAGTGGTGCTCGGCCACCCACAGGCGGTGGTAGCCGCGGCGCTCGGCCAGCTTCGCGATCTCCACGGAGGTGCGCAGGGCGTCGGAGGCGGTGTGGCCGCTGCCGACGGTGGCGAGGTCGAGTACGGACAGGGGGACGGGGGCGGTGCCGCGGGCGGTGCCCCGTACCGGGTCGCCGCCGTCCGCCCGGCCGCTTCTCGTCTCGCGGTCCGTCGCGCCGTCCGTCGCACCGCCGCCGGTCACGGGCTCCATCGCGGGCTGCCTCCTCGTGCTGCGCTGATGTCCAGGAGGGGACAGCTCCCCGGCCCGGGGCGTTATTCCCGCCGCATTCCCGCCGCTCTTCCCGCCGGCCCCGCCGCCACCGGCCGCCACCGGCCGCCGAACGGCGCGTCCCGCACCTCCCCACGGGTGATGGGCGCTCGGTCAGCAGACAGTTTCACAGTGCAATCACCCCGCCGCTTCCCCGGGGTGACACGTCCGGGAAACGGCCCGCCATATCGACTCCTGTCCGTCGATTTCCCCGCCGATACCGACCCGGCGGTCATCCGTCCCAGCCGGCCTCGCAACATCCCGATCAAGGGCCGGAAACGACGGGAATACCCTTCGGGAACCCGGGTAGTGGCGCGCCCATGGCTCCACCGCATAGGCACCGAACAGGGAGAACAGACACCGAAGCGACCCCCGGGAACAGGAGAAGACCCGCCGGAGGGATAAACCGCCGCGCGCTGCTCGCGGGCCTGGCCGCCCTCGGAGCGGCGGGCGCGGCGGGCACCGCCGGATGCAGCCGGGTGCCCGCCACCGGCGAGGGGGGCGAGGGCCTGCTGGAGCGGCTGCGCGCCCAGGGAACCGTGCGCGTGGGCATCGCGGGCGAGGTCCCCTACGGCTACATCGACAAGAACGGCGAATTGACCGGCGAGGCGCCGGAGATCGCGAAGGTCGTCTTCAAGCGGCTGGGAGTGGAGAACGTCGTCCCGGTGCCGACCGAGTTCGGCTCCCTGATTCCGGGACTGCGCTCGCAGCAGTTCGATGTGGTCTCCGCGGGCATGTACATCACCCCGGAGCGCTGCGAGCAGGTGATCTTCTCGGATCCCGAGTACATCATGCTCGACTCCTTCATCGTCCCCAAAGGCAATCCGAAAGGGCTGCGCGGCTACCGGGACATCGTCGAGAAGGGCGCCCGGATGGCCAGCGGCACCGCGTACGCCCAAATCGACTACGCGGTCGCGAACGGGATCGCCCGGGACGACATCCTCATCCTGCCCGACCAGGTCGCCGGGCTGGCGGCCGTCGAGCAGGGCCGGGTGGACGTGTTCGCCGGCACCTCGCTGACCGTCCGCCAGGTGGTGGAGGGCAGCGACCGGGCCGAGGCCACCGAGCCCTTCCAGCCCGTCGTGGACGGCGAGCCGGCGATCGGCGCCGGCGGCTTCGCGTTCCGCCCGACCGCGACGGACCTGCGCGACGCGTTCAACAGGGAGCTGCGCAGGCTCAAGGCCGACGGCGAGCTGCTGGAGATCGTCAGGCCCTTCGGCTTCACCGAGACCGAGATGACCGATCTGACCGCGAAGGAGCTGTGCGCGTCATGACCTGGGCCCTGTGGGAGTCCTACATGCTGCCCGGCATCTGGACCACCGTGCAGGTGACGGTGTACAGCGCGGCGCTGGCGGCCGTGGTCGCCTTCGCGGTCGGCGTCATGCGCACCTCCCGCCAGCGGATCGTGCGCTTCCTGTCCGGCGCCTACTTCGAGGTCTTCCGCGGCGCATCGGCGCTGGTGTTCATGTTCTGGCTGTTCTTCGCGCTGCCCATCGCCTTCGGCTGGCAGCTCGTCCCCCTGTGGGCGGGCGTGCTGGCGCTGGGCCTGACCTACGGGGCGTACGGCTCGGAGGTCGTGCGCGGCGCGCTGGCCGCGGTCTCCCCCGCCCAGCGCGAGGCGGGGATCGCCCTGAGCTTCACCCGCCGGCAGCGGCTGTGGCGCATCGAACTGCCGCAGGCGTGGCCCGAGATGGTGCCGCCGTTCAACAACCTCTCCATCGAACTGCTGAAGGGCACCGCCCTGGTCTCCGTGATCAGCGTCGCCGACATGACCTTCGCGGCCAACCTCATCCGCTTCACCACCAACGAGAGCGCCCCCATCTACACGCTCCTGCTGCTGATGTACTTCGTGCTCGCCTTCGTCATCACCCGTCTCATGCGCGTGGTCGAGCGGCGGGCCAAGGCCGGGATCGGGCAGGCCAGGCCGCCCCGCAGCGGCCTGCCGGGCGGCGCGGCGCCGCGCCGCCGGCCGTCGGCCGCCGACCCCGTCACCGGGACCGCCGGCCCGGGAGGTGCGCGGTGAACTGGGACTGGGACGTCGTCGCCGACTTCCTGCCGCGCTTCTGGGACGGGGTGCTCGTCAGCCTCCAGGCCCTGGTGCTCGGCAGTCTGCTGGCCTTCGCCCTCGGTCTGGTGTGGGCCGTCGCACAGCGCTCGCCGCGGGCGTGGCTCCGGGTGCCGGTGACCGCGGTCACCGAGTTCGTCCGCAACACGCCGCTGCTGGTGCAGCTCTTCTTCCTCTTCTACGTGGTGCCCGAGTGGGGACCGGCCATGACCCCGCTGGTGACGGGCGTGCTCGGCCTCGGCCTGCACTACTCGACGTACACCGCCGAGGTCTACCGGGCGGGCATCGACGGGGTGCCCCAGGGCCAGTGGGAGGCGGCCACCGCGCTCAGCCTGCCGCCGGTCCGCACCTGGACGGCGGTGATCCTGCCGCAGGCGATCCGCCGCGTGGTGCCCGCGCTGGGCAACTACGTCATCGCCATGCTGAAGGACTCGCCGCTGATCGCGATCATCGGCGCCCTGGAGATGCTCGGCGAGGCGCGCGCCTACGGCTCCGAGACCTTCCGCTTCCTGGAGCCGATCACCGTCGTCGGTCTCGCCTTCATCGTCATCGCCTATCCGGCCTCCCTCCTCATCCGATCCCTGGAGCGTCGTCTTGTCCGCTGACCCCACCCACGACAACGCCGCCGACACCACCGCCGCGGACGGCCGCGAACTGATCCGCTTCGACAAGGTCACCAAGCGCTTCGGCGACCACGTGGTCCTGGACCGGCTGGAGTTCAGCGTCTCCGCGGGCAGGCACGTCACCCTCATCGGCCCCTCCGGATCGGGCAAGACCACGATCCTGCGGCTGCTGATGACGCTGCTGAGGCCCGACGAGGGCACCATCACGGTCGACGGCGACTGCCTCACCCACGAGATGCGGGGCGGCAGGCTCGTCCCCGCGGGCGAGAAGCACGTCCGCAGGGTGCGCAAGAAGATCGGCATGGTGTTCCAGCAGTTCAACCTCTTCCCCAACATGAAGGTGCTGCGGAACGTCACCGAGGCGCCCGTCCACGTCCTGGGCCTGAGCAAGGACGAGGCCGAGCAGCGGGCGCGGGACCTGCTGGAGATGGTGGGGCTGACCGAGCACCTCGACAAGTACCCCTCGCAGCTCTCCGGCGGCCAGCAGCAGCGCGTGGCCATCGCCCGCGCGCTGGCCATGCGGCCCAAGGTGCTGCTGCTGGACGAGGTGACCTCGGCGCTCGACCCCGAACTGGTCGCCGGGGTGCTGGACGTCCTGCGGGACGTCGCGCGCACCACCGACGTCACCATGCTCGTCGTCACCCACGAGATGACCTTCGCCCGTGACATCTCCGACGAGGTGCTGATGTTCAACGAGGGCAGGGTGATCGAGTCCGGTCCGCCGGAGAAGATCTTCAACGCCCCGGACCACGAGCGCACCCGGGAGTTCCTGGGCTCGATCCTCTGACCGCGGCCGGCCGGTCCCGGAGGGTGCGCGAGCACCCTCCGGGACCGGGTAGGATGTCGTTCCGACGGCAGGCCCCGGCACGAACCGGGCGCACCGCCGTCGACGGGCGCCGCTAGCTCAGTTGGTTAGAGCAGCTGACTCTTAATCAGCGGGTCCGGGGTTCGAGTCCCTGGCGGCGTACCAGCGAACGCAAGGCCCCTCGCGCGAGCGGGGGGCCTTACGTCTGTCCGCCCGCCGGGACGCCGGGGAATCGGGGGGCCGGGAGGCCGGGAACGTCAGGACCGCGTGTCGCGCGAGCCGTCCACGGCCGGGGTGTTCCCGAACGTGGCGACGGCCTGGTAGTAGACCCATGCGGTGCTGTCGCAGGACGTCTTGGTGGCGCCGGTGTAGCGGGCGCACACCCGCTTGAGGTCGGCGTAGAAGGCGCTGTCCAGGCGGCTCTTGTTGGCGGCGAAGGTGCCGATGGCCTTGTAGTTGCGGTAGCCGAAGTCGTGGCGCGCGCAGGCGGTCTGGAAGGGGAAGCCGAAGGGGTTGTCGGGCGAGGTGCTGCAGTAGTCGGTGGACCAGTCGAAGCCGTAGGCGCTCCAGGCCCCCTGGTTGTTCCTGGCGGACAGCCAGGCGTTGTAGCTGCTCTCGCTGGTCTGGGTCCAGCTACTGAGCACCTGGGGCTTGTCGGCGGGCGCCGCCGAGGCGGTGCCCGCCAGGCCGAGCACGGCGGGCAGAGAGAGGGCGGCGGCGGCCAGGGACACGACGGATCTGCGGCGCATCGGAACCTCCGGGAGCGGGTGCGGGACCGCCTCGCCGGGGTGCAGCGAGGCGGTGTGATCTCTGCGGCAGAGGTAATCACCCGCGCTCGCTGGTTGTCATGTACTGATCCAGCCATGAAGCGGATTTCCGGCCGCCGTTGGCTGAATTTCTACCTTCGACAAGAGGGACATGCGCCCCACGGCGCCCCGGAGCACACCAAAGGGGGCGGGCCCCGAAGGACCCGCCCCCTCCCGCTCCGGAGCGCGGTGTCGGGCGCGCTCCGGAGCGAAGCTCAGAACTTGACGTCGGAGCAGGCGTAGAACGCGTTGGCCGTGTCGTGGACGGTCCAGACGGCCAGGATCACGTGCCGTCCGGACTTGCCGGCCGGGACGGTGCCCTGGTGGCTCTCGGTGTAGGCCGGCTGGCGGCCGTCCATGTGCACCGTCAGGAACGGCTGCGTCTCCAGGGCGGACCGGGTGAGCGGCTTGGTCGGGTCCCAGCCGTTCCTGGTGATGTAGTACTTGAAGTCGGTCGTGCGGTGCGGAGCCGTCATCTTCCAGGTGAAGGTGAGGTTCTGCCCGGGGGTGAGCTGGGTGGCGGGCCAGGTGCCGCCGCGCGGGTCGTCCAACTGGGCGAAGCGGGAGTTGCCGCCCGAGCAGAGCTGGCCGTCGGCCGGGCCGGCGGCCGGGAAGCCCTTGGGGCCCTCGACGCTCTGGGGCTCCCACTGGATGGAGCCGCAGTTGGCCACGGTGCCGTTGGCACAGTACGCCTGCCGGCTCATCGGGGACTGGGTGTAGCCGTGTCCCTGGGCGCTGCCGCCGGTCGCGAGCACGGTCGTCGCGGCCACGCCGAAGCCGACCAGGGCGGTGGCGATCTTCTTGCGCATCCTTACGCTCCTGAACGTGGGGGGTCCTGAGGCCCTACTTGGGGGGTGGGCACGAAAGGAACTGCGGTCTAGACCAAGAAAGACCGTAGCCCTTCCTTTTAGTCATGTCCAGACCAATGGAGAGCTGACTTTCCCGCCACGGCGCGCCCCGCGGCGCCCCGGCGACCCCGGCGCGGACACGCCGGCCGGACGGCCGCCCCGGTCACCACCGGCGCGCCTCCGGGGCGGACCACGCACCGGTTCGCGACCGGCCCGTCCGACGCCCGCCCGGCGCCGGGGTACGCAGACGTCGCGGTCGGCCCGGCCACCGGACGCCTCAGCAGGACGGCGTATCCGCGGACGCCGAAAGCCGACGGGGAGGCCTTGCGCCCGGCCGGACCCGGCCGGTCACCGGACGAACGGGGACCGCAGAGCGGTACGCACGCCGCCGCGGGCCGTCCGCCGGCGCGCCTCCCCTCCTGCCGGTCCGTCACCTCCCCCGCCGGGCCGGTGCATGCGTCGGCACGCACGGCCGAAACGTTCATTCTTCGGACATCAGTGCCATATTGACGCGTCTTACGTCCCGTCACTAGTTTTCTACGCATTGTCCGGTGGGAGAGGGGGTCCCGGAGCGGGGCACCGCCGGACGCGTCTGGGGGGACGTATTCCGTGTTGTCAGCTGTCCTGGTGACGGCGTCATGCGTGCTGCTCGTGGCCGCCGCACTCCAGTTGTGGTGGATGATGCACGCCTGGCGAACGCCCGACACCCTGCGCCGAACCACCTTCCGCGAGCCCGACGGGGCCCATCACCACTTCTTCTCGCTGCTCGTACCGGCCCGCCACGAGGAGCGGGTGCTCGGCCACACCGTCGAGCAGATGCTGCGCTGCGAGCACCCCAACTTCGAGATCATCCTCATCGTCGGCCACGACGACCCCGGCACCGCGGCCATCGCCCACCGGCTCGCCGCGGACCACCCCGACCGGGTCCGGGTGGTCGTCGACACCCACGAGGCGAAGAACAAACCGCGCGCGATGAACACCGCCCTCCCCCACTGCCGCGGTGACATCGTGGGCGTCTTCGACGCCGAGGACATCGTCCACCCCGAACTGCTCACCCACGTGGACGCCGCCTTCCGCAGCACCGGCGCCGACGTGGTCCAGGCGGGCGTGCAGCTGATCAACTACGAGAGCAGCTGGTACAGCGTCCGCAACTGCCTGGAGTACTTCTTCTGGTTCCGCAGCCGGCTGCACCTGCACGCCGCCAAGGGCTTCATCCCGCTCGGCGGCAACACCGTCTTCGTCCGCACCGAGCTGCTGCGCGCCACCGGGGGCTGGGACGGGGACTGCCTGGCCGAGGACTGCGACCTGGGCGTGCGGCTGTCCAGCAACGGCGCGCGGACGGTGGTCGCGTACGAGGCCGGGCTGGTCACCCGCGAGGAGACCCCGGACTCGCTCGGCGGCCTGTTCAAACAGCGCACCCGCTGGAACCAGGGCTTCCTGCAGGTGCTGCGCAAGGGCGAGTGGCGGCGGCTGCCCTGGCGGCAGCGGATGCTGGCCCGCTTCACGCTGTGGACGCCGTTCTTCCAGGCGTTCACCGGGCTGATGACCGCCATCGGCCTCCTCATCGCCCTCGTCGGCGGAATCCCGCTGCCCATCTCGCTCTTCGCCTGGCTGCCGGTGCTGCCCATGGGGGTCATGCTCGTCTTCGAGTGCGTGGGTCTGCACGACTTCGGCCGGCAGTACGGGTTCCGCGTCGGGCCGGTCCACTACGTCAGGCTGGTCGCCGGAACGCCCCTCTACCACCTGGTCCTGGCCGCCGCCGCGGCCCGGGCGGTGTGGCGCGAGTACACCGGCCGCACCGACTGGGAACTGACCCGGCACGTGGGGGCCCACCTCGGCCGGGACGAACGCGTCCCCGTCTGAGCCCGGTTCCGCATCCGGCCCCGGACCCGGCAGCGTCCGGCCCGGGGCGGGCCCGACGCCGTGCCCGCCCCGTCACCGCAGGTCACCAGCCGTCACGTCCGCGTCCACGCCGGGCTCCCGCGCGCCCGCGCCGCCGCGCGCCCTCTGACACCGCCGTTCACAGGAGCGCCCCGTGTCCGTACTCCAGCAGATACCCGACGACACCCTCACCGCCCGGCCCGTCCCGCGCGGCGCCCCCGCGGACGGCGGCATCCGCGCGCCCTCCCGCCGGCGGCGCGCCGACCTCGTGCTCGCCCTCGTGCTCACCGGCCTGGTCACGGCCGTCCAGGCGTGGAACCTGGACGGCTTCCCCGGCGTCGGCGACGACGAGGGCACCTACCTCGCCCAGGCGTGGGCCGTGCGCAGCGGCGAGGGCCTGGCCCACTACACGTACTGGTACGACCACCCGCCCGTCGGCTGGCTCCAGCTCGCCACCCTCACCTGGCTCCCCGAACTGCTGCTGCCCGGCCTGTCCTCGGTCGCCGCGGGCCGCGTGGTGATGCTGGTCCCGGCGGCGGCGAGCTGCCTGCTGATCCTCGTCCTGTGCCGCCGGCTGGGGATGCGCCGCTGGACGGCCGCCCTGGCCCTGCTGCTCTTCGGCCTCTCCCCGCTGTCGGTCACCCTGCACCGGCAGGTCTACCTGGACAACATCGCCGTCCCCTGGATGCTCGCCGCCTTCGTGCTGGCGCTCTCGCCCCGCCGCCACCTGTGGCACCACATCGCGGCGGGCGCCTGCGCCTCGGTGTCGGTGCTGTCGAAGGAGACGATGCTCCTGGTCCTGCCCGCCCTGCTGTACGCGCTGCACCGGGGCAGCCACCGCACCACCCGCACCTTCTCCTTCGCCGGGACGATCACCGCGTTCACGCTGACCGCGGTGGTCTACCCGCTGTACGCGCTGCTGCGCGGCGAACTGCTGCCCGGCGAGGGCCACGTCTCGCTGTGGGACGGCGTCGTCTTCCAGCTCGCCGGCCGCGAGGGCTCGGGCGCCGTCTGGCAGGAAGGCACCGGAGCGCGGCAGGCCCTCGTGCAGTGGCTGGACGCCGACCCCGTCCTGCCGGTGGCGGGCTGCGCGGCGGCGGTGCTCGCGCTGGCCGTGGCCCGGCTCAGGCCGGCCGCGGTCGCGGTGCTGCTGATGGTCGTGGTCGCCCTGCGGCCCGACGGCTACCTGCCGCAGATGTACGTCATCCAGCTCCTGCCGTTCCTCGCCGTCTGCCTGGCCGGGGTGGCCGACGCCGGGGCGCGCCTGGCCACCGGGCCCGCGGCCGGCGCCCGTCCGCCGCTGCGCCTGGCCGCCGGGCTGGCGCCGGCGGTGCTGGTGGCGGCGGCCTGCGCGCTGCTGGTCGCGCCGCGCTGGCACGACGGCGACCGGGTGGCCGTCACGGCCCGCGGCAACGGCGCGTACGAGCAAGCCGCGCGGTGGCTGCGCACCTCCCTGCCCGGCGACACCCCCGCCGAGCGGGCGCGGCAGCGGATCGTCGTGGACGACACGCTCTGGCTGGACGCGGTGCGGGGCGGCGCCGAGCCGGGGCTGGGCGCCATCTGGTTCTACAAGGTGGACCTCGACCCGGCCGTCACCAGGACCCTGCCCCGCGGCCACCGCGACCTGGACTACATCGTCTCCTCGCCGATCATCCGCGCCGACCGCAACGACCTGCCCATCGTCCGCGCGGCACTGCGGAACTCCACGGTGGTGGAGGTCTTCGGCTCCGGCGGCGACCGCATCGAGATCCGCCGGATCGGAGGCAGCCGCCCATGAACCGTGCCCCCTCGCCGGAGGCCCTGGACGCGTCCGGAACGTCCGGGCCGCCCGGCCCGCCGCCCGTGCCCCGCCCGCCCCGCCCGGCCGGGTCGCCGGGGCCTCCGGGACCTTCAGGCCCGGCCCGGACGCGCACCGCCGCGTGGCTGCGGTCGGCGCGGGGCCGCGCCGTCGGGTTCGGGGTCATCGGCCTGTCCGGGTTCCTGCCCAACCTCGGGGTGCTGTGGCTGCTCACCGCGCCCGCCGGGATGCACGCGGCACCCGCCGTCGTCCTGGCCAACCAGGCCGGAATCCTGTGGAACTTCCTCCTCACCGACCGGCTGCTGTACGGCGGCGCGCCCGCGGTCCCGCGCCGTCCCGCCGGGCTGCGGCTGGTGTCGTACGCCGGGGTCAACAACGCCGACCTGCTGGCCCGCGTGCCGCTGACCGCCTGGCTGGTGTCCGGCCTCGGCTGGCCCGCCGTACCCGTGACGGGAGCGCTGCTGCTCGCCTTCGCCGCGGCGCGCTTCCTGCTCGTGGACCGCCTCCTGTACCGCGCCCACCGGCCGCGATCCCGTCGGCCGGCGCCCCACCGAACCGATTCGGAGCCGACACGGCCCGAGGAGCCGAGGAGCTGACATGAGTGCCCGAGCCCGTCCCCGCCCCCTTGCCCGCCCTCCCGCCCGGACCCCTGCCCGGACCCGCCGCCGCAGCCGCGCCGGACGGCTGCGGCGGACCGCCGCCGTCCCCCTGCTGGTGGTGTCGGCGCTGCTGACGACCGGGCTGTCCCTCGGGCCGGCCGCCGCCGGCCCCCCGCCCGGCGGGACGAACCTGCTGGCCAACCCCGGCTTCGAGACACCGGACGGCGGCGGCTTCGCCGACTGCTGGCAGCGGGCCGGCTGGGGGGAGAGCACCGCCGAGTACACCGTCACCGCCGACGCGCACGGCGGTGAGCGCGCGGCGCGGCTGACCGTCACCGGCTGGCGCAGCGGGGACCGCAAGATCATGGTCAAGGAGACCGCGGCGTGCGCCCCCCGGGTCGAGGCGGGCGCGCAGTACGACCTGGCGGTCCACTACACCTCCACCACCGACAACACCGTCTTCACCGCCTTCCGGCACGACCCCGAGCACGGCTGGACGTACTGGACGGACCTCAAGACGCTGCCCGCCACCGGCACCTACACCCGCGCCGAGGTGCGCACCCCGCAGATCCCCGAGGGCACCGACCGGATCGCCTGGGGCGTCACCGTCTACGGCGGGAACGGCACCCTCACCCTCGACGACGCCGAGATGACCGCCGTCGAGGTCGAGCAGCCCGACCCGGCCTGCGTGCCCGGCGCGCCCTGCCCCAAGGGGAGCTGGGAGGTGCGGCAGATGGACGCCGCGGCGCGCGCCATGCACTTCGTCCAGCTCCACAACGGCAAGGTGCTGATGATCGCGGGCTCGGGCAACGACCCGGACCGCTTCGCCGCGGGCACCTTCACCTCCCACCTGTACGACCCGGCCACCGGGCGGATGACGGACGTGGACACGCCCGTGGACCTGTTCTGCGCCGGGCACGTGCACCTCGGGGACGGCCGGGTGCTGGTGATGGGCGGCAACCTGTCCTATCCGGCCGCCGACGGCTCGCACGGCTACAGGGGCCTGAAGAACTCCTACGTCTTCGACCCGGCCACCAACGAGTACACCCGGGTGAACGACATGAACACCGGGCACTGGTACCCGTCGGCGACCGTGCTGGGCAACGGCGACGTGCTCTCGCTCGGCGGCCTGGACGAGAAGTCCGAGGGCACGGTCACCGTGGAGTACTTCTCCGACGACCGGCAGCGCTGGCTGGGCCTGAACGAGATCCGGCAGACCTGGTCGTTCTGGGGCCTGTACCCCTCGATGATCCTGCTCCAGGACGGCCGGCTCTTCTACAGCGGCAGCCACGTCTTCGGCAACGGCCTGCCCGGGACGGGCGCCTCGCTGTACGACTACGGCGCCGGGACCATCACCGACGTGCCCGGCCTGCGCCGCAAGGACGAGCGCGACCAGTCGATGAGCGTCCTGCTGCCCCCGGCCCAGCGGCAGCGGGTGGCGACCTTCGGCGGCGGCAACGTCGACAGCAACCCCGCCGCCCACCGGCTCACCGACATCATCGACCTGAGCGTGCCCGCCCCGGCCTACGCCCCCGGCCCCGACCTGCCGCAGGGCCACTACGCCGACGGCACCCCGCAGGCCGGCGGCGAGGGCAAGATGTACGTCTCGACGGTGATCCTGCCGGACGGCACCGTGCTGGAGACCGGCGGCGCCCTGCACAACCGGGCCGAGCCGGTGTTCGAGGCGTCGATCTTCGACCCGGCGACGGACACCTTCACCGAGGTCGCCCCGGACCCCGAGCCGCGCGGCTACCACTCCGGCTCGCTGCTGCTGCCCGACGGCCGGGTGCTGAGCTACGGCGACAACCCGGGCGACGGCAGCTACGCCACCACCCTCTCGCTGTACTCGCCGCCGTACCTGTCCAAGGGGCCGCGCCCGGCGATCTCCCCCCTGGCCTCCCAGGAGTGGACGTACGGCACCGAGAACCGGATCACCGTCTCCGGCGGCGGGCAGATCACCAAGGCCGCGCTGATCCGGCCCGAGGCGGTCACCCACTCCTCCGACCCCAACCAGCGCTACGTCGACCTGCCGATGACGGTGCACGGCGAGGACCCCGGCGGCACCACCGAGATCGGCCTGAACCTGACCGACAACCCGAACCTGGCGCCGCCCGGCTGGTACATGCTCTTCGTCACCGACGCCAACGGCGTGCCGTCGGTCGCCCGGTGGGTGAAGGTCGGGGGCGAGGAGCAGGCCGCCCGGACGCTGCGGGCCGGACCTCCGCCCGACGCGGCCGCCGGGCACGCCGAGAACGCCGGGAAGGGGAAGGACGGACGGGAGCGGGGCCCGCTCGGTCCGCGCAAGCCGGCCAGGGACGTCGCCGCCTGGGCGGACGGCTGCGACCGTTCCTACGGCGATCCCGCGCAGTGCCTGCCGCGCGTCTTCCCCGGGGAGGCCGGGAGCCCCGCCGACAAGTGCCGGTGGCTGGACGGCCAGGGCTGGCAGCCCTTCGCCGTCCACGGCCGGGACCGTCACCGGCTGGACACCAACCGTGACGGAACCGCCTGCGGGCGCGGCGACCGGGGAGGCGCCATCGGCTAGGCCGCCCGGCCCGCGGCGGCGGTGGACGGAGCACCCCGCGGCGTCGGGTATGCTGGTTCCCGCAGGTCGGCACGGATCGCGCACGACAGCGCGGATCGTCGCCCCTGCGGGCGCCGCTAGCTCAGTTGGTTAGAGCAGCTGACTCTTAATCAGCGGGTCCGGGGTTCGAGTCCCTGGCGGCGTACCCGTCCGATCCGGGCCCCACCGTGGAAGCGGTGGGGCCCGGACGCGTTTCCCGGGCGGTGCGCCCGGCGCGTCCGGTCCCGCCGGGGTTCAGTCGATGCCCCGGCAGATGTGCGGCTCGCCCTCGTCGTCGTCGCCGTCCCCAGCGAGGCGCAGCAGCGGGGGCGATGAGAGCGACAGTTCGTCGAGGACCCGCCCCGTGGCGGACTGTTCGTCGATCTCCGGTTCGGCTGTGTCATACATGGCGGACGACGGCCTCCGTGTGCTGGGGGATTGGGTGTCCGGGTACCGCGTCCGCAGTCCTTCAATCCCGGGCGGGCGGGACGGTGACCGGTTCCGCCGCGAGCTTCACCCTCACGGCCGCGGTGTGAGGACCACGACACCGTCTTCCGTCGTCGCGGTCTTCCGCCCGCGGGGGACACCGGGAGGACACCGGGAAAACGGGCCCCTGGGTCCGCGCGCTCCACCGCCTCGGCGGCACGGCCCTCATTGACAGGTTCCGGGTGACCTGCCAGCCTCCGTTCGGCACATCTTCATAACGAGGCGACGGTGCGCAGGAACCCGGTGCGAGTCCGGGACGGTCCCGCCACTGTGACCCGCGGCCGCGAGGCCGCGCGGGAGTCAGGAACTGACCCGTCGCTTCTCCCGTCGATG
The DNA here is from genome assembly GCF_035644915.1 of Streptomyces sp. Classification (GTDB taxonomy): domain Bacteria; phylum Actinomycetota; class Actinomycetes; order Streptomycetales; family Streptomycetaceae; genus Streptomyces. Next base: position 88,583 of record NZ_DASQNP010000129.1, read on the forward strand.
GGGCGTGGAAACCCCAGGAGGAGGAACCGCGGATGTCTTCGCACACCGCCGACACCCCGACCGCCGAGGTCGCGGTCGCCGACGTCACGGGCCGGGCCCGGGACTGGATGATCGCCGGCGCCGCGGCGCTCGTCGCGCTCGTCGCCCTCTACGCCGTCTTCATGGACAACGGCCAGCTCATCGCCGCGACCGGCGAGTACCTGCACGAGTTCTCGCACGACGGACGGCACCTGTTCGGTGCCCCCTGCCACTGACCGGGCGCGGCGCACCATGACCGCGGTGTCTTCCGGAACCCACGCGTCCGCCGCGGCCCGGGCGTCCGGCCGTCCCGTGCTGCCCCTGCTCCGGCGGGGGCTGGCCGCGGGCGGCCTGGCGGGGCTGGCCGGCGGGCTGTTCTCCCTCCTGCTGGCCGAGCCCCTGATGGACCGGGCGATCCGCCAGGAGGAGGAACGCGAACACGCCCACGCGGCAGCGGGCGTGACCCACCATCACGAGGAGTTGTTCTCCCGGGGCACCCAGCACTTCGGGCTGGTGGTGACCGCGGTGGTCGTCGGGCTGGCGCTGGGGGTGTTCTTCGCCATCGCCTACGCCCTGGTCCACCGCGCCACCGCCCTGACCGACCGCGACCGCCCCTGGCCGCGTGCCGTGCTCCTGGCGGCGGCGGGCTTCACGGCCCTGTCCCTGCTGCCCGGACTGCGCTACCCGGCCAATCCGCCGGGCGTCGGCGACGGCGGGACCGTCCGGGAACGCCAGGTGCTGTGGCTGGCCGCACTGGTCATCGGCGTGCTGGGCGTGCTGCTCGCCTGGCAGCTCCACCGGCTGCTCGCCGGCCGTGCCGCGCCGGTGCGCCACCTGGCCGCGGCCGGGGCGCTGGTGGCCACGCTGGCGGCGCTGTTCCTGCTGCCGGGCAATCCGGACCCGGTGCCGGTGGACGCGCAGTTGCTGTGGGACTTCCGGATGCTCTCGCTGGCCTCCCACGCCGTGCTGTGGGCGGCGCTCGGCGTCGCCTTCGGCTGGCTCGGCCTGCGCGCCGCGCGCCCGCGCGGCACCCCGGCCTGACCGTACGGCCCGGGCCGTACGGTCAGGCCG
>NZ_DASQNP010000130.1:0-13268 GCF_035644915.1 Streptomyces sp.
TCGCCGCACCCGCTGCCCACGCCGCCCCGGCCGGGTGCAGTTCCGGGGCACTGTGCGCGTACTGGCTCACCAACTACCAGGGCTCGGTGCAGCGAGTCTGGGAGGACAACGACGACCTCACCATGTACACCAACTTCTACAACATCGTGGGCGGCTCGCTGTTCAACAACGGCAACCAGTGCAACGTGACCGTCTACTCCGGCAAGGGCGGCACCGGCTCCGGCTACAACCTCAACCGCGGCACCGGCTGGAAGAGCGTGGGGAGCAACCTGCCGCACATCTCCTCCAACTACTGGTGCCGCTCCTGACCATCTCTCTGAATGTCATGTGCCTGACATGAAAGACGGAACCCGCGCAGTGCTCGCTGTACTGCTCCTCGGGCTCCTCGGTGTCGCCGGATGCGCGGACTCCGGCGACACCGCCCCCGAGGAGGCACTTCCGCGCCCCTTCGGGGACGCCCTCCACTACGACCGGCACGAGCGGGACGCCCTGCACACCGCGAACGAGCAGTTCATCGCCGGGTGCATGCGGCAGCGCGGTTTCGCCTACGAACCGCAACGGCTCGCCACCGGCGGCGCCGACCCGCAGGACGCCAATCCGTACGGCCTGCTCATCGTGGAGCAGGCCCGGCAGGACGGCTACGGCATGACCAGCGCGCGACTGAACACGCGCATACCCGACGATCCCAACAAGGAGCGCTCCCGCCGGCCCCGGTGGCGTCAGGCCCTGCTCGGCACCAAGAAGCACGAGGTCCGCGTACGCCTGCCGGGGAAAGTGGAGTTCTTCTACAACTCCGACGCCTGCCTCACCAAGGCTCGGGAGAAGCTGTACGGAGCCGACTACGAGCGGCTCCACAACACGTACCAGGTGCTGTCCAACCAGGTGATCACCACGGTGCGGAAGGCTCCGGGGTACCTCAGGGCCCAGGAGCGGTGGGCGTCCTGCATGCGGGAGGCGGGCATCCGCGTCAGGACCCTGGACGATCCCCGAACCCTGGTGGACGGCCGGCTCCGCCGGGCCGCGGCGGACCCGGAGAAGCTTCACGGTGTCGCGGGGTACGAACTGGAGCTGTCCGCGAAGGACGCCGACTGCCAGCGGAAGACGGGCCTCGCGCGGACAATCGCCGAAGCGCAAGGCCGTGCCGAGGAGTCGGTGGCGGGTGCCCGGCACTCCGATCTCGTACGGTTGCGCGAGTTGCGTTCCGCGGCCGTGCACCGGGCGGCCGACGGCTGACTCCGTCCCGGACACCGAATGGCGATTCCGGTCCCGGGTGCCGGGCTCCGGCGGGTACGGCCGCTGAGTGCGGGAGCGCCGTCGGTGGTGGCGCCGTCCGCCCGGCGGGCCGGCCGCGGTCCGTGGCGGACCGCTCCCCCGGCATCCCCGGCCGCTCCTCGGGGTCGTGCCGGGGGACGGTCCGGGAGGACCCCGATGTCCCAGAAACCCGGTCCTGCCAGGGTGTCGGGATGACGTCCTCTCGCGCCTCCCTGGGTCAGCGGTCACCGTCACCGCCGGTCGTGGTCCCGGCCGTCGGCGCTCCCGTCCTCCTCTTCGTCTACGGGGTCCTGCGGTGGGTGGACGGCCTGGACGGCGGCCACGGGCCGGGGCCCGCGTGGTACGCCGGTCACGCCGCGTTCCTCCTGGCCTTCGTCCTCCTCGGCGTCCTGGTCGTCGGGCTGCGCCGGCTCGTCCCGGCCCGTTCCGCCCGGCAGCGGGTTCTGGCGGACGCCGCGGTGGTGGCCGGTCTGGCCGGGGTCCTCGGCTTCCTGTGGGTGATCCTCGGCGACCTGTTCCGGTGGCTCCACGACAACGCGCCGCTGCCCGGTCCGCTGTACGCCGTGGCGCCGCCGCTCTTCCAGCTCGGGCTGATGACGCTGCTCGTCCGGGCGGTGGTGGTACGGCCCCGGCTGCTCCCCGCCCGGGGCCCGGTGCTGGTGTTCCTCGGCCTGGTGGCGATCGCCGCCGACCTGGACCTGCTGCCGGTGGGCGCCGTCCTGGTCCTGTGCGGCCTCTCCCCGCTGGGCCGGTCCACCGCCGGGACGGTCCCCCGCTGAGACGGCGGCGCCGGGACGGCGCCGTGCGGTAGCGCCCGGCCACGCCGCGCCGGGGCGCCGGGCGGCCCGGCGGTCACTTCCAGGGGATGGTGAGCCAGGGGCTGGCGGGGTCGGTGGTGAGCAGCCGGTGGGCGGCCAGCATCTCCTCGTACCAGTCCCCGAACTCCTCGTTGTCGAAGTGCAGGCAGCGGCCGAGGATGTAGCCGGCGGAGAACGCCTCCCAGGACGAGTAGGTCACCTGGCTGACCCGGCCCGCCCGCACCACGGCCTGTTCGGCCTCGGTGACGTCGCAGAAGCGGGCGCCCAGGCCCCAGCGCGCCATCTTCGAGGCCCGGCCGTAGTCCCAGGCCAGGACGGAGGTGACGTACTCGTCCTCGCCCAGCAGGCCGTCCGCGCGGAAGCGGGCCTCGTAGCGGACGATGCGGCCGATGAGCTGCTGGAGCCTGCCGACCTCCGCGCCGGGGTCGGGGAGGTTCGTGACGCCGCGGACGGCCGCCTCCTCGACCCGGCCGCGCACGACGCGCTCGACGACCTGGCGCCAGTGGCCGATCTCCACCGCACCGCCGTACTCCCGCGCGATCGCCCGCCGGACCTCCAGCACGAACTCCCAGGACGAGTTGCTCATCTCGCCCGCCAGGAGCCGCTGTTGGGCCGACATCCACTCCTCCCGGGTGGTGATGCCCCACCAGTCCGCCAGCCGCTCCCGCTCGCCGTTGTATCCCGTGCCGTGCCAGCCCATGGCGTTCCACAGGGAGCCGTTGGACACGCACAGCAGCGCACCGCAGGCCAGGCCGTGTGCCACGGGCCCCTGGAACACGCCGCCGACCCGCAGGGCGCGCAGCGTGCCCCTCCGCGCGGTCCGCGACACCCGCTGCGCGTGCTGCGTCCACAGGTGCCGGTGTTCGGGGCCGGCCGCGAAGTACGCCTCGCACGGGCTGCCGGGGTTGACCGCCAGCCACCAGTTGGGGTCGTCCCACTTGGCGGCGAACCAGCCCAGCGAGTGTTCCAGGAACACCGGGTCGGGCGCCGGGCAGGGGAGCATCCCCTCGGTCAGGATCGCCACGTAGTGCCTGCACGTCCTGGGATCCCAGTAGGGGAAGAAGGCGAAGTACCCGGGGTTGGCCTCCACCCACGGCCGGGGCAGCGCGTGGAACAACTGGGCCCCGGCCAGGACGTCGAGGTACGCGCTCCAGTCGCCGCGCGTCTTCGCCTCGTACAGCCGCTGTTCGACGTCGGTGGGCGGCTGCCACGGCGCGTACGCCGGGCCGCCCTGCCCTTCCCCCGCCGCCGTCCACCCGGCGGCCGTTCCGCTCCATGTGCTCATGACGGGGTTCACTCTACAGAGTGGACCCGCGCCCGTACGGGGCGTGAGCGGGCAGCGGGGGCAGCGCCTGCGGGCGCTGCCCTACTGTGCGCACAGCGGCCCCTGGTCCTGGCTCTTCACGCCCTGCTCGTAGGCGCCGCACACCCCCACGACGACCGGTTTGTCGTCCGACTGCTTGAGGAGCACCAGCACCTTGTCCGCCGGTGGCATGTTGTGGGAGGCGGGCTTGCCGACGTAGCCGGTGGCCCCCTCGAACTCGATGCCGCTGCGCAGCGCGGTGAGCACCGCGCTGCGGTGGACCTCCTTGCCCGACCGGGCGTCGTCCACCGCCTGGGACAGCACGTGGAAGGCGTCGTACGACACCGCGGAGTGCCCGTCGTGCTGCCAGGGGTCCCGCTCCGGCGGGCCGGCCACGAAGTCGTCGTACCGCTTGACGAACTGCTCGGTCTTATCGCTCGCCTTGCCGTCCGTGTGGGGCAGGCGGTGGGCCGAGTGGTACAGGCGCAGCCACGTCTTGTCGGCGTACTTGCCGGTCAGCGCGACGTTCGTCAGCTCGTTGCCGCCCACCACGGTGAGGCCGTCCTTCACGCACGTGCCCTGGTTGTCGAAGGCGTCGACGAACGCGGTGAAGTCGCGTGCCCGCGCCGACCAGTAGACGAACGTCTCCCCCTTCTCCTTCCGCAGCGCCTTGCACACGGTGTCGGCGAGTTCCGACGCGGAGGTCACCTTGGGGGTGCCGGCGGGAGAGTTGCCGAAGTCGCCCTCCTGGGAGAAGTTGACGAGCTGCTCCTCGTCGCCCGGGAACTCCTTCACGAACTTGTCCGCCAGGCTCCAGCTGTACAGGTCGCCCGAGTTCTGGACCACGACGGCGTGCCGGGCGGGGGCGCAGCCGTCCTTCCCGTCCTGCCGCGCCACGATGTTCGACGTGTGCGCGAAGGCCGCCGCCATCCGCGCCTCGTGGCTGTTCAGCGGGGTGGTGGGCCAGTGGTTCTGGCTGACCAGCATCTCGTCCGCGGTGGCGGTGGTGCCCACCACGGGGACGTTCTCCTTCTCCAGGATCTCCAGCGCGTTCCTGGTCTCGTCCTTGCTCTGGGCGAACGCGAGGACCCCGATGACCGTCCGGTGGTCCGCGCGGCCCCGCCGGTCGGCCTCCCTGATCTCCTCGACCAGCTTCTCGGCCTCCTCCTCGGCGTTCTTAAACCCCTTGCCGGTGGTGCGGACGTCCAGGCGCAGGGGCACGCTCGAGATGTTGGCGTCCGCCCCTTTGAGGAGGTCGCGCTGCCACATGGCGAGGCCGCGGAGTTCGGGAATGGTCCCGTCGAACAGGGTTCCCGTCCGGTCCGTGGGCCTGTCCGACCCGAAGTGCACCACCGTGCGGACCGTCCTGCCCAGATCCTCGGCGAGCCGGTCGGCCTCCTCGTTCTGCTTGTCGATCTGCGCGAGCGCCTCCTCGTACCACTTCCTGGGTTCCACCGGGACCGGCTCGTCCCGCTCGGTGACGGCGGTGTCGCCGCCGGCGCAGGACGTGTCCGGCCACGGGTCCCCCAGCACCGCGACCCCGCCGATGCCCAGCAGGGAGACGGCCAGCGCGGTGGTGCCCGCCACCACCGCCGTCTGGGCGCGCCAGCTCAGCCTGAAGCGGCGCGGGGACACCTTGCGGACGGGCAGCCCCGGCCGGGAGAAGGGTTCCTCGCGGAGCCTGGTGAGGACCGGGCGGCGGGCGTCCTCGTGCAGCAGCAGGCCGGCCTGGGAGAGGTTGCACTCCTCCGGGTCCAGTTCGGCCAGGAGCGTGTCGGAGATCTGGCCGACCGCGATGACGAGGGGGCCGGGGCCGCTCGCGGTGCGGCTCGCCTGGTGGAAGGCGCGCAGGAAGCGTTCGGCCGCCTGGGCCCCCTCGGTGGCGTACCGGGGCATCTCCACCAGGATCACGGGGCGGGCGCTCCGGCGGCGGCGCCTGGGCGTGAGGCGGCCGACCGGGGGTCTGCCGAGGTCGGCCAGCAGCGCGCGCAGCAGGAGCTGGTCGATGGCCTGGAGCGCCTCCGCGTGGCGCGGGTGGTCCGGGGGGAGCGCCAGCCTCGGGGCCTGGCGCGCCGCCACCGCGGCCATGACCTCGAACAGGTCCTCCCTGCTCCGGCGCACGTTGAGTTCCGCACCGAGCCACCGGGGGCGCCGGTTGAGGGAGAGGCGTCCCGGCCTGACGAGTCGCGTCGTCTTCCGGCGCGCCCAGTACCACCGAGGGAAGGTCCTGGTGATGCTCAGCCACCAGGTCCGCAGCAGCCAGCCCCGGAATCCCGCGCCCGGCGGGGCGTCCTTGCCGCCGAGCGACCACAGGAGGCCGGGCAGTCCTCCCCGGTCGGCCCGCTGCCGGTAGGCGTGGTCCCGCAGGACCTTCGCCCCGGGGCCCGCCCGGTCCCCCGGGCTCGCCCGGACGTGGTCGACGACGTCCCGCAGCAGCTCGAAGTCCGGGAAGCGGTCGGGGGTCATGTTGCCGGGGATGCCGAATCCGAGCCGGTTGCCCGCCGCCTCGGCCAGCAGGTCGGTGTCGGAGCCCGCCTGCAGGATGGCGTAGGGCACCAGCTTGCCGGCGTCGTCCAGCGGTTCCACCAGCGCGTTGAGGACCCGGCGGACGCGGGCCTCGTACTCCTCCTCGATCCCCGGGACGCGGAGGACGAGCAGGGGCGGCCTGGTGGCCAGGTACCCCGGTGCGTCGGGCACCACGGCGGTCGGGTACTCGCGGACGAAGATGTCCGCACCGGTGTCGTCCGGAAAGCTCCTGGGTGGAGGTGTCGCCATGGCAGGTCCCCCGACTCTCGCGTGATTCCCCCTGACGCGGGATGCGAGAAGTTACCGTCCGTGGCGCACCCGTCACAACCGATTCACGGGAACCGGTACCGCAGGGCCGGGTGGGGCGTACGGTGCGGCCGGGTGCGCCCTTACCCGCGGAGCTTCGCCCGGCCGGTCACGAGTCCCGCGACGAAGACCACGACGGCCACGATGAGCAGCCATTTCAGCGCTTTCGCCGCCAGCGCGACCACGGCCAGCGCGATCCCGGCCGACAGCAGCAGTACGACCTGGCCCATCTCGTCCTCCCTCGTCCCGGGCGGCATTCCCGGCCCGTGTCGCGGTCCGTGTCCCCGGCCCGCTCTCCTGGTCCCGGCTCGTGGTCGTGTGCCCCGTTTTCCGTTCCCCACCGGGTGTTCACCCCCGGATCGCATGACTCACCCCCGGCAGCCCCTGTGGTGAGGTGCTGCCGGGGGTGAGCCGGAACCGTCCGCGGGGCGGCGAGCCGTCACCGGCCGCCGTATACCCGTCGTCCGGGTCAGACGTGGGCGCGGCTGCGGCCCGTGACCGCCCGGTAGACGGCGAGAACGATGACCGAGCCGATGATGGCGGCTATCCAGGTGGACAGTTCGAAGAATCCGTCGATCGAGTCGACGCCGAAAATCACCTTGCCGAGGAATCCGCCGAGAAGGCCACCCACGATACCGATGAGCATGGTGACGAGAATGCCGCCGGGGTCCTTGCCCGGCATGAGCGCCTTGGCGATCGCTCCGGCGAGCAGACCGATGAGAATCCACGCGATGATGCCCATGTCTGGGTACCTCCTTGTCGTCTTCACGGGACCGCCTTGCCGTGAACACAACATCCAAACAAGGGAATTCCGCGGGACGTGGCGAACAGCGCGCGGAGCAGCGGTTCTTCCGTCGGATTCACCTGTCGGCGCCGCCGTTCCGCGGGCCCCCGCCACGGGCCGTCGGGCGCGCGGACGGCGTACGGGGCGGCCCGCCCGGCCCGGGGGCGACGGCACCGGCCGGCCGGCGGTGCGGTCCCCGGGCGGCGGGCGGGCCCGGACGGGCGGCGCCCCGCCGTCCGCGCGCCCGACGGGACGCCGCCCGCGTGGCGCGGTGGGGGTGTCAGGCTCCGGGTACCCGGTCCAGGAATCCCAGCACCGAGGCGATGCGTCCGTCCCCGGCCAGGGTGATCACGTCGAATCCGGCGGCCGGGGAGGAGCCGTCGGCCGTGGAGACCAGGTCCCAGGTGAAGCGGGCCGTGTGGTGGTGGCCGTCGACCTCTCCCGTCATCCTGAACTCGAAACCGGGGAACTGCTCGTGCACCGCGGCGATGGTGGCGGCCAACTGGTCGTGGCCGCGTACATCGGCCATCGGGTCCGTGTAGGTGCCGTCCTCCGTCCACGCCTCGGCGACGGCCTTCCGAAGGGCTTCGGCGTCCTGGGCGTTCCAGGCGGCGAAATACCTTTCGACGGCGGTTTTGAGATTGCTCATTCGGGGAGGTCCTTTCGTCGTGGGTGCGCGCCGCGACGGCGGACGCGACGGACGAGGAAATGTTCGCGCGGGGGTTCCGCCGGGTCGATTACCCGGGAGGTAATCGGCCTGGTGGACGCGGCGCGCGAGGCCGCCTCCGGTTCGCCGCCGGCGGCGGTGCGGCCCGGGAGGCGTGAGGCGCGACAGCGGAATCCCCGGCCGCGGGCCACGCACCGAATCCGGGCTTTCCACCGGGACGGCGGGACACGGCGGGGCGCGATCGGACGGGTTCGCCGGAACCTTTCCGGTCCGTATGCGCATTCCGGACGGCGGGCCGCGCGCGGTCGCCCTGCTCTCCGGCCGTCGTCCGCGGAGAGGCCGCCGTCACTCCGGGGCGCCGGGCTCCGACGCCCCCTTCTTTCAGGCCTTGTTCCCGCCGGGTTCGGCCTTTCCCGCACGACCGCGGGCGGGAAAGGCCCGGGATTGGGTGGAGTCGGCCCGCCGGAGCAGTGGTCCCCCGGCTGTGGGCGGCGGGCGGGGCACCCACGACGGCCGCGCACGAGCCGTTCCCCGCCCTCCTCCCACCGGGAGGTCCATCGACCCGGCCGCTCGCCGACTCCCTTCCACAGAAAGGCCGTTGACCGGCCACGAGGGGACGACGCGGGTGGCGGGGGACCGTTCGGGAGCACGCGCCCGACCGGTCCGGCCCGCGGCCCGGTACGGCGGGGCAGGCGGACGTCACACCCTCCGCAACAGGCGCTATGGTGCCGGATGTTGACCCGACGGCAGGAGGAGGTGGGCATGCGGGACGACTTACCGGTGGCCGGACTCGACGTGAGGACCGGACGCGAGGGCGTACCGCCGAGCGTGTCGCCGCACCGCCGGCCCGCTCCACCGCGACCTGCTCCACCGTGGCCCGGTCGCCCTGACCCGTCGTCCTCCCTTCCGTACCGCCTGTCCCCATGCCCCGAGGAGCCCCGGCAATGGACCAACAGATCTACGTACTGGACCCCAGTGGTGCCGACCGCCACGCCGAGGACGCCGCACTGCGCGCCCGCGGCCCGGCGACCCCGGTGGACATCCTGGGCGTGCGGGCCTGGTCCGTCACCGACCCGGAGCTGCTCAGGAAACTCCTGACCGACCCGCGCGTGTCCAAGGACGCCCACCAGCACTGGCCGCTGTTCCCCGACCAGATCGTCGGCCGGTGGCCGCTGGAGCTGTGGGTGAGCGTGCGGAACATGTTCACCGCCTACGGGGCCGAACACCGGCGCCTGCGCCGCCTGGTCAGCCCGGCGTTCGCCGCCCGCCGCATCAACGCCTTCCTCCCGCGCATCGAGGCCATCACCACCGCCCTGCTCGACGACCTCGCCGCCACTCCGCCCGGCCAGATCGTCGACCTGCGCGAACGTTTCGCCTACCCGCTGCCGATCCAGGTGATCGGCGAGCTGATGGGCCTGCCCGAGCACTCCGGTCCCGACTTCCGCCGCACCGTCGACAAGGTCTTCGACACCACCCTCACCTCCGAGCAGGCCACCGCCAACGCGCTGGAGCTGTACGGGATCCTGCACAACCTCGTCGCGGCCAAGCGCGCCGAGCCCGGCGACGACATGACCTCGGTCCTGATCGCCGCCCGGGACGAGGAGGGCGACGGCTCCTCCCTCACCGAGCAGGAACTCGTCGACACCCTGCTGCTGGTCATCAGCGCGGGCTACGAGACCACCGTCAACCTGCTGGACCAGGCCGTCGTCGCCCTGCTCACCCATCCCGACCAGTTCGCCCACGTCCGCGCCGGACGCGCCGGCTGGAACGACGTCATCGAGGAGACGCTCCGGTTCGAATCGCCGGTCGTCCACTCGCCCCTGCGGTACGCCGTCGAGGACATCGACCTGCCCGGCGGCCCGACGATCCGGCGGGGCGAGGCGATCCTCGCCTCCTACTCGGCCGCCAACCGCCACCCGAAGCTGCACGGCGACACCGCCGACGTCTTCGACGTCACCCGGCCCGACAAGGAGCACCTGTCCTTCGGCCACGGCGTCCACTTCTGCCTCGGCGCCGCCCTCGCCCGGGCCGAGGCCGCCACCGCGCTCCCGGCCCTGTTCGACCGCTTCCCCGACCTGCGCCTCGCGGTTCCCGCCGAGGAGCTCAAGCCCGATGGCAGCCTGATCTCCAACGGCCACCAGCGCCTCCCCGTCCACCTCACCCCCGGTGGACAACCGCGGTAGACGGCTCCCCGCGGTCCCCTCCACCGCGGTTCCCTCAACCGTCGTCCACCGTCCCGGAGCAACGGGCCGGCCTCGGCCGGCCCGTTGCCGCCCGCCCGGACGTGGCGCAGCCGGACCTCGGCGGCGCCACGGGCCGGAGCCCCCGGCGCACCGCGCCGGGTGAAGGCGTCGGGGTGCGCCGGGGTTGTCGTGGTCGTGCTGATCGCCTCGGTGATGCCCGTCGGCGGAGGAGAGCACGGTCCCGGCCGCCACACGTCCGCCAGTGCCATACCCAGTGCCATACGGAGTCCTGGGCTGCCTCGCGCCCTCGACGGCCGGGCGCTGTTTGCCGGTGTCCTCCGATGACGCCGGCTCCGCGCAGCCGCAGGTCCGCGCTCACCGTGCACATCGTCTTCCCGGTGGGGTGGCCGGGTGCTGTTGTCGTCCACCTGGTGCTCGCCGTGGCCCCCCTGACCGGTCATGACGCCCGGACGGTGCGTGCTGTCCATCCGGCGATGGAGCCGATGGTGAGGTTCGTCATCGTCCCGGCGAGCCCGGCTTCGCCGCTGGCGGGGGTGATCTGCCCGCTGGGACCGCGTGGGGCCTGCTGCGGCACCGCTGGGTCCTGGCGGAACTCCTGCTCACCGTCCTCGCGACCCGGTCCTGCCGATCTCCGCCCAATCGATCGGCCGCTTCGCGGACATGGCCGCGCAGGTCTCCCCCTCCGGGGCTGTGCCCGGCGGGCCGGGGAGCCCGGCTCGTGTACTCCACTCCGGTGGCGGTTTGCCGATCCTGCTCGCCGCCACGGCCTTGGCGGTGTGCAAGCCGCGGGGGCCGACCGGGTTCCGGGCCGCGCGCACGACCGCGGCGTCCTGGACGACGGTCCCGGCCTTCCGGGACGGGGCACGACGGGTGATGGCTCCGCGGATGCTCCAGCCGATGCCTGTGATCCTCACCACAACGGCCTCCAGTTGCGCCCCGCAGTGGACGACCAGCCGCTCGACGGCCGGACTCCGCACCTAGGATGACCTGTATGGATCAGCGGACGTACTCACTGACCCGCCCCCTGGGTGTGCGGTTGGTGCTGCTGGTCCTGTCGGTGCTGACGGGGCTGGTGGCGATGCACGGCCCGACCACGGTCGGCCTGCCGGGCTGGTCCCACGACCTGCCCGCCACCGGACATGCGATGCCCCTGTCCGCCATGGCGTCCGACGGCCCGCACGGCTCCGGTGGCGGGGAGTGCGCGCACGCGCCCCATGAGACGGGCGACCACCCCGGCCACGCGGACCCCGCCTGCGCGGCCGGCGGCACCTCCGGCCCTCCGGCCCTCCCCGCCCTCGTCCCCACCCCGGCGGCCCCGAGGGCCGATGCGTCCGCCACGCAGCGGGCTCCGGCGGACTCGCTCGGCAGCCGTGCGCCACCGTCCCTGAGCGAACTGCAACTCCTGCGCATATAGGAGCACCCGCGTGCCACCGCCCCGACAGGGAGCGGTCGCCGCGCCCCACCGTGCCCTTTTTCCCTTTTGCCCAACAGGAGTTGCACCACCATGACCGCACACCGCTCCGCTCCGCGCCGGCTCGCCGCCGTGGCGGTGACCGTGACCACCGCCGTCGTCCTGACCGCCTGCGGCGGCAACAACGCCTCCACCGGCCACGCCGGCCACGGCAACCAGTCCTCGCCCAGGGCTTCCGCCTCGCCCTCCACCGGTGAGCACAACGCCGCCGACGTCTCCTTCGCCCAGGGGATGATCCCCCACCACCGGCAGGCGGTGGAGATGGCCGACCTCGCCGCCGACCGCGCCGCCTCGCAGGAGGTCAAGGACCTGGCCGCCGACATCGAGAAGGCCCAGCAGCCGGAGATCGACACCCTCACCGGCTGGCTGACCTCCTGGGGCGAGGACGTTCCCGCCGAGGGAAGCGCGGACCACTCCGGCCACGGAGTTCACGGAGGTCACGGCAGGGCGGGGATGATGACCCCCGAGCAGATGGACGAACTCGAGAAGTCCTCCGGGAAGGCCTTCGACACCGCCTTCCTGGAGATGATGATCGAGCACCACAAGGGTGCCGTGGCCATGGCCAGGACCGAGAAGGAGAACGGCGCCTACGGCCCGGCGAAGTCCATGGCCGACGACATCATCGCCACCCAGAACGCCGAGATCGACACCATGAACAAGCTCCTCGGCAAGGAGTGACGTCCGGGGTGCCGGGGCTCGTGCCGCACGGGCCCCGGCGCCCGCCGCACAGGGTGCTCCCGGCGCAGGATTCCTCCCGCGCACCCCTGCCCGCATGGGTCCACGAGCGGACGGACAGCCGTCCGCAGTCCGGTGCACAGGGGGGAACGACGGTTCGCCCGTCATCCGCAGCCACGGCCATGCCGCACACCGCTCCGGTGCGCGCGCCGATCACGTCGCACACGGTCACCACGGGCACGGCCGCACCGTCCTGGGCCGCACACCGGCACCACCGTGGCGCCGGCGGTTGCCTTGGCGTTCGTCGTCGGCTGCGCACTGACTGACTCCGCACATCGGAGAGGGTTCTGGCCCGCCTTCTGTGGTGCGGCGAAGGAGCGCCTTCTCCCGGGACCTGCTCCGCCCGCCTGATCTGCGGGGCACGGGGCGGATCGTCGCCCACCCGGCATGACCGCCGACGTCACGGAAACCGGCCCGGAACCCGACCTCTGACAGCACCGCCCTGTCGAACGGTGGTCGCAGCACGTCGCGGCCGGGTGGGCCGTGGCGGCGCCGGGGCTCCCCGTACGCGGCCGGCCGGTGGGCGGAGTCCGTGCGCGGCGGGGTCGGGGAGGGACGTCCGGCACCGTGTCTCAGGACACGGCCAGGACGAGGCGGCAGGCGAAGTTGCGGCAACCGCACCCGCGTCGCCCGCTACTACCGGCGCCGCAAACCGTCCGCCGACCGGGAGCAGTGAGACCCGGGAAGGGGCCTTCGACGCTCCCGGTCCGGCCGGTGCTCTCCGTCAGGAGCACCCCGGTGCCGCCCCGGCAGGTACCGCAGTGCCGCCACTGCTCGGATCCCGGCTCGACTTCCGTGACGTCGGCCGTCACTCCGGGCCCTGGGCGATGGCACGCCCGGCGTTCCGCGGGCCCGGCAGGCGGAGCGGGTTCCGGGAAGAGGAGTTCCTTCTCCGCGCCGCAGAAGGTGAGCCGGAGCCGCGGCTCGTAGACGAAGCCGCACTGACCATGCACGAGGCGCTGAAGGCCGGGGCCGTGCGAAAGATGTTCAAGGCGGCGCTGGTCACCGAGACCGCCTCCGTCCTCACGGAGGGGGTGACACATGACCACGATGGTCAAGGAGATGCTGCGGACCTACCCGGCCGACCTCGGCGGCGTCAACCGCGGGGCCATGGAGCGCTGCATCTCCGAGTGCTTCGACTGCTCCCAGACGTGCACGGCGTGCGCGGACGCCTGTCTGTCC
>NZ_DASQNP010000131.1:0-27865 GCF_035644915.1 Streptomyces sp.
ACGCCGGCCGGGGGCCGCGCGGGGTGCTGGTGGCCTTCCTCGGGGTGCTGGTCCTGCTGCTGGCCGCCCTCGCCGTGGCCGTCGTACTCCGCTGACACGGCGGCCGGCACGGCGGCCGGAACCGGTCGCGGAACACCGGAAACCTGCGTGCGTCCGGGGCGCCGGTGCCGGATCATGGAGCCCATGTGTGCCGACCGCCGTGCAGTGCCGCCCGAGGATTCGCTGCCCATCCGGCTCAGCGTCGATGACAGCGACTCCCCCTCCGACGTGCTCGACGCCCTGTTCCTGGGCCGCTTCACCACCGGTGAGCAGCCGCACGCCCGCAGCCGCTCCCTGGAGCGGCCCCGGAAGGACCTGTCGCTGCTGCCGCCGGGGGCGGTCGTGCTGCGGTCGGCGGGCGACGGCGGCCGCAGCGCGGTCCTCGCCGAGGGCGACGGCTGGACGGTGCTGGTCTCCCGCTGGAGCCAGGGCGCCGACGTGACCGTGACGGCCGTCAGCGAGGAGCTGGCCGAGCGGATGCTGAAGGCCGCGGTGGACGGCGCGGAGGACGAGCCGGAGCCGCAGCCGGAGGACGTCACCATGGGCTTCTGGTACAACTCGCCGCGGCGCGGCCCGCACCGCACCACGCGCCGGATCACGGCCGGGAGCTGGGAGGAGATCCGCGGCAACTACACGGCGCCGGTCGCCGAGGCCATGGACGGCCTGATGAAGACCACGCCGGACGACATCACGGGCCGGCTGCTGCTCCTGCACGGCCCGCCGGGCACCGGCAAGACCTCCGCCCTGCGGACGCTGGCGCGCTCCTGGCGGGACTGGTGCCGGGTGGACTGCGTACTGGACCCGGAGCGGCTGTTCAACGAGGTCGGTTACCTGATGGACATCGCCGTCGGGGAGGACGACGACACCTCGGGCGGGGAGCGCTGGCGGCTGCTGCTGGTGGAGGACTGCGACGAACTGATCCGCGGGGAGGCCAAGCACGCCGCGGGCCAGGCCCTGTCGCGCCTGCTGAACCTCACCGACGGGCTGCTGGGCCAGGGCCGCAACGTCCTGGTGGGCCTCACCACGAACGAGGACCTGGAGCGGCTGCATCCGGCGGTCGTCCGGCCCGGCCGCTGCCTGGCCCGCATCGAGGTGGGCCCGCTCACCCGCGCGGAGGCGGTGAACTGGCTCGGCACCGAGGAGGGCATCGGCCGGGACGGCGCGACCCTGGCCGAGCTGTACGCGCTGCGCCGGGGCGCCGGCCCGGCCGGGGCGCCGGCCGGGCCCGGGCGGGCGGAACAGGGGATGTACCTGTGACGGCCCCGCACGTCCCCGGCACCGCGCCCGGCGACCGCGTGGCGGAGCTGGTCGGGCGGCGGGCGCGCGGCGAGCGGATCGAGTACGTGCACTTCTGGGGCCACCGCCCGCGGCACGGCGTCCCGGTCGGCCCGTGGTGCCTCAGCCAGTGGTGGCCCGCGCCGTTCACCGTGGACGGCACGGAGTACCCCACCGCCGAGCACTGGATGATGGCCGCCAAGGCCCGGCTGTTCGGCGACGCGGAGGCCGAGGAGCGGGTGCTCGCCGCGGCGTCGCCCGGCGCGGCGAAGGCGGCGGGCCGGACCGTGCGCGGCTTCGACGAGGACACCTGGGTCCGGCACCGCTTCGGGATCGTGGTCGAGGGCAGCGTCCACAAGTTCGGGCAGCACGAGGACCTGCGGGGCTACCTGCTCGCCACGGGCGACCGGGTGCTGGTGGAGGCCAGCCCGCTGGACCGGGTCTGGGGCATCGGGCTGGCCGCGGACGACGAGCGGGCGGCCGATCCGGCGCGCTGGCGCGGGCTCAACCTGCTGGGCTTCGCGCTGATGGAGGCGCGGGCGCGGCTGGCGCGCTAGCGCCCGCGCCCCTCCTCCGCCCCGGCCGGGTCGCGCGCGTACTCGGCGCTCAGGGCGTCCTCGACGGCGGTGAGCGCGGCGGCCCGGTCCAGGCCCAGGCGGCGGACCCGCTGGGCGTACGTCCGGGCCGCCGCGGCGGCCTCGCGGGCGGCGGCGTCACCGGCCGCGGCGACGAAGGTGCCGTGGCGGCCCCGGGTCTCGATCACCCCGTCCGTCTCCAGCGCGCGGTACGCCTTGGCCACCGTGTTGACCGCCAGCCCCAGTTCCCCGGCCAGCGCGCGCACGGTGGGCAGCCGGTGGCCGACCGGCAGCACGCCGCCGCGGGCCTGCTCGGCGATCTGGGCGCGCACCTGCTCGTAGGGGGCGGCGGGGGCGTCCGGGTCGATGGTCAGTTTCAGGGACACGGCACATCTCCTGCGGCGGGGCGCCGGGACCGGGCTCCGCGGGGTCGGGGGCGGGGTGCCCCGATTGTGCATCAGCGCCGGTGGCGCCGGGAATCGGGGAGGACGGCGGGGCGCCGGGGAGCCCTCCCGCGGTCCCCGGCGGTCCCCCGGGGCCTCCTCGGCCGCGCGTCCGGGTGCCGTCTCCCCCACCGTCCAGCCGTACCCGGGGCGGCCCTCGGTGCCGTCGGCGCGGAAGGGCCGGCCGCCGCCGGTCCGGAGCGCGCCGCTGTCGTCCCCGCCGCTCCGCTCCGGCTCGACGTACCAGTCGCAGCCGCGGCCCTCCGTCCGTGCCTCGACGCGCGGCGCCAGGGGCTCGTCGGCGGTGACGCGGCACGGCAGGCGGGTGGCGGGCAAGCGGCCTGCCGGCGACGCCGTCGTAGCCGTCCATGGGCCTGACGAACGGCCGGGGCGTCCAGGTCGGCGGAGACGGCGGCCGGGGTGAGCGAGCCGCCGCAGCCGCTGTTTCACCGCGGGGGGCGACCCGGCCGGGGGCACGGCGGGCCGCCGCTCGGGCGTGCACGGCCTCGACCACCACGGACGCCCGGCCGGTGCCGTGCACGGTGGCTCCCACGATGGTCTCCCCGTCGCGCACGGCGCCGGGGAGGCGACCCAGCCCGCCGCGTCCTGCGGGGCGGGTGGCGGGGGACGCGGCCGTGCCGCCACCCGGGAGAGCGGGCGGCCCACCGCAGCGGGGCGGCGGCCGGTGCGCGGCGGGTGCGTTCCCGCGGGCCGCCGTCCGGGGTCCGGGACGGGGCCGTCCACTTCGCGCGGCCCGGCCCCGGTCACCGGCCCTCGGCGGTGGCGGAGGGCGGGGCCCCTCGCCGCGTACGGCGGGCGCCTCGGGGTGCCTCAGGAGCGGCGCAGCCGGCGGCCGACCTCCCCCAGCGCCTCGGCGAGCACGGCGAGCTGGTCGCGGTCGAGGACGTCGATGAGCGCCTCCCGCACCGCCGCCACGTGGCCGGGTGCGGCGCCGCGCAGCGTCGCGCGTCCCTCGTCGGTGAGGACCGCGAAGACCCCGCGGACATCGGTGGGGCAGGAGCGGCGCCGCACCAGGCCGCGGCGTTCCAACTGCCCGACCTGGTAGGTCAGGCCGCTCTTGGAGGTGATCAGGCGCTCGGCCAGCTCGGTCATGCGGATCTCGCCGCCGGGGGCGTCGGCGAGGTGGACCAGGATCTCGTACTGCGGGTGGGACAGGCCCGCCTCGTCCTTGAGCTGCTGCTCCAGCCGTCGTGCGACGCGGTTGCTGGCCTCCAGGAAGCCCTGCCAGGCCGCCATCTCCAGCTCGTCCAGCCATCGGGGCTCGCTCATGGGTCCATCGTACGCAGTTGTTCAAATTCGAACTGAGCTGTACGCTCGCAACGACCGAGTAGTTCGAATTTGAACAACACACCACTGGAGGGACCGCATGTCCACCCCCACCCGTGCCATCCCCCGCACCGACGCCTCCGCCCGGGACACCGGCGCCGGCCCGGCACCGGTGTCCCCCGCCCATGACGCCGGACTCCTGCTGCTGCGGCTCGCACTCGGCCTGACGATGGCCGTGCACGGCGCGCAGAAGCTCTTCGGCTGGTTCGGCGGTGGCGGCATCGAGGGCACCGGGCGGTTCTTCGCCTCGCTGGGCTACCCGTCCGGGGAGGCGATGGCCGTGGTGGCCGGACTCACCGAGACCGCGGGCGGCCTCGCGCTCGTCCTCGGCCTGCTCACCCCGCTCGCCGGGGCAGCCGTGCTGGGGACCATGATCAACGCGGTGGCGGTGAAGTGGGGCGGCGGCTTCTTCGCCCCCCGGGGCGTGGAGTACGAGCTGCTCCTGACCGCGGCCGCCGCCGCGCTCACCCTCACCGGCCCCGGCCGCTGGGCCGTGGACCGTCTCCTGCCCGTCCTGCGCCCGCACCGCCTCGCGCACGGCGCGGCCGCCGTCGCGCTCGGCGCCGCGGCGGCGGGCCTGACCCTACTGGCCCGCTCCTGACACCCCTTCATGACGTCCGCGCGGGTCCGCGCAGCGGCGGGCCCGCGCGGACCGGAAGCCCTCCGGAGAGCAGAAACGGAAGACCCCGCCATGACCGTGACCTCGTCCACCCGGCCGTCCCCGCGCCCCGCGGGGGACCGCATGCCCGTGCTGTACCTCAGCCACGGCGCCCCGCCGCTGGCCGACGACCCGCTGTGGACCGCGCAGCTCGCCGCCTGGTCGGGCGAGCTGCCGCGCCCGGAGGCCGTCCTGATCGTCTCCGCCCACTGGGAGTCGGCCCCGGTGACGCTGGGCGCCACCCGGACCGTCCCGCTGGTGTACGACTTCCGCGGCTTCCCCGAGCGCTACCACCGGGTCGCCTATCCGGCCCCCGGCGCCCCCGGCCTGGCCGGGAAGGTGCGGAAGCTGCTCGCCGGGCCCGGCACCCCGGTGCACGACGCCCCGGACCGCGGCCTGGACCACGGCGCGTACGTGCCGCTGGCCGAGATGTACCCGGACGCCGACGTCCCCGTGCTCCAGCTCTCGATGCCCACCCTCGACCCCGGGGAACTGCTGGAGCTGGGCCGCCGGCTGGCCCCGCTGCGCGACGAGGGCGTGCTCATCGTCGGCAGCGGCTTCTTCACCCACAACCTGCGCGGCCTGATGTGGGGCGCCGGGCCCGACGAGGCGCCGTCCTGGTCGAAGGAGTTCGACGCGTGGGGCGGCGAGGCCCTGGCGCGGGCGGACCTCGACGCCCTGCTCGACTTCGAGCACCGGGCCCCGGCGAGCCGGATCGCCCACCCGCGCACGGACCACTTCGCGCCGCTGTTCGTCACCCTGGGCGCGGGCGAGGACGACCTGGCGGCCCAGCGGACCGTCATCGACGGCTTCTGGGGCGGGCTGGCCAAGCGCTCGGTCCAGCTCGGCTGACCCCTGACCCGGTCCCGGCCGGTCTCCGAGCCCGGCCGGGCCCCGTCATCCGGCCGGACCCGGCCGGCCGGGCTCGGAGACCGGCAGCACCACGGCCCGGTCGGGGGCGGCCGGGTCGTGGGCGATGGCGTCCCCGGGCCGGTGCCAGTGGAGCACGAAGCGCTCGCCGGCCCGGTAGGCCTCCAGGCCCGCCCGGCAGTACGCCACCATGTCGCCGGGCAGCGCGTCCAGCGGGAACCAGCGCAGTTCCGAGCACTTGTCGGGCTCCGCGTTGACCGGTTCGCGCCCCTCCTCCGCCCACGCCTCGAAGAACCACCCCATCCGCGGCTCCCCCCGCGGGGAGCGGTGCTGCATCACCAGGGCGACCCTCAACTCCTCCGGATCCAGCCGCAGTCCGATCTCCTCGCGCGTCTCCCGCAGCATCGCCTCCCGCACGTCCTCGCCGTCCTCGGCGTGCCCGGACGGGGCGTGCAGCAGCCCGTCGGCGTAGCCGGTGTTGGCCCGGCGCGCGAGCAGCACCTCGTCCCCGCGCCGCAGGATGAGATGGACGTCGACGACCTCGGTGTGCCGCTTCCTCTTCCACAGGCTCCTCATGACGGGGGATCATCGCACCGGCCGCCGACACCGGTCGGCCCCGCCCTTCCTCCGCACGGCCCGTACCGCTCGCGCCGCGCCCGCCCCGCGGGAGCGGCGGCCGGTCTTCTTTGGCTCCGCTCAACGCCGTCTTAAGCGCGCCATAAAGATCGTCCCGCCGGGCCCCGAAGCGCCGGATCGCCTGGTCGCCGTGGTTAACGTGCCGGTAGCCAGGGCCCGTTCACGGGGGGAGCGAGGCCCGGTCCCTCAGCCGAAGGAGAACCCCACGATGACCGTTCGCCGCAGGGCCGCAGCCCTTGCCGCCGGTGCCGCGCCGCTCGTCCTGACCGCGCTGACCGCCGCTCCCGCCGCCGCCCACGGCTCCATGACCGACCCGGTCAGCCGGGTGGCCGCCTGCCACGCGGAGGGTCCGGAGAGCCCGGACTCGGCGGCCTGCAAGGCGGCCGTCGCCGCCAGTGGAACCCAGGCGTTCTACGACTGGAACGAGGTCAACATCGGCGACGCCGCCGGACGCCACCGCCAGATCATCCCGGACGGGAAGCTGTGCAGCGCGGGCCGTGACAAGTACAAGGGCCTGGACCTGCCGCGCGCCGACTGGCCCGCCACCCCCGTGACCGCCGGCGAGCGCACCTTCCGCTACCGGGCCACCGCGCCGCACCGGGGTACGTTCGAGCTGTACATCACCAAGGAGGGCTACGACCCGACCAAGCCGCTGACGTGGTCGGACCTGGAGCCGGAGCCGTTCGCGAAGGTCACCGGGCCCACGCTGGAGAACGGTACCTACGTCTTCTCCGGCACGGTGCCCGAGCGGTCCGGCCGCCACCTGATCTACAGCATCTGGCAGCGCTCGGACAGCCCGGAGGCGTTCTACACCTGCTCGGACGTCACCTTCGGGGGTGACGGCGGTACGGCCCCCGCCGCCCCGACGGAGAAGCAGATAGCCCAGAACGCGGAGAAGTCCACCGTCAGCCACGGCGGACACGGCGGGGACGGGCACGGCGAGCACGGCGAGCACGGCGAGCAGCCGGCCACCGTCGAGTCCGCCGGTACCGGCGGCGCCGGGGACGCCGGGGCCGGGGAGGCGCCCTCGTCGCCCGCGTCCGCCGCGGCCGCCGAGCCGGACCGCCCGGCCGCGCCCGCCGCACGGGACGGGGCCCCGGCCGGCGAGCGGCCCAACGGCGACGCCACGGAGGAGGTCGCCCTCGCCAGGACCGGCGGCGACGGCGGCACCACCGCCGTCGCGCTCGGCGGCGCCGCGGCCGTCCTCCTGGGCGGTGCCGCCCTGCTGGCCACCCGCCGCCGCTCCCTGGGCGGTCGCCACCGCGCCTGACCGGCCGTACCCCCACCGCCCGCGCCGCCGTCGCCCCCTCTCCGGGGCGACGGCGGCGCCGTGCGTCCGCTCCCCCACCCGTGGCGCGCCGAGGGGCCCTGCGGGTGAGGGGGCGGTCAGGAGAGGTAGGACAGGCAGTTCACCGGCCGGGCGTTCGCCGGGTCGAGGGCGTTGGCCGTCAGGTGGAAGGCCAGCCGGTCGGCCAGCGCGATGGTCAGGTGTTCGGAGACGTCGGCCGGACAGACGTCCTGGATCAGGATGTTGCGCACGCCCGGCCCGTCGAGGAACTGCGTGCGCCAGGGCGTGACGATCTGGTCGTAGCGGGTGGCGATCACGGTGTAGGCCACGCCGGGCACGGTGTCCCCGCCCTCGCCCAGGCGGCGCAGGAAGTCCGAGCCGGCCACCTGGTCCCGCAGGGCCGGGGTGTGCGTGTCCAGCAGGTCCGCCGCGCCGGGGAAGAGGTCCAGCAGCCGGGTGAGTCCGAGCAGGTCGGTGCCGTGGTTGCTCGGGGCGATGCCGACCAGGGCGTTCACCTTCTCCGCTCCGCCGAGGAACTTCAGGTAGTGGCGCGGCATCATCCCGCCCTGGGAGTGGCCGACGATGTCCACCTCCTCGGCACCGGTCGCCGCCAGCACCCGGTCGACGTACGCGGCCAGTTCCCGGGCGGAGTCCTCCACCGGCCCCAGGCCGTGGAAGAAGGGGACGCCCGGCAGCCTGCCGTAGTCGAGGGAGAAGACGCAGTAGCCGCGCGCGACCAGGTACGGGGCCAGGCCGAGCCAGTTGTCGACGGAGTTGCCGAGGGTGCCGTGCACCAGCACCACCGGGCGGGGGTGCCTGTCGGAGGGGGTGCAGGAGTAGTCGTTCCAGCCGCTGTCGGCGGCGGTGACGGTGGTGGTGGCGGCGGGTGCGGCGGGGGCGGCCTGGGCGGCCGTCGGCACCGTCGCCGCGACGGCCGCGAGCGCCATCGCCGGGAGCAGTCGGAGCAGTCTTCGTACGCGTTGCCTGGACAGCTTCACAGGGGCCTCCTCGCCCTAGCGCTGTTGCGTCCATGTCAACGTACTGACGAGTAGTACAACGGACCAGCCTCCGTGCGGCGCCTTCCGGCCGAACGGCCGCGGGCGCCGCGGGCGGTCCGGTCGCTCCCCGCCCCGCCCGCGGCGCCCGGACGGCCTCAGGCCGCCGGCGGCGGCAGGTCCACCAGGGAGGCGAGCGCGGTGCGGTGGCGGTCCGGGGTGCCCAGGGCGATCTGGTCGGCCTTGGCGCGCTTGAGGTACAGGTGTGCCGGGTGCTCCCAGGTCATCCCGGTGCCGCCGTGCAACTGGACGCACTCCTCGGCCGCCCGCACCGCCAGCTCCCCGCAGTGGGACGCGGCCACCGCGACGGCCACGGGGACGTCCGGGTCGCCGGTGGCGAGGGTGCCGGCGGCGTACCGGGCCGCGGCCCGCGCGCCCACCACGTCCAGCCAGAGGTCGGCGAGGCGGTGCTTGAGCGCCTGGAAGGATCCGAGCGGACGCCCGAACTGCCGTCTGTCCTTGAGGTGCGCGACCGTGGTCGCCAGGCACCACTCGGCGATCCCGAGCTGCTCGGAGGCGAGCAGTCCGGCCCCGGTGAGCAGCGCGCGCTCCAGTGCCGCCGGGGCGTCCCGCGGTCCGGCCAGCCGGCGGGCGACGGTGCCGGTGAACGTGAGGTCGGCCAGCGGCCGGGTCAGGTCCAGGCAGGTGCGCGGAGTGACGGCCAGGGCCGCGGCGTCCGCCTCCACCGCGTACAGCCCGGGCCCCTCCCGGCCCGTGGCCGGGACGAGCAGCGTGTCGGCGACCGCCGCGTCCGCCACCGAGGTGACCGTGCCGGTCAGGGCGCCCGCGCCGTCGGCCCGTACGGCGGCGGGGAACGCGCCCGTCCCCGGCGCGGTGGACAGGGGCACCGCCAGGGTCGCGGTGCGCTCGCCGGAGGCGAGTGCGGCCAGCAGCTTCGCCGCCTCGCCGTCGCCGCCGTCGCCGTCGTTCAGGGCGAGGAGGGCGGTGGTGGCCAGCACGGCGCTGCCGAGGTACGGCACGGGTGCCACGGCCCGGCCCAGTTCCTCCAGCACCACCGCGGCCTCGCGGGCCGAGGCCCCGGCGCCGCCCGCCGCCTCCGGCACGGCGAGGGAGGCCGTGCCCAGGTCCCGGGCGAGGGTCCGCCACAGCGCGCGGTCGTACGGCTCGGCGGTCTCGCAGCGGGCCAGGACGGCCTCGGGCGGGCAGCGGTCGGCCAGCAGCGCGCGGACGCTCGCCCGCAGCTCCTCCTCGACCTCCGAGTGGAGAAGGTCCGTCATCGGGCGAGCTCCTTCCAGGGGACGTCCTTGTCGGTGCGGGGCTCGGCGGGCAGTCCCAGCACCCGCTCGGCGATGATGGTGCGCAGGATCTCCGAGGTGCCGCCCTCGATGGAGTTGCCCTTGGCGCGCAGGTAGCGGTAGCCGGCCCCGCGGCCGGTGAAGTCCACCGCCTCCGGGCGGCGCATGGTCCAGTCGTCGTAGGCCAGGCCCTCCTCGCCCAGCAGCTCGACCTCCAGGCCGCTGAGCTCCTGCGCCAGCCGGGCGAAGGCCAGCTTCGTCCCGGCGCCCTCGGGTCCGGGGTGGCCCGCGGCGAGCTGCTGGCGCAGCCGTTCGCCGGCGAGGCGGGCGACCTCGGCGCCCACCCAGCCGGACAGCAGCCGCTGGTGGAGGCCGTGGGTGCGCAGCTCGGGGCGTTCGCGCCAGACGGCGGCGACCTTGCCGACCATGCCGCCCTCGCGCGGCACGCGCCCGCCGCCGATGGAGACGCGCTCGTTGTCGAGCGTGGTCCGGGCGACCTTCCAGCCCTCCCCGACCGCGCCGAGGCGGTGGCGGTCGGGGATGCGCACGTCGGTGAGGAAGACCTCGTTGAACTCCGCCTCGCCGGTGATCTGGCGCAGCGGCCGGACCTCGACGCCGGGGGCGGTCATGTCGCAGACGAAGTAGGTGATGCCGCGGTGCTTGGGGGCGTCCGGGTCGGTGCGGGCGAGCAGGATGCCCCAGCGGGCGTTGTGCGCGCTGGAGGTCCACACCTTCTGGCCGTTGACCACCCAGTCCCCTCCCGCGCCGCGCACCGCGCGGGTGGCGAGCGCGGCCAGGTCGGACCCGGCCCCGGGCTCGCTGAAGAGCTGGCACCACACCTCCTCGCCGGTCCACAGCGGACGCAGGAAGCGGACCTTCTGCTCCTCGGTGCCGTACCGCAGGATCGTGGGCGCGGCCATGCCCAGGCCGATGCCGATGCGGCCGGGGTCGTTGCCGGGGGCGCCGGCGGCGGCCAGCTCGGCGTCGACGACGGCCTGGAGGGGACGGGGCGCGCCGAGGCCGCCGAGGCCGTGGGGGAAGTGCACCCAGGCGAGCCCCGCGTCGTAGCGGGCGCGGAGGAAGTCGAGCGGTTCGGTGGTCGCCGGGTCGTGCTCCGCGAGCAGCGCCCGGGTGCGGCGGCGCAGCTCGTCGGGGTCGGTCACGGGGGCGTTCGCAGGGGGCACGGGATCTCCTTCGCGGGCCGCGACTAAGCGCTTGCTCATCCTCACGGCATACCGACCGGTACGTCAACGGTTCCGGCGGTACGGCCGCCCGCCCCGCACCCGGCACCGCCGCGGACCGCCGCGGGACCGGTGATTTCACCGATGCGGAAGCGCTTTCGCCGCCCCCACGATGACGCCTGTCCGACCCCACCGATCCCCTCACACCCCGGGAGAACACACCCTCATGGAGCCGCAGCAGCACGACGCCGCCCCGCCCGCGGACCGGCCCGGGCGCACCCCCCGGCACCGCCTGGCGAAGCTGGGCGCGGCCCTGGCCCTGGTCCTCGGCGGCACGGGCGCCGCCCTGCCCACCGCCCAGGCCGCCCCGGACGCCCAGGCCGCCCCGTCCGCCGTCCGGACCGCGGCGGAGAACCCCTACGAGCGCGGCCCGGACCCGACCGAGCAGAGCATCGAGGCCGTGCGCGGGCCCTACGCGACCTCGCAGACCAGCGTGTCGTCCCTGTCGGTGACCGGCTTCGGCGGCGGGACGATCTACTACCCGACCACCACCAGCGACGGCACCTTCGGCGCCGTGGCGGTCGCCCCCGGCTTCACCGCCGACCAGTCCAGCATGGCCTGGCTCGGACCGCGCCTGGCCTCGCAGGGCTTCGTGGTCTTCACCATCGACACCCTCACCCGGCTCGACCAGCCCGGCAGCCGGGGCGACCAGTTGCTGGCCGCGCTGGACTACCTGACCCAGCGCAGCTCGGTCCGCAGCCGGATCGACAGCCGCCGGCTGGCGGTCATGGGGCACTCGATGGGCGGCGGCGGCAGCCTGGAGGCCGCCAAGGACCGGCCCTCGCTGAAGGCGGCGATCCCGCTCACCCCGTGGAACCTCGACAGCAGCTGGCGCGAGATCACCACGCCGACGTTCATCGTCGGCGCCGACGGCGACACCATCGCCCCGGTGAGCTCGCACGCCGAGCCGTTCTACGAGAGCCTGCCGTCCTCCACGGACCGGGCGTACCTGGAGCTGAACAACGCGACGCACTTCGCGCCGAACACCTCCAACACCGAGATCGCGAAGTACAGCATCTCCTGGCTGAAGCGCTTCGTGGACGACGACACCCGCTACGAGCAGTTCCTGTGCCCGCTGCCCAGGCCCAGCCTGGCCATCGAGGAGTTCCGCGGCAACTGCCCGCACTGACCCGGGCACCCGGGGCACCGGACGGGCCCCGGGCACGGTGGCGGTCGCCTCCGGCGGCCGCCACCGGCGTGCGCGTCCGGCGCCCGCACCGGGTGTGACGTGGGCCAAAGGAATTGGCACCTCGGCTTCCGGCAAGGCAGGGTAGAGGGCTGACGCAGCGGGACACGCACGATGGGAAGGAGCCCCATGAGAATCGGGATCGTCGGAGCCACCGGTCAGGTCGGCGGCGTGATGCGCGAGATCCTGGCCGAGCGCAACTTCCCGGTGGAGCAGCTCCGGCTGTTCGCCTCGGCCCGCTCGGCGGGGCGGACGCTGCCCTGGAAGGACGGCGAGGTCACCGTCGAGGACGCCGCCACGGCCGACTACACGGGACTGGACATCGTGCTGTTCTCCGCCGGCGGCGCGACCTCGAAGGCGCTGGCGCCGAAGGTGGCCGCCGCCGGAGCGGTCGTCATCGACAACTCCTCCGCCTGGCGGCTGGACCCCGAGGTCCCGCTGGTGGTCTCCGAGGTGAACCCGCAGGCCGCGGCCGACCGCCCCAAGGGGATCATCGCCAACCCCAACTGCACCACCATGGCCGCGATGCCGGTGCTGCGGCCGCTGCACGCCGAGGCCGGGCTGACGGCCCTGGTCGTCTCCACCTACCAGGCGGTCTCCGGCAGCGGTCTGGCCGGGGTCGCCGAGCTGGACGAGCAGGTCCGCAAGGCGGTCGAGGGCGACGCCACCCGGCTGACCTTCGACGGCTCGGCCGTGGACTTCCCCGAGCCCGCCAAGTACGCGCGGCCGATCGCCTTCAACGTGCTGCCGATGGCCGGCTCCATCGTCGACGACGGCCGGGGCGAGACCGACGAGGAGCAAAAGCTCCGCAACGAGAGCCGCAAGATCCTCGGCATCCCGGAGCTGAAGGTCTCGGGCACCTGCGTGCGCGTACCGGTCTTCACCGGCCACTCGCTCCAGATCAACGCCCGCTTCGAGCGCCCGATCACCCCGCAGCGCGCCCTGGAGCTGCTGGACGGCGCCCCGGGCGTGGCCCTCTCCGAGATCCCGACCCCCCAGCAGGCCGCGGGCCAGGACCCGACCTACGTGGGCAGGATCCGCGCGGACGAGACCGTGGAGCACGGCCTGTCCCTGTTCTGCTCCAGCGACAACCTCCGCAAGGGCGCGGCCCTCAACGCCGTCCAGATCGCGGAGCTGGTCGCGGCCGAGTCCCGCTAGTCCGGCCGGCCGGGTCCGGCCGCCGCGGTCCCGCCGTGCCCGTCCGCCGCGCCCGGCGCGTCCGTCCCCTCCCGGGGCGGGCCACCGGGCGCGGCGGGACGCACCGGGGCGAGGCACCACAGCGCGGTCGCCGCGCCCGCCGGCCCCACCGCGCCCAGCAGCAGCCGGTGGTCGGCGACCGCGACCAGCGCCGCGCCCAGCGGGGTGCCCAGCGTGACGGGAGCCAGGACCAGGGTGCCCGCGGTGGCGGCGGCGCGGCCCAGCAGGTCGCCCGGGGTCTCGCGCTGCACGGCGGTCATCACCGCGATCAGCGCGCAGGGCAGGCCCGCGCCGATCAGCACGCTGCCGATGACGGCCGCCCAGGTCCAGGGCGCGGCCCGCAGCGCCGCCCCGGCGGCGAAGAGGACGGTGCCCGCCGCCGCGAACCCCCGCTCCGGCAGCCGCCGCAGCAGGGCGCCCGCCGCCGCGCCGGCGGCGACCGACCCCGCCCCCTGCGCCGCGTACAGGACGCCGGCGAAGGCGGGCGAGCGCCCCAGCCCGGCGTCGACGACGGCGTAGACGGCCGCGCCGTTGAGCCCGGACAGCAGCATGACCGTCCCCGCCACGGCGACCGGCCGCCGCAGCCCCGGATGGCCGCGCAGGTGGCGCAGTCCGGCGGCGGTACGCTCCCGCAGGCCCTCCCCGGACCGGACGGGCGCGGGCTCGCGCACCCGCATCAGGGCGAAGGCGGCCGCCGCGGCCGCGAAGGTGACGGCGTCGGCCAGGACCACCGGGGCCGCGCCGAAGCGGGCGAACAGGGCGGCCCCGGCGAGCGGGGCGAGCAGCTTCATGCCCTCGTTCGCCGACAGCCGCAGCCCGTTGAAGTCGCCGCGCAGTTCCCCGGGGACGGTCGCGGCGACCACTCCCGCCTCCGCGGCGTCGCCGAGCACGGAGGCGGCGCCGTAGACCAGCAGCACGGCGAAGAGCAGCCGGACCAGGTCGGCGGAGCGCACCGGTAGCAGCACCGGCAGCAGCACGGCCATGGCGGTGTTGAGCCGGACCGGCAGCGACACCCGCCGGGTGCGGTCGGCCAGGGTCCCGATGAGGGGGCCGGCCAGGGTCGGCGCCCACAGGAAGAACGCGGCGAGGCCGGCGAGGCCGTCGGAGCCGGTCAGCTCCTTGGTCCACACGCCGGCGAACAGGCCCATCGCGGTCGAGCCGAAGCCGGAGACCAGCACGCCGGACAGGTACAGGGCCGCGTCGCGGTCCCGCAGGACCCCCGCCCCTCCCCACGCCACGGCGGGCACTGTGGACGGCGGCGGACCCCCGGAGGAAGACCTCCGGGGGTCCGTGGCGGGGACCGGGGACGCGGTGGTGCGTCAGCCGAGCCGGACGCCGTGCTCCCGCAGCGCTTCGGCCGCCGGCTGGTAGAAGGTGACTCCGCCGGAGCGGCAGTTGCCGCTGCCGCCCGAGGTCAGGCCGTGGATGGTGGCGTCCGAGAACAGCGGGCCGCCGCTGTCGCCGGGCTCGGCGCAGACGTCGGTCTGGATCAGGCCGTCCACCGTGCCCTGCGCGTAGGTCACGGAGACGTCCAGCGCCTGGACGTCACCGCTGCGGACCCCGGTGGTGCTGCCGCTGCGCCACACCCGCTGGCCGACGATGGGATCGGCCGCCCGGGTGATGGCCCGGGTGGTGCCGTTGTACAGGTTCACCCGGCTCCGGTGGTCCACCCGGGCGGTGTACCGCACCAGGGCGTGGTCGTCACCGGGGAAGTCGCTCGCCGCGGTGACGCCGACGGTCCTTCCGTTGCGGGTCGTGGACCAGCGGTCGAAGAGCTCGGCGCAGTGGCCGGCGGTCAGGAAGTACGGCAGGCCGTTCCTGATGACGTTGAGGCCGAGGGAGCAGCGCGCGCCGTCACCGCGCCAGATCGCGTCACCGCCCGCGGCGAAGGGGGTGAACTCGCCCTGGACCTGCTTGAAGACGGCCTTGCCGTCCTGCGCGGCGACCCGCTCCCGCAGGTCGGCCAGAGCGGCGCCCTTCACCGTGCTGTCCGCGGTGACGACGACCCTGTTCAGCCGGTGGTCGACGGCGCGCGCGGTGCCGGGGACGGCCTTGGCCCCCAGGTCCTTGCGCACGGCGTCGAGCCGCGCGAGGGAGTGCTGGACGATCCGGGGTTCGGCCCCGGCCCGCCGGACCTTCTCCGCCGCCGGTTCGCCGAGGACGTTGACCACCAGCTTCCGCGACCCGGCTTCGTAGTAGGCCCCCGCCATGTCGTCCTTGAGGTCGCCGGCGAGGGTCGAGGCCAGCTCGTTGGCGGCGTCCGCCGTCACCGGGGCCGGCTCGCGGTGTGCCGCGGAGTCCGCGTTCGCCGGGACGAGGGGACCGGCGAGGAATGCCGCCGCGACCGCGGCCGAGGCGGCCGTACGCCGTGTGAGTGTCCGTTGGTGCTTCAACTCTGTGCCTCCCGTGGGGGATGGGGCCGCCCGAACCGGGACGGTCCCGGAGGAATGCCCGGCCCTGCCAGCACCCTCGGCCGACGGGGTCGAACACGCAGGGCGTTCGACCGGAAGCCGAGGGTGATGGTGCCGGTGTCGGCCATCATCCCCGCTCCGCCGCTTCCCGGCACGGCGAAGCCCCCGCCCGGCATGAGCCGGACGGGGGCTTGCGGAACACGGACCCCTGAGTTCCGCGGGAAGAACCGCGAGGATCAGTAGACGTTCACGCCGTACGCGTTCAGCGCCTCGACCACGGGCTGGAAGAAGGTGGTGCCACCGGTGCGGCAGTTGCCGCTGCCGCCCGAGGTCAGGCCGTAGGCGGTGGTGCCGTAGTACAGCGGGCCGCCGCTGTCGCCGGGCTCGGCGCAGACGTTGGTCTGGATCAGGCCGGAGACGATGTCGCCGCCGCCGTAGTTGACGGTGGCGTTCAGGCCGGTGACCCGGCCGCTGTGGGTGCCGGTGGTGCTGCCGCGGCGGTAGACGGTCTGGCCGACGGACGGGTTGGCGGCGCTGGTGATCTCCTGGCTGCCGACCGTGCCGGGGCGGCTGACCGAGCTGGTGTAGCGGACGATGCCGTAGTCGTTGCCCGGGAAGCTGGTGCCGGCCGTCGTGCCGAGGGTGGTGCCGGAGCCGTTGGTCCAGGTGGAGGCGCCCTCGGTGCAGTGGCCGGCGGTCAGGAAGTAGTCCTGGCCGCTGCTGCTGCGGACGTTGAAGCCCAGCGAGCAGCGTCCGCCGCCGCCGTAGATGGCGTCGCCGCCCGAGATCAGCTTGGTGAACTTGCCGGCGGTGCGCTCGATGCGGATGGCGTCCGCGCCGGCGCCGGCGGTCTTCTTGATCTTGGCGATCTCGGCCTGGCTGACCGTGCTGTCCACCGTGACGACCAGGGTGTTGGTCGCCTTGTCGGTGTACCAGGCGGTTCCCGCGACGTCCGCGGTCTTCATCGCCTTGCTGGCCATGGCGACCTGGGTCGCGGGGGACGGAGCGGGCTCGGCGCTCGCCGAGGTGGGCAGGGTCAGGGCGGCGGCCGCCAGGACACCGGAGACGGCGGCGAGGAGGCGTACGCGGCCTCGTCTGGCCGAACCGCCGTGGGGGGAGGTGCGCTCAGTCCTCACTGGTTCTTCCTCCTGTGAAGGAAATGGGGGGTACCCGCCGAAAGGCGGGCGCCGCGCAGCCAGGAACCCGCTGTTCGACGCGTCCCTGACAAACGCTGAGGGGAGTATTCACGCGTCCGATCAGCAGGCGCAAGAGGGCGGTCGGCACATCGCTGCGCTGAGCGCACCGGCCGCCCCACATACCGGACACCGGCGCGCTGTCAGCAGTTACAGTCGCAACTGCAACAGCCGTCGCCCTCACCGCAGTTGCAGCACCGGCAGCATTCACAGCAGTCACTGCAGCCTTCGCAGTCCATTCCGCGGCACAGCCCTTCGCGCCGCTCCCCCGTCCAGGGATCCTCGTACTCGGCGCTACAGCAAACTTGACCGGTGCAGAACAGCGTTGACCACACGGCGCATCCGGCCATCAGCCCCCGCCGCCGCGACGACCCGGGCCCCGGCGGGCCGGGACGGGGCGCACCGGGGCGGGGCGGACTGACGCGCGCCGAGGCGAACGTCCGCTCCACCGCGTGCCGCACCTCGTGCACGAGCAGCGCCCGCACCAGGGCGGCGCCCTCCCCGTCCTCGAACTCCGCCTCCCGCAGGGCCAGCCGCAGGCCGTGCACCGCGTCGTCGCACAGCCGCCGCACCTCCGGCAGGGGGGTGCCGGTGGCGGCGATCGGGTTCCAGGAACCTGACTCCTCGTCAGATATCAGGTCCTCCACGGCGTCCAGCAGGTGCGCCAGCCGGCCGAAGAACCGTCCGGCCTCGGCGAGCGGCGCCGCGTTGCCGGGCCGCGAGGCCAGTACGGCGGTGTGGGCGAAGGCCGCGGCGGTGGCCGTCTCGGTGGGCTCGGTGACCGACAGCAGCGAGCCGCCCGGCACCGCGGCGGCCTCCACCAGCGGCTGCCGCTCGACGGCCTCGGTCAACACCGCGGTGTCCAGACCCAGTTCGGCCCCGGTACGGGCGCCCGCCCGCTCCCAGCCGGCCGCCACCCTGCGCGCCGCCGCGGCCAGCGGGCGGCGCGCCAGCGCCCCGTCCCCGTCGGCGACGTGGTCGCGCACCTTCGCCGAGGCCAGCACCAGGGAGACCGCCGCGGCCAGCCGGGCGCCCTCGCCACGGGCCACGGAGGCGGTGCGCATGCCGCGCAGCGGACACGGCCCGGCGGTGCGCCGCAGGCCACCGGGGCCGCCCGCGGGACGCGGGGTCTGCGCCTCGGTCAGCACGGAGACCACGAGTCCGTCGTAGTTGGTGACGATCCGGGCGAACTGGCCGTGGTCACCGCGCAGTGCGAGGCAGAGCCCGCACAGGTGGGCCAGCCACGCGGCCCGCAGCCCCTCCCCCAGGCTGTGCCGGCACGGTCTGATGATGCCGAACAAGATCCCCCCGTTCCTTGATCAATGAGTGGCCGTCACGATACCGGGCACTTCACCCGTATGCCTTCGGCGACCACCCGTCCGGCGGGACCGCCCGGTTCCGCTCCGCACCACCGTCCGCGCACCGCTCCGGCCCCCGCCGCGGCGCCGTTCCCCGTGCGCCTTGTGCACCAGTACCGTCACGAATCCCGTGCGGAATGGGTAACTGTTTGGCGCGTTGTCAGCATCATGGACGACCATAGGGGTGCGGGCCCCGCGGCGGAGGCACTGCCAGACACGGTGGACCGTGCTTGTGAGAGGAGGCGTCCATGGGATCGGTGCGCAGGGCGAGTGCCTGGCTGGGCCTCGTCGACGACAGCGAGATGCGCTACTACGACGACGAGTACGCCGAGGAATCCGAGTCCGGGGACGTCCGTGAGGCTTGGGCCACCGACCCGCGGGTGCAGGTGACCGCGGAGACCGCCCAGGGACAGGGCACCCGCATCGCGACGGTCACGCCGGACGGCTTCCGGGACGCCCGGGGCATCGGCGAGCTGTTCCGGGAGGGCATCCCGGTGATCGTGAACCTCACGGCCATGGAACCCGCCGACGCCAAGCGGGTCGTCGACTTCGCGGCGGGGCTGACGTTCGGGCTGCGCGGCTCCATCGAGCGCGTGGCCACGCGCGTCTTCCTGCTGACCCCGCCCGACTACCAGGTGATCAACGGCGAGGCCCGCCGCGCCGCCGAGGGCGGCTTCTTCAACCAGAGCTGAGCCCCCCGCCGGGCGCTCACCGGAAGGCGTCGATACCGGTGAGCGCCTTGCCCAGCACGAGCTGGTGCATCTCCACGGTGCCCTCGTAGGTCAGTACCGACTCCAGGTTCGTGGCGTGCCGCATGACCGGGTACTCCAGGGAGATCCCGTTGGCGCCCAGGATCGTGCGGGCGGTGCGGCAGATCCCGATGGCCTCGCGCACGTTGTTGAGCTTGCCGAAGCTGACCTGCTCCGGGCGGAGCCTCCCGGCGTCCATCCGCCGCCCGAGGTGGTGGGCGAGCAGCACGCCCTTGTGCAGTTCGACCGCCATGTCCGCGAGCTTGGCCTGGGTGAGCTGGAAGCCGCCGATCGGCCTGCCGAACTGCTCGCGGGTGCGCGCGTACTCCAGGGCCGCCTCGAAGCTGGCGCGGGCCGCGCCCATGGCGCCCCAGACGATGCCGTAGCGCGCGTGGTTCAGGCAGCTCAGCGGCCCGCGCAGCCCGGTGACCCCAGGCAGCACCGCGTCGCCGGGCAACCGC
Source organism: Streptomyces sp. (assembly GCF_035644915.1). Taxonomy (GTDB): domain Bacteria; phylum Actinomycetota; class Actinomycetes; order Streptomycetales; family Streptomycetaceae; genus Streptomyces. The sequence continues at coordinate 19,239 of NZ_DASQNP010000131.1, forward strand.
ACGTCGTCCAGGACCAGTTCGCTGGTGACCGAGGCGCGCAGGGACCACTTGTGCCTGATCTCGGGGGCGGAGAAGCCCGGGGTGCCGGCCGGCACGACGAAGCCCCTGATGCCCTCGTCGGTACGGGCCCAGACGACGGCCACCGAGGCCACCGAGCCGTTGGTGATCCACATCTTGCGGCCGCTGAGCACCCAGTCGCCTCCGTCGCGCCTGGCGTGGGTGCGCATGCCGGCGGGGTCGGAGCCGTGGTCGGGCTCGGTGAGCCCGAAGCAGCCGATCGCCTCGCCGGCCGCCATGCGCGGCAGCCACTCCTGTCTCTGCTCCTCGGAGCCGTAGCGGTGGATGGCGTACATCGCCAGCGAGCCCTGGACCGAGACCAGCGAGCGGATGCCGGAGTCAGCGGCCTCCAGCTCCAGGCAGGCCAGCCCGTACTGCACGGCGGACGCGCCCGCGCAGCCGTAGCCCGTGAGGGACATGCCCAGCGCGCCGATCGAGCCGAGTTCGCGGGCCAGCTCCCGGATCACGGGCAGCTCGCCGCGCTCGTACCACTCGGCGATGTGCGGCAGCACCCGGTCGGCGGCCCAGGAGCGGACGGTGTCGCGCACCGCCAGGTCCTCGGGACCGAGCAGGTCGTCCAGGCCGAGCGGGTCGGCGGGGTCGAACGGCGGCGGGGCGGAGCTGGACACGGCGGCCTCCGGCGGGGTGATCTTCGCGGCTCGGGCCCGACGTTACGGCCGGGTAATACCGGTGGACAAGAGGGAGCCGTCCGCCTGCCCGGGCAGCCCGGCGGAGCGCGCGGCGGGGACCGGCTCCCGCCGTGCGTCCCGCCCCTCCCGCGGACCGCCCGCGGCGGACGTCCCCTCCCCGTCCCGCGCCGGGGGTTCCATCGTGCGCGGCAGCCGCAGCGCGGCCAGCGCGCCCAGCAGCAGCAGACCGGCGCTGACCAGCAGCGAGACGTGCAGACCGTGGACGAACGACTCCCGCGCCGCCGCCCGCAGCGCCTCCCCGGCCGGGCCGCCGAGCCGCTCGGCGACCTCGTAGGCCTCCCCCAGCGAGTGGGCGGCGTCCGCCCCGGCCTCTTCGGGCACGCCCGCGACCCGGCGCACGCCGGGGGCGTAGGCGGCGTTCATCACGGTGCCGAGGACGGCGATGCCGCACCCCGCGCCGAGCTGGTACGCGGTCTCGCCGATCGCGGCGGCACCGCCCGCGTGGCTGGCCGGCGCCTCGCTGAGCATCGACTCGTACGAGCCGAACAGCGTCGTCTCCAGGCCGAAGCCGAGCAGGACGAAGCCGCCGACCAGCAGGGCGGGGCTGTCCTCCTCGCCCAGGGCGGTCAGGGACAGCACGGCGGCGGCGGTGAGCACGAAGCCCAGGGCGACCATGGCGCGCGGCCCCAGGCGGCGCAGCAGCCGGGAGCCGACCAGCCCCGCGGCGATCGCGGCGAGGCTGAGCGGCAGCAGCCGCAGGCCGGCCTGCAGGGGGGTGAGCCCGAGGACGAGCTGGAGGTACTGGGCGGCGATCAGCGCGAGGCCGACGAGCGCCAGCACGGTCAGCACGATGCAGGCCACCGCCGTGCCGAAGGCGGGCCGGGCCAGGGTGGCGCAGTCCACCAGGGGGTGCCGGCGGCGGCGCTGGCGGCGCACGAAGAGCGCGAGCAGCGCGGCCCCCACCACCAGGGGCCCCAGCGTGCCCGGGTGGAGCACCTCGCCGCCGCCCGCCCGTTTCACGCCCAGGACCAGCGCGCACAGCCCGGTGGCGGCCACCAGGGCGCCCACCACGTCCCAGGGGCCGTCGCGGTCGCCGGTGGACTCCGGCAGCAGCCACCGCCCGAGGGGGATGCACAGCAGCATCAGCGGGATGTTGACCAGGAAGACCGAGCCCCACCAGAAGTGCTCCAGCAGGAAGCCGCCGACCAGCGGCCCGACGGCGGCGCCGACCGCGGCGACCGCGCTCCACACGCCGATGGCCAGCGCCCGCTCGCGGCGGTCGGGGAAGACCTGCCGCAGGATCGACAGGGTGGCGGGCATGATCATGGCACCGCCGACGCCGAGCAGGGCGCGTGCCGCTATCAGCACCTCGGGGGTGTGCGCGTACGCGGCCACTCCCGAGGCGACGCCGAAGATGGCGTAGCCGCCCAGCAGCACCCGGCGCCGTCCCACGCGGTCCCCGAGGGTGCCGAAGAGGATCAGCAGGGAGGCGCAGACGAGCGGGTAGGCGTCGACGATCCACAGCAGCTCGATGGCGCCGGGCCGCAGCGCCTCGGAGACGGCGGGGACGGCGACGTGCAGCACGGTCGCGTCGACGGCCACGAGCAGCAGGCTGACGCAGAGGACGACGAGCACGGTCCAGCGGCCGGCGGGCCCGGGGGCCGGCGGCCCTCCCGCCGGTGCCGTCCGTCCCGGCGCCCGCGCGCCCCGCGGTCCGTGCGGTTCCTGTGGTCCCTGTGGTCCCTGTGGTCTCTGCTGGGGGACGTCCGCCGCCCTGGTGGCTCCGGCCGTGGTCGTCCCGGACATGTACGCACCTCCTGTTGCGCTCGCACCCACCGTCGCCGTGGGGAATGCCGGAACGCGAGGGGCGGCGTCCGGCCCGGTGTGGAGGGACGAGTCGATCCGCCAGCGTACGCGAGTCCTCCGCGCCGTCACGTGGCTGACCTCACGTTGACACCGCTCTGAGACCCATCTCATCACCGACCCCCGGCCCGTTACGCTCCTCGTTCATGCCCGCGAGCGACCTCCGACCTCCCCCGTCACCGCCCCGCGGTCCCGCCGGCCGGGCCGGGGGGCCCGCCGGGCGGTCCGTCCGCGGGGCCCTGCGGTACGCGGCCCCCGCCCTGCTGGCCTACGCCGGGGTGCGGGCGCTCGGGCTGCTGGTGCTGGCCCTGTGGGCGGCGGTGGCGGACAGGAGCGCGCACCAGTTGCTGTCCGCCCGGTGGGACTCCCTGTGGTACTCCCGCATCGCCGAGGACGGCTACGGCCACACCGTCCGGGCCGCGAACGGGGACCTCCATCCCGACCTGGCCTTCTTCCCCCTGCTGCCCGCCCTGGAGCGGGCGCTGTCCGCCCTCACCCCGCTGAGCGCGGCCGACGCCGGGCTGGCCGTCAGCGCCGTCGCCTCGCTGTGCGCCGCCGCGGCGCTGTTCGCGATCGGCGACCGGCTGTACGGCAGGCGGGCGGGCATCGCCCTGGCCGTGCTGTGGGCGGCCGTGCCGGTCGGCGTCGTGCAGTCGATGGCCTACAGCGAGTCGCTGTTCACGGCGCTGGCCGCCTGGGCGGTGTACGCCGTGCTGACCGGCCGGTGGGTGTGGGCGGGCGCCCTGGCCGCGCTCGCCGGGCTGACCCGGCCGGTGGGCGCGGCGGTGGTGGCGGCGGTGTGGGCCGCCGCGGCGGAACGGGTGCACCGGGAGCGGCGGCTGCCGCCGCGCGCCCTGGCCGGGGTGCTCCTCGCCCCGCTCGGCTGGCTCGGCTACGTCGGCTGGGTGGGGGCGCGGACCGGCAGTCCGACCGGCTACCTCGGCGTCCAGGAGCAGTGGGGCAACGGCTTCGACGGCGGCCTGGCCTTCGCCGCGTTCGTCTGGCGGCACCTCACCGGCGGGGTCGTCGGCGGGGTGGCGCTGCTGGCCGGGGTGGGCCTGGTGGTCTGGCTGTACGCGCTGTGCGTACGGCAGCGGCAGCCGCCGCCGCTGCTGGTGTACGCCGGCGTCGTGGTGGTGCTGGCCCTGTGCGCCAAGGGCTACTTCGGCTCCAAGCCGCGCCTGCTGCTGCCCGCCTTCCCCCTGCTGCTGCCGGCGGCGGTCGCCCTGGCACGGGCCCGCCCGGTCCCGGCGGCGGCCGTCCTGGCCGCCTCGGCGCTCGGCTCGGCGGTGTACGGGGCCGTGTGGCTGCACGGATCGGGGCCGCCCTGAGGCGTTCCGGGACGCGTCGGGTTAAGGGAGGGTGGACTGCGTCCGTCCCCGAGGGAAAAAGAACACGGAGAGCCACCCCAATAGCGTGCGGAAGGCCACCGCGGGAAAAGACGGATGGCTTCTTCCGCGCGGGAAAAACAGGCGTCGGAGGCCTTCTGCGAGGAACTTTCCACATCACATAGGCATTACGAAGCCGGTGGCCGGTGCAATGCCGCCCGTCACCGCCTGTAATCTCGATGGAGTGCGTACCGACCGGATCTTCGCCCGCCTGGAACAGGAGCCAGCGAGGCCGCTCACGCCCCCGCCGGGGATGAGCGGCACCCGCAGGACGCTCTTCTTCGCCACGCTGGGCTTCTACGCGGCCATCGTGGTGGCGGTGCTGACCACATCCCGGCTCGTCCGGCTGGACTGGCAGGTCATGCTCTTCCGCCCGTACAAGCAGTGGCCGGAGATACACGCCTTCCTCGACTACTTCGTGGTGCTCGGCCAGCGCGGCCCCACCGCCGTGCTGGTCGCCGCCTGGCTCGGCTGGCGCTCCTGGCGGCAGCGGACCCTGCGCCCGCTGCTCGCCCTGGGCACCTCCCTGCTGCTGTTGAACGTCACCGTGGGTGCGGCGAAGCTCGGCATGGCGCGTGGGGGCCCGCACTACGCCACCCGGCTCGGCTCCAACGAGATGTTCCTCAGCGGCGACATATTCCCCTCCGGCCACACCGCGAACGCGGTGGTCACCTGGGGCATCCTGGCCTACCTGGCCACCACGCCGCGGGCGCGGCGCTGGCTGTCGGTGGTCGCCGCGGTCTTCGCGCTCGGGGTCGGCGGCACCACCGTCTACATCGGCACCCACTGGGTCAGCGACGTGCTCCTCGGCTGGGCCGCGGGTCTGCTCATCCTGCTGGCCCTGCCCTGGTTCGAACCGCTCATCGTCCGGGTCGAGGCGTACCTGCTGCGCCACTGGTACCGGCTGCGGGAGGACTCCTCGCCCATATCCGCACGGCTGCGGCCGGTGGCCGCCCGGACCCCGGCGATCGGAGGGCTCGACGCGGCGCGGACGTCCGCCCCGGCGCACGAGCCCGCCCTCTCCTCCTCCCGGCCCGCCGACCGGCCGGCGCGCGCCGGGGATCCCCGCTCGCACCACCCGGCCCACGCGGGGCGGCACGCGGTCCGCTCGGAGCGTTCGCCCGTCACCCCCAGCGGCAGCCGCAGACCGCCCGGCGAGCGCACGGTGTCGCGCACCGCGCCGACGGGACCGCGGAAGTGACGGTGTGACGGCGCCCCGGCGCCGGTCCCGGCGCGGCGGGGGGTCGCGGTACGCACCTCCCCTCCCTCCCGCCACACGGCCCCCGTCCGCCTCCCTGACATCAGGGAGCGGACGGGGGCCGTCCTGTGTGTTCCTCAGCCCTTCCAGCTACGGACCACGGTGCCGTCCTCGACGGTGAAGTTCAGCCGCCCGGACAGGTATTCCATGGTGATGACCGCGCCCGGCGGGAGCGTCCGCACGGTCGTCCAACCGCGGTCGCGGGCCTGCCGTTCGGCGGTGCGGACGTCGAGCCCGACGTAGGTCTCCGGGTCGTCGTCCGGCGTACGGGGGTCTGTCGGTACCGGTGCCATGGCTGCACCGTACGACGCCGGGTGAGCAGCCGGAAGTCCCGGTCCGGTCGTGGCGCCGTCACGCCTGTGTCACAGCGCTCCGGAGCGTGTCCGCCGCCGCCGGGGTCACCCGTGCGTGTCCGCCGGGTCGCACGGGATTGCCTCCGCCGCTCCTTATCTCTCTCCTTCTCCGAACGTGTCCGGAAAAACGCTTCGGTGGCATGCGGAGAACGTCTGCGGGTAATTCCGGCCACATCCCAATTCCCTTCCGCAAGGCGCAGGTTTGCGGAAGGACTCCCGCGGTATCCGGAGGTGAAGAGGAGCCCATGACAGAGAACGAGAACGACGACAGCACAGACGCGGTGGAGGACGGTCGCCGTCCCCTCCCGCCCGGCGAGGTGCTGCGCACGGCCCGGGCGGAGTTCACCGACCTCACGGGCCTGCGCGCGGAGAGCGTGTCCCGGTTCGAGCGGACCGGGGACGGCTGGGCCCTGGAGGTGGAGGTCCTGGAACTCGAGCGGGTTCCGGACACGATGAGCCTGATGGCCTCGTACGAGGTGACCCTCGACGGGGAGGGGCATCTGACCGGGTACCGCCGAATCCACCGCTACGAGCGCGGCCGGGCCGATCCGTCCCGCCGCGGCTGAGAGCTGCGAAACCGGAGAGGAGTGGCTCCCGACATGACCACTGCAGTTCCCGCACAACGGTCCACCGGGGGTGGAGGCAGCAGCGGCCTCTACGACGTCCTGGAACTCATCCTGGACCGAGGACTGGTGATCGACGCGTTCATCCGCGTCTCGCTGGTCGGCATCGAGATCCTGAAGGTCGACGTACGGGTCGTGGTCGCGAGCGTCGACACGTACCTGCGGTTCGCGGAGGCGTGCAACCGCCTCGACCTGGAGTCCGGGCCGAGGAAGTCGCCCGGTCTGCCGGAGGTGCTGGAGAGCGCCACCGAGAGCGGCGCCAGCAGCAAGACCAAGGGTGCCCTGGCCGGGGCCGCCGAGACCCTGTCCGACGCCTTCCGCCAGGGCCGGTCCTCCGATGAGGAGGAGCCCGAGCCCCGCAGGCGCCGCGCCACCACCCGCCGCAAGGAGGAGACGGAGTGAGCGTCTACGTCTACGGGATCGCGCGCTCGGACCACCCGGCCCTGCCGGAGAAGGCGTCCGGCGTCGGCGACCCGCCGCGCGAGGTGCGCGTGATCCGCGAGGGGAACCTCGCGGCACTGATCAGCGACTGCCCGGAGGACCTCAGGCCCAAGCGGCGCGACCTGCTGGCCCACCAGCACGTGCTGACCGAGGCGGGCGCCAAGGGCGCGGTCCTGCCGCTGCGCTTCGGCAGCCTGTCCGAGGACGACGAGACCGTGCGCCGGGTGCTCGCCGACCACGGTGAGCACTACGCACGACAGTTGGAGGAGCTGGACGGGCGGTCCGAGTACAACGTGAAGGCCGTGCACCGGGAGGAGGAGGTGCTGCACCTGGTCCTGGCCGAGAACGAGGAGGCCCGTTCCCTGGCGGAGCGCAACCGTGCCTCCGGCGGCGGCTCCTACGAGGACAAGCTGCGGCTCGGCGAACTCCTCGCGAGCGCGGTGCGCGAGCGCGAGGCGGAGGACGCCCGGCTGATCGAGGACGTCCTGGCTCCCCTGGCGGAGCGGTGCGTGCCGGGTCCCGAGGGGTCCGGCTGGCTGGCGAACCTGTCCTTCCTGCTCGGCCGGGAGGCCTCCGGGGAGTTCGTGGCCGCCGTCGAGAAGCTGGGCGAGGAGAACCCGCACCTGGACATCCGGGCGTCGGGTCCGCTGCCGCCCTACAGCTTCGTCTCCCGGCCGCCCGCCACGGCCGGCGCCGGACAGTGAGGCTTGAGGCGGAACGGGGTGAACGGCCGTGGGCCTGATCGGTGGACTCCTGGGGCTGCCCGCGGCGCCGTTCCGCGGCGCCGGCTGGGTGCTGCGGCAGGTGGTGGCCGAGGCTGAACGGCAGTACTACGACCCGTCGGCGATCCAGCGCGAACTGCTGGATCTCTCACGGCAGTTGGACGAGGGCCTGATCGACGAGGAGGAGTTCGACCGCCGGGAGGACGAGCTGCTCGACCGGCTGCAGGCCGTACAGGAGCGGCAACGGCGAGACCAAGGAGAGCAGTGAGATGACGAACCGGTCGGCACTGGCACTGGCCTTCACCACGGGCTACGTGCTGGGCCGCGTGAAGAAGTTCAGACTGCCCCTCGGCGTGGGCGCCACGGTGGTGGCCAGGCGCCTGGGGGTGGACCCCGGACGGCTCGGCGAGCAGGTCAAGGCGAAGAGCCCCCGGCTCGCCGAACTCCCCGACCGGCTGCGGAACAACGCCAGGGGGGTGGGCCGGGCCGCGACCGACGGGCTGGGCTCCCTCTCCGGCGGCCTGCAGGACCGCACCCGGGGCGTGCGCGAGCAGCTCGGCAAGGGGCCCAAGGCGCTGTGGAAGAACGGCCCGGACGCCGGCGGGAGCGACGGCGCCGGGGAGTCGGCGGAATCCGCCCCGGAGGAGAAGGAGACGCCGGGTTCCCGGAAGGCCGGCGGGGGCGGGGGGACGAAGAAGGCCGCGGCCCGCCGTCCCCAGGCCAAGAAGACCGCCGGCTCCGCCGGGAAGAGGACGACCGGTACCGCCAAGAAGGCCGCCGGTACCGCCAAGAAGTCGACCGGCACTGCCAAGAAGTCGACCGGTGCCGCCAGGAAGACCGCCGGTGCCGCCAAGCGCGCGGGAGGCACCCGCCGTGGCTGACGGTGCCGGCGGCCTCGCCAGGGCCCTCGCCGACAGCCCGGCCGCCGGCCGCCTCAAGGAGGCGGCCGGCGCCTTCGCCGTGGCACAGGCGCACCGCCTGATGGCCGCCACCGGACGCAGGCTGGGCGAGACCTCGGCCCGGCTCGACGGCCTGGAGGAGATCGACGACGGCGCCGTCGTGGGGATCGTCGTGAAGGAGACGGTGAAGGGCGCCGTGAAGGACACCGTGAAGGGAGCCGTGCGGGACGCCGTACGGGGCACCGCCAGGAAGGCCACCGGCGGCCTGCTCCCGGCCGGCGGACGCCCGGGCGGCGGCGCGAAGCGGCCCGTCCGGGCCGTGACGATCAGCGAGTCCGTCGACGTCGGCGCCCCGCTGCCCGACACCTACGAC
>NZ_DASQNP010000132.1:0-25699 GCF_035644915.1 Streptomyces sp.
CACCCCCCAGCGCAAGGCCGAGCGCGAACTGCTCAAGGTGGCGCTGCAGTTCCCGCACCTGGTCTCCCCGCTGTTCGATGCCTACGGCGCCGACGAGTTCACCGCCGCCCCCTACGCCGTGGTGCGCCAGGCCATCGAGAAGGCCGGGGGAGTGGAACGGGCCGACCGGGAGTACCTGACCCGGGTGCGCGAGGCCGCGCCGGACGACACCGTCCGGTCGCTGATCACCGAGCTGAGCGTGGAGCCCCTGATGACCCCGCGCGAGCCCGACGAGGCGTACGCCGGGGAGCTGCTGGTCAAGGTGCGGCTGGAGGCGGTCAACCGCAGGATCGCCGAGCTGCGCAGCACCTTCGAGCGCCTGGTCAGCAGCGGCGACGAGAGCCAGACGGCCGTCTCGCAGGAGCTGTGGACGCTGGAGCGGTACGGCCGGGCGCTGCGCGACCGCGGCGCCGCCGCCCTCTGGTCGTAGCCGGTCCCCGCCCGCGGACGGTTCCGCGCCCCCGCCGTCCGGGCCCCGCGCGTAGCGTTCCGTGCCCGCCCGGTCACGGTGGAGTCCAAAAACTGGGCGCACGACCCTCGTGGCCGGAGTGTGTCGTGGCGCACACTGGGGGCGGTGCCTGAGTCCTCGGAGCGTGAATCCCCTGGGGAGCCGCTCATCCGCCCCGGGACGGACAGCGGTGCGGCCGCTCCCGTCCTCGTCTCGCGTGTCGCCCCACGAACCGGCAGCGATCAGCTTGGAGGCCGCCCCCGTGCAGACCCAGACCCTGGCCAGCGCGGCCCTCGCCGCCCCTACCGCCCCGCCCGTCCCGGACGTCCCCGGCCTGGCCGCCGCTGCGCCGTCCGGTCCGCCGGCCACCCCGCCCGACCACCCCGAGACGGTCCCGGAGGACGGGACCGCCTTCCCGCCGGCGGCCGAACCCTCCCTCGCCCCCTCGCTGACCCGCCCCGACGGCTCCGGGCCCTCCGCCGACCTCTTCCGCCAGTACCTGCGCGAGATCGGCCGCATCCCGCTGCTCTCCGCCGCCGAGGAGGTCGAACTCGCCCGGCGCGTCGAGGCGGGGCTGTTCGCCGAGGAGAAGCTCCTGCGCACCCCCGGCCTGGACGACGGACTCGCCCTCGACCTCGACCGGCTGGTGGTGATGGGCCGGATGGCCAAGCGCCGGCTGATCGAGGCCAACCTCCGCCTGGTGGTCTCCGTGGCCAAGCGCTACGTCGGCCGCGGGCTGACCATGCTCGACCTGGTCCAGGAGGGCAACCTGGGCCTGATCCGGGCCGTGGAGAAGTTCGACTACACCCGGGGCTACAAGTTCTCCACCTACGCCACCTGGTGGATACGCCAGGCGATGTCGCGGGCCCTGGCCGACCAGGCCCGCACCATCCGGGTCCCCGTCCACGTCGTGGAGCTGATCAACCGCGTCGTCCGCGTCCAGCGCCGCATCCTCCAGGAGCGCGGCTACGAGCCGACGCCCGAGGAGGTCGCCGCCCAGCTCGACCTGACGGGGGAACGGGTCAGCGAGGTGCTGCGGCTCGCCCAGGAGCCGGTGTCGCTGCACGCGCCGGTGGGCGAGGAGGACGACGTCAACCTCGGCGACCTCATCGAGGACGGCGACGCCCCCTCGCCCGTGGAGTCCGCGGCCTTCCTGCTGCTGCGCGAGCACCTGGAGGCGGTCCTGTCCACCCTCGGCGAGCGCGAACGCAAGGTCGTCCAGCTCCGCTACGGCCTGGACGACGGCCGTCCCCGCACGCTGGAGGAGATCGGCCGTCTCTTCGGCGTCACCCGCGAACGCATCCGCCAGATAGAGTCCAAGACCCTCGGCAAGCTCCGCGACCACGCGTACGCGGACCAGCTCAGGGGCTACCTGGACTGAGAACCGGACCCCGGACGGAACGGACGGTCCGGACCCGGACGGGCCCGGACCGGACCGGGGCTCAGCCGAACGCCCCCGGATGCGTCTGCTCCCGCACGGTCACGTACTGCTGCCGCACCGCCTGACCCACCGCCAGGTCCTCGCCCGGCTCGAAGACCTGGCCGGCGGGGGCGTGCCAGAGCGGGGGCTGCTGCGGCGAGAGCGTGCCCTGGGCGACCCCCAGCGCCCAGGCCGCCTGGCGGGCGGCGCCCAGCGCCGTGTAGTCGGCGGGCTGCGGGACCACCACCTGCGCCCCCAGCAGGGCCGGGGCGATCGCCTGGACGGCGGGGAGGTCGGCGGCGGGCCCCAGCAGGAAGACCCGGTTGACGGCCACGCCCCGGCCGCGCAGCACGTCCAGGGCGTCCGCCAGACCGCACAGCATCCCCTCGAAGGCGGCCCGCGCCAGGTGCTCCGGCTTCATGCTCTCCCGCCGCAGCCCGGCCAGCGTGCCGGCGGTGTGCGGCAGGTCGGGGGTGCGCTCGCCCTCCAGGTAGGGCAGCAGCACCAGCCCGTACGAGCCCGGCGTGGACTTCAGCGCCAGCGCGGACAGCCCCTCCAGATCGGTGCCCAGCAGGTCGGCGGTGCCGCGCAGCGCCCGTACGGCGTTGAGCGTGTGGACCACCGGCAGGTGCAGCCCGGTGGCGTCGGCGAGCGAGGTGATCATGCCGGTCGGTTCCACCAGGGCCTGGTGGTGCACGGAGAAGACCGAGCCGGACGCCCCGAGCGAGACCACCGCGTCGCCGATCCCGACGCCCAGCCCGAAGGCGGCGGCCATCGTCTCGCCCGTGCCGGCCGAGATCAGCAGGCCCTCCGGGGTCTGCCCGGCGGCCTCGGCCGGACCGATCACCTCCGGCAGTTTCACCCGGTGGCCGAGCGCCAGCTCGGCCAGGTCGGGCCGCCAGGACTCGGTGGCCGCCGACCAGTAGCCGGTCCCGGAGGCGCCGCCGCGGTCGGTGGTGCGCCGCGGCGGGCGCCCCAGCAACTGCCACACCAGCCAGTCGTGCGGCTGGAGCACCTCGGCCACGCGCCGCGCCGTCTCCGGCTCCTGCCGGGCCAGCCAGCGCAGCTTCGCCACCGGCTGCGCCGCCTGCGGCACGACCCCGACCGCCTGCGCCCACGCCTCGCGCCCGCCGAGCGCGTCCACGAGATCGGCCGCGGCCGTCTGCGCCCGCTTGTCGTTGCCGACCAGCGCGGGCCGCACCGGGGTGCCGGTCTCGTCGAGCATCACCAGCCCGTGCTGCTGGGCCGTGACGCCGATCGCCTGGACGCCTTCCAGCAGGCCGCCGGCCGCGGCGTCGCCGAGCGAGAGCAGCCACGCCTGCGGGTCGATCTCGGTGCGTCTGCCCGCCGCGGCCCCGTCCTCCCCGCCGTCCGCGCCCTCCGGCACGGGATGCGGGGCGTAACCCTGTCTGATGACGGCGCCCGTGTCGGTGTCACAGATGACGATGCGGGTGTACTCGGACGAACTGTCCAGACCGGCGACTATCCCCATGGAGAGATGATGCCTCACCGGCCGCCGGGTGACTGAATTCCCTCCGTCATCCCCTCGCTCGTCCCCTCGGGTGTCTCCGCCGGCATGGCGGACCGCGCCTGCGGGGCCGGTGCCGGCTCCCCGCCGCCCTTCGCCGGGGACGGCCGCAGCAGCCGCGGGAACACCGCCCGGACGGCGGGCTCGGTCCAGCGGGCGGCCAGCGGCCCGATGATCACCATCAGCAGTACGTACGCGGTGGCCAGCGGTCTGATCTCGGTGGCGACCCCGGCCGCCAGCCCGGCGATGACGATGGAGAACTCGCCGCGCGCCACCAGCGCGCCGCCCGCCCGCAGCCGGCCCTTCGGGCTGATGCCGGCGCGCCGCGCCGCGTACCAGCCGGTGACGACCTTGGTGACGACGGTCACCACGGCCAGGATCAGCGCGGGAACCAGCACCGGCGGGATGGTGGCCGGATCGGTGGACAGGCCGAAGAAGACGAAGAAGACGGCCGCGAACAGGTCGCGCAGCGGCGTGAACAGCCGGTGGGCGCTCTCGGCGACCTCCCCGGACAGGGCGATGCCCACCAGGAACGCGCCGACGGCCGCGGAGACGTGCAGCCGCTGGGCGATCCCGGCGATCAGCAGGGTCAGCCCGAGCACCACCAGCAGCAGCAGTTCGGGGTTGTCGGAGGAGACCGACTTGCTGATCAGCCGCCCGTGGCGCAGCGCGACGTAGAGGACGAGGCCCACGGTCCCCAGGGCGATCACCAGGCTGAGGCTGCCGCTCGCCAGGCCGACCCCGGCCAGCAGGGTGGTCAGCAGCGGCAGGTAGACGGCCATCGCCAGGTCCTCCATGACGAGGACGCCGAGGACGACGGGGGTCTCGCGGTTGCCGAGGCGGCCCAGGTCGGTGAGCACCTTGGCGATGACGCCGGAGGAGGAGATCCAGGTGACCCCGGCCAGCGCCACGGCGGCCACCGGCCCCCAGCCCAGGACGAGGGCGGCCACGGCGCCGGGGAGGGCGTTGAGGACGAAGTCCACCGCGCCGGAGGGGAACTGCGTCCTGAGGTTGTCGACCAGTTCCGAGGCGCTGTACTCCAGGCCGAGCAGGAGCAGCAGCAGGATCACGCCTATCTCGGCCCCGATCGCGACGAAGTCCTCGCTGGCGCTGAGTTCGAAGATCCCGCCCTTTCCGAAGGCGAGCCCGGCCAGCAGGTACAGGGGGATCGCGGACAGCCCGATCCGTCCGGCGAAGCGGCCGATGAGGCCGAGGCCGAGGATGATGGCGCCCAGTTCGATGAGCAGAACGGTGGTGTCGTGCACGCTCAGCCCCCCGCGATGATCTGGGCGAGTTCCTCGACGCCCTCGCGGGTGCCCACGACCACGAGGACGTCGCCCGCCTCCAGGCGGAAGTCCGGCCCCGGAGCGGGGTGGGGCGCGGTGCGGCGCAGCACGGCGACGATGGACGCTCCGGTGCGGGTCCGGGCGCGGGTGTCCCCCAGCGGGCGCCCGCGGTAAGGGGACTTGGTGGTGACCGGAATCCGCTCGGTGGCCAGGTCCAGCTCGCCCACGGCCAGGCCCGGCTCCTTGGGGTCGGGGGCTATCAGCGCCGCGAGCGACGCCGCCTCGTCCGGGTCGAGTTGGAAGGAGGCCTGGCAGCTGTCGGGGTCGTCGGGCGAGTAGAAGCCGAGGAAGCGCCGTCCGTCCTGGTGGACGACGACGGACAGGTGGCGCCCGGAGCGGGTGGTGACGTCGTACTGGGTGCCGACTCCCGGAAGCGGTGTGCGTTTCATGGACAAGGCTCTCTCCGATGGGCAAGTCGGACGGGCCCTGGAACCGACGGCGTCGACGGACGAGCCCTGGTGGGTAAAGCGATGGCAATTTTCGCACACAGGGGTCGTTTTCCGGCCGTTCGGATGCGCTGCCTTGCTGGTCAGAGCCTTTCCGGACCGTCAAGGCGCAGCCGACCGGTACAGCCGACCGGTACAGCCGGCCGGTACAGCCGGCCGGCACCACCGGCTCCCGCCCGGGAGGGCCTTGCGCCGCTCCGCCGCCGGACTACTCGAGTTCCTCGAAGAGCATGCGGAAGAGCCAGTCGGGCAGGGCGTCGGCCTCGGTGAGCGGCGGCCCGAACTCGAAGCCGTGCCGCCCCTCGTGTCCCTCGGGCAGGCCGCAGCCCTGCTCCTCCAGCGTCCCCGGCAGGAACTTCGCGTCGCAGTGCGGCAGGACGAGCGTCTCGCGCAGCGGGCCGTACTCGTCGCCGTCGGGCCAGCGGGTCCACAGGTTCCGCGGCGGGAGTTCGTCCGTCGCCCGCAGCCCTTGGGCGAAGGTGTGGTGGAGGCCGGCGTGCCCGGCCTCCAGCAGGCACCACAGGGCCGGGGCGACCTCGAACGCGCCGTCGGGGATGGCCTCCAACTCGGCGAGCTCGGTGTCGAGGTAGAGGACCCGGGCCGGACAGGAGATCTGGAACAGGGACATGCGGGTCATGATGCCCGCCCGCGTCCCGGCGCGGGACCGGAACAAAAACCGAACACGAGACGGGCCGGTGACCCCCGATGGGGAACGGAGGGGCCTTTGGCCGCCGGGACGCGGGCGGCCGGGCCGGCGGGGAACGCCCGACGCCGGGGCCGGGCCGGAACGTTCCCGCTGGTGGCGGCGGTGGGGCGGGTGGGACTCGAACCCACGGCCGACGGATTATGAGTCCGCTGCTCTAACCGGCTGAGCTACCGCCCCGGGACGGCGCGTCACGCACACCTGTGCGCGCCGTCTGCCGCAGCATAGCCGCTCATACGATCTCCCGCCCGTGCCGGGGGAGGCACGGGCCGATGAGGGCCGTGATCACCGGGTGGATCGCCGGACGACCGGCTTCCGCGGCACCGGGCACGTACCCGGGAGGCCGCCCGATACGCCGAGAGGGGCCCCGAATGGGGCCCCTCTTCCGCTGCTCCCCCGACTGGACTCGAACCAGTAACCTGCCGGTTAACAGCCGGCTGCTCTGCCAATTGAGCTACAGGGGACCGCTCTGCAGGAACCGTCCCTTCCGGTTTCCCGGGGGCGTTCCCTGCTGGCGAGGAATACAGTAGCGCATGTCAGGGGGTGCTCTGAAATCGGTATTCGCCCCGGGCCTCGGGGTACCCGTGGGATGTCCGCCGCAGACCGACAGAGCGCACCGCGGACAGGGTGCGCCGGGAGAGACCTGAGGAAAGGGTGGAGCCATGCGCTACCGGCTCACGTTCGTCGTAGGAGTGGCCGTCGGGTACGTGCTCGGCACCCGGGCCGGGCGCGAGAAGTACGAGCAGATGCGCAAGACCGCCCGGCGGCTCGCCGAGAACCCGGCCGTGCGCAACGCCTTCGAGTCCGCCGCGCACAACGGCCGGGAGATGGCCGGCAAGGCCTTCGGCGCGGTGTCCGAGCGGATGGGCGACCGGCTGCCCGGCACGGTCTCCGACAAGGTGCGCACGCTGCGGGGCCGCCGCGCCGCGCAGGGCTCGCCGCTCGACGACGACTGGGGCACCAGCAACACCTGAGACGGCACCCCGGGCGGCGCCCGGGGGCGCCCGGCGCGGCGGTCAGCCGCGGTCCGGCAGCCGTCCCGCGCGGGCGGGGTCGAGCAGCGGGCCGAGCAGGTCGCCGTGCCGGTCCAGCCGGGAGGCGATGTCGCCGGCCGAGAAGACGAGGTCGTCGGGCTGTGTGCAGCCGGCGACCTCGTCCCATGTCACCGGCGTGGAGACGGTGGGCCGGGGTCGGGCGCGCAGCGTGTACGGGGCGGCCGTGGTGCGCGTCCAGGCGTTCTGGCTGTGGTCGACGAAGACCCGGCCGGTGCGCAGCTTCTTGGGCACCTGGTGCACGGCCAGGTCCGGCAGCGCCCGCGACGCCTCGCGCGCCAGCCGTTCGGCGTAGTCGGCCACCGCCTCGGCGTCGGTGGGGTGCAGCGGGGCGAGCACGTGCAGGCCCTTGGAGCCGGAGGTCTTGGCGCAGGAGTCCAGGCCGTCCCCGGCCATCCGGTCGCGCAGCCAGCGGGCGACCGCGCAGCACTCGACGATCGTGGCGGGGGCGCCCGGGTCGAGGTCAAACACCAGCCGGTCGGCCTTCCCCTCCGCCGGGAGCCGCCACTGGGGGACGTGCAGTTCCAGGGCGGCCAGATTGGCCGCCCACAGCAGGGTGGGCAGGTCCTGGACGAGGACCTGCCGGTCGGTCCTCCCGTCGACGCGGTGCACCCGGCGCACGGTCACCCAGTCCGGCGTGCCGGGCGGCACGTGCTTGGCCATGAACGACTTGCCCTCCACGCCGCCGGGGGCGCGGACGAAGGACGCCGGGCGGTCCCGCAGGTGGGGGAGGATCACCTGGGCCACGGAGGTGTAGTAGTCCACGACGTCGCCCTTGGTGAAGCCGGCGGCCGGGTAGAGGATCTTGTCCAGGCGGGTCAGGGAGAGGTCGCGGCCCTCCACGACGGTGTTCGGCATGGTGGACGGGTGCCACGGGCGGCGCGGTTCATGCGCCGCGCGATGGGGCGGGGCGGGTCCGTTGCCGGGCGGTCCGGGCTGCGGATAGCCTGTGTTCGCGATTCCGGTCATCCTTCGGAATCTCGAACAGCGCAAGACCCGGAGCCCGGGGACCGGGTTCCGGGGAGAAGGGGAGGGCGGCGATGGGGCGCCTCGTACCGGCCGTGACCAGAGCTCTCGACATCCTGGAACTCTTCCTCGACGGGGACGGCACCCTGTCGGCTCCGGAGATCACGCGGAAACTGGGCCTGCCCCGCACCACCGTCCACGAGCTGGTGACCACGCTGGCCGCGCGCTCGTACCTGGTGCCCGTGCCCGAACAGCCCGGACGGTACCGGCTCGGGGTGCGCACCTACCAGCTCGGCAGCCGCTACGCCGAGCAGCTCGACCTCGCGGCCGAGGGCCGGCAGGTGGCCCGGAGGGTCGCCGAGACCTGCGACGAGACCGTGCACGTGGCCATCCTGGAGGGCACGGACGTCATCTACATCGCCAAGGTGGACAGCACCCACGCGGTCCGCATGGTCTCCGCCACCGGGCGGCGGCTGCCCGCGCACTGCACCGCGGTGGGGAAGATGCTGCTGGCCTCGTTGCCGGAGGAGGAGCTGGACGCGCGGCTGCCCGGCCCCGGCGGCGAGCCGCTGCCGGCGATGACGGAGAACTCCATCACCTCCCCGGCCGAGCTGCGCCGGGCGCTGGCCGGCATCCGCGCGCGCGGCATCGCCGTCGAGGAGCGGGAGTCCAACCCGGACGTGAGCTGCGTGGCCGCGCCCGTGCGCGACGGCACCGGCCGGGTGGTCGCGGCGCTCAGCATCTCGGTGCCCACGATCCGCTGGAACGGGGAGCGCCGCACCGAGCTGGAGACCCTGGCGGCCGAGGGCGCCGCCGACCTGTCGGCGCGACTCGGACACCGGGGCGCGGCGTAGGCGGCCGACGGGGGCGGCCGGCAGGGTGGTCGGCGGGGAAGACGGTGCGGGCGGACGACGGAGGAAGGGGCGGACGGCATGGCCGGAACGGGCGGAGCGCCGCGGCCGGAGGTCGTGGTGCGGCAGGACGCGCTGCTGGGCGAGGGGCCCACCTGGGACGCGGCGGAGGGGCGCCTGATCTGGGTGGACATCCTCGCCTGCCGGGTGCACACCTGGGACCCGGCCACCGGCCGCCGCACGGTGCGCGCGACCGAGCAGCACGTGGGCGCGGCCAAGCCGCGGGCGAACGGCGGACTGGTGGTCAACCTCCGTGACGGGGTGGGCCTGTACGACGAGGACGGCTCCTTCTCCTGGCTGCACCACGACCCCGTACCGGGCCGCCGGGGCAACGACGCCGCCGTGGCCCCGGACGGCGCGCTGTGGGCGGGCACCATGGCGTACGACGAGCACGCCGGCGGCGGCACGCTCACCCGCATCGCCCCGGACGGCACGGCGACCACGGTCCTGCCGGAGGTGACGATCAGCAACGGCACCGGCTGGAGCCCGGACGGACGGCTGATGTACTACGCCGACACCCCCACCCGCCGCATCGACGTGTTCGACGTACGGGGCGCCGAGGTGACGGGCCGTCGGACGCTGGCGGAGATCGAGGAGGGGGCGGGCCTCCCCGACGGGCTGACGGTGGACGCGGACGGCTGCGTCTGGGTCGCCCTGTGGGACGGCGGCGCCGTCCGGCGCTACACCCCCGACGGCCGGCTGGACCGTACGGTCGCCCTCCCGGCCTCCCGGGTGACGGCGTGCGCCTTCGGCGGGGCGGGGCTGCGGGACCTCTACGTCACCACGGCGCGGACGGGGATCGCGCCGGGCGCGCAGCCGCTGGCCGGTGCGCTCCTGGTGCTGCCGGACGTGGGGCAGGGGCTCGCGCAGCCGCCGTTCGCGGGTTGACACGGGATCTTCACGAGGGGAGTCTTTCGTTCGCGTGTCCCTGCTCGTACCCTCCGGACTCCATGACCTACTGCGTCACCTGCCGCCGGTACCTCAACGGCGCCCTCTCCTGCCCGGGTTGCGGTGCGCCGAGCCATGCCCTGGCGCCGGTGGACATCTCCGCCCCCGCGCCCGCCGGGCCGGTCGCCGCCCAGGAGCCGGCCGGTCACGGGTACGACCCGTACGGCGGTGGTGACGCGTACGCGGGACACGCCGTTCCCGGTGCCGGGGAGGACGGCCGGTACGGCGGTGACGGGGCGCAGGGCGAGGCGTACGGCGGCTCCGGGAGCCCCGGCGCCGAGGACGACGGCGGCCACGACAGCTACGACGACGGCGGTGACGACGACCGCGGCAGCTACGACGACGGCGACGACGGCCATGGCGAGGACGGGGGCCGCGGCGCCGGACGTCCGGGCGGGCGGACCGGGCGGCGCGGGCGCCGGGCCCGGAGCAACGCCGGGCGCCGTCGCCGGGCGGTCGTCGCGGGCCTGGTGCTCGGGGCCGGACTGGCCACCCTCGGCATAGCGGAACTCACCACCGAGGGCGGGCTGAGGAAGTTGCCCTTCCCGTCCCTCCCCTCGGGCGACGATCCTGACGAGCCCGGCGACGGCGGAACCGGCGACGGCGACGTGGCCGAGCGGCTGCCCGGAACCGACCGGCCGGGCGCGGTGGAGACCGGCGGGGATCCGTCCGCCTCCCCCTCGGCCTCCGGTTCCTCCTCCGCGAGGCCGTCGGACTCCGCCAGTCCCACGGCCGACCCCGGGGCCTCCTCGTCGGCCGCCCCCGTCGCCACCGCGACCGAGAGCGGGGCCGTCACGGTGCCCCCGGAGCACACCGCCGGTCCCACCCGGGAGCCGGAGGAACCGCCGCAGACGACGCCTCCCGCCGAGCCGCCGCCTCCCGAGTCTCCCCAGGAGCCGGAACCGGAGCCGACCCCCACCTGCGAGCGCTTCATGTGGTGGTGCGTCTGATCCCGGCCCCGCCCCATCCGGGGCCGGGCGGCCCCGGATGGGACCGGACCGGCTCAGTCCCCGTCCGTCTCCGGCCGCTCGACGCCCAGCATGCGCTTCAGCAGGTCGCGCAGGACCGCGCGCTCCACCGGGGTCAGTTCGGCGAGGGGTTCGCGGGCGAAGTCCAGTGAGGCGCGCAGTCGCCGGGCCGTCTCGTGACCCTCGTCGGTGGCGGCGGCGAGCTTGACGCGGCGGTCGGCCGGATCGGGGCGGCGTTCGACCAGGCCGCGGGACTCCAGCCGGTCGACGATGCCCGTCACGTTGGACGGCTCGCACTTCAGCCGCCGGGCTATCTCCCGCATGGGCAGGGGCCGGTGGTGGAGCAGACTGAGCAGCCTGGCCTGGGCGCCGGTCAGGGAGTGCCGGGCGGCGGCCTCGTCGTACTCCTGGTGGTAACGGGCGACGACCGAGCCGATCAGTTCGACGACCTCGAGGGTGAGCGGGTCGGCGGGAGCGGGGCGGGATGGCATGACATCAGGGTACCGGTTTGCTTGACATCATGAAACATCGAGGGGATGGTTGTTTCAGAGTCTGAACCTTCTTGGAGGCGTTTCCATGACGTTGCCCGCCACCGGACGCGAGTGGCACCTGACCGCCCGCCCGCGGGGCTGGCCCACCCCGGCGGACTTCGCGCTGCGCGAGGCTCCCGTACGGGCCCCGGGCCCCGGCCAGGTCCTGGTGCGCAACCTGTACCTGTCGGTCGACCCGTACATGCGCGGCAGGATGAACGACGTGAAGTCCTACGTGCCGCCGTACGGGCTCGACGAGCCGATGGACGGCGGGGCGGTCGGGATCGTCGTCGCCTCCGAGGCCGAGGACCTCGCCCCGGGCGACCACGTGCTGCACGGGCTCGGCTGGCGCGAGTACGCCACGCTGGAGGCCCGGCACGCGACGAAGGTCTCCGCCGAACTGGCCCCGCTGAGCACCTATCTCGGGGTGCTGGGCATGACCGGGCTGACCGCCTACGCCGGGCTGCTGGAGGTCGCCTCCTTCGCCGGGGGCGACGCCGTCTTCGTCTCCGGCGCGGCGGGCGCGGTCGGCAGCCAGGTCGGCCAGATCGCCCGCCTCAAGGGCGCCTCGCGCGTCGTCGGCAGCGCCGGGTCGGCGGAGAAGGTCAGGCTCCTCACCGAGGAGTACGGCTTCGACGCCGCCTTCAACTACAAGGACGGGCCCGTGGCCGAACAGCTCAGGAGGGCCGCGCCCGACGGCATCGACGTCTACTTCGACAACGTCGGCGGGGAGCACCTGGAGGCCGCCATCGACTCCCTGAAGGTGCACGGCCGGGTCGCCGTCTGCGGCATGATCGCGCAGTACAACGCCACCGAGCCGCCCGCCGCCCCGCGCAACCTCGCGCTCGTCATCGGCAAGCGGCTGCGGATCCAGGGGATGCTCGTGCGGGACCACGCGGCCCTGCGGCCGCGGTTCGTCGAGGAGGTCTCGGGATGGATCCGCTCCGGTGAGCTGAAGTACCACGAGACGGTGGTGCGGGGCATCGAGAACGCGCTGGACGCCTTCCTCGGCATGCTGCGCGGGGAGAACGTCGGAAAGACGATCGTCCACCTCGACGACTGATCCGGAGAGGGGCGGACGCGAGGCCCGCCGCCCCCGGGACCGGCACACCGGGACCGGCACACCGGCACCGAACACGCTGAGGCCGACGCACCAGGGCCGACACACCGAACACACACCGAACAAGGAGGGGATTCCCCATGCCCATCGCCCCCATCGACGTGGCCTACACCGCCGTCGCCACCGCCGAGCACGGCCGTGACGGCCGGGTCGCCAGCGACGACGGAAAGCTCGACGTCGTCGTCAACCCGCCCCGCGAGATGGGCGGCAGCGGCGCCGGCACCAACCCCGAGCAGCTCTTCGCCGCCGGGTACAGCGCCTGCTTCCAGAGCGCGCTGGGCGTCGTCGCCCGCCGGGAGCGCAGGGACATATCCGGTTCCACCGTGACCGCGCGGGTCGGCATCGGCAGGGACGGGGAGGGCAACTTCGGCCTCACGGTGGAGCTGGTGGGCTCCATCCCGGGCACGGACCGGGAGACGGCCCTGGAGCTGATGAAGAAAGCGCACGAGGTGTGCCCGTACTCCCGGGCCACCGCCGGGAACATCGAGGTCACCCTCGACGTCGCCTGACGTCCCCGCCGACGGCCGTTCCGCCGCCGCCGGGGCGGCCGTCGCGCCCTGCTTCCCCCGCTTCCTCCCGCCCTGTCCCGCGGGGCCCGCCGCGGGTGTTTCCGCGCGGACCATTGACGCGGACGGTGTTCACTCCTACCTTCCCGTTCGGACTTCCGATCGCTATTCGAAATATCGAACGTGAAGGTGGGTCGTATGCGTCAGTCCTCCCTGCCGGGGCGCGCTCCCAGCCGCCGGCGCGTGCTCGGCGGTGCGGCCGGCCTGGCCGCCCTCGCGGTCGCCGGAGCGGTCGGCACCGCGGGGTGCGCCGCCCCCGCGGCCGTGGGGGAGGGGCGGACCCGGGTGCGCTTCTGGCACCTCTTCGGCGGGGGCGACGGGGTGAACATGCGGACGATGCTGGACGCCTACCGCGCGGCGCACCCGGAGATCGCCCTGGAGGCGTCCACGCTCCAGTGGGGCGCCCCGTACTACACCAAGCTCGGCATGGCGGGGGTCGGCGGACGCGCTCCCGAGGTCGCCGCTCTGCACCTGGCACGGCTGCCCGGCTTCGGGCCCGGCAGGCTGCTGGACCCCTTCGACCTCGACCTGCTCGCCGAACACGGGCTGGACGAACGGGACTTCCCGGCCGACCTGTGGCGCCGCGGCCGGATCGGCGGGAAGCAGTACGCCGTTCCGCTCGACACGCACCCGATGGTCCTCTACTACAACACCGACCTCTGCGGGAGGGCCGGACTGCTCGGCCCGGACGGCAGGCTGAAACCGGTGCGCGGCACCGAGGAGTTCACCGCCGCGCTGCGCGCCGCCGGGAAGGTCACCGGCAGGCCCGCGCTGGTCATGGAGACCCTCGGCGCCGACACCATCGGCCCCTGGCGGCTGTTCGCCACCTTCTACTCCCAGACCGGCGGCACCCTGCTGGACGAGGACGCCACCCGCATCACCCTCGACGACGCCAAGGCGCTGGAGGTGCTGCGCTTCCTGCGGCGGCTCGTGGAGGAGGGGCTGGCGCACCGCCGGGTCGACTACAACGGCACGGTCGGCGTCTTCGGCGGCGGGGAGACCGCGTTCCTCCTGTGCGGCGAGTGGGAGGTCAGCACCTTCACCAACCTCAAGCTGCCGTTCTCCATGGCCCGCGTGCCCGCCCTGTTCGGCCGCCCGACCGCCCAGGCCGACGCCCACTGCTTCGTCCTCCCGCACCAGCGCGACCGCGGCGGCAGGGCCAACGAGGCCGCGCACGCCTTCGTCGCCTGGATGCTCAAGCACACCGTCGAGTGGGCCAAGGGCGGCCACGTCCCCGCGTACCTGCCCGTCCTGAAGGAGCCCGCCTACCTCGAACTGGAGCCGCAGTCCCAGTACCGGTCCGTGATCGACGACGTGGTCCTGGACCCGCCCGCCTGGTTCGCCGGCTCGGCCTCGGCCATGTGGCTCCAGCTCGGCGCGGTCTTCTCCGGGGCGCTCACCGGCTCCCGCACGCCCCGGCAAGCCCTGGACGAGGCCAGATCCCGTCTTCAGGCCCTGCTCGACACCCCCGATCCGCTCGGAGGCGAGGCATGACCGCGACCGCGCCCGCCGCCCCGGCACCCCCGCGGGCGCCCGCCACCGGGGTCCGGCCCGGGACCGCACGCCGCCGCTGGACCGAGCACGGCCTGGTCTTCACCGCGCCCTTCCTGCTGGTGTACGCCCTGTTCCTGGTCTGGCCGCTGCTGCTGGGCGTCAAGATGAGCCTGGGCGACGACAACATCGCCGGAACCGACAGCGACTTCGTCGGCCTGGACAACTACGCCGAGGCCCTGAGGGACCCGGCGGTGTGGTCCTCGCTGTGGCACACGGTGTGGTTCACCGTCCTGTCCACCGTGCCCCTGGTCGGCATGGGCCTGGTGCTCGCCCTGCTCGCGCACCACCTGCGGGTCGTCCAGTGGCTGTGGCGGCTGTCGTGGTTCGCGCCCTTCCTGCTGCCGTCCGGCGTCGTCGGCCTGCTGTGGCTGTGGATGATCTACCCCTCCGACTTCGGCCTCGCCGACCTGCTGCTGAAGTCCGCCGGCCTCACCCCCGGGATCGGCTGGCTCACCGACACCCGCTACGCGATGCTCTCGATCGTGCTGACCACCGTGTGGTGGACGGTCGGCTTCAACTTCCTGCTCTACCTCGCCGCGCTCCAGTCCATCCCGCCCCACCTGTACGAGGCCGCCGAGCTGGACGGCGCCACCGCCCGGCAGCGGCTGCGGCACATCACCCTCCCGATGCTCCGGCGCACCACGGGAGTGGTGGTGATCCTCCAACTCCTCGCCTCGCTGAAGGTCTTCGACCAGATCTACATCATGACCGGCGGCGGGCCCGACGAGAGCACCCGCCCGATCCTGCAGTACGTCTACGACGCGGGCTTCACCGGCTACCGGATCGGCTACGCCTCCGCCGTCTCCTACCTCTTCTTCGCCCTGATCGTGCTCGTGTCGCTGATCCACCTGCGGATGACCCGCCGTTCCCGTGAGGAGGCCGCCCGGTGAGCGCGATCGTGAAGACCGGAAGGACCGGACCGGCCGTACGGGCCTGGAGGGGAACGGACGCGACCGGCCGCCGGCCGCGCCGGACCCCGGGCCGCACCGCGCTGTTCGCCGTGGCGCTCGCCCTGGTGGTGCTGTGGGTGCTGCCGCTCGCCTGGGCGGTCGCCACCTCCCTCAAGCCCGAGAACGAGACGACGCGGACCTCGCTGGAGTGGATCGGCTCGCGGATCACCTTCGAGGCGTACGAGAAGGTGTGGGCCTCCGGCGACCTGGCCCGGTGGATGCTGAACTCGGCCTACATCGCGGCCATGACGACCGTGCTGACCGTGCTGACCTGCGCCATGGCCGCCTACGGCTTCTCGCGCACCGCCTTCCGCGGCCGCAGGGCGCTCTACGGGCTCGTCCTCGCCGGGATCATGGTGCCGCCGCAGGTGCTCATCGCCCCGCTCTTCGCCGAGATGGTCTCCCTGGGCCTGGTCGACACCTACTGGGGGGTGATCCTGCCGCAAGTGGCCGCCCCCGCCATGGTGTTCATCCTGGTGAAGTTCTTCGAGGGGGTGCCGCGCGAGCTGGAGGAGGCCGCCTTCGTCGACGGCGCCGGGCGCTGGCGGGTGTTCTGGACGGTCGTCGTGCCGCTGTCGAGGCCGGTGCTGGCCGCCGTCGCCATCTTCACCTTCATCCAGACCTGGAACAACTTCCTGTGGCCGTTCCTGGTCACCACCGACCCGGCCGGGATGACGCTGCCCGTCGGCCTGGTCAACGTCCAGTCCACCTACGGCGCCCGCTACGCGCAGGTGATGGCCTCGCTGGTGATCGCCGGGCTGCCGCTGCTGGTGGTCTTCGCCCTGTTCCAGCGGCAGATCGTGCGCGGCATCGCCCACACGGGCCTGGCCGGGCAGTGACCCGCGCCCCGGCCCTCCGCGCCCCGGCCTTCCGCGGCCCGGTCCGGCGGGCGGCCGGAACGCGGGCGGGGGCGGAGGCGGCACCGGTCGGCACCACCCCCGCCCCCGCCCGCGGACCCGGGCTCAGGGCCCCGGGCTCAGCGCCGTCCCCCGGCCGCCAGCCGCAGGTCCTGGTGGACCGCCCGGTAGGCGGGCTTGGGACGGTACTCCTCGTCCAGCAGGTTGGCCGCGCCCTCGCCCTCGAACCAGTCGGGGATCCACGAGTACTTGTCCGTGAAGCCCCACACCGTGAAGGAGGAGCACTTGGGCGTCAGCAGGCAGGCCTGGAGCAGGACGTGGTAGCCCTGCGCCTGGGCGTGCAGCTCGATGGTCTCGGTGGGCATCCTCATCCGCACGTCCGCCTCGGTGACGGCGGTCCGCAGGCCGAGCCGGTCGAAGCGCGCGAGGTTCTCCGCGACGTCGCCGGGCAGGTCGTACTCCAGGGAGAGGTGTCCTTGGACGCCGAAGCCGTGGACGGGGACGCGCTGGGCGCGCAGGTCCTTGACGAGCTCGTAGTACGCGGTGCTCTTGGCGTTGATCCCCTCGACGTTGTAGTCGTTCAGGAACAGCTTCGCGCGGGGGTCGGCGGCGTGCGCCCAGCGCAGGGCGTCGGCGATGTAGCCGGGGCCCAGCTTCTCCAGCCACAGGGACTTGCGCAGGGTGCCGTCGTCCTCGAACACCTCGTTGGCCACGTCCCACTCGTAGATGCGGCCCCTGTAGTGCCGCACCACGGTGGTGATGTGCTCGCGCAGGATCGAGCGCAGCTCCTCCCGGGAGAAGTCGCCCTCGGTCAGCCACTTCGGGAGCTGGTTGTGCCACACCAGGGTGTGGCCGCGCACCTGCTGGCCGTTGGCGCGGGCGAAGTCCACCAGCTCGTCCCCGGCGGCGAAGTCGTACACGCCGCGCTCGGGCTGGACGGTCTCCCACTTCATCACGTTCTCCGCCGTCACGGAGTTGAACTCCCTGGCGACGGTCTTCCGGTAGGTGGCGTCCTCCGCGAGCGCCGCCATGTCCACGGCGGTGCCGACGCGCACCTTCGTCGTCGTCCGCTCGGCGAGCTTGCGCAGGGGTGCTCCGGACGGGTCGCCGTGGCCCCCGTTCCTCCCGTGCGCGGCCGTCTTCCCCGGGACCGAGGGGCTGTCGGACGCGGTGGCCGCCGCCGCGACCGGCGTCACCAGCAGTGCCGTGGCCAGTGCGCCGAAGACGGCTGCGCGTTTCACTCTGAGCACGAGGGCGTCCCTCCCATGAGTTACCGAAAAAGTTCCGGAAGAGTCCCGCAACTGTCAGGCGAACCTAGAGACGCCCGGGGCGGCCGTCAATCCCCCTGACCGCAGAGAAAAGAGAGGTTCGCGGAGCCATTCGCTCCGAATGGCTACCGGAAAACTTCCGAAGGAGAAGCATGCGCATCCGGCCGCACACCCGGACGTGCGGCCGTACGCCCGGCCACCGCTCCCCGCGGGCGCCGCCCCCGGCGCCGTCTCGCGCCGTCCCCGACTCCCCGTCAATCCCCGCACGCCCCCGACGGAAGGAACCCATGAGCACCGCCGAGTCCCCTCCCGCCCGCCCGGCCCGGTTCACCCTCGACCCCGCCTTCACCGTCGGCGAGGTCGATCCCCGGCTGTTCGGCTCCTTCGTGGAGCACCTGGGCCGCTGCGTCTACACGGGCGTCTTCGAACCCGGGCACCCGGCCGCCGACGAACGCGGCCTGCGCACCGACGTCCTGGACCTGGTCCGCGAGCTGGGCGTGACCGTCATCCGCTACCCCGGCGGCAACTTCGTCTCCGGCTACCGCTGGGAGGACGGCGTCGGCCCCGCCGGGAAGCGCCCCCGCCGCCTGGACCCCGCCTGGCGCTCGGTGGAGACCAACCGCTTCGGCCTGTCCGAGTACGCCGACTTCGTGCGCAAGGCCGGCGCCGAGCCCATGCTGGCCGTCAACCTCGGGACCCGGGGCGTGCAGGAGGCCAGGGAACTGCTGGAGTACGCCAACCACCCCGGCGGCACCGAACTGTCCGACCTGCGCGCCGCGCACGGCGACCGGGAGCCGTACGGCATCCGGCTG
Source organism: Streptomyces sp. (assembly GCF_035644915.1). Lineage (GTDB taxonomy): Bacteria > Actinomycetota > Actinomycetes > Streptomycetales > Streptomycetaceae > Streptomyces. Next base: position 18,433 of record NZ_DASQNP010000132.1, read on the forward strand.
TGGTGCCTGGGCAACGAGATGGACGGCCCCTGGCAGACCGGCCACAAGACCGCCGCCGAGTACGGCCGGCTGGCGGCCGAGACCGCCCGCGCGATGCGGCAGATCGACGGCTCCCTGGAACTGGTCGCCTGCGGCAGCTCCGGCCGGGCGATGGAGACCTTCGCCGCCTGGGAGGCCACCGTCCTGGCCGAGACCTACGACCTGGTGGACCACATCTCCCTGCACGCCTACTACGAGGAGACCGACGGCGACCGCGACTCCTTCCTGGCCTCGGCCGTGGACATGGAGTCCTTCATCGAGGACACCGTCGCCACCTGCGACCACGTCGGGGCCCGGCTGAAGTCCGCCAAGCGGATCAACCTCTCCTTCGACGAGTGGAACGTGTGGTACCAGCGGCGCCACCACGCCCGGACCCCGCCGGACTGGGAGGAGGCGCCCAGGCTGCTGGAGGACGACTACTCCGTCACCGACGCCGTGGTCGTCGGCTCCCTGCTGATCGCCCTGCTGCGCCACGCCGACCGGGTGGCCGTCGCCTGCCAGGCGCAGCTCGTCAACGTGATCGCCCCGATCATGACCGAGCCGGGCGGCCCGGCCTGGCGGCAGACCACCTTCTTCCCCTTCGCCCAGGCCTCCCGGTACGGGCGGGGGCGGGTGCTGGACGTGCGGGCGCAGTCGCCGGCGTACACCACCGCCCGGTACGGCGAGGTGCCGCTGCTGCACGCCACCGCCGTCCGGGACGGGGCCGGCGCCGTCACGGTCTTCGCCGTCAACCGCGGGCAGCACGACGCCCTGCCGCTGGAGGCGGACGTGCGCGCACTGGGCCTGGAGCGGGTCGTCGAGCACAGCGTGCTGGCCGACGCCGACCCGGAGGCCCGCAACACCCTCGCCGAGCCCGGCCGGGTCGCCCCGCACCCGGGCGAGGGCACGCGGCTGGCGGACGGCGTGCTGCGGGCCGTCCTGGAGCCGATGTCGTGGAACGTGATCCGGCTCGCCTGAGCCCGTGGGAGGGCCCGGGGAGCACGGCCCCGGGAAGCACGGTGGCGGGGGCGGTCGCGCGGACCGCCCCCGCCGTGCGCGGGCCGCCGCCGTCCCGCCGCGGCCCGCCTCAGTCCGTCCCGGCCCGCCTCAGTCCGCCGAGAAGGAGTGCACGGTCGTCGTCCGGTACGTCCGGCCCGGGCGCAGCACGGTCGAGGGGAACGACGGCTGGTTGGGGGAGTCGGGGAAGTGCTGGGTCTCCAGGCAGAACCCGTCGCTCTGCCGGTAGACCCGCCCCGAGGTGCCGGCCAGCGTGCCGTCGAGGAAGTTGCCGCTGTAGAACTGCACGCCCGGCTCGGTGGTGGCGATCCGCATCACCCGCCCCGAAGTGGGCTCGCTGACGGTGATGACGTGCTCCGGCTCCGCCGTGATCCCCTTGTCCAGCACGAGGTTGTGGTCGTAGCCCCGCCCGAACAGGAGCTGCGGGTGCCCCTCGCGGATGTCCGCCCCGATCGGCTTGGCCCGGCGGAAGTCGAACGGCGTGCCCGCCACCCGTGCCAGCTCACCGGTCGGGATCAGCGTCTCGCCGACCGGGGTGTAGCGGGAGGCGGCCACCTCCAGGCGGTGGTCCAGGATGCTGCCGCTTCCCTCCCCGGCGAGGTTGAAGTAGGTGTGGTTGGTGAGGTTGACGACGGTGGGCCTGTCGGTGGTGGCCTCGTAGTCGATCCGGAAGTCGCCGTGCCGGGTCAGCACGTACTCCACCCGGACCTCCAGCGTCCCCGGATAGCCCATCTCGCCGTCCGGGCTGGTGCGGGTGAGGACCAGGCCCACCTCGCCGCGCCGGGTGAACGGCTCCACCCGCCACACCCGCTTGTCGAAGCCCAGGTCGCCGCCGTGCAGGCTGTGCCCGTTGTCGTTGCGGGGCAGCTCGTACGTCCGCCCGTCGAGGGTGAACCGCCCGTTCGCGATGCGGTTGCCGTAGCGGCCGATGAGCGCGCCGAAGTACGGCGAGCGCTCCACGTAGGACTCCAGGTCGGCGAAGCCGAGCGAGACGTTGGCCGGCCGGCCGTGCCGGTCGGGCACCTCCAGGGACTGCACGATGCCGCCGTAGGACAGCACCTTCAGCCGGATGCCGCCGCATGCCAGCGTCCAGATGTCCACCCGGGTGCCGTCCGCCAGTTCGCCGAAGCGCGCGCGGCGCGGCGCGGCGGAGTCCCCCGACCCGGCGTGCGCCTCCCCGGCCCCCGGCCCCACGGCCGCCGCCGCCAGGCCGGCCGCGGCGGCCGCCGCGATCACGGTGCGTCTGCTGGTGCTCATGTACCAACCTTCCGTTTGTTCCAGACGTCGAATCCCACCGCCGCCAGCAGTACCAGGCCCTTGATCACCTGCTGGTAGTCGGTGCCGATGCCCACCAGGGACATGCCGTTGTTGAGCACGCCGAGCACCAGCCCGCCGATGACGGCCCCCAGGACGGTGCCCACGCCGCCGCTCATCGAGGCGCCGCCGATGAACGCCGCGGCGATCGCCTCCAGTTCGAAGTTGATGCCCGCCTGCGGGGTGCCGGCGTTCAGCCGGGCGGCGTACACGCAGCCCGCCAGCGCCGCCAGCACCCCCATGTTGACGAAGACCAGGAAGGTGACGCGCTTGTCCTTCACGCCCGACAGCTTGGCCGCGGCCTTGTTGCCGCCCAGGGCGTACACGTGGCGGCCGACGACGGCGTTGCGCATCACGAAGCCGAGCCCGATCAGGATCGCGCACATGACCAGCAGCACCACCGGCACGCCCCGGTAGCTGGCCAGGGTGAGGGTGAACGCCAGCACCGCCGCCACGATCGCCACGCACTTGAGGACGAACAGGTTCAGCGGCAGCACCTCCAGCTCGTACGCCTGCTGCCGGCGCCGGTCGCGCCACTCCTGGAGCAGGACGAACGCCACCACGGCCACGCCGATCAGCACCGTCAGGTCGTGGTAGGTCGCCAGCGGTCCGCCCTCGGGCAGGAAGCCCTGGCTGAGGTCCTGGAAACCCCGGGGGAAGGGGGCGATGGACTGGCCCTCCAGCAGGATCTGGGTGCCGCCGCGGAACAGCAGCATCCCGGCCAGCGTCACGATGAACGACGGGATGCCCACGTAGGCGATCCAGAAGCCCTGCCAGGCGCCGGCCACCGCGCCGATCAGCAGCGAGCAGGTCAGCGCCAGCGGCCAGGACAGGTCGTGGTCGACCATCATCACGGCCGCCGCCGCGCCGACGAAGGCGGCCAGCGAGCCGACGGACAGGTCGATGTGGCCCGCGATGATGACGATCATCATCCCCATGGCCAGGATGAGGATGTAGCTGTTCTGCTGGACGATGTTGGACACGTTGACGGGCTTGAGGAGATTGCCGTCGGTCCATATCTGGAACAGCACGACGATCAGCGCCAGCGCGACCAGCATCCCGTACTGCCGCATGTTGGCGCGCACGGTGCGCACCAGCAGCGCCCCGGCGCCGCCGCCCGCGGCCCGCCCCGCGGACGCCGTCTCGGTGGTTCCCTCGGTCTTCGTCGGGGCGGTCTTCATCGGGGGCCTCGGCTTCTGTCCATGGTCATGTAGCGCATCAGTACTTCCTGGCTCGCGTCCTCGCGGGTCACCTCGCCGGTCAGCCGCCCGGCCGCCATGGCGTAGATCCGGTCGCACATCCCCAGCAGCTCCGGCAGCTCCGAGGAGATCAGCAGCACGGCCTTGCCCTGGGCGGCGAGCCGGTCGACGACGGTGTAGATCTCGTACTTCGCCCCGACGTCGATGCCGCGCGTCGGCTCGTCGAGGATGAGCACCTCGGGATCGGCGTGCACCCACTTGCTGAGCACGACCTTCTGCTGGTTGCCGCCGCTGAGCCGGCCGACCTGCTCGTAGACGGTCGGGGCCTTGATGTTCATCGACGTCCGGTAGCCCTCGGCGACCCGCCGCTCCCGGTGCTCGTCGACGATCCCGCCGCGGGCGAGCCCGGGCAGCGAGGCCAGCGAGATGTTGCGGCTGATGGTGTCGATCAGGTTCAGCCCGTAGGTCTTGCGGTCCTCGGTGACGTAGGCGATGCCGTGCGCGACCGCGGCCGGGACGGTACGGGTGTCGGCCTCCCGGCCGTCGATCCGGACCGTCCCGGCCTCGTACCGGCCGTAGGAGCGCCCGAAGACGCTCATCGCCAGCTCGGTGCGGCCCGCGCCCATCAGCCCGGCGATGCCGACGATCTCGCCGCGCCGCACCGTCAGCGACACGTCGTCGACGACCTTGCGCTGGTGGTCGATGGGGTGGCGGACCGTCCAGCCGGAGATCTCCAGCGCGACCCGTCCGGCGTCCTCGCCCTCGTAGCGGGTGCGTTCGGGGAAGCGGTGGTCCAGGTCCCGGCCCACCATGCCGCGGATGATCCGGTCCTCCGAGACCACCGCGGGGGCCCCGGGGGAGGGGCGGACGGTGAGCGTCTCGACCGTCCGGCCGTCGCGCAGGATGGTGACGGTGTCGGCGACGCGGCGGACCTCGCCCAGCTTGTGGGAGATGAGGATGCAGGCGATGCCCTGCGAGCGCAGCTCCAGGATGAGGTCGAGGAGTTTGGCGCTGTCCTCGTCGTTGAGCGCGGCGGTCGGCTCGTCCAGGATCAGCAGCCTGACCTTCTTGGCCAGCGCCTTGGCGATCTCCACCAACTGCTGCTTGCCCACGCCGATGTCGGCGACCCGGGTGTGCGGGTTCTCGCGCAGCCCGACCCGCCGCATCAGCTCGGCGGCGTGGTGGACGGTCTCGTTCCACCGGATGACGCCGCGCCGGGCGTGCTCGTTGCCCAGGAAGATGTTCTCGGCGATGGACAGGTAGGGCACCAGCGCCAGTTCCTGGTGGATGATGACGATCCCGCGCCGCTCGCTGGCCCGGATGTCCCGGAACGCGCACGGCTCGCCCTCGAAGAGGATCTCCCCCTCGTAACTGCCGTGCGGGTGGACCCCGCTGAGCACCTTCATCAGTGTCGACTTGCCCGCCCCGTTCTCGCCGCAGACGGCGTGGATCTCGCCGGGGCGCACGGTCAGGCTGACGCCGGACAGCGCCCGGACCCCGGGGAAGGTCTTGGTGATGGAGCGCATTTCCAGAACGCTGCTCATGGTTGTCCCTCGGTGGCCGGTGGCGGGCTACTTGAGCTGGTCGGCCTCGTAGTAGCCCTCGTCGACGAGCAGCCGGGTGTTGGACCTGTCGATGCTGACCGGCTCCAGCAGGTAGGCGGGAACGGTCTTGACACCGTTGTCGTAGGACTTCGTGTCGTTGACCTCCGGCTTGCCGCCGTTCAGCACGGCGTCGGTCATCTGCACGGCCCGCTCGGCGAGTTTGCGGGTGTCCTTGAAGACGGTCTGGGTCTGCTGGCCCGCGATGATCGACTTCACGGAGGCCAGTTCGGCGTCCTGGCCGGTGACGACGGGGTAGGGCTTGGCCTCGGTGCCGTAACCGGCGCTCTTGAGGGCCGAGATGACGCCGATGGAGATGCCGTCGTACGGGGAGAGCACCGCGTCCACGCGCTCGCTGCCGTAGTAGCGGCTGAGGAGGTCGTCCATCCGCTTCTGGGCGGTGCCGCCGTCCCAGCGCAGGGTGGTGACCTGGTTCATCCTCGTCTGGCCGCTGCGCACCACGAGCCGCTTGTCGTCGAGGTACGGCTTCAGGACGCTCATCGCGCCGCGGAAGAAGAAACCGGTGTTGTTGTCGTCCGGCGATCCGGCGAACAGCTCCAGGTTGAACTTCTCACCGGTGTTCCCGCCGTCCTCCAGCTTGAGGGCGTCGACGATGTACTGCCCCTGGAGCCGGCCGACCTTGAAGTTGTCGAAGGTGGCGTAGTAGTCGACGTTCCCGGTGCCGCGGATGAGGCGGTCGTAGGAGATGACGGGGATGCCCGCGTCCTTGGCGCGGTCGAGCACGTTGGTCAGCGAGGAGCCGTCGATCGCGGCGATCACCAGCGCCTCGTGCCCCTTGGAGATCATGTTCTCGATCTGCGCGACCTGGTTCTCCACCTTGTCGTCGCCGTACTGCAGGTCGGTCTTGTAGCCCTTGGCCCTGAACGCCTTCACCATGTTCTCGCCGTCGGCTATCCACCGCTCGGAGGACTTGGTGGGCATGGCGATGCCGATGGTGCCGCCCTTGGCGTCGTCGCCGCCGGCCCTGCTGCCGCCCTCGGAGCCCTGCCCGCAGGCGGTGAGGGCGAGGGACAGGGCGGCGGTGAGGCCGGCGGCGGCTCTGGCGGTGCGGGTACGGGTGCGCATGGTGGTCAGTTCCCTCCGTGGGAGTCGTGCGGGGTGCCGGGCTCGTGGGGCTCGCGGGGATCGCCGGGCTCGTCGGGGAAGCGGTTGAGGGGACCGGGCAGCCGGGAGCCGAGGGGGGACATCCCGGAGCCGGCGCCGAGGCGGGCCAGCAGGTCCAGGGCGAGCCGTCCGCGCCGGACCCGCTCGCGGGCGGTGTCCAGGGCGGCGTCGCGCAGGTGCGCGCCGTAGGGGTAGAGGCCGGGGGCCCTGCTGAGGCCGAACTTCAGGTAGATCGGCGCGCCGCGCCGGATCAGCTCGGCGACGTCGTACATCCGCACGTAGCCGCCGAGGTCGTCGGGGGCCTCCAGGTAGAAGTCCATCGGGGCGCGGCTGACCCGGCGGATCTCGGTCAGGTGCTCCAGGGTGAGGTCGGAGGGCACGTTGACCGAGTCGGCGCCCAGGCGCTCGTAGACGGCGTACGAGGCCGGGTTCACCGGGCCGATCAGCGCCGAGACCTTGAAGGTGGTGTCGGCCGGCAGGACGCCCCGCGTCCGCAGCCGGTGCAGCGTCCACAGCACGCCCTCGTCGGCCACCAGCAGGCAGCGCACGCCGAGTTCGGCGGCGCGCACGGCGTCCTCGACGCACCCGGCGAGCGCGTCGTGGCCGCGGGCGCGCAGCCCGGCGCCGCCGGAGGGGGTGCGGGTGCCGGCGCCGGTGTCCCAGGTGCCGCGCGGCCCGGTGAACAGGCACAGCTCGACGCCGTGCTCGGCACAGGCGCCGACCATCTCGGTGATCTCGGCGTCGGTCAGCATCCACACGCCGCTGCCCTGGCTGACGCGGTGGACGGGGACGTCGAGGGCGCCGGCCTCCTTCAGCACGGTGGCCAGCGCCTCCGGCCCCTCCACGGAGGGGATCTCGGTGCGCCAGCGGCCCCCGCCGGGGAAGGAGTGCGGGGAGGCGTCGGCGGGGTCGGGGGCGGGTGCGGCCAGGCCGAGGGCGGCGAGCGCGGGCTCACCCGGCCTGCGGACTGCCGGAGTGGAAGCGTCGGTCACA
>NZ_DASQNP010000133.1:0-10885 GCF_035644915.1 Streptomyces sp.
GGGAGCGGGGGGCGGCCGGGGTGGCCGGGGTCGTCGTTCGGGTCATCACTCGCCGTCCGTGAGCAGGTACGCGTGCACCGCCCCCGCCGCCGCGACGGACGCGAGCAGCCGGGCCAGCTCGGGCGGGGCGTCGAGGAGCGCCCGGGTGCGGGCGCCGGCCGTCGCGCGCTCGGCGGCGGCCAGCGCGGCCAGCGCGCGCCGGGCGTCCCCGGGCACCTCCGCGTCCCCGGGGGTCCCGGCGTCCCGCGCGGCCCCCGGGGACGCGGAGGCGCCCGGGCGCCCGGTGCCGCCGCGGTCCGCCGTGCCGCCGAACGCCTTCACGTGCCGTGCCACGTCCGCCCGCAGCGGCTCCAGCCGCCCGGCGAGGCCGGGGTGCGCGGCGATGGTCCGGTCGTAGCGGGCCAGCAGGTCGGCGCTGTCGCGCGCCGCGTGCCGCCGCAGCCCCTCCGCGCGGGAGGAGAGTTCGTGCTCGGCGGCCCGTCGCGTGCCGCCGGAACCGGAGCATCCGGTGAGGAGCAGCGCGGCACCCGCCGTCCCGGCGGCCAGCAGGCTCCGCCGGCGCGGACGCGAGTCGATCGGCACGGGCGCTCCCTGGGGAGTGGTTCGGTGGTGTGTGGGTACAGCGGTGATCACCGCCCTGCGAGCGTACCCGTGTTCGCACGGTCCCCCGAGGCGGGTCACCGTTGCGCCCCGCGCGTACCCCGTGCGGGGGACGGCCGCCCGGCGGAGCGCCTTCCGATCTTCTGGTCGGCGCGGCTCGCCGCAGACGATAGGCTTGACCCCCGAACCCCCAGGACTGGATGTTTCCCACAACAGCACACGCGGCCGAGGAGTCACCCGGATGAGCACCACCCAGAGCGAGAGGCTGCGAGGTCTGCTGGAGCCGCTCGTGACCGCGAGGGGCCTGGATCTGGAAGAGGTCACCGTCACCCCGGCCGGGAGAAGGCGCGTCCTGCGCGTTGTGGTGGACTCCGACGAGGGCGTGCAGCTCGACGCTTGCGCCGAGCTGAGCCGCGCGGCGTCCGAGGCGCTGGACGAGACCGACGTGATGGGCGGCGCGCCCTACGTGCTGGAGGTGACCTCGCCCGGCACCGACCGTCCGCTGACCGAGCTCCGGCACTACCGCCGCGCCCTCGGCCGCCTGATCAAGGCTCAGCTCACCGAGGAGGCGGGCGGCGGCGAACTGGTCGCCCGGATCACCGGAGTGGACGACGACGGCGTGGAGGTGGAGGTGCCCGGCGTGAAGGGGCGCAAGCCCACCGCCCGCCGGCTCGCCTTCACCGAGATCGCCAGGGCCCGGGTGGAGATCGAGTTCAACCGGAAGGCCGCCGAGAAGACCGAGAAGGCACGTCAGGCTGCGGCCTCTGACGACGAGAGCCAGGAGGAGGCGTAGCCGTGGACATCGACATGAGTGCCCTGCGGGGCCTGGTGAGGGAGAAGGAGATCTCCTTCGACCTGTTGGTCGAGGCGATCGAGGCCGCCCTCCTGATCGCCTACCACCGCACCGAGGGCAGCCGCCGCCAGGCGCGCGTGGAGCTGGACCGCGAGACCGGGCACGTGACGGTGTGGGCCAAGGAGGACCCGGAGGACCTGCCCGAGGGCGCCGAGCCGCGCGAGTTCGACGACACCCCCTCCGGCTTCGGCCGGATCGCCGCGACCACCGCCAAGCAGGTCATCCTCCAGCGGCTGCGGGACGCCGAGGAGGAGATCACCTTCGGCGAGTACGCCGGCCGCGAGGGCGACATCGTCGCGGGCGTCGTCCAGCAGGGGAAGGATCCGCGCAGCGTCCTCGTCGACATCGGCAAGCTGGAGGCGATCCTGCCCCCGCAGGAGCAGGTGCCGGGCGAGGACTACTCCCACGGCACCCGGCTGCGCACCTATGTGGTCCGCGTCGCCAAGGGCGTCCGCGGCCCGTCCGTCACCCTCTCGCGCACCCATCCCAACCTGGTGAAGAAGCTCTTCGCCCTGGAGGTGCCGGAGATCGCGGACGGCTCGGTCGAGATCGCCGCCATCGCCCGCGAGGCCGGGCACCGCACCAAGATCGCCGTGCGGTCCACCCGTCCGGGCCTGAACGCCAAGGGCGCGTGCATCGGCCCGATGGGTGGCCGGGTGCGCAACGTCATGGCGGAGTTGCAGGGTGAGAAGATCGACATCGTGGACTGGTCGGACGACCCGGCCGAGATGGTGGCCAACGCCCTCTCGCCCGCCCGGGTGAGCAGGGTCGACATCGTCGACGCCGCGGCCCGGTCGGCCAGGGTGACCGTGCCCGACTACCAGCTCTCGCTCGCGATCGGCAAGGAGGGGCAGAACGCCCGCCTGGCCGCTCGGCTGACCGGCTGGCGGATCGACATCCGCCCGGACACCGAGCAGAGTGGGGAGCAGAGCGGAGCACAGCGCTGAGTGTCGGTAACCGTCCGTACCCCACCAACGGCGCAACCGGCGCGGGGAGGTAGACTGAATAGTGTCTGGCCGGACGCGCGCCCGCGCACGCCCTGAACGTACCTGCGTGGGTTGCCGGGAGCGGTCGGGCAAGGGCGATTTGCTGCGTGTGGTGTTGATCGAGGACAGGTGTGTTCCCGATCATCGCGGTACGCTGCCCGGCCGGGGTGCCTATGTGCACCCTGCACCGACCTGTGTCGACCTGGCGGTCCGCCGCCGGGCGTTCCAGCGGGCCTTCCGGGTCCCTGGGCCGCTCGATACCGCGGAACTGCGCCAGGCAGTACCGCGGGCAACACCGTAAGACAGCAAGCACGACAGCCCGCACGGCACCCCGTGCGGGAGAGGTACCTCGCGAGTTGGAAGTAGGTCGAGATTGCGATGAGCACTCGATGAGTACGCGATGAGTACGCCCATGCAGTAGCGAAGGTCCGGCGGACGACCCCCCGGACCGTAAGGAGCGAAGTGGCTAAGGTCCGGGTATACGAGCTCGCCAAGGAGCTTGGAGTCGAGAGCAAGGTCGTCATGGCCAAGCTCCAGGAACTCGGTGAATTCGTCCGTTCGGCGTCCTCGACGATCGAGGCGCCGGTCGTACGCAAACTGACTGACGCATTGGACGCGGGCAACGGAGCGGGCGGAGCCAAGAAGTCCGCCGCCAAGCCCGCCGCGCCGCGCAAGGCGGCGCCCCCCAAGCCCGGCGCACCGAAGCCGGGTGCCGCGGCACCCCGGCCGGGTGCCCCCAAGCCGGGCGCCCCGAAGCCGGCGGCCCCCGCGGCCGACGCGGCGAAGAGCACCCCCGCCAAGAACGTCCCGACCCCGGGACCGGCGAAGAACGTCCCCACTCCCGGGCAGCGCCCGACCCCGGCCAAGCCGGGCCCCGCGCAGCCCACGCCTCCGGCGAAGCCGGAGTTCACCGCGCCGCCGTCCACCCCGGCCGCGCCCCGGCCGGGTGCCCCCAAGCCGGGCGCCCGTCCGGCGCCGACCGGTCAGGGCCAGGGCGGTCGCGGCCAGGCCGCGCCCCGGCCGGGCGCTCCCAAGCCGGGCGCCCGTCCGGCCGGTCCGCGTCCGGGCAACAACCCCTTCACCTCCGGCGGTTCCACCGGCATGGCGCGCCCGCAGGCGCCCCGGCCGGGCGGTGCCCCGCGTCCCGGTGCCCCCGGCGCCCCGGGCGGTCCGCGTCCCGGCGCGGGTCAGGCCGGCCCGCGTCCGCAGGCTCCCGGCGGCCGTCCCACCCCGGGCAACATGCCGCGTCCGCAGGGCGCCGGGCAGGCGGGTTCCGCCGGTCCGCGTCCGGGCGGCAACCGGCCCAACCCGGGCATGATGCCGCAGCGTCCCGCCGCGGGTCCGCGTCCGGGCCCCGGTGGCCGCGGTCCGGGCGGCGGCGGCCGTCCGGGCGGTGCCGGTCGTCCCGGCGGTGGCGGCGGCTTCAGCGGCCGTCCCGGCGGTGCCGGTGGTGGCGGCGGCTTCGGCGGCGGCCGTCCCGGCTTCGGCGGTCGTCCCGGCGGCCCCGGCGGCCGTGGCGGCACGCAGGGCGCGTTCGGCCGTCCCGGCGGTCCGGCGCGGCGCGGCCGCAAGTCGAAGCGGCAGCGGCGCCAGGAGTACGAGGCCATGCAGGCCCCGTCCATCGGCGGCGTGATGCTGCCGCGCGGCAAGGGCGAGACCGTCCGGCTGTCGCGCGGTGCGTCGCTCACCGACTTCGCGGAGAAGATCAACGCCAACCCGGCGTCGCTGGTCCAGGTGATGTTCAACCTGGGCGAGATGGTCACCGCGACCCAGTCGGTCTCCGACGAGACGCTCCAGCTCCTCGGCGAGGAGATGAACTACGTCGTCCAGATCGTCAGCCCGGAGGAGGAGGACCGCGAGCTGCTCGAGTCCTTCGACATCGAGTTCGGCGAGGACGAGGGCGGCGACGAGGCCCTGGTGCCGCGTCCGCCGGTGGTGACCGTCATGGGCCACGTCGACCACGGAAAGACGCGCCTGCTGGACGCGATCCGCAAGACCAACGTCATCGAGGGCGAGGCCGGCGGCATCACCCAGCACATCGGTGCGTACCAGGTGGCGACCGAGGTCAACGGCGAGGACCGCAAGATCACCTTCATCGACACCCCGGGTCACGAGGCGTTCACCGCCATGCGTGCCCGCGGTGCCAAGTCGACCGACATCGCGATCCTCGTGGTGGCGGCCAACGACGGTGTGATGCCCCAGACGGTCGAGGCGCTGAACCACGCCAAGGCGGCCGACGTGCCGATCGTGGTGGCGGTCAACAAGATCGACGTCGAGGGCGCGGACCCGCAGAAGGTGCGCGGCCAGCTCACCGAGTACGGGCTGGTGGCGGAGGAGTACGGCGGCGACACCATGTTCGTCGACATCTCCGCCAAGCAGGGCCTGCACATCGACGAGCTGCTGGAGGCCGTGATCCTCACCGCGGACGCCGCGCTCGACCTGCGGGCCAACCCCGACCAGGACGCCCAGGGCATCGCGATCGAGGCCCACCTCGACCGCGGCCGCGGCGCCGTGGCCACCGTGCTCGTCCAGCGCGGCACCCTGCGGGTCGGCGACACCATGGTCGTCGGCGACGCGTACGGCCGTGTCCGGGCGATGCTCGACGACCGTGGCGAGCACCTGGAGGAGGCCGGTCCGTCGACCCCGGTCCAGGTGCTGGGTCTGACCAGCGTCCCGGGCGCGGGCGACAACTTCCTGGTGGTCGACGAGGACCGCACGGCCCGTCAGATCGCCGAGAAGCGCGCCGCCCGCGAGCGCAACGCCGCCTTCGCCAAGCGGACCCGCCGGGTCTCCCTGGAGGACCTGGACAAGGTGCTCAAGGCCGGCGAGGTGCGTCAGCTCAACCTCATCATCAAGGGCGACGCGTCCGGTTCGGTCGAGGCCCTGGAGTCGGCGCTGCTCCAGCTCGACGTCGGCGAGGACGTGGACCTGCGCGTCCTGCACCGCGGCGTGGGTGCGGTCACCGAGACCGACATCGACCTGGCCACCGGCTCCGACGCCATCGTCATCGGCTTCAACGTGCGTGCCGAGGGGCGCGCCACGCAGAAGGCCGAGCGCGAGGGCGTGGACGTCCGCTACTACTCGGTCATCTACCAGGCGATCGAGGAGATCGAGGCGGCCCTCAAGGGCATGCTCAAGCCGGAGTACGAGGAGGTCGAGCTGGGCACGGCGGAGATCCGCGAGGTCTTCCGCTCCTCCAAGCTCGGCAACATCGCGGGTGTCATCATCCGCTCCGGCGAGGTCAGGCGGAACAGCAAGGCGCGTCTCATCCGCGACGGCAAGGTCATCGCGGAGAACCTCACCATCGAGGGTCTGCGTCGCTTCAAGGACGACGTCACCGAGATCCGCGAAGGCTTCGAGGGCGGTATCAACCTCGGAAACTTCAACGACATCAAGGTCGACGACATCATCGCGACGTACGAGATGCGGGAGAAGCCCCGCGCCTGACACCCACCGGTGGGCCCGCCCGCGGGCCCACCGGTGACGGCCACGGAGCCTCCCGTCCCGGCGGGGGGCTCCCGGCCGTTATTGCGTCGATCGGCGAGGACCGGTGCGTGTACGGTTCTCGTGTCCCTGCCGGGCGTCGGCAGGGCTCCACGGACGAGGCCTCACGGGTCGGCTGGACCCGCATCGCATGTACGTAGGCACACTCTCCTTCGACCTGCTGCTCGGCGACGTACGGTCGTTGAAGGAGAAGCGGTCGGTCATCCGCCCGATCATCGCCGAACTGCACCGCAAGTACGCGGTGAGCGTCGCGGAGGTCGGGGAACAGAACATCCACCGCAGAGCCCTGATCGGCCTGGCGGCGGTCTCCGGGGACGCGGGTCACGTCACGGACGTGCTCGACCGGTGCGAACGGCTGGTGGCCGCGCGGCCGGAGGTGGAACTGCTGTCGGTACGGCGGCGGTTTCACGGTGACGACGACTGAGCGCATCCGGACCGGAACCGAAGCGCATTCGAACCGAACGCATCCGAAACAGAAAGAAGCAGACACATGACCGACACCGCGCGGGCACGCAAACTCGCTGACCGCATCCGGGTCGTGGTCGCGGAGACCCTCCAGCGGCGGATCAAGGACCCGCGGCTCGGCTATGTGACGATCACCGACACCCGGGTCACCGGCGACCTGCGGGAGGCGACCGTCTTCTACACGGTCTACGGCGACGACGAGGAGCGGGCGGCCTCCGCCGCGGCGCTGGAGAGCGCCAAGGGCGTGCTGCGCTCGGAGGTCGGGCGGCAGACCGGCGTGCGCTTCACGCCGTCGCTGACGTTCGTCCCGGACGCCCTCCCGGAGAACGCCAGGACCATCGACGACCTGCTGGCGAAGGCCAAGGCGTCCGACGCCCAGGTGCGGCAGGCGTCCTCGGGCGCGACGTACGCGGGCGACGCCGACCCGTACCGCAAGCCCGTCCGCGAGGAAGAGGAACAGGACGGCGAGACGGACGGCGAGGACGTCTGACCCGTGGCACGCACAGGCACCCAGGAGCCCGGCGGGCTGGTCATCGTCGACAAGCCCGCCGGCTTCACCTCCCACGACGTCGTCGCCAAGATGCGCGGCATCGCCCGCACCCGCCGGGTCGGGCACGCCGGGACGCTGGACCCGATGGCCACCGGCGTCCTCGTCCTGGGCATCGAGAAGGCCACCCGGCTGCTCGGCCACCTGGCGCTGACCGAGAAGGAGTACGTCGGGACCATCCGCCTGGGCCAGAGCACGGTCACCGACGACGCCGAGGGCGAGATCACCGCCTCCACCCCGGCCGCCGGCATCCCGCGCGAGGCGATCGACGACCAGGTCGCCAAGCTGACCGGCGACATCCTCCAGGTCCCCTCCAAGGTCAGCGCCGTCAAGGTCGACGGCAAACGGGCGTACGCACGGGTGCGCGGGGGAGAGGAGGTCGAACTGGCCGCCCGGCCGGTCACCGTCTCCTCCTTCACCGTGCACGACGTGCGCGAGGAGAGCGCGGAGGACGGCACCCCCGTGCTGGACCTGCTGGTCTCGGTCGTCTGCTCCTCCGGCACCTACATCCGGGCGCTCGCCCGCGACCTGGGCGCCGGCCTGGGCGTCGGCGGCCACCTCACCGCGCTGCGCCGCACCCGCGTGGGCCCCTACGGCCTGGAGGCGGCACGCACCCTGGAGCAGCACCAGGAGTCCCTGGCCGTCACGCCCCTCGGGGAGGCCGCGGCGGCCGCCTTCCCCCGGTGGGACGTGGACGAACGGCGGGCCGGGCTGCTGGCGAACGGCGCGCGGATCGCCATGCCGCCCACCCCGTCCGGCCCGGTGGCCGCCTTCGGTCCCGACGGCCGCTTCCTCGCCCTGGTCGAGGAGCACAAGGGCAGGGCCAGGATCCTGGCCGTCTTCGTCTGAGGGGCGTGTCCGGAGGACTCGCGCACGGGGGCCGCGGAGACGCGGGCCGAGGCCGTACCGCCGGAACCGGCCGTTCCCGGGCCGGCGCACCGTGGGGCGGGCACCATCCCTGGTGCCCGCCCCACGATCCCCCTCCTGTGTGCCTCTATCTCCTTATCCGCCGAAGGGCCCGGATTCACCCTGCCGACCGGGCGCTCGGAGTGAATCGCGGCGCGCACGGGGGCGTTTCCCCCGGACGCCCCGCTCCGGCCCCGGAGCCGGCCGTCCCGGCCCCGCGACCCGCCGCACGGGCGCGGGGCCCGTGCGGAGCGCCGGGACCGTCATGGCACCCTTGGACCGGCACCATCCACTGGCATTCGGCGAGGAGCGGGCACTGTGCAGCGCTGGCGTGGCTTGGAGGACATCCCCGAGGACTGGGGGCGCAGCGTCGTCACCATCGGCTCCTACGACGGGGTGCACCGCGGGCACCAGTTGATCATCGGCAAGGCGGTCGAGCGCGCCCGTGAGCTGGGCGTGCCCGCCGTCGTCGTCACCTTCGACCCGCACCCGAGCGAGGTGGTGCGGCCCGGCAGCCACCCGCCGCTGCTCGCCCCGCACCACCGCCGCGCCGAGCTGATGGCCGAACTCGGGGTGGACGCGGTCCTGGTCCTGCCCTTCACCGAGGAGTTCTCCAGGCTGTCGCCGGCCGAGTTCGTGGTGAAGGTGCTGGTCGACAAGCTCCGTGCCCGCACGGTCGTGGAGGGCCCCAACTTCCGCTTCGGACACCGGGCCGCGGGCACCGTGGAGACCCTGGCGGAACTGGGCCGGACGTACGACTACGACGTGGTGGTCGTCGACCTGTTCGTGCGCGGCGAGGCGGGCGGTGGAGAGCCGTTCTCCTCCACCCTGACCCGGCGGCTGGTGGCCGAGGGCGACGTCGAGGGCGCGGCGGAGGTGCTGGGCCGCCCGCACCGGGTGGAGGGCGTGGTCGTGCGCGGTGCGCAGCGCGGGCGCGAGCTGGGCTACCCCACGGCGAACGTCGAGACCCTGCCGCACACCGCGATCCCCGCGGACGGCGTCTACGCCGGATGGCTGGTCGTGGACGGCGAGTCGATGCCCGCCGCCATCTCCGTCGGCACCAACCCGCAGTTCGACGGCACCGAGCGGACGGTGGAGGCGTACGCCATCGACCGCGTGGACCTCGACCTGTACGGGCTCCACGTCGCCGTGGACTTCCTGGCCTACATCCGCGGCCAGGAGAAGTTCGCCACGCTCGACGGGCTGCTGGAGCGCATGGCGGAGGACGTGCGGGTGGCGAAGGAACTGCTGGGCTGACCACCGCCCGCAGGGCGGACGGACCGACGGCCCGCCGCTCCCCGGTGGCGCACGCACCGGGAGCGGCGGGCCGTCCGCGTCGTACGGCGACCGGCAGCCGCCGTCACTGCTCCGGCTGCTGCTGTTGCTGCTGCCACTGCTCCGGCGGCGGCGCCGGCTGCTGCTGCCACTGCTGGCCGGGCATCGGCGGCGCCGCCGCGCCGGGCTGCCAGCCCTGCTGAGGACCGGGCTGCGGCTGCCCGGCCTGGCCCGGATACGCCTGCCCCGGATAGGGCTGTCCCGGCTGGGGCTGTGCGTACGGCTGCCCGGGCTGCGGCTGGTACGGCGCCTGCGGCGGGGCACCGGCGCCGGGGTAGGGCTGCTGGGGCTGCTGCTGGCCGGGCA
This sequence comes from Streptomyces sp., assembly GCF_035644915.1. Taxonomy (GTDB): domain Bacteria; phylum Actinomycetota; class Actinomycetes; order Streptomycetales; family Streptomycetaceae; genus Streptomyces. Next base: position 9,503 of record NZ_DASQNP010000133.1, read on the forward strand.
GCGGCGGCGCCACGTGCGGCGGGTTCCCGCCGGGCGACCACAGGCCCTGCTCCTGCTGGTGGCGCGAGAAGTCCTCGGCGATCAGGGCGGCGAGGTTGAAGTACGCCTCGCGCGTCTTGGGCCGCATCATGTCCAGGTCCAACTCCGCGCCCGTCGCCAGGTGTTCGTCGAACGGGACGACCACCACGTCGCGGCAGCGCGTCTTGAAGTGCGCCACGATGTCGTCCACCTTGATCATCTTCCCGGTCTCGCGCACCCCGGAGATGACCGTGATGCTGCGCTGCACCAGCGCGCCGTAACCGTGCGCGGAGAGCCAGTCCAGCGTCGTGCTGGCGCTGCTGGCGCCGTCCACGGACGGGGTGGAGATGATGATCAGCTGGTCGGCGAGGTCGAGGACGCCGCGCATCGCGCTGTAGAGCAGGCCGGTGCCCGAGTCGGTGAGGATGATCGGGTACTGCCTGCCCAGCACGTCGATGACGCGGCGGTAGTCCTCGTCGTTGAAGGTCGTGGAGATCTCCGGGTCCACGTCGTTGGCGAGGATCTCCAGGCCGGAGGGCGCCTGCGAGGTGAACCGGCGGATGTCCATGTAGCTGTTGAGGTACGGGATCGCCGTCACCAGGTCGCGGATGGTCGCGCCCGTCTCGCGCCGCACCCGGCGGCCGAGCGTGCCCGCGTCCGGGTTGGCGTCGATCGCGATGACCTTGTCCTGCCGCTCGCTGGCGAGCGTCGCACCGAGGGCGGTGGTGGTCGTCGTCTTGCCGACGCCGCCCTTGAGGCTGATCACCGCGATGCGGTAGCAGGACAGCACGGGCGTGCGGATGAGGTCGAGCTTGCGCTGCCGCTCGGCCTCCTCCTTCTTGGCGCCGATGCGGAACCGGGAGCCGCCGCCGCGGCTGCTCTGCGGACGGGGCTTCCGCTTCTGGTTCAGCAGGCGGTCGGAGGACAGCTCGACCGACGCGGTGTACCCGAGGGTGCCCGGCTGGCTCGGCGGCTGCTGCCGCGGATCGGGCCAGGCGGTACCGGCACGGGGGTCCTGCGGCTGGGGCTGTGCGGTCGAGGGTGCGGCCGGGGGCTGGGGTCCGGGCTGGGGGAAGCCGTAGCCGCCCTGGGGTGCCGGTGCGGGGGGCATCGGCTGGGACGGTCCGGGCTGCGGCTGTGCGGCCGGAGGCTGCGCCTGCGGCTGGGGCTGTGCGGCCGGAGGCTGCGCCTGCGGCTGGGGCTGTACGGCCGGCGGCTGCGGGAAGCCGTAACCACCCTGCGGCGCGCCCGGGAGCGGCGGCATGGGCGTCCCGGCCTGGGACGGTCCGGGCTGCGGCTGGGGCTGTGCGGTCGGGGGCTGGGGCTGGGCGGGCGGTTGGGGTCCGGGCTGGGGGAAGCCGTAGC
>NZ_DASQNP010000134.1:0-25396 GCF_035644915.1 Streptomyces sp.
CGCCCAGTCGGTGATGGACGCCTGGATGGACAGCCCCGGCCACCGCGCCAACATCCTCAACTGCGACTACCGGACCCTGGGCGTGGGCGCGCACTTCGCCGAGGGCGGCCCGTGGTGGACGCAGAACTTCGGCTTCTGAGACCTCCACGACCTGAGGCTCCGGGCCGCGCCGGGATCGGCCCCGGGCCGTCACCGGGCGGCGCCGGACCGGCCCGGAGGGCGTCGCGGGACGCGAACCCGTCCGTCAGGGTGAGACGGCACGCTCCTGCGGGGCGGCGCGCCCGGTCCCGTCCGGGCGCGGTTCAGCGCACCGTCGGGCGGGGCGGGCGCTGGCAGCGGGGGCAGAAGTAGCTGGAGCGGTTCATCCAGGGGCTGCGGCGCAGCGGGGTGGCGCAGCGGCGGCAGGGCAGGCCCTCGCGGCCGTAGGCGTCCAGGGAACGGTCGAAGTAGCCCGACTCGCCGTTGACGTTGACGTAGAGGCTGTCGAAGCTGGTCCCGCCGACGGCGAGGGCGGCGTTCATCACGTCGCGGATGTGGCCGAGCAGTTCGGCGGTGCGCGGGCGGGTGAGGGTGGCGGTGGGGCGGTCGTAGTGGAGGCGGGAGCGCCACAGCGCCTCGTCGGCGTAGATGTTGCCGACCCCGCTGATGAGCGACTGGTCGAGCAGCGCGCGCTTGACGGTGGTGCGGCGGCGGCGCAGGGCGGCGTGGAAGGCCGCCTCGTCGAAGGCCGGGTCCAGCGGGTCGCGGGCGATGTGGGATATGACGTCGGGCAGGCCGCCGGGCGTGGTCTCGTGGAGCGACAGTCCGCCGAAGGTGCGCTGGTCGACGAAGCGCAGTTCGGTGCCCGCCGCGTCGGCGAAGCGGATGCGCACGCGCAAGTGCTTCTCGTCGGGGGCGTCGTGCGGCTGGACGAGCAGTTGTCCGCTCATCCCCAGGTGGGCCAGGACGCAGTGACCGGTGCCGGTGCCGGTGAGCGGCAGCCACAGGTACTTGCCGCGGCGCAGGGGCGTGCCGATGCGCGCGCCCCGCAGCCGGCCGGCGAAGTCGGCCGCCCCGGCGACGTGGCGGCGGACCGCGCGCGGGTGCAGCACCTCGGCCTCGGCGACCGTACGGCCGCTGACCCAGCGTTCCAGTCCGCGCCGGACGACCTCGACCTCGGGCAGCTCGGGCAACGACGGCTCCTCGTCACTGGATCGCGGGTGGATCGACGTACCCACCCGCCCGGTTCCGGACGGGTGGGTACGGGAGGGGGACGGGCCGCCCGGAGGGGGCGCCGCTCAGGACACCTTCTCGGCGGCCTGGCCGGACTCCCGGCCGGCGCCGGCACCGGCTTCGGCGCCGCCGGCGTCGGCCGCGGCCCGGATCGCGCGCCAGGCGGCCTCCGCCGCCTGCTGCTCGGCCTCCTTCTTGCTGCGGCCGGTGCCGGTGCCGTACGCGACACCACCGACGCGGGCGGCAGCCGTGAAGGTCTTCTCGTGGTCGGGGCCGGTCTCGGTGACCAGGTACTCCGGGACGCCCAGTCCCTCGGCCGCGGTCAGTTCCTGGAGGCTGGTCTTCCAGTCCAGTCCGGCACCGAGGTTGGAGGACTCCTCGATCAGCGGGTCGAAGAGCCGGTGCACCAGTTCGCTCGCCGCCTCCAGCCCCTGGTCGAGGTAGACCGCGCCGATCACGGCCTCCAGGGTGTCGGCGAGGATCGACGCCTTGTCCCGGCCGCCCGTGCCCTCCTCGCCCCGGCCGAGCCGGATGAAGGCGCCCAGGTCGAGACCGCGGGCGACTCCGGCGAGCGCGCGCGAGTTGACCACCGCGGCGCGCAGCTTGGCGAGCTGGCCCTCGGGGAGGTCGGGGTGGGTGCGGTAGAGCGTGTCGGTGACCACCAGGCCGAGGACGGAGTCCCCCAGGAACTCCAGGCGCTCGTTGGTGGGCAGACCGCCGTTCTCGTACGCGTAGCTGCGGTGCGTCAGCGCACGCGTCAGAAGGGCGGACTCGAGCCGGTACCCGAGCCGCCCTTCCAGAAGCGTGTGGGACGAGGCCGCATCCACCAGACCCGCCTGCGCCTCCGGTTCACCCCCTCCACGGCGGGAGGGGGTTCCGGGCGTAGTGGCGTCTGACATGGAGCCCGTCACCCGCCGATCAGACCTCGAGGACCTGGCGGCGGTTGTAGGTGCCGCAGTTCGGGCAGGCGATGTGCTGCTGACGGGGCTCCTGGCAGCGCTCGCACTTCACCAGGGTGGGGACCGCAGCCTTCCACTGCGACCGGCGGTGGCGCGTGTTGCTGCGCGACATCTTCCGCTTCGGAACAGCCACGGCTATTTCTCCTGTGGATCGTCCCCGGCGGTGCGGGGGTCGTTGTCTTCGTCCTTCTCGCCGTCCCGGAGGGTGCCGGCGAGTCCTTCCAGAGCCGCCCACCGGATGTCGACGGCCTCGTTGTGGTCGTGCCCGGGGTCGTCCGCGAGCCGTGCCCCGCAGCGGGGGCACAGTCCGGGGCAGTCCTCCTGGCACACCGGCTGCAGCGGCAGTGACAGCACCACCGCGTCGCGCAGCACGGGCTCGAGGTCGAGCAGGTCGCCCTCGAGGTGGAACGTCTCCTCGTCCTCGGCGTCGTCGCCGGCGTCCGCGAAGCGGCTCCGGTCGTCGGCGTCGGGGTAGGAGAACATCTCCTGGAAGTCCGCCTCGCTCTCCTGCTCCAGCGGCTCCAGACACCTTACGCACTCCCCCGTCAGCGGCGCACGGACGGTGCCCGTGACGAGCACCCCTTCCATGACCGACTCCAGGCGGAGGTCGAGCTGCATGGGCGCGCCCTCCGGCACCCCGATGACCTCGATACCCATGTCCTTGGGGGCCGGGACCGTACGGGAGAACCGTTTGAGCGCACCGGGACGGCGCCCCAGCTCGCGCGTGTCGAGCACGAGGGGGGAGCGGGGGTCGAGGGGGGCGTTCAGGGCTTCCTGCTTTCTACGGTCTGGCACCGGCTGGCTCCGAATCCGGTCCGGACATCCGGTCCGGCGTCCGATCCGGGCAGCCGAGCGTCGCGGGCGGACCACGACCGAACAGCCAGGATACTGGACGGGCCGCCCCGGTCCCAATCCGGCTCCGGACGGACGCGGCCGGATGCGGCTAGCGGCCCTGCTCGTACTGCCTGAGCTGCTCCATGTCGATCATGCTGGTGTCGAAGAAGCTGGTCTCGTCGAGCGCCGCGGGCTGCTGCTGGGGCTGGTACGGCGGCGGAGGCGGCACCTGGCCCGGCTGGTAGCCCTGCTGGGAGTAGCCGTAGCCGTCCTGCTGGGGCTGGTGCTGCGCCTGCTGGTAGCCGTACGGATCGGCCGCCGGCTGCGGCTCGTACCCGGACTGCCGGTCCGCCGCGGGGGCCGCGGGCGTCCGGGCTGCGGCGGCGAGGTCCGCGAGGTAGTCGGCGGGGTCGACGGGCTGCGCCTGGTCGTCCTGGGCGGCCAGGTGGGCGCCCAGCTCGTCGATGGGGCGGTGGCCGGTGAGCTTCTGCCGTCCGCGGCCGACCGCCTCCAGCGTCTTGGTGAGCACCGCCTCGAACGCCCGGAACTGGGCCTCCACGTACGCGTCGGCGCGCCGGCGCAGCTCGACGGGGTCGGTGGAGCGCTCCGGGATGTCCGCGTCGCCCTCCTCGCCGTAGGGGTCGGCCCCCGGGCCCTGGCCGAGGAGCTTCTCGCGGCCCCGGTCGACCGAGCCGATGGTCTTGCTCAGCACGACCTCGAAGTTGGCGAGCTTGCTGTCGACGTAGTCGTCGGCCTCGGCGCGGATCTCCTCGGCCTCCCGGCGGGCCTGGGCCAGGATGCGGTCGGCCTCCTCCTGCGAGCGGCGGGCGATCTCGGTGCCGGAGATCAGCGCGCTGCGCTCGGCCTGCGCGGACTCGATGATCCGCTGGGCCTCCTGCCGGGCCTCGGCGATCATCTGTTCCCGGTCGCCGAGCAGCTCCTGTGCCTGGGCGAGCGAGCCGGGCAGCGCCTGCCGCACCTCCTCCAGCATGGCCAGCAGCTCCGCGCGGTTGACCACGCAGGAGGCCGACATGGGCATGGAGCGGGCGTTCTCGACCGTCGCGACGATGTCGTCGAGTTTCTGCTGTACGTCCACGGGAGTGACTGTACGGGCAGCGGCCGCCGGTGCGACACCGGATGCCGGAAGGTCAGGGCCGGGCGAGGCGGGCGCGCAGGGCCCGGAGCACGGCGGGCGGCACCAGGTGGGAGACGTCGCCGCCCCAGGCCGCGACCTCCTTGACCAGGCTGGAGGAGAGGAAGCTGTAGGTCGGGTTGGTCGGCACGAACAGCGTCTCCACGCCGGAGAGCCCGTTGTTCATCTGGGCCATCTGCAGTTCGTAGTCGAAGTCGCTGACCGCCCGCAGGCCCTTGACGATGGCGGGGATGTCGCGCTGCTTGCAGAAGTCCACCAGCAGGCCGTGGAAGGACTCGACCCGCACGTTGGCGTACTCGCCGGTGACCTGGCGGATCAGGTCGATGCGCTCGTCGACGGTGAACAGGCCCTTCTTGGACTTGTTGATCATCACCGCGACGTACACCTCGTCGTAGAGCTTGGAGGCGCGGGCGATGATGTCGAGGTGTCCGTTGGTGATGGGGTCGAAGGACCCCGGACAGACGGCGCGGCGCACTGGTGGTTCCTCGCTCTCCGTACGGGTCATGACGCCTCGGCGGTTTCTTCTTCGGCTTCTCCGGCGGCGCGACCGTACCAAAGCGTGCCCTCGCCGTAGCGGCGGGACCGCAGCCCCTCGAACCCGGCGGGCCAGCGGAATTCGCCGCCTCTGGTGCTGCGTTCCACGGTGGCCAGGGCATCGTCCGCGAGCCACCCCCGGGCGCGGAGTGTGAGAAGGATCTCCCGGACGTCGTCGTCGCCGACGGCGTACGGCGGGTCGAGGAACACCAGGTCGTACGGCTCCTCGGGGACGGGCCCCCGCACCACCTGCTCGGCCCTGCCCGTGCGGACCTCGGCCCCGGGCAGGCCGACGCCGCGGACGTTCTGGCGGATGGTGCGCACGGCCCGGGCGTCGGACTCGACCAGCAGGACGTGCGCGGCGCCGCGCGAGAGCGCCTCCAGGCCGACCGCGCCCGAGCCCCCGTACAGATCGAGCACCCGCAGGCCGGCCAGCGAGCCCAGCAGCGACTCCCAGGTGGAGAACAGCCCCTCGCGCGCCCGGTCGGAGGTGGGACGGGTGCCCTGGCCGGGCGGCACCGCCAGCCGTCGTCCGCCGGCCGTTCCGGCGATCACGCGGGTCATCGCTTCGTCGTCCTCCGGGCTCTCGGGCAGTGGGGGCGGCGGCCGTGCGGCCGCCGCCCCCACGATAGGCGTCAGCCCGCCGCCCGGTCCTCCCCGGCCTCCGCGGCGGCGGCCCCCACCAGGGCGGGCGAGGCGTAGCGCGACCAGGACAGGCAGCCGTCCGGCGGGCAGTACTCCGGGCGGCGCGGGTCGTGGCCCAGTTCGCGCAGCTTGGTGCGCACCGAGTCCGGCGTGCGGCCGAAGCGCGCGGCTATCCGGGCGATGGTCTCGCCGGCGTGGAAGCGCTGGGTGAGGTCCTCCTCGTGCTGGGGGACCCAGGGGGCGCCGTGGCCGGGGAACAACTCGCGCAGCACGTCGCGGTCGGGGATCGGCTCCGCGACGTCGGCGACGAGGGCGAGGGCGCGCAGCGCGCGGTTGAGCGCGATCCGCAGCGCGGGCACCTCGGAGAGCGGCAGGGTGAGCGTGCCGGAGGCCAGCGGAGCCTGCGGGGCGTCCTCCTGCCAGCCGGTCAGGGAGAGGGTCACGGTGGAGTCGTCGTCGCTGGCGAGTTCGATCCGGAAGACCTTGTCGCCGAGCGGCAGTTCGTTGAGATGCCGGAATGCCATGAAAGCAGCCCCCAGTGGTCCAAGCCGACCGATCTCCGTGCGGACCGGTCCGGAACACCTCCATTCTTCCGCCCACCACTGACAGTGACGCTCCGTGACCGCCCGCACGGGGCGTACCGGCCGGGGCACACCGGACGGCCCGCGCGGCCGGCAGCGCGCTCCCCCTTCTCGCCCCTTCTCACCCTTTTTCCAAGTACTCCTCGCGCTCCTCGTCCAGCAGGGCGTCCAGGGCGGCGCGCAGTTCGGGCAGCCGCTCCAGCTCGGGGTCGGCGGCGACGATCTCGGTCGCCCGCGCCCGGGCGGCCACGATGATCTCCTCGTCGTCGATGACCGTGAGCATCCGCAGGGACGACCGGGTGCCGGACTGCGCCTGGCCCAGCACGTCGCCCTCGCGGCGCTGCTCCAGGTCGATCCGGGACAGCTCGAAGCCGTCCTGCGTGGCGGCGACCGCCGCCAGCCGGGCGCGGGCCGGGCTGCCCTCGGGCGCCTCGCTGACCAGCAGGCACAGCCCCGGCGCGCTGCCGCGCCCGACCCGGCCGCGCAACTGGTGGAGCTGGGAGACGCCGAAGCGGTCCGCGTCCATGATCACCATCACGGTGGCGTTGGGCACGTTCACCCCGACCTCGATGACGGTCGTGGCGACCAGGACGTCCACCTCGCCCGCGGCGAAGCGGCGCATCACCTCGTCCTTGGCGTCCGGCTGCATCCGGCCGTGCAGCACCGCCACGCGGAGCCCCTCCAGCGGCCCGGAGGCGAGCTGTTCGGCGACGTCGAGGACGGCCAGCGGGGGACGGCGCTCGCCGTCCCCGTCGGCGCCCTCGCCGTCCCCGCCGCTCCCGCGGGCGGGGCCGGCCGGCTCCTCCTCGCCGTCCCCGGTGCCGTCCCCGGCGTCGTCCCCGATGCGCGGGCAGACCACGTACGCCTGGTGCCCGGCGGCCACCTCCTCGCGGACCCGCTCCCAGGCGCGCGTGAGGAAGTGGGGCTTCTCCCGGGCGGGCACCACGTGGCTGGCGATGGGCGAGCGCCCGGCCGGGAGCTGGTCCAGCACGGAGGTCTCCAGGTCCCCGAAGACCGTCATCGCGACCGTGCGCGGGATCGGCGTGGCGGTCATCACCAGCAGGTGCGGGGGCTGCTTCCCCTTGGAGCGCAGGGCGTCGCGCTGCTCCACGCCGAAGCGGTGCTGCTCGTCCACCACCACCAGGCCCAGGTCGTGGAACTGCACCTTGTCCTCGATCAGGGCATGGGTGCCGACCACGATCCCGGCCTCGCCGGTGGCCAGGTCCAGCAGCGCCCGGCGGCGGGCGGCGGCGCCCATCGAACCGGTGAGCAGCACCACCTTGGTGCCCTGTTCGGCGCCGCCGAGCATGCCGCCCTCGGCCAGCTCGCCCATCATCTCGGTGATCGAGCGGTGGTGCTGCTGGGCCAGCACCTCGGTCGGGGCCAGCATCGCGGCCTGTCCGCCCGCGTCCACGACGGCGAGCATGGCGCGCAGCGCCACCAGCGTCTTGCCGGAGCCGACCTCGCCCTGGAGCAGCCGGTGCATCGGGTGCTCGGTGGCCAGGTCGTCGAAGATCTCCCGGCTGACGGCCCGCTGCCCCTCGGTGAGGGTGAACGGCAGCCGGGCGTCGAAGGCGTCCAGCAGTCCGCCCTCGCGCGGCCTGCGCGGCACGGCGGGGAGCTGGCCCTCGGCGAGCCGGCGACGGGCCAGGGCGACCTGGAGGACGAACGCCTCGTCCCACTTGAGACGGGACCGTGCCTGCTCGACGTCCGCCCTGGTGCGTGGCTGGTGGATCTTGTCCAGCGCCTCCGGCAGCGCCATCAGCCCGTACTCCTCGCGCAGCGCGGCCGGCAGCGGGTCGGCGAGCCCGGCCCAGCCGGTGGCCCGCAGGGAGTCCAGGACGGTGGCGACGGCCTTGGCGATCTTCCAGGACTCGATCTGCTTGCAGGCCGGGTAGATCGGCATCAGGCGCCCGGCGAACGCGTCCACCGCGTCCGCGCCGCTGTCGGCGCCCAGCAGCTCGTAGGCGGGGTGGGAGAGCTGGAGCCTGCGGTTGAAGACCCCGACCTTGCCCGCGAACATGCCGCGGCGGCCGGGCAGCAGCTCCCGGTGGTGATGGTGGACGGACCGTCCGAAGAAGACGAGCTGGAGGCGTCCGCTGCCGTCGGTGAGCGTGACCTCCAGCCGCTTGCCGCGCCCCTGGTTGAAGGTGTGCACGCGGGCGTCGGCGACCTGGGCGACGACGGTGACGTGCTCGTCCAGCGGCAGGTCGGCGAGCCGGGTCAGCTCGCCGCGCTCGGCGTACCGCCGCGGGTAGTGGTGCAGCAGGTCGCCGACGGTGTGCAGGCCGAGGTGCTCGGCCATCACCTTCGCGGTGGTGCCGCCGAGCACCTTCCTCAGCGGTTCCGTCAGAGGGTCTTCCGTGGTCTTCTCCAGCGCGGGCACGTCCCCCATTGCACACCACGGCACCGACAGCCCCGGTGCGCGACCCGGCGGGTCACTCCACGCCGATCAGCAGCGGCCCGCTCTGCCGCCCCCGGTAGACGAGCGTGTCCACGGCCAGGTGGGCACGCCGCACGTGCTCCTGGAGGCGCTCCGCCAGACCCTCGGGGGCGTCCGCGCCGACCACCAGGGTCACCAGTTCGCCGCCCGCCGCGAGCATCCGGTCCAGCACGGCGGCGGCCACCTCCGCCGGCTCGGTCCCGATCAGCGCCACGTCCCCGTCGATCAGCCCGAGCACGTCGCCGGCCTGGCAGATCCCGGCGGTGGTCCACGCCTGCCGTTCGGCGACGCACAGCTCGCCGTACCGGGTGGCCCCGGCGGCCGCGGTCATGGCCACGACGTCCTCGTCGAAGCGGCGGCCGGGTTCGTGGACGGCGAGCGCGGCGATGCCCTGCACCGGGGAGCGGGTGGGGACGATGGCGACGCGCAGTCCCTCGGCGCGGACCTGCTCGGCGGCCGCCGCGGCGGCGTGCCGCAGCTCGGGGTCGTTGGGGAGCAGGACGACCTCGGAGGCGTTGGTGCGCCGCAGCGCCTGGGCCAGCTCGCTGCTGGCGGGCGGCTCCCCGGGCCGTGCGGTGACGGCCGTGGCGCCCGCCTCGGCGCACAGGTCGGCCAGCCCGTCGCCGGGCACCACCGCGACCACGGCGCGGGACGCGGTGCGGTCGGCGCCGCGGTCCGCGGACCGGCCGGGCCGGTCGCCGAGGCGCGTGATCCGGATGCGGAACGGGCGGCCCGCCTCGATCCCGGCCTCCACGGCGGCACCCGCGTCGTCCACGTGGACGTGGACGTTCCACAGCCCGTCGCCGCCGACCACCACCAGGCAGTCGCCGAGGGCGTCGAGCCGGGCGCGCAGGGCGGCGACGGCGTCGTCGTCGGCCTCCAGGAGGTAGAGGACCTCGTAGGCCGGGCCGTCCACCGCCGCGCCGGGGCCGTCACCGGGCCCGGTCTCCCGCCCGGCCGGCTCCCCGGTCGCCGGGCGGGGCGTCCGCGGGGCGCCGCACCCGGCCCGTTCGGCGATCGGACCCATGGGCCGTTCCCCGGTGAGCGCCCCGACCAGCGCGCCCAGGACGGCGACCAGGCCGTAGCCGCCCGCGTCCACCACGCCCGCGCGGGACAGCGCCGGGAGCTGGTCCGGGGTGGCCTCCAGGGCCGTGCGGGCCGCCGCCCAGGCGGCGCGGGCCACCGCGGCGCAGTCCCCGGCGGCGTCCCCGGCGGCCCGGGCGGCGGCGGACGCCACGGTGAGCACGGTCCCCTCCACCGGGCGGGCCACCGCCGCCCGGGCCGAGGCGGCGGCGCGGCGCAGCGCGCGGCGCAGCAGCTCGGCGTCGTCGCTTCCCGCGCCCTCCCCGGCGGCCTCCCCGGCGGCCTTGTCCTCCGCGTCCTCCGCCGCGCCGATCTCCTCGGCCATGCCGCGCAGCAACTGCGCCAGGATCGTCCCGGAGTTGCCGCGCGCGCCGATCAGCGCGCCGTGGGCCATGGCGCGCACGGCCCGGGCCCGGGTGGGCTCCTCCGCGCAGGCCGCCTCCACGGCCCGGGCGGCGGACTCCACGGTCAGGTAGAGGTTGGTGCCGGTGTCCGCGTCCGCCACCGGGTAGACGTTGATCGCGTCGATCGTCTCGCGGTCCCGGCCCAGCGCCTCGAGCGCCCGGGCGCACCAGTTCCGTACCGCGGCAACGTCGAGCGGATGCGGCACGGACGGGCCTCCTCACGAGCTGCGGCCGGACGGCCGGGCGGACAGCGGCGACGGCCGAAGGCTAGTGCCGTGGTGGGGGCCCGCCGGGACCGGGGGCGGGACGCGCATGGTAATTTCATGGTCCGGACGCGGCCGAGGTATGCTGCTCCGGTTGCCTGACCCGAGTCGGGCACTACCCATTCCCTGGCAGTGCCGGTCATCCCCTGATCCTGCCGACGCCGGGATTTCACTGTAAGTGCATCTGAAGTCTTTGGAGTGACCCGTGGCTGCCAACTGCGACGTCTGCGGCAAGGGGCCGGGCTTCGGCAACAACATCTCGCACTCGCACCGCCGTACCTCCCGCCGTTGGAACCCCAACATCCAGCGGGTGCGTGCGATGGTCGGTCGGACGCCGAAGCGGCTCAACGTGTGCACCTCGTGCATCAAGGCCGGCAAGGTCTCGCGCTGAACACCTGACCCCTCCCCGCCGCGGCGGGGACGGTCCGGTGTCGCGCTGACGTGACGTCCAGCGCGGCGGCCTCGCCGGTTGCCGAAGAGCCGGTCCACCCCGGGTGGACCGGCTCTTCGGCGTGCGCACGCGGCGTACGGACCCGCACGGGCCCGTACGCCTCAGGCATCCCGGTCGTCCAGCCGCCAGCCGTGGTCCACCGGCCCGATGCCGCCGCCCAGGGCGAAGCCGGCGGCGATGGCGCCCGTCACGTACTCCTTGGCATCGCCGACCGCCTCCGGCACGGAGCGTCCCTTCGCCAACCGGGCGGCGATGGCGCTGGCGAGGGTGCAGCCCGTGCCGTGGGTGTGGCGGTTGTCGTGGCGCGGCGCGCGCAGCCAGTGCCGGTCGGTGCCGTCGGTGAGCAGGTCCACCGCGGTGTCCCCGTCCTTCAGGTGGCCGCCCTTGACCAGGACCCACCGCGGCCCGTGGGCCAGCACCGCCTCCGCGGCGCGCGGCAGGTCGGCCTCCGTCTCGACCCGTACGCCGGTGAGCTGGGCGACCTCGTCCAGGTTGGGGGTGGCGACGGTGGCCTTCGGCAGCAGCGCGGTGCGCACCACCTCCAGCGCCTCGGGCGCCAGCAGCGGGTCGCCGTGCTTGGAGACGCCCACGGGGTCGACGACCACCGGCACCGTGAGGCCGTCGAGGAGGTCGGCGACGGTCGCGACCAGCTCGGCGGTCGCCAGCATGCCGGTCTTGACCGCCTGCACCCCGATGTCGTCCACGACGCTGCGGAACTGCTGCCGCACGGCGTCGGCGGGCAGTTCCCAGGCGCCCTGCACGCCCAGGGAGTTCTGCGCGGTGACGGCGGTGAGCACACTCATCCCGTGGGTGCCCAGCGCCAGCATGGTCTTCAGGTCGGCCTGGATGCCCGCCCCGCCGCCCGAGTCGGATCCGGCGACGGTGAGGACTCGCGGTGGTGTACGCATGCCCGCAGCCTACGGCCGGGGCGCACGCCGCCCGGTACCGGACCTGGAGCCGGGCGGCGGAACCCTCCCGTCCGCCGGACCCGGCCCCCTCAGTTACCGAAGTGGTCCCACCCGCCCTTGTTCCACGGCACGCCGTCCACCGTCACCTGCGGCATCGCGGAGGGGTGGAGCACCTCGCCGATGCGCCGCCAGCGGGCGGGCAGCTTGCTCTCCGGGGGGAAGGTGGCGACGATCGCGTGGTCCTCTCCCCCGGTGAGCACCCACTGCAGCGGATCGACGCCCACCGCCTGCCCGATGTCGGACATCTGGGCGGGGATGTCCAGGGCGGCCGAGCGCACGTCGATGCGGACCTTGCTGGCCTCGGCGATGTGTCCGAGGTCGGCGACGAGCCCGTCGCTCACGTCGGTCATCGCGGTGGCGCCCAGCTCGGCCGCCGCGGGGCCCGCCTGGTACGGCGGCTCGGGACGGCGGTGGGCCTCGACGAAGGCACGCGGGGAGCGGAATCCGCGGGCGAGCACCGCGTGCCCGGCGGCCGACCAGCCCAGCCAGCCGGTCACCGCGACGATGTCGCCGGGCCGCGCGCCCGACCGGGTGACCGGCTCGCGGTTGCGCAGGTCGCCCAGGGCGGTGATCGCCACGGTGATGGTGTCGCCGCGCACCACGTCCCCGCCGACCACGGCCGCGCCCGCCACCTGGCACTCGTCGTGGAGGCCGTCCATCAGCTCGGTGGGCCAGGTGGCCGGCAGTTCGGCCGGGACGACGAGGCCGAGCAGCAGCGCGGTGGGCTCGGCTCCCATGGCGGCGATGTCCGCCAGGTTCTGCGCGGCGGCCTTGCGGCCCACGTCGTACGCGGTGGACCAGTCGCGCCGGAAGTGCCGCCCCTCCAGCAGCAGGTCCGTGCTGGCCACGACGCGCCGGTCGGGCGCGGCGACCACGGCCGCGTCGTCGCCCGGGCCGATCCGTACGGCCGGGGTGGGGGTGATCCGCGAGGTCAGCTCCCGGATCAGTCCGAACTCCCCGAGCTCCCCCACGGTCCGGCCGGGGGTCCTGGGGGCACCCCCAGTGAAACGAGGGGGAGGGTGTCCCCCGGGAGAACTCAACATCGTCGTGCCCCTTCGTCAGTGCGCTCGAACGGTACCGCCGTCGCCGGCCGGCCGGTCCACCAGCCCGTCGACCCGTCGCACCCGCCCGTGGTGCGGGTCTCCCCGGTGGTGTCGGCTACGCGGTACCGTGGCGTCCCTTCTTCCCACATGATCCTCGTAGCCGCCCTGGAGGTTCCGTGGTACAGGCGTACATCCTGATCCAGACCGAGGTCGGCAAGGCCTCGACCGTCGCCGAGGTGGTCGGCGGGATCCCGGGGGTGATCCAGGCCGAGGACGTGACCGGGCCCTATGACGTGATCGTGCGCGCGCAGGCCGACACGGTGGACGACCTGGGCCGCATGGTGGTGGCCAGGATCCAGCGCGTGGAGGGCATCACGCGGACCCTGACCTGCCCGGTCGTGCATCTGTAGCTCCCCGTATGCTCGCCCGGTGAGCTTCTCGCCCCGCCGGTCCCGCCCGCTGCCCGTGCCGTCGGCCGTCTCGCCGTCCGTATCACTGAGCGCCGCCGTCGCCGTGCTCGTCACGGTGGCCGGCTGTACGTCCGGCGACGACGGCCCCCGGCCGCCGGTGCCGAGCCCCACGGGCCGGGCCGCCACGGCCTGCCGCGCGCTGTACGACGCGCTGCCGGAGCGGGTGGACGGACAGCCGCGGGTGGAGCTCTCCCCCGGAACGCGGTACGCCGCGGTGTGGGGCGATCCCGCGATCGAGCTGGGCTGCGGGGTGCCGCGGCCCGAGGTGCTCACGCCCGGCAGTGAACACTACAACCCCACCGCCGAGGCGGTGGAGGTGAACGGCGTCTCCTGGCTGTCGGAGGAGCGGGACGGCGGTTACCGGTTCACCACCACCGGCCGCACGGTCTTCGTGCGCGTGACGGTGCCCGACGACTACGCGCCGGAGGTCAACGCCCTGGTCGACCTCGCGGACGCGGTGCGCGGGGCGATCCCCGAGAAGCCGTTGTGACGTCCGGCCGCCGCCGGTCCCGCCGGCGGCGGCCCCGTCCCCGTCGTCCCTCCCGGCCTGCGGCCCGGCCGGCGCCGCCCAGCGGGCCGGTCCGGTCAGCGCAGCCCGGTCGGGCGGCGCAGCGCGGCGCGGATGAGGCGGTCGACCAGCTCGGAGTAGCCGACGCCGCTCGCCTCCCACATGCGCGGGTACATGGAGATGGGCGTGAAGCCGGGCATCGTGTTGATCTCGTTGATCACGAACTCGCCGTTGTCCAGCAGGAAGAAGTCCGCACGGACCAGTCCCTCGCAGGAGGCCGCCTCGAAGGCCCGCACGGCCAGCTCCTGGACCCGCCGGGTCTGCTCGTCGGTCAGCGGGGCGGGCACGACGCCCTCGGCGGAGTCGATGTACTTGGCCTCGAAGTCGTAGAAGTCGTGGGCGGCGGGCGGCGGGATCTCGGCCGGGACGCTGGCGCGCGGCCCGTCCTCGAACTCCAGGACGCCGCACTCGATCTCGCGGCCGCGCAGCAGCGACTCCACGATGATCTTCGGGTCGTGGCGCCGCGCCTCGGCGATCGCCTCGTCCAGGCCGGCCAGGTCCTCGACCTTGGTGATGCCGAAGGAGGACCCGGCGCGGGCGGGTTTGACGAAGACCGGCCAGCCGTGGTCGGCCGCGAAGTCCACGATCTTCTTGCGGGCCGCCGTCTCGTCCCGCTCCCACTCGCGCGGCCGGATCACCGTGTACGGGCCGACGGGCAGCCCGAAGGAGGTGAAGACCCGCTTCATGTACTCCTTGTCCATGCCGACCGCCGAGGCCAGGACGCCGGAGCCGACGTAGGGCACGCCGGCGAGGTCCAGCAGGCCCTGGAGCGTGCCGTCCTCGCCGTACGGGCCGTGCAGCACGGGGAAGACGACGTCGACCTCGCCGAGCACCTTGGGCACCGAGCCCGGTTCGGTGTAGACCACCTCGCGGTTGGCCGGTTCGAAGGGCAGCAGCACCGATCCCGTGTCGGACTCGGCGAGCTGTTCCACGCTCGGCAGCGCACGGCCGGTGATGGCCATCCGCTCGGGGTCGTCGGCGGTCAGCGCCCAGCGGCCGTCTGCGGTGATGCCGATGGGCAGGACGTCGTAGGCGGTGCGGTCGATGGCGCGCAGCACGGCGCCCGCGGTGACCACGGAGATCGCGTGCTCGGAGCTGCGGCCGCCGAAGACGACGGCGACGCGCGGCCTGCGGCCGGCCGGCGAGGGGTTCTGGGAGGAGGACTGGCTGCTCATATCCGGTCGAGATTACCTAACGTAGTGACGGTGGGGCAGTCAGCGGCGCTCGGCCTTGGCGCTGCGCGACATCAGTTCCTTGAGTGCGACCAGTGGCGGCTTGCCCTCGTGGACGATACCGACGACGGTCTCGGTGATGGGCATCTCGACGCCGTGTCGCCGGGCCAGATCCAGCACGGACTCGCAGGACTTGACGCCCTCGGCGGTCTGCCGGGTGATCGCGACGGTCTCCTCCAGGGTCATGCCCTTGCCGAGGTTGGTGCCGAAGGTGTGGTTGCGCGACAGCGGCGAGGAGCAGGTGGCGACCAGGTCGCCCAGGCCCGCCAGGCCGGCGAAGGTGTGCGCGTCGGCGCCCATCGCCAGCCCGAGCCGGGTGGTCTCGGCCAGTCCCCGGGTGATCAGCGAGGCCTTGGCGTTGTCGCCCAGGCCCATGCCGTCGGCGATGCCGACGGCCAGCGCGATGACGTTCTTCACGGCCCCGCCCAGCTCGCAGCCGACGACGTCGGTGTTGGTGTACGGGCGGAAGTACGGGGTGTGGCAGGCCGCCTGGAGCCGCCGGGCCACGGCCTCGTCGCGGCAGGCGACGACGGAGGCGGCGGGCTGCCGGTCGGCGATCTCACGGGCGAGGTTGGGTCCGCTGAGCACGGCGATCCGGTCCGGACCGGCTCCGGCGACCTCCTCGATGACCTCGCTCATCCGCTTGGCGGTGCCCAGTTCGATCCCCTTCATCAGGGAGACGAGCACGGTGTCCGGCGGCAGCAGCGGCGTCCACCGGGCGAGGTTGTCGCGCAGGGTCTGGGAGGGCACGGCCAGCACCGTGAACTCCGCACCGGCGGCGGCCTCGGCCGGGTCGGTGGTGGCGCGGACGGCGTCGGGGAGCGTGACGCCCGGCAGGTAGTCGGGGTTGGTGCGGGTGGTGTTGACCGCCTCGGCCACCTCCGCGCGGCGTCCCCACAGGGTCACCTCGCAGCCCGCGTCGGCGAGCACCACCGCGAAGGCGGTTCCCCATGATCCGGTGCCGTACACGGCGACTCGCGTCACGCGTTCTCTCCCTCGGCGGCCGTGCCGTTCCTGGTGCTGCCGGCGGCCGTGCCGTTCCTGGTGGTGCCGGTGGTGCTGTTGGCGTTGCCGGCGGTGCCGTTGCCGGCGGATCCCGCGGCGCCGGACGACCTGCGCCGGTCCTCGGCGAGCGCCCTGCGGCGGTCGTAGCGCTGGGCGGGTGCCGGCTCGCCGCGCAGCTCGGCCAGCAGGTCGGTGATCGCGTCCATGATGACGTCGGTGACCTCGCGCAGCAGTTCCACGGTGGGTTCGCGGTCGTAGAACCGCGACAGGTCGATGGGCGGTCCGACCAGCACCCTGAGCGTCTTGCGCGGGAAGAGCCTGACCCGCTTCCGCCTGGCGTACGGCGGTACGGCCTCGTGGGCGCCCCACTGGGCGACGGGGATGACGGGCGCCTTGGTGAGCAGGGCGACGCGGGCGGCGCCGGTCTTGCCCTCCATCGGCCACAGGTCGGGGTCGCGGGTGAGGGTGCCCTCGGGGTAGAAGGCCACGCACTCGCCCTTGTTGATCGCCTCGACGGCGGCGCGGAAGGCGTTGGCGGCGTCGACGGTGTCCCGGTAGACGGGGATCTGCCCGGTGCCGCGCATCACCGCGCCGACGAATCCGCCCCTGAAGAGGGAGTCCTTGGCCAGGAAACGGGGGACGCGGCCGGTGTTGTACTGGAAGTGGGCGTAGGAGAGCGGGTCGAGATAGGAGTTGTGATTCACCACGGTGATGAATCCGCCCTCGGCCGGAATGTGCTCCGCTCCGCGCCAGTCCCGCTTGAACAGCAACAGCAGGGGCGGTTTCGCCAAAGCCGCGGCCAAGCGGTACCAGAAGCCGATTCTGTGGCGGGACACCCGGACACCATCTCCTCTTGCCTGGCCTGCTGCGGCACTCGCGCCACCGGAAACAACCGCACAAGTGTCGCCCCAGGTCGTCACCCTGTCGAGCACACCGTAACCCCGGGGGCCGCGGACGGCTCCGGCGGTGGGGGGTGAGAATGGAGGCGATGGATCACGACGACGGAGCGGGCGCAGCGGTCCCGTGGACGCTGGTCGTGCCCCTGAAGCCCTTGGGGCGGGCGAAGAGCAGGCTCGCCGCGGCGGCCGGGGAGGACCTGCGGCCCGAACTGGCACTGGCCTTCGCCCTGGACACCGTGGGCGCGGCGCTGGCCTGCCCGGCGGTGGAGGATGTGGTGATCGTCACGGACGATCCGCGCGCGGGGGCGGAACTGGCCGCCGTGGGAGCGCGGATCGTGCCGGACGCCCCGGCCGCCGGGCTGAACGCCGCGCTGGAGCACGGCGAGGCGGTCGTACGGGCGCGGCGTCCCGGTGCCGCGGTGGCCGCGCTGAACGCGGACCTGCCCGCGCTGCGGCCGGCCGAACTGGCGCGGGTGCTCGCCGCCGTGCGGGCGCATCCCCGGGCCTTCCTGGCCGATGCCGCCGGGGTGGGCACCACCCTGCTCGCCGCGGCTCCCGGCACCGCCCTGGCCCCGGCCTTCGGCGGCGCCTCGCGCGCCCGCCACCTGCGCTCCGGTGCGGTGGAGATCACCTTGTCCGGCGTGGAGAGCGTACGGCGGGACGTGGACACCGGCGAGGACCTGGCCGCGGCACTGGCCCTGGGGGTGGGCCCGCACACGCTCAGAACGTCTGCAGCGTCACCAGCGTGATCCGGCGCCGTCCGCCCTCGCCGTCGGTCTCGATCCGCACGCGCTGGCCCGGGCGCAGCAGCCGCAGACCGCCCGCGTCGAAGGCTGCGGCGTCGAAGGGGAGGGGCGTGCCGTCGTCGAGGAGCACGCTGCCGCTGCGGGTCGCGGGGTCGTAGGTGTACGCGGTGGCCTGCATGCCGACGAGCCTAGACGAGCGGCGGGTCCGGGCGGCGGGCGCCCGGACAGGCCGCGGGCCGGGCTCCAGGGGAGTCCGGCCCGGCGCGGTCGTGCACGTGGTCGGGTACGCGGTCGCCCGCCTCACTTCCGGCGGCCGGCGGCCTTCTTGGCGCTGGTCTTGCGTGCCGGGCTCTTGCGGGCGGGGGCCTTCTTGGCCGCGGATTTCTTGGCCGGCGCCTTCTTCGCCGTGGCCTTCTTGGCCGCCGTCTTCTTGGCGGCCGTCTGCTTGGCGGCGGCCTGCTTGGCCGGCGCCTTCTTCGCGGTGGTCTTCTTGGCCGTCGTCTTCTTGGCGGCGGCCTGCTTGGCCGGGGCCGCCTTCTTGGCGGCGGCCTTCTTCGCCGTGGCCTTGCGGGTGGCGGTGCCGCCCGAGAGGCTTCCCTTGGGCGCCTTCTTCACGGCGACGTCGTTCTTGGGCAGTTTCTTGGCGCCGCTGACCAGGTCCTTGAAGCCCTGGCCGGCGCGGAACCGGGGAACGGAGGTCTTCTTGACCCTGACGCGTTCGCCGGTCTGGGGGTTGCGGGCGTAGCGGGCCGGACGCTCCACCTTCTCGAACGAGCCGAAGCCGGTGACCGAGACCCGGTCCCCGGCGACGACCGCGCGGACGATCGCGTCCAGCACCACATCGACCGCGTCGGCGGCCTGCTGGCGTCCGCCGAGCTTGTCGGCAATTGCTTCAACGAGCTGCGCCTTGTTCACGTCTTCCCCTTCGGAGGCATTGCCTGAACGGATCTGTCCGAGCTTTTTCGCACGTTAGGCGGATATTTACCGTAAATCAAACGCGAAACGGGCGAATCACCCTTGTGTCGCAACAAACACGACCGTCACGCGCTTCCCTGTGCGCACCGGTCTTCCTGTTCCGTGGGGAATCTGCCCTTGCCGATGTCCTCCATCAGACGATCCAGTCGCCGCGCCGCGCCGGCCAGATCGTGCTTGGAGGCGGCCGTGATGGCGAGGAGCCGCCGGGCGAGCGCCGCCCGTACGTCCTGGGGCACTTGCAGCGTGCGCACCATGGTGTGCGCGTCCTTCAAACGGGCGGCGACGAGGTCGTAGAGCGGGAGTTGACCGTCGCGTTCCATGCACAGATTGTGCCATTGGAGGCGAGTTGTCACCTCGAAGGGCCCCAACACGCCGGGGGCCGGGTCCCGGAGTGATCCAACTCCGCGCTGTGGACGGCGACTTCAGCCCGCCACCGCTCCCCCGCTCCCCCGGCTCCCGCGTCCCCTCCCACACGCCCGAGCGCCCCCGGCTCGGGCCGGGGGCGCTCGGAAGGGGTGCCGCGGGGCGGTCGGCGGACGACCGCCCGTAACCGGCGCGTCAGACGGGAAGGGTCCGCGGTTTGAAGGAGGGCCGCTTCGCCTCGTACGCGGCGATGTCGTCCTCGTGCCGCAGGGTGATGCTGATGTCGTCCAGCCCCTCCAGCAGCCGCCGGCGGGCGTTCTCGTCCAGCTCGAAGTCCGCTTCCACACCGGGGGCGGTGACCTTGCGCGTCACCAGGTCCACGGTGATCTCCGCCGCCGGGTCGGCCTCGGTCAGCTCCCACAGCCGGTCCACGGTCTCCTGCGGCAGGACGACCGTGAGCAGGCCGTTCTTGAGCGAGTTGCCGCGGAAGATGTCGGCGAAGCGGGAGGAGATCACGGCCTTGAAACCGTAGTTCTGCAGCGCCCAGACGGCGTGCTCGCGGGAGGACCCGGTACCGAAGTCGGGCCCGGCCACCAGCACGGTGGCCCCCTGCCGCTCGGGGCGGTTGAGCACGAACTCCGGGTCCTTGCGCCACGCCTCGAACAGGCCGTCCTCGAAGCCGTCGCGGGTGACCTTCTTCAGCCAGTGCGCGGGGATGATCTGGTCGGTGTCGACGTTGCTGCGGCGCAGCGGCACGGCGCGGCCGGTGTGGGTGGTGAAGGCTTCCATGGCTGTTCTCAGACTCCCGCGGGCTGGCGTACGTCGGACAGGTCGGCGGGCGAGGCCAGGTGGCCCAGCACCGCGGTGGCGGCGGCGACCTGCGGGGAGACCAGGTGGGTGCGGCCGCCCTTGCCCTGCCTGCCCTCGAAGTTGCGGTTGGAGGTGGACGCGGCGCGCTCCCCGGGCCTGAGCTGGTCGGGGTTCATGCCCAGACACATCGAACAGCCCGCGTGCCGCCACTCGGCGCCGGCCTCGGTGAACACCTTGTCCAGCCCCTCCTCGACGGCCTGGAGCGCGACCCGTACCGAGCCGGGCACGACCAGCATCCGCACCCCGTCGGCGACCTTCCGGCCCCTGAGGACGGCGGCGGCCGAGCGCAGGTCCTCGATCCGGCCGTTGGTGCAGGAGCCGACGAAGACGGTGTCCACGGAGATCTCGCGCAGCGGCTGCCCGGGGGTGAGCCCCATGTACTCCAGCGCCTTCTCGGCGGCCAGCCTCTCGCTGGGGTCGGCGAAGGAGGCCGGGTCCGGCACCGTCTCGCTCAGCGGCGCGCCCTGCCCGGGGTTGGTGCCCCAGGTGACGAACGGCGCCAGCTCGGCGGCGTCGATGACCACCTCGCGGTCGAAGACGGCGTCGGGGTCGGTGCGCAGGGTCCGCCAGTACTCCACGGCCGCGTCCCAGTCGGCGCCCTCGGGGGCGTGCTCGCGGCCCTTGAGGTAGGCGAAGGTGGTCTCGTCCGGGGCGATCATCCCGGCCCGGGCCCCGGCCTCGATGGACATGTTGCAGATGGTCATCCGCGCCTCCATCGACAGCTTCTCGATGGCCGGGCCGCGGTACTCGATCACATAGCCCTGGCCGCCGCCGGTGCCGATCCTCGCGATGATCGCCAGGATCAGGTCCTTGGCGGTCACGCCCTCGGGCAGTTCGCCGTCGACCGTGATGGCCATGGTCCTGAAGGGAGCCATCGGCAGGGTCTGGGTGGCCAGGACGTGCTCGACCTGGCTGGTGCCGATGCCGAACGCCAGCGCGCCGAACGCGCCGTGCGTGGAGGTGTGGCTGTCGCCGCAGACCACGGTCATGCCCGGCTGGGTCAGCCCGAGCTGCGGTCCCACCACGTGGACGACGCCCTGCTCGACGTCGCCGAGCGGGTGCAGACGGACCCCGAAGTCCGCGCAGTTCTTGCGCAGCGTCTCCAGTTGGACGCGGGAGACGGGGTCGGCGATGGGCTTGTCGATGTCGATGGTGGGGGTGTTGTGGTCCTCGGTGGCGATGGTGAGGTCCGTCCGCCGCACCCGGCGCCCGCTCTTGCGCAGCCCGTCGAACGCCTGGGGGCTGGTGACCTCGTGCAGCAGGTGCAGATCGATGTAGAGGAGGTCGGGCTCGCCTTCCGCGCGCCGGACGACATGGTCGTCCCAGACCTTCTCCGCGAGTGTCCGTCCCATCGCTTTCCCTCCGGCCGGCAGCACCGCCGGCCTCGTCTCGGCGTCCATGCCGCCGCACCCGCACCGGCGGGGTGGCGACCGTCACTCCAGCTTGGCGGGTGTTTGGGGAAATTGAACTTGCGTTTCGTAATGTGAGACGCGAGTATCGTTGCATGGACAACTCTAGCGGCGTCGGCGTACTCGACAAGGCGGCTCTGGTGTTGAGCGCTCTGGAGTCCGGTCCGGCCACCCTCGCCGGGCTGGTCGCGGCGACCGGGCTCGCGCGCCCCACGGCGCACCGGCTGGCGGTGGCCCTGGAGCACCACCGTTTCGTGGCCCGCGACATGCAGGGCCGGTTCATCCTGGGTCCGCGGCTGGCCGAGCTGGCCGCCGCCGCGGGCGAGGACCGCCTCCTCGCCGCGGCGGGCCCGGTGCTCACGCACCTGCGCGACGTGACCGGGGAGAGCGCCCAGCTCTACCGGCGCCAGGGCGACATGCGGATCTGCGTGGCCGCGGCGGAACGGCTGTCCGGCCTGCGGGACACCGTGCCGGTCGGCTCCACGCTGCCGATGAAGGCCGGCTCGGCGGCCCAGGTCCTGATGGCCTGGGAGGAGCCCGAGCGGCTGCACCGGGGCCTGCAGGGCGCCCGGTTCACGGCGACGGCCCTCTCCGGCGTACGGCGGCGGGGCTGGGCCCAGTCCATCGGCGAACGCGAGCCCGGCGTCGCCTCCGTCTCCGCGCCCGTGCGCGGCCCCTCCAACCGCGTGGTGGCGGCCGTGTCGGTCTCGGGCCCGATCGAGCGCCTGACCCGCCACCCGGGCCGGATGCACGCCCAGGCGATCGTGGAGGCCGCCGCCCGGCTGACCGAGGCGCTGCGCCGCGGCAACTGACCGTCACCGGTCGGCACCGGCGGTCCACCGGCACCGCACGGGCCCGTTCGGCCGGGGCCCGGCCGGTGAGGCCGTGCGCCGCACCACAACGCAGGAGGCCCTCCGCCGAAGCGGAGGGCCTCCTGCCGTTTCCCGTACCCCCGACCGGATTCGAACCGGCGCTACCGCCTTGAGAGGGCGGCGTGCTAGGCCGCTACACAACGGGGGCGTGGGATCTCGCTGGGAGAAGATCTCGCTGGGGTACCAGGACTCGAACCTAGACTAACTGAACCAGAATCAGTCGTGCTGCCAATTACACCATACCCCACCGGAACTCAACCTCTTGCGAGGTTTTCGTTCGGGTGGCCGCCGTTCGGTTTTCCGGCCTTTCGGCCTTCCCGCCCGGCGACGGGAAGAACATTACCTGATCGAAGCCCGTGCTCCAAAACGGGTTCCCGCCGGGTCGGCCGGAGGCGGCGGCGCCCCTTCTCCGGCCACCCTCCGCGTACACGGCGTCACCGGGGGACAGGCCGGACGGGGCCGCGCGGCGCGGGCGCGGGAGGGCGCCTCCCCAACCCGTGCCGCCGCGCCGGAGGTTGGCGCACGCCCCCGTCCGGGCCGGCCCCGCCGGGGGCCCGGCGTACGGGCCCGGCCCGGGCCCGTGACGGCTCCCCCGCCGGGCACCACCGCCCCGGCCGTACGGGCGGCCCGTACGGCCGGAGGGCCGCGGAAACGCCGAGGAGGCCGGGAGCGGACTCCCGGCCTCCACATGGGCCTCTTACGCGCGCGGAACGGCCTCGGCGGCCGTCAGGACTCCGCCCGGGCCTCCAGCTTCGCCAGGGCGGCGTCCAGCCGGGCCAGGGTGCGCTCCCGGCCGAGGACCTCCAGGGACTCGAAGAGCGGCAGGCCGACGGTGCGGCCGGTGACGGCCACCCGGACCGGGGCCTGGGCCTTGCCCAGCTTCAGGCCGTGCTCCTCGCCGGCCGCCAGGACCGCCTCCTTCAGCGCCTCGGCGTTCCACCCGGCCTCCGCCAGCTTCGCGCGGGCGGTGCGCAGCAGGGCGTCCGCGCCGGGCTTCATCGCCTTGTTCCAGGACGCCTCGTCCTCCACCGGCTCGTCCAGGAAGAGGAAGTCGACGTTGGCGGTGATGTCCGACAGGACGGTCACCCGGGTCTGGGCCAGGGGCGCCAGGGCCTCGAAGGCGGCGCGGTCGAACTTCTCCGGCGCCCAGGGGGCGTGCGGGGCCTTCAGCCACGGCTCGCACCGGGCGATGAAGTCCTTGGTGTCCAGCTCCCGGATGTGCGTGGCGTTGATCGCCTCGCACTTCTTGAGGTCGAAGCGCGCCGGGTTGGCGTTGACCTCCCGGACGTCGAAGGCCGCGACCATCTCCTCCAGCGAGAAGATGTCCCGGTCCTCGGCGATCGACCAGCCCAGCAGGGCGAGGTAGTTGAGCAGGCCCTCGGGGAGGAAGCCGCGCTCGCGGTAGAGGTTGAGCGAGGACTGCGGGTCGCGCTTGGAGAGCTTCTTGTTGCCCTCGCCCATCACGTACGGCAGGTGTCCGAACTCCGGGATGGTGCCGTTGCCCACGCCGATGTCGGCCAGCGCCCGGTACAGGGCGATCTGGCGCGGGGTGGAGGAGAGCAGGTCCTCGCCGCGCAGGACGTGGGTGATCTCCATCAGGGCGTCGTCGACCGGGTTGACCAGCGTGTACAGCGGGGCGCCGTTGGCCCGGACGATGCCGTAGTCGGGGACGTTCTCCGGGGTGAAGGTCAGCTCGCCGCGGACCAGGTCGGTGAAGGTGATGGGCTCGTCCGGCATCCGGAAGCGGATGATCGAGGGGCGGCCCTCGGCCTCGTACGCGGCCCGCTGCCCGTCGGTCAGGGTGCGGCACGTGCCGTCGTAGCCCGAGGGCTTCCCGGCCTTGCGGGCGGCCTCCCGGCGCTCCTCCAGCTCCTCGGCGGTGCAGTAGCAGCGGTAGGCGTGGCCGGCCTCCAGCAGCCTGCGCGCGACGTCGTCGTAGATGTCCCTGCGCTGCGACTGGCGGTACGGGGCGTGCGGGCCGCCGACCTCGGGGCCCTCGTCCCAGGTCAGTCCGAGCCAGCGCATCGAGTCCAGGAGCTGCTCGTAGGACTCCTCCGAGTCGCGGGCGGCGTCGGTGTCCTCGATGCGGAAGACCATGGTGCCGCCGTGGTGCCGGGCGAACGCCCAGTTGAACAGGGCGGTGCGGACCAGGCCCACGTGGGGGTTGCCGGTCGGCGAGGGACAGAACCGTACGCGTACGTCAGATGCGCTAGCCACGCTTGATCACCTTGTTGGTGAGAGTGCCGATGCCTTCGATGGTGACGGCGACCTCGTCGCCGACGTTGAGGGGGCCGACGCCCGACGGGGTGCCGGTGAGGATGACGTCGCCGGGGAGCAGCGTCATCGCCTCGGTGATGTGGACGACGAGGTCCTCGATGGAGCGCACCATCTGGCCGGTGCGGCCGAGCTGCCGCTGCTCGCCGTTGACCGTGCACATGATGGCCAGGTCCGAGGGGTCGACGTCGGTGACGATCCAAGGCCCCAGCGGGCAGGAGCTGTCGAAGCCCTTGGCCCTGGCCCACTGGTCCTCGGTGCGCTGGACGTCACGGGCCGTGACGTCGTTGGCGCAGGTGTAGCCCAGGATGACGTCCGCCACCCGCTCGCGGGGCACCTGGCTGCACATCCGGCCGATCACCACGGCCAGCTCGGCCTCGTGGTGCACCTCGCGGGAGAAGGACGGGTAGACGATGGGGTCGCCGGGGCCGATCACCGAGGTGGAGGGCTTGAAGAAGGCGGTCGGGACCTCGGGGACCTCATGGCCCAGTTCCGCGGCGTGCTCGGCGTAGTTCCGGCCGATCGCCACCACCTTGTTGGGCAGGACGGGCGGCAGCAGCCGGACCTTGTCCACGGGGACCCGCCTGCCGGAACGCTCGAACTCGGCGAAGGGGTGGCCCTTGATGATGTCGAGGACGAGGCCGTCGCCGACTCCGGCCTCCCCTTCCACGACTCCGAACGCGACGTTGCCGTCGATGGAGAATCTGGCGATGCGCACGGGTGGTGCTGCCCCTCGTTGATCGCGGGTGGGAGTTGACACTCAAGGGTAAGCCCCGCACACCGGGGGTGTGCGGGGCCCTGCCGCGCGCGTACCGGGAGGGGAGCGCCGGGGAGCCGGGGCGTCCGGCTCAGCGCAGGCGCGCCATGAGCGCGTGCTCGACGAGCGTGATCAGGGCGCTCTTGGCCTCCGCGCGCTGCCGGGCGTCGGTGGTGATGATCGGCGCGTCCGGGCCGATCTGCAGCGCCTCGCGCACCTCGTCCGGCGTGTACGGCTGGTGTCCGTCGAAGCCGTTGAGCGCGATCACGAACGGCAGGCCCGAGTTCTCGAAGTAGTCCACCGCCGGGAAGCAGTCGGCCAGCCGGCGGGTGTCCACCAGCACCACCGCGCCGATCGCGCCGCGCACCAGGTCGTCCCACATG
>NZ_DASQNP010000135.1:0-5415 GCF_035644915.1 Streptomyces sp.
GGAGCGGGCGCCCGGCGCCCTGGGGTCCGGCGCCATCGGCACCGACTCCACCGCCCCGCACCGCCGGCTCGCGGCCGGGCTCGACACCGCGCGCCGGGCGCCCCCCTGGTGGAACACCGGCCTCGGCGGCGCCCGGGCGACCTCGCGTACCGCGAGGTGATGGCGCGCCGGTTCCGGTTCGGCGCGCTCCCCCCGCCGATGCGGCCGCTGCTCCCGGGGTTCCCCGGCGGCCCCGGCGCCCGTGCCTGGGGGCGGGTGCCCGGGAGCGCGCCGTCCACCCGCCGGCGGGCGCGGAGTGGACGGACGCCTGGACCGGCGGGGCGGTCCAGGGGGGCGGACCGGTGACCGTGCCCGCCCCCTGGAGGGGATTCCGCTGTTCCCGCGGGACGGCGCGGCTGCCCGTCCGGGAGGAGGGACCGGGTCAGCCCACGTCGACGGAGTAGGCCGAGGTGTCCAGGCGGCCCTTTCCGGTGAACACCTCGGTGCCCGCCTCGACGCTGGAGAGGTACTTCTCCGGGCCGACCGAACCGCGGTCCCGGAGCGCCCGCAGGAAGTCGTTCAGGTTCAGGTCGACCGAGGTGGTGTTGGAGGTCCGCACGAAGGAGTGGACCTTCCAGCCGATGTCGCCCTGGTAGAGGTCCCAGGTGGCGCCCCCGATCCGTACGGTGCCGGTCTTCTGGCCCAGCGGCCCGGCGCCGCCGGAGCGGTAGGTCCAGATCATGACCTCGTCGGTGGGCTGGTCCTCCCAGTCCTCGGCGACCCTGTCGTGCAGCCACAGGTCGTAGGCGACGTTCATGGTGCCGGGGTCGGCGCTGACCGCGTACCTCCACGAGGTGCGCACGGGCCTGTTGTCGGACAGCCGCACCGGCAGCTCGGTGGCGTCCGACCGCCAGCCCCAGTGCCAGCCCAGGACGGTGCTGGTGAAGGACTTCACCTCGTGGGCCGCCCCGGACCACTCCCACTCGGTGCCCCAGCCGATGGTGTCCCCGTTGCGGTAGGTGTCCCAGGCGCACTGCCGGCCCTGGCCGGAGTCCTGGCCCCAGAGGTTGTTGTTGACGTAGTACTTGCCCAGCGCGATCGTGCCGAAGGCCTCGCAGGTCTGCGCCGCCGGTGCCGCGGGGGCCGCCGAGGCGGCGGAGGCCGCGGTGAGGGACGCCGCGACGGCCAGCGCGGCGGCGACGGCCGTGCCGGTCCGGATGGTGTGCCGGGAGGTCGTGCGGTCGCTCATGGCGGGGGACCTTTCGTCGGGGGTCGTGGGGGGTTGTGGGCCGCGCTCAGCCGCCGTCCGGCGCGGGGGGCTCCGCGCGCAGGACGGCGGCACCGTAGCGGCCCAGCGGGAGGTGCCGCTCGTACCGCCGCCCGGTGAGCAGGTCGGTCGCCGGGCCGGGCAGGGGGACGGCGGCCGGCTCCCGGTGGTGGTTGAGGACGAACAGCAGTCCGCCCCGGCGTACGGCCTCCACCCCCGCGGGGAGGTCCGGCAGCGGAGGCCGTACGCCCGCCTCACCGGCCGCGCGCGCCAGCAGGGCGCGCAGCGCGGCGGGGTCGGGGAGGGTGGAGAGGTACCAGGCGGTGCCGTCGCCGAAGGCGTGGCGGGTGACGGCCGGGCGGCCGTCGAGCTCGCCGCCCCGGTAGGCGGCCACGGTCTCGGCGCCGTCCGTCTCGAAGTCCTCGCGCCACAGGGTGCCGGCGGCCGCGGCGCCGCCGAGGGGGGTGAGCTGCTGGGTCTCCCCCTCCGCCGGCGGCCACCACTCGTGGACCGTGCCGATGCCCAGCACCCTCCGCAGCCGGGCGTCCATCCCGCCCTCGCGCACCCGGTCGTCGGTGTCGGCGACGCCGGTGAAGAAGCCGCACACCAGGGTGCCGCCGCCGCGGACGTAGGCGGCGAGGTTGTCCAGGGCCGCGTCGGTGAGCAGGTACAGGTGCGGCACGGCGACCAGCGCGTAGCCGTCCAGCTCCGCCTCGGGGTGGGCGAAGTCGCAGGTCAGGTGCTCGTCCCAGAGGGCGCGGTGCCAGGCGCGCAGCACCTCCTCGTAGGCCGGCCGGGCCGAGGGGCGCCCCGGGGAGAGGGTGGCCCACCAGGAGTTCCAGTCGTGGAGGACGGCCGCCTCCGCGGGGACGGAGGTGCCCGTGACACCGGCCAGCGCGCCCAGTTCGGCGCCCAGCCCGCACACCCGGCGGAAGACGCGGCTGCGCTCCCCGGCGTGGGGGAGCATCGCGGAGTGGAACTTCTCGCTGCCCTGCCGGGACTGGCGCCACTGGAAGAAGCAGATCCCGTCCGCGCCGCGCGCCACGGCCTGCAGCGACCACAGGCGCATCAGCCCCTCGGGCTTGGGATGGTTGACGCCGCGCCAGTTGACGGCCCCCGCGGCCTGCTCCATCAGCAGCCAGGGGCCGCCCGCCTGGGAGCGGGTGAGGTCCTGCACCAGGGCGCCGTACGCGCCGCCGTCGGTGCCGGAGGCCGGGTCCGGGTAGAGGTCCACGGAGACCACGTCCTCCTGCTCCGCCCAGGCCCAGCCGTCCTGGCCGGCGAAGAGCGCCATGAAGTTGGTGGTGACGGGGACGTGCGGGGTGCGCTCCGCCAGTACGTCGCGTTCGGCGGTGAAGCACTCCAGCAGGGCGTCGCTGGTGAAGCGGCGGAAGTCCAGCGCCTGGGTGGGGTTGACCAGGTACTGGGCGCGGCGCGGCGGGATGATCTCCTCCCAGGAGTCGTAGCGCTGGCTCCAGAAGGCCGTGCCCCAGGCCTCGTTGAGCGCCTCCAGGTCGCCGTACCGCTCGCGCAGCCAGTGGCGGAAGTGGCGGGCGGTCACCTCGCACCAGCAGGAGGTGCCGTACTCGTTGTTCACGTGCCACAGCCGCAGTGCGGGGTGGTCGCCGTAGCGGTCCGCGAGGTCGGCGGTGATGCGCAGGGCGCGGTCGCGGTAGACGGGCGAGGAGGCGCAGAAGTGGTTGCGCGAGCCGTACCAGACGACCGCTCCCGTCTCG
Organism: Streptomyces sp.; assembly: GCF_035644915.1. Lineage (GTDB taxonomy): Bacteria > Actinomycetota > Actinomycetes > Streptomycetales > Streptomycetaceae > Streptomyces. The sequence continues at coordinate 2,983 of NZ_DASQNP010000135.1, forward strand.
TCGCGCGGCAGGGTCTCGGGGTGGCGGGCGCCCATCCAGGGGGGCGGCGAGGCGGTGGGGGTGGCCAGGCAGACGCCGATCCCGCCGCCGTGGAGCAGGTCCAGCACCCGGTCCAGCCAGCCGAAGTCGCGGGCGCCGGGGCGGGGTTCGAGCCGGGCCCAGGAGAAGACGCCGACGGTGACGAGGTTGACCCCGGCCTCGCGCATCAGCGCCACGTCCTCCTGCCAGGTCTCCTCCGGCCACTGCTCGGGGTTGTAGTCGCCGCCGTACAGCAGGCGGCCGCGGGTGACGTCCCCCAGCGACGGGGACGGCGGGGACACCGGGCGCCGGGTGGCGGGGGTGTCCGTTCCGGAGGGGTGTGTCATGGGGTGGACCTCGCTGCCTGGCGGACGGGGGCGGGGGTCGGGCGCGGGACGGGGCGGTCAGCCCTTGACGGCGCCGATGAGCATCCCCTTCCTGAAGTGCTTCTGGACGAAGGGCGAGAGCACGGCGACCGGGAGCAGGGCCAGCACCATGACCGCCATCTGCACCGAGAGGGTGTGGATCTGGCCGGTGTTGACGATCTGGGACATGCCCGTGGGCCGCTCGCCCTTGAGGACGATCTGGTTGAGCACCACCTGGAGCGGCATCTTGGTCTGGTCGTTGAGGTAGATGGAGGCGTTGAACCAGGCGCTCCAGTAGCCGACCGCGTAGAACAGCGAGATCACCGCCAGCACGGGCCGGGACAGCGGCACCACGATCCTCCACAGGATGCGGAGGTCCCCCGCGCCGTCGATGCGGGCGCTGTCGACCAGCTCCGGCGCGGTGTTCATGAAGAACGCCCTGAGCACCAGGACGTTGAACACGCTCACCGCGCTGGGCAGGATCAGCGACGCGTAGGAGTCGATCAGGCCCAGGGACTGCACCAGCAGGTAGGTGGGGATCAGGCCGGCACCGAAGAACATCGTCGCCAGCAGCGTCAGCAGCATCGGCCGGTGGCCGAACGAGCCGGGGCGGGAGAGGCCGTAGGCGCACAGCACCGAGACGGTCATGCTGAACAGCGTGCCGACGACGGTGACGCAGACGCTGATGACCGTCGCCCGGGTGACCTGGCCGCCGCCGAGCAGTTCGCGGTACGCCTCGAAGGTGATCCCGTCGGGCACCAGCACCAGGCCGCCCGCCTCCCGGATGGTCTCGGCCGACGAGAGGCTGGTGACGACCACGATCCACAGCGGGAAGAGGACCGCCAGGCAGGCCACGGCCAGCACCGCGCCCTTGGCGGCCAGGCCGGCCCGGCCGGGCGGCTCCTCCCAGGGCGGGCGCATCCGGGCGCCGGCGCCCTCCGGTCCGCGGTTCCCGTTCGGCGCGCTCACTTCTTGTACACCCCCTGCTCGCCCAGCAGGTGGGCGGTCTTGTTGGCGGCCAGCACCAGGCAGAGGCCGAAGACGCCCTTGACCAGGCCGACGGCCGCGGCGTAGCCGAAGTCGCCGTTCTCCAGGCCGACGTTCCACACGTAGGTGTCCAGGACCTCGCCGGCGCCCGTGCCCACCGCCGTGCGCTGGAGCAGGATCTGCTCGAAGCCGACGGTGAGGGCGTCGCCGACGCGCAGCACCAGCAGCAGCGCGATCACCGGGCGCAGCGCGGGCAGGGTGACGTGCCACATCCGGCGCCACCGGTTCGCACCGTCCATGGCCGCGGCCTCGTACAGGTCGGGGTTGACGGCGGCCAGGGCGGCGAGGAAGACGATGATGCCCCAGCCGGCGTCCTTCCAGATCGCCTGGAGGGTGACGAGGAACGTGAAGAAGCCGGGGTCGGTCATCAGGTCGAAGCCGCCGCCCCAGCCGTGCTCGCGCATGGTCTGGGCGATGATCCCGGCGCCGCCGAGGATCTGCTGGAAGACGGTGATGACCAGCACCCAGGAGAAGAAGTGCGGCAGGTACAGGATGCCCTGCGCCCAGGCGCGCACCCGGGGGCTGATGATGCTGTTGATCAGCAGGGCCAGCAGGACCGGGACGGGGAAGAAGAACACGAGCTGGACGAGGAAGATCACCAGGGTGTTCTCGACGGCCGACCAGAAGTAGGGGTCCTCCACCATCCGCCGGAAGTTCTCGAAGCCCACCCAGGGGCTGAGGGAGAAGCTCTCGGTGAAGGACTCCCCGACGTAGGGGTCGAACTCCTTGAAGGCGACGGCGTTCCCCAGCAGCGGCACGTAGGAGAAGACCAGCACCAGCAGCAGCGCGGGCAGCGTCATCAGGATCAGGGCGCGGTCGCGGCGCAGCCGGTGCCGCCAGGTGGTGCCGCCGGGCGGTACGGACACCCCGGCCGCCCCGGGCTCCTTCCGGCCCGCGGGCGGGCCGCCGTCCGCGGCGGGCGGGCCGGCCGGGACGGCCGGGGCGATGGGGGGTGCCGGGGCCGGACCGGCCGGCCCGGTGCCGCCGGCCGGTGCCCCGCCCG
>NZ_DASQNP010000136.1:0-4859 GCF_035644915.1 Streptomyces sp.
CGCGGGCGCCTGCCGGGCCCCGGGCCCGTACCAGCCCTGCCCCGGGTGGGCGTCCGCGCCCGGCGGGAAGGACCCCGGCGCGTAGGCGTCCGCGGGGGGCACGTCGTACCGCGCGGGCTCCTCGTACGGCGGATGCGCCCCCGGGTGTCCCGGGTACGGCTCCCGCGGTGCCGCCTCCGGGCCCGGCAGCGGGTCGTTCAGCGGGTCGGCGAGCCGTCCCACCGCGGCCTCGAACGCGCCCGGTTCGGCGTAGGGATCGGCGTGCGGGTGACCGGGGTGCGGATCGCTCCCGTACGTGCCCTCCGGACGCAGGGCCGTCACGTCCCGACCACGGGGGCCAGCCCCCGGGAACGCTCCAGGGCACCGGCGTCCCCGCACCGCACGAGCCAGTTGGCGAGCATCCGGTGACCCCACTCGGTGAGCACCGACTCGGGGTGGAACTGCACGCCCTCCACCGGCACTTCGCGGTGGCGCAGGCCCATGATCACGCCCGTCTCCGTCCGGGCGGTGACCTCCAGCTCGGCGGGCACGGTGGCGGGCTCGACCGCGAGCGAGTGGTAGCGGGTCGCGGTGAAGGGGGAGGGCAGGCCGGCGAAGACGCCTGCGCCCCCGTGCTCGACCGACGACGTCTTGCCGTGCAGCAGCTCCGGCGCCCGGCCCACCACCGCGCCGTACGCGACGGCCATCGACTGCATCCCCAGGCAGACCCCGAAGACGGGGAGGGAGGACGCGGCGCAGTGCCGGACCATCTCGACGCAGACCCCGGCCTCCTCGGGCGTGCCCGGTCCGGGGGAGAGCAGCACGCCGTCGAAGCGGTCCGTGCCGACGTGCTCGGGGCGGACCTCGTCGTTGCGGAGCACCTCGCACTCGGCGCCGAGCTGGTAGAGGTACTGGACGAGGTTGAAGACGAAACTGTCGTAGTTGTCGACGACCAGGACGCGCGCGCTCATCGGTCTCGGCCCGCCCGGCCCTCGTCGACCGTCACGTCGCTGAACGGCAGCAGGGGCTCCGCCCAGGGGAAGACGTACTGGAAGAGCACGTAGACGACCGCCAGGGCCAGTACGAGCGAGAGCAGCGCGCGTACCAGCGTGTTGCCCGGCAGATGCCGCCAGATCCAGCCGTACATGCCGTGTTGCCGTCCCTTCTGTTTCTCGCGCACCCAGAGTACGTGTACGCGGGCCCGCCGGGGGGCTCAAGCGGCGCAATGCGTCCGACGCCTCACGTCCGGACCGCACCCGGCCCGGTTCCGCCGGGACCTGGGACCTCAGCCGACCGGCTCGGTGTGGCGCAGGTTCACCGCGCCGGTGTAGCCGGGGAGCGTCACCTCGTCGTGCTCCTCCACCGACCAGCCCAGGCCGTAGGCGTCGACGTACTCGCGGTAGTTCCGGACGGCCGGCGCCCGGTCCAGCGCGTCGCGCAGCTCACCGGTGTCGCCGACGGCGGTGATGGTGTACGGCGGCGAGTACAGGCGGCCCTGGAGGATCAGGGTGTTGCCGACGCAGCGCACGGCGCTGGTGGAGATCAGCCGCTGGTCCATGACCTTGATGCCCCGGGCACCGCCCTCCCACAGGGCGTTGACCACGGCCTGGAGGTCCTGCTGGTGGACGACGAGGTCGTTGGGCTGGGGGTCGGGGAGGCCCGGCATCCGGGGGGCGGCGTCGGGCGGGGCGTCGTCGAGGGTGACGGTGAGGCCGGGGCCGGAGAGCTTCCGGGTGCCCGCGGCCCTCTCCAGGTCCTCGAAGGCGCGCTGCTCGGCCTCCGTGCCGCCGCTGTCGCGCCGGGCGAGGGCGTCGATCTCCCGGCGCAGCCGGGCCACGGAGGCGTCCAGTTCCTGGTTGGAGCGGCTGCGCTCCTGGATGAGGTCGGACAGGCGCAGCATCGAGTCGTCGCTGCGCAGGTCGGTGCCCTGGGCGGTGTTGAAGCTGACCCAGAAGAGGAACCCCGCCAGGGCGAAGACACCGGCGGTCGCGAGCCGGATGGGCCGGAAGCGGGAATTCGTCACCTTACCCATGTCTCCCTCCAGCGCGCGGAAGTACTACGCTAACGGAACCAAGCAGCATCCCCCTCCCCGGCCTCCTGCCGGACCCCGACCGGGGGGAGGGCCCTCGGAGCAAGCCAGCGCGGTCACGCAGCGCATCGACAGGAGAGTCCCTCGTGCCGAAGTCACGGATCCGCAAGAAGGACGAGTTCACGCCGCCGCCTGCGAAGCAGGCCACGAGCGTCAACCTCGGTTCGGGGCGGAGCTGGGTCGCCCCGCTGATGCTGGCGCTGTTCCTGATCGGTCTCGCCTGGATCGTCGTCTTCTACGTGACGACGGGCGACCTGCCGGTCAAGTCGCTCGGCAACTGGAACATCGTGGTGGGCTTCGGGTTCATCGCGGCGGGGTTCGTCGTCTCCACCCAGTGGAAGTAGCCGCTCGCAGTCGCGTTATCCACAGGTCTTCCACAGCCCTGGGAAAACTTCTGAAGATCTGTGGATAACCTCTTCTGCTCTCCTGTCGTTATGACCGGTGACCCTCGGTAGGAGCGTCGGCTCCACCCCGCCTGGCTGGGGAAACGCACATGCGTGCGGTGTCGGCGCCGTCCACCCACACCATGCACAAGATCGGTCACCTGCTGTGGATAACCCATGGCCACGGCTCTGCTCACCGCTTCCGCTCCACCTCCGCACCCCTCCACCCGTACGGGCCCGTTCCGCCCGTGCCGCCGGCAGGCCGGGCGCGACCTCGCGGGCCGGCCGTCAGCCGACCAGCTGCGCCGTACGGACCGCGCAGGCGACGACGACGGCCAGCAGCACCACCGCACAGGTGCCGTACTGCACCAGCGTCCGCCGCTCGCGCGGGGCGTGCACCATCGCGTAGGCGATGACCGCTCCCGTGACCAGGCCGCCGATGTGGGCCTCCCAGGAGATGCCCGAGAACCTGAAGGTGATGAACAGGTTGATCGCCAGCAGCACCAGGATCGGGCGCATGTCGTAGTTCATCCGCCGCATCAGCACGGCGGTCGCCCCGAACAGCCCGTAGATCGCGCCCGAGGCGCCCAGCGACGCCTGGTTCTGCTCGGCCAGCAGGTACGCCAGCGTGCTGCCGCCCAGCGCGGACAGCAGGTACAGCGCCAGGTACCGCCAGCGGCCCAGCGCCGCCTCCAACTGGGGGCCGAGCCACCACAGCGCCAGCATGTTGAAGCCGACGTGCCAGACCTCCTGGTGGAGGAAGGCCGAGGTCAGCAGCCGGTACCACTCGCCGTCCGCGACCCCGACCCAGTCGAGCACGCCCGGACCGGGGTCGTAGGCGTAGCCCACCATCGACAGCTCGCCGACCAGCCGGTCGCCGACCGCGAGCACCGCGACGAACAGCGCCAGGTTGATCCCCAGCAGCACCTTGGTGACCAGCCGCGGGTCGGCGGCGACGGTGCCGCCCGCCAGCGTGCGCGGCCGCTGGGCTCCCGGGGCGTGGCCCGTCCCCGAGCCGCTGCGGACGCACTCGGGGCACTGGAAGCCCACGGAGGCCGGGATCATGCACTCGGGGCAGATCGGCCGGTCGCAGCGGACGCAGGAGATCCCCGTCTCCCGGTCCGGATGCCGGTAGCAGTGCGCCACCGCCGGGTGTGACTGCCCCTGCTGCTCCTCCATGGCCACCCCTCAACGCCCCTCGCGTACGGACACCACGTACGCACACGGCGTACGGGCGCGGAGCACGACGGCGCGGGCGCCGGCCGGACGCCGACGGGCACCGTCGAACACCGCCCCACCTGTCCTACGGCCGGGCGGGGCGGTGGGTTCCCGGACGCCGGTCAGCGGCGCTCGACGACGACCGACTCGATCACCACGTCCTGCAGCGGACGGTCGGTGCGCTGGTTGGTCGGCGTGGCCGCGATGGCGTCCACGACCTTCTGGCTCGCCGGGTCGGCGACCTCGCCGAAGATGGTGTGCTTGCCGGTCAGCCAGGCGGTCGGGGCGACGGTGATGAAGAACTGCGATCCGTTGGTGCCCGGCCCGGCGTTGGCCATCGCCAGCAGGTACGGCCTGGTGAACGCCAGCTCCGGGTGGAACTCGTCGGCGAACTCGTACCCCGGGCCGCCGGTGCCGTTGCCCAGCGGATCACCGCCCTGGATCATGAAGCCGCTGATCACCCGGTGGAAGACCGTGCCGTCGTACAGCCTGTCGGTGGACTTCTTCCCGGTGGCCGGGTGCACCCACTCGCGCTTGCCCTCGGCGAGTTCGACGAAGTTCGCAACCGTCTTCGGCGCGTGGTTCGGGAAGAGCCGGACGGTGATGTCGCCGTGGTTGGTCTTCAGGGTGGCGTAGAGCTGCTCAGCCACGATCTACCTTCCATCTGTTCGCTGTGACCCCCCGATCCTCGCACAGCCCGGGTACCCGGTATCCGGGACCGATTCGCGGCGTCGCCCGGACAATGCCCGGTATAGCCCGGATGCCTGTTGAGGCATGCCTGGCCCCCGTTGGGCAGGCATGATCTCGACCAGTGGTGGAAGGCGGAGAAGACACGCCACCGATGAGGAGGAGATCCCGTGACCCGCATGGACAGCGTGCGCAGCGCGACCGACAACGCGAGGGAGAGCGTGCGGCACGCCGCGGAGGTGGTGGCCCCGAAGGTGAGCCTCGCCGCCGGACAGGCCAAGTCCGCCGTGCGCGACCAGTACGCCGCCCGTGTCGCTCCGCGGCTGGAGCACGTTCGCGAGACGATCCCCCCGGCGGTCGACCTGGCCGCCGCCCGTGCGGCCCAGCGCACCCGCGAGGCCGCCCGGCGGGCGAACGAGTTCGCCGCCCCGCGCGTCGAGGCCGCCCGCGCCGCGGCCGGCCCGGCCCGGGAGGCGGCGCTGGCCCGCTCGGCCGCCGCCGTC
>NZ_DASQNP010000137.1:0-32336 GCF_035644915.1 Streptomyces sp.
CCAGCGGGCCCCCGCTCCGGGCGCGCCCGCGGCCCCGGCACCCGGTGCGGGAGCGCCCGGCGCGTCCGTCGTGCCCGCGGCGCCCGTCCCCGCCGCGGCGGCCCCCGCCGTGCCGTCGCAGCAGTCTCCGGCCGGCGCACCGGCCGGCCCCGACCGGGTCGTGCCCTGGAAGCCCCCCACCGTCGACCCCTTCCTCCAGGCCGCCCAGCGCCAGGCCCGCCCCGCCGGGCTCGGCCGGCGGCTGGCGGCGCGGCTCGTCGACGGCGTCGTCGTCGCGGCGGCGACCGGCGCGGTGGCCTACCCCTTCGTCGGCCGGAGCGTGGACCACATCCAGGAGCAGGTGGAGGCCGCCGAGCAGGCGGGGGTGACCCGCCAGGTCTGGCTGATCGACGGCACGACCGGCGTCTACCTGGCGATCGTGCTCGCCGCCTTCCTCCTCTTCGGCCTCCTCTACGAGGTGCTGCCGACCGCCCGCTGGGGCCGTACGGCCGGCAAGAGGCTGTTCGGCCTCACCGTGCTCGACATCGAGGGGCAGGACACCCCGTCGTTCGGCGCCGCGCTGCGCCGCTGGCTGGTCTACGGCCTGCTGTCGCTGGTGGGGATCGGCGTGGTGAACGCCTTCTGGTGCCTGGTCGACCGGCCGTGGCGGCAGTGCTGGCACGACAAGGCGGCCCGTACGTTCGTGGCGCGCGGCTCGGAGTAGCGGCACGGGGGGCGGGCGGGCAGCGCGGGCCCGGGAAACCGGCGGCGGCCCCTCATCGGCGGGGCCGTCCCCCCTTCCCGGCGTCCCCCGAATGGCACACGTCGGATGCGCGGCGGCCGGGGGCGCGGTGCACTCGGGCCATGAGGACGCAACAGCCGCGCCGTCCCTCCCCCGGCGGTCGCGGCGGACGGAGCGGGCCGCCCGGCCGCCCGGGTCGCACCGGCGGCCGTACGCACGGGAGCGTGCACGGACCCGCGGAAGAGGGAACCGCCGGAGCGGAAACCGCGGCGGAGGGTGCCGCCGGCTCCGCGTCGCGCGGGCGGGGGTCAGCGGCGCGACGAGGTCTGCGGCACGCGCCGTTCGGCTCCGCGCCGTTCGGGCGCGTCCGGCGCCGGAGAGGCGCGGTGCGCCGTGCGCCCGGCGGGAATCCCGGCCGAGACGAGCAGCCCGAGGGCGAGGGACGCGCACGCGACCACCACGACCTCGGTCCCCGAACGCGCCTGCGACACGAGCAGCATCACGAGGGCCGAGAGGACGACGGTGGCCGAACCGTAGACGAGCTGTGCGGGCTTCGGACGCGGCATGACGGATTCCGTCCTCGGGGGTCGGGAGTGGTCATCACTCGGCGGCGGTCGCGATCCGTCGAACGACTCTACGGTGTCGAATGCCCGTGCGGGACATCCGGTAAGCGTGACCTGACCCACCGCCACCGCCGTGCCGGTGCACAAGAGGCGCACGGAGTCACGCCGCGATCCCGGCGTCCGGCGCTCACCGATCCCGGACGTCCGGAATCTGCAACTGAACGGTCGCACACCGTACTTCTGTGGCGTGTTCAAATCAAGGTCTGTTTTTTCGGCCGCCGCTCATGTCGAATGCCTCCACACGTGTGCACGCACGTGCCATGGCCATGCATGGGGAGGGCAATACCTAGTGAAGAGCCAACGGAGGACCATCAGATCCGCCGCCCTGGCCACAACGGTCGCCGTGATCGGAGCGACCTTTCTGACTGCCGGCACCGCCTTCGCCGGCGAGGGCACCGCACCCGACGGCCGCGAACCGGCCGCCGCGGACCACGGTGACCACGCCGAGGCCGGGGGGCACCAGCACGGCAAGGCCAAGGACGGCAGGCACGTGGCCCACGACCTGCCCGGTCCGCTGACCAAGAAGCAGCGCTCCCAGCGTCTCGCGGCCCTGGAACGTCTGGCCTCCGGCGAAAAGCCCGTGACCAGGAACGGCACCAAGGTCATGAAGCTCGGCGACGAGAAGTACGTCGAGATGGAGCAGACGAAGACCGACAAGATCTTCACGATCCTCGTCGAGTTCGGCGACAAGGTCGATTCGCAGTACGGCGGCACCCCCGGTCCGCTGCACAACCAGATAGCCCCGCCCGACCGCGACGAGGACAACTCCACGCTGTGGAAGGAGGACTTCAACCGCGAGCACTTCGAGGAGATCTACTTCGGGGACGGCGAGGGCTCGCTCAAGACGTACTACGAGAAGCAGTCCTCCGGTAAGTACTCCGTGGACGGCATGGTCTCCGACTGGGTCAAGGTCGAGTACAACGAGGCCCGTTACGGCAACAACGCCTGTGGCGACAACGTCTGCAGCACCGTCTGGGACGCGGTCCGCGACGGTGTGAACAAGTGGGTCGAGGACCAGAAGGCCGCGGGCCTGAGCACCGACGAGATCGCCAAGCAGCTCGCCGAGTACGACCTGTGGGACCGTTACGACTTCGACGGCGACGGCAACTTCAACGAGGCCGACGGCTACATCGACCACTTCCAGTTCGTGCACGCGGGCGAGGACGAGTCGGCCGGCGGCGGCGCGCAGGGCGAGGACGCCATCTGGGCGCACCGCTGGTACGCCTACGGCACCGACTACGGCCGCACCGGACCGGGTTTCAACAAGGCGGGCGGCACCGAGATCGGTGACACCGGCATCTGGGTCGGCGACTACACCGTGCAGCCGGAGAACGGCGGACTGGGCGTCTTCGCCCACGAGTACGGCCACGACCTGGGCCTGCCGGACCTGTACGACACCAACGGCGGCGAGAACTCCACCGCCTTCTGGACCCTGATGTCGTCCGGCTCCTGGCTGAACAACGGCAAGGACGCCATCGGCGACTGGGCGGGCGAGATGACCGCCTGGGACAAGCTGTCGCTGGGCTGGCTGGACTACGACACGGCCAAGGCGGCCACCCGGTCCACCCACAAGCTGGGCGTCTCCGCCGCCCAGGGCGCGAACCCGCAGGCGCTGATCGTGGAGCTCCCCGAGAAGGAGGTCACGACCGAGGTCGTCGAGCCGGCCGCGGGCGCCAAGCAGTGGTGGAGCGGCAGCGGTGACGACCTGCGCAACTCCCTGACCCGCACGGTGGACCTGACCGGTGCCTCCGCCGCGTCGCTGGACCTTCGGGGCTGGTGGGAGATCGAGGCCGGCTACGACTACCTCTACACCCAGGTCTCCACCGACAACGGCGCCACCTGGACCGCCCTGGACGGCACCGCCAACGGCAAGCCGATCGGCCGCGACGCCAGCGGCACCCCGGCACTGGACGGCACCTCCGGCGGCTGGGCGGACCTGTCCTACCCGCTGAACGCCTACGCGGGCCAGAAGATCCAGCTCCGCTTCCACTACCGCACCGACGGCGGCGTGGCCGAGAAGGGCTTCACCGCCGACGAGATCACCATCACCGCCGACGGCGAGGCGATCCTCACCGACGGCGCCGAGGGCGACGACAACGGCTGGACCGCGGAGGGCTTCTCCCGCATCGGCGGGTCCTTCACCAACACCTACCCGCAGTTCTACATCGCCGAGAACCGGCAGTACGTCTCGTACGACAGGACGCTCAAGACCGGCCCGTACAACTTCGGCTGGCAGAACACCCGGCCGGACTGGGTCGAGCGCTACCCGTACCAGAACGGCCTGCTGATCTGGCTGTGGGACACCTCGCAGCTCGACAACAACACCAGCGTCCACCCGGGCGAGGGCCTGGTCCTGCCGGTCGACGCCCACGCCAAGCCGGAGAAGTGGTCGGACGGCACGCTGATGCGCAACCGCATCCAGTCCTACGACTCCACCTTCAGCTGGTACCCGACGCGCGGGCTGACCCTGCACAAGAACGGCGAAGCCGCAAAGATCGCCTGGAAGCCGGGCAACCCGGTCTTCGACGACCGCAAGGGTACGTACTGGTACGAGTCCAACCCGAGCGCGAGCGTGAAGGTGCCCGACACCAACACCCGCATCTCGATCGTCGGCCAGCCGCTGAGCGGCAAGACGATCACGGTTCAGGTCGGACCCTCCACCCGCTGAGGGACATCCGTTTCCGCAGGTCACTGCGGTGACGTGGTAGACGGCCGGCCGTCGCCCCCCGGTGGGCGGCGGCCGGCCGCGCCGAGAGCGCGCCCACCGGGCCTGTTGTTGACGTGTTGTATAACGGGGGAGTGATGAGCATGGCAGGAGGCGGCTGGGTCCGGCTGCCGGACGGCAGCGTGGTCGTGGCGCTCTCGGCGCCACGCCCGGGAGCCAGGGGGCAGCGCGTCCGCTTCCTGGTCCACTCCGCCAACCGCGCCCGCGCCCTGACCCGGCTGCGGAACCTGGGCCTGCGCGCGGTCTACCTGCGCGGCAACACCGAGCCGCCCACCCCCGACGAGATCAGCGCCGTGCTGCACCACCCCGACGGCCTGGTCTGGCGCCCGGCGCCGCACGACGGCGCCGGCTTCTGGCGGCCCGTGGGCGCCCTGCGCCGGGCCGCCGCGGGCTAGCGGCGGCCCGGGGGACGGCGGAACGTTCCGCCGCTCCCGCGGGACCGCTCGCGAAAGCCCTCTCAGGACTCCCGGAGCACCGGCTCGCCGGACAGCTCCACGCCCGCCCGGCGCATCTCCTCCAGCGCCAGCTCGGTCGTGTGCGCCGCCACCCCGGCCGTCATGCCGAGCAGCACCCGCGTGCGGAAGCCCTCGCGGGCCGCGTCCAGGGCCGTCGCGCGGACGCAGTGGTCGGTGGCGATGCCGACCACGTCCACCTCCGCGACCTCGTGGGAGCGCAGCCAGTCGGCGAGCGGGGTGCCGTTCTCGTCGGTGCCCTCGAAGCCGCTGTAGGCCGCGGCGTACGCGCCCTTGTCGAAGACCGCGTCGATCGAGCCGGAGGCCACGGCCGGGGCGAAGTTGGGGTGGAAGCCCACGCCCTCGGTCCCGGCCACGCAGTGCGCGGGCCAGGAGTACCGGAAGTCGGGGTTCTCGGAGAAGTGGTCGCCCGGGGCGACGTGGTGGTCGCGGGTGGCCACCACGTGGCGGTACCCGGCGGTCGCCTGCCCGATCAGGTCGGTGATGGCCGCGGCCACGTCGGCACCCCCCGCCACCGCGAGGCTGCCGCCCTCACAGAAGTCGTTCTGGACGTCTACGACGATCAGGGCCCGGTGCATGGTGCACACCTTTCGGCTGGATTGGCTGGAGTGGCTGATGTGACGGGGGTGGCCGGGACGGACGAACGGCCGGGACGGGTGGGGACGTGTCCGACCTTAGACACTCGGCGTCCGCCGCGGGAGTGCGCGGGCGCGTGCGGGCGAACCCGGAGGGCCGCGCGCGGGGAACACGGGGACGCGCGGGGAACGGGGCCGCGGGAGCGCGCCCCCGCCGCCCCCGGCGCGTTCAGACGTACTCCGTGGGCAGGACCGGCTCGCCGCGCGAAAGCTGCGTCGCCGACAGCGGCAGCCCGTCGCGGGCCCGTACGTGCCGCTCGCGGGCCGCGTCCAGCCGCTCGCGCGCCACGATCTCGCCGCCGCGGACCAGGTCCACCATCAGCAGCCGGTCCTTCAGCTCCCCGGGGACCTCCCCGGTGCCGACGACCTCCGCCTCCGCCACGCCGTCCGCGTCCAGCCGCCGCGCCGCCCACTTGACGCCGCCGACCGAGAGCTTCCCGCCCATCGACTTCTTGGCCACCGGGCGCAGCGGCGCCCCGGGATCGTCGGAGTCCGCGCGGGCCACCAGCTTGTAGACCATCGAGGCGGTCGGGTGCCCGCTGCCGGTCACGAGCTGGGTGCCCACCCCGTAGGCGTCCACCGGGGCGGCGGCGAGCGAGGCGATGGCGTACTCGTCCAGGTCGCTGGTCACGATGATCCTCGTGTCCCGCGCCCCCAGCTCGTCGAGCTGCTGCCGCACCCGGTGGGCGAGCAGCAGCAGGTCGCCGGAGTCGATGCGGACGGCGCCCAGTCCGGGGCCGGCCACCTCGACGGCGGCGCGGACGGCCTCGGCCACGTCGTAGGTGTCCACCAACAGCGTGGTGCCCCGGCCCAGGGACTCCACCTGCGCGGTGAAGGCGTCCCGCTCGCTGTCGTGCAGCAGGGTGAAGGCGTGGGCGCTGGTGCCGATGGTGGGGATGCCGTAGCGGTACCCGGCGGCCAGGTCGGAGGTGGAGGAGAAGCCCCCGACGTACGCCGCCCGCGCCGCGGCCACCGCCGACAGCTCGTGGGTGCGCCGGGCGCCCATCTCCACCAGCGGCCGTCCGCGCGCGGCGACGGCCATCCGGGACGCGGCGGCGGCGATGGCCGAGTCGTGGTTGAGGATCGACAGGATGACGGTCTCCAGCAGCACGCACTCGGCGAAGGTGCCTTCGACCCGCATGACCGGCGAGCCGGGGAAGTACACCTCGCCCTCGGGGTAGCCCCTGATGTCGCCGCGGAAGCGGTAGTCGGCCAGCCAGGCCAGGGTGGGCTCGTCCACCACGCGCCGCTCGCGGAGGAACTCGATGATCTCCGGTTCGAAGCGGAAGTTCGCCACCGCGTCCAGCACCCGCCCGGTCCCCGCCACCACCCCGTAGCGGCGGCCCTCGGGCAGACGGCGGGTGAAGACCTCGAAGACGGCGCGCCGGCCGGCGGTCCCGCCGCGCAACGCGGCCTGCACCATCGTGAGTTCGTAGTGGTCGGTGAAGAGAGCGGTCGACGGCACGGCGACCGGCAGCCCCAGGTCTGCTGTGTTCATGCGACGGATCCTAACCCCAATCTCGTCAGTTTGACGATATTCGGTGCGGGAGGCCACGGTGCTCCCGGCGACCTGTTTGCACGACCACCCGGTCCGGGTGGCAGCATGGAACCGTGAGCGACGACACGCACCGGACACCGACGCCCCTCGTCGCGCCCGCGCGGCACCGCGCCGCGGGCCGCGCCACCGCACCGGGCCGGGCGGCCGCGACCGCCCCCGGGCCGCGGAACGCCCACGGAGCCTCGGTGACGGTCGCCCCCAGCGAGGTCACGCGCCCGGAGTCGGGCGAGGCATCCTGGGCGGTGTCCGAACCGGACGTCCCGTGGGTCACGATCGTCCACAACGACCCGGTGAACCTGATGAGTTACGTGACCTACGTGTTCCAGACCTACTTCGGTTACCCGAAGGAGAAGGCCAGGAAGCTGATGATGGACGTCCACAACAAGGGCCGCGCGGTCGTCTCCAGCGGCAGCCGCGAGGAGATGGAGCGCGACGTGCAGGCCATGCACGGCTACGGCCTGTGGGCGACCCTCCAGCAGGACCGCTGATGCCCGGACTCTTCGAACCCGCGACCACCGTGCCCGGAGGCGCGGCCGTCGCGCTCGACGAGGTGGAGATCTCCATCCTGCGCAGCCTCGTCGTCCAACTCCTGGAACTGATCGGCCCCGGTCCCGGCGGCGAGCCGGCCGGCGGCACCGGGGACGCGGAGGACCCGCTGGCCGCGCTGATGGCCGAAGGCCCCAGCAAGCCCCCCTCCGATCCGGCGCTCGCCCGCCTCTTCCCGAACGCCTACGGCGGCCCCGGCGCCGAACCGGACGAGCGGACGCGGGCCGCCTCCGCGGAGTTCCGCCGCTACACCGAGAACGAGCTGCGCGCCCGCAAGCGCGAGGACGGCCTGGCCGTCGTGCGCTCCCTGGACGAACTCTCCCCCGGCGGCGACGGGGGAGCGGTGCTGGTCCTCGGCCCCGAGCAGTCGCGGCAGTGGCTCGGCGCGCTCAACGACCTGCGGCTGGCGATCGGCGCCCGCCTGGAACTCGCCGACGACAAGGACAGCGACGAGCTGTACAACCTGCCGGACGGCGACCCGCGCAAGCCGATCGCGATGGCGTACCTGTGGCTGGGCGCCCTGCAGGAGTCGCTCGTGGAGACGCTCACCACCTGAGCGGTTCCGCTCCGTTACGGAGAGTGGCCACGGTGTGTCCGGTATCCGGGCGTCGGCGCTCCTTCCTGTGTGTCCTCCGTCCGGTTTCGCCCTGAATCCCCGGCTGTGATGCGACCGTAATACGAACCTGTCGTCCGAGGCGCTGTGCGTCGATAGCGCAGCGTGGTAGGAACGTCCACACCGATTCCACCAGGACTCCGCACTCCGAGGCACATCGGACAGCACCACGTTCAGCCCTTTCCGGACAGCGGAGTCCGGAAGCCGTTTCGTCCGCCGCGCCATCCCGGCAGCCACCGTTGCCACCCGTCCCCGCAGCCGCACCAGCCAGAGGTGTCCCATGGCAGAAACCGCATCCTGGACCACCCGGGTAGACGAGGCGATCAGCGACTTCGCCGATCCCATAGCCACGCGACTGAGCGACATCGTGTTCTACACCATCCCGCTCGGCGACACCGAGTTCCCCTGGATCGTCGGATGGCTGGTCGTCGCCGGACTGGTCTTCACGGCCTACTTCGGTTTCGCCCAGGTCCGCCACCTCAGGACGGCCTTCAACCTGGTGCGCGGCAAGTACGAGCAGAAGGACGCCCCCGGCGAGGTGAGCCACTTCCGGGCCCTCACCTCCGCCGTCTCCGGCACCGTCGGTCTCGGCAACATCGCCGGCGTCGCCATCGCGGTCACCATCGGCGGCCCGGGCGCCACCTTCTGGATGATCCTCTGCGGCTTCCTCGGCATGGCCAGCAAGTTCGTCGAGTGCACCCTCGGCGTGAAGTACCGCGAGGTCCACGCCGACGGCACCGTCTCCGGCGGCCCGATGCACTACCTGCGCAAGGGCCTGGCCGAACGCGGCCTCGGCACCCTGGGCAAGGTGCTCGCGGCCGGCGCCGCCGTCGCGCTGATGTTCTTCGCCTTCTTCGGCGGCAACCTCTTCCAGGTCAACCAGAGCCTGGAGCAGCTCCAGTCCGTGACCGGCAAGGAGGACAGCGTCTTCGCCACCTCCGGCGGCGCCCTGGCCTTCGGCGTCCTGCTCGCCGTCCTGGTCGCCCTGGTCCTCGTCGGCGGCATGCGCTCCATCGGCGCCGTCACCAGCCGCCTGGTCCCGGCGATGGCCGTCATCTACGTCGGCGCCTGCCTCACGGTCATCCTGGTGAACATCACCGCGGTGCCGTCCGCCATCGCCACCATCTTCGAGGGCGCCTTCGCCCCCGAGGGCGTCGCCGGCGGCGTCATCGGAGCCCTGATCGTCGGCTTCCAGCGCGCCGCCTTCTCCAACGAGGCCGGCATCGGCTCCGCGCCGATCGCCCACTCCGCGGTCAAGACCAAGCGTCCCGCCACCGAGGGCGTGGTCGCGATGCTCGAACCCTTCATCGACACCGTCGTCATCTGCACCATGACGGCGCTGACCATCGTCATCGCCAGGACCCCGAGCTGGGAGGCGGCCCGCGAGGCCGCGGCGGACGGCGGCGCGCCGGAGTCCGGCGTCGCGCTCACCTCGGACGCCTTCGAGACCGTCATCTCCTGGTTCCCCTACGTGCTGACGGTCGCGGTCCTGCTGTTCGCCATCTCCACGATCATCACCTGGGGTTACTACGGCCTGAAGGCCTGGACGTACTTCTTCGGCCGCAGCAGGGCCAGCGAGACCACCTACAACGTCCTCTTCAGCCTGATCGTCGTCGCCGGCGCCCTGATGTCCCTGGGCTCCCTGGTCGCCATGGCCGACTCCGCCCTCTTCGCCGCCGCGGTGTTCAACATCATCGGCCTGTACATACTGGCGCCCGTCGTCAAGAAGGAACTCCGGAAGGTCATCGACTACACCCGCCGCAGGGACGCCGGCGAGACCGAGGAGCAGATCGAGGCCGACGAGGCCGGCGAGGTCGGCGGGGAGCCCTCGCTCGCCCAGCGGTGACCCCGCCGGACGGCCCCCGTCCCGCGGGAGCGCCCGTACCGCACCGCCGGGGCCCCGGCCGTACCGCGGACCGGTACGGCCGGGGCCCCGCCCGTCCGCTCTGCTTATGCTGTCGCCCATGCTGACCATCACCCAGGAGCTGCACGACAAGATCGTCGCGCACGCCCGGCAGGACCACCCCGACGAGGCGTGCGGCGTCATCGCGGGCCCGGCCGGCAGCGACCGCCCCGAGCGCTTCATCCCCATGCTGAACGCCGCCCGCTCGCCGACGTTCTACGAGTTCGACTCCGGGGACCTGCTCAAGCTCTACCGCGAGATGGACGACCGCGACGAGGAACCCGTCGTCATCTACCACTCGCACACGGCCACCGAGGCCTACCCCTCGCGCACCGACATCTCCTACGCCAACGAGCCCGGCGCCCACTACGTGCTGGTCTCCACCGCCGAGTGCGGCAACGACGAGGGCCCGGTCTCCTTCCGCTCCTTCCGCATCGTCGACGGCGAGGTCACGGAGGAGGAGGTCCGGATCGTCCCCGCCTACGAGGACTGAGCCGCGACGGCGGACCGGACCCCGGCCGGGACGCCGCGACACCAGGCGAGACGGCACGGTCCGCATCGTGACACGGCCATCGGGATCCGCGGTGGGGAATCGTTACGATGAGCCCATGGTTAACCACGACGTGAGCGAGAACCTCCCGGGCTCCTCCCCGGGCACGCTGCTCGTGGCACGCCTGCACGTCGACCTGTGCCGCCTCGCCAGCGCCGCCTGTCAGCGCTGCGCCACCGCCCGCGGCTGACCCGGGCGACCCGCGCGGCCCACCGGCCGTCCCGCGCACGTCCGCACGGCCCGCACGCTTCCCGCTTCTCCCGCCTCTCCCACAGGAGCACACCCATGGCCATCGAGGTCCGCATCCCGACCATCCTCCGCACCTACACGGGCGGCCAGAAGACCGTCGAGGGCAACGGCGGCACCCTCGCCGAGCTCTTCGAGGACCTGGAGACCCGCCACAGCGGCATCCAGGAGCGGCTGGTCGAGGGCGGCGAGCTGCGCCGCTTCGTCAACGTCTACCTCAACGACGAGGACGTCCGCTTCCTGGACGGGATCTCCACCAAGCTCAACGACGGCGACAGCGTGACCATCCTCCCCGCGGTGGCGGGAGGAGCCACGGCCGGGGGAATGCGCTGATGCGCTACGACTCCCCGCTCGCCGCGGTGGGCAACACCCCCCTGGTGCGCCTGCCGCGGCTCTCGCCGTCCGAGGACGTCAGCATCTGGGCCAAGCTGGAGGACCGCAACCCCACCGGCTCGGTCAAGGACCGCCCGGCCCTGCACATGATCGAGCAGGCCGAGAAGGACGGCAGGCTGACCCCCGGCTGCACCATCCTGGAGCCCACCTCCGGCAACACCGGCATCTCGCTGGCCATGGCGGCCAGGCTCAAGGGCTACCGCATGGTCTGCGTCATGCCGGAGAACACCAGCGAGGAACGCCGCCAACTGCTGGCCATGTGGGGCGCCGAGATCATCTCCTCCCCGGCCGCCGGCGGCTCCAACACCGCCGTGCGCGTCGCCAAGGAACTGGCCGCCGAGCACCCCGACTGGGTGATGCTCTACCAGTACGGCAACCCCGACAACGCCGCCGCCCACTACACCACCACCGGCCCCGAGATCTACGCCGACCTGCCCTCCATCACCCACTTCGTCGCTGGCCTGGGCACCACCGGCACCCTGATGGGCGCGGGCCGCTACCTGCGCGAGAAGGTCCCCGGCATCCAGATCGTCGCCGCCGAACCGCGCTACGACGACCTCGTCTACGGCCTGCGCAACCTCGACGAGGGCTTCGTGCCCGAGCTGTACGACGAATCCGTCCTCACCACCCGCTACTCCGTCGGCTCCGAGGACGCCGTCACCCGCACCCGCCAACTCCTCGCCGAGGAGGGCATCTTCGCCGGCGTCTCCACCGGAGCGGCGCTGCACGCCGCCATCGGAGTCGGCCGCAAGGCCCTGCGGGCCGGGGAGAGAGCCGACATCGTCTTCATCGTCGCCGACGGCGGCTGGAAGTACCTGTCCACCGGCATCTACACCGCGCCCTCCACCGAGGCCGCGGTCGAGGCGCTCCACGGCCAGCTCTGGGCCTGACCCCCGCGCCGCCGGCCTCCCGCCGCCACCGCGCGGCCGGGAGCGGCGGCGCCGGCCGCGGCCCCCGGGAACGACGCGGCCCCGGGCCCCGGGACCCGTCCCCCGCCCTGGTGATTCCGCCCACAACGGAGCTCCACGGAGGACCCACCGGCCCCCGTGCGCCGTACGCTCAGGTAACCCCTCTTCCCGGGCCACGGAGGTTCCTTCCCCTATGAAGCTCACCGTCGTCGGCTGCTCGGGATCGTTCCCGTCCGCGGAATCGGCCTGTTCGAGCTACCTCGTCGAGGCCGACGGCTACCGGCTCCTGATCGACATGGGAAACGGTGCCCTCGGCGAACTGCAGCGCCACTGCGGTCTCTACGACCTCGACGCCATCGTCCTCAGCCATCTCCACGCCGACCACTGCATCGACATGTGCGCGTACTTCGTGGCCCGGTACTACCGGTACGAGGGCGGACGCTGCGAGGCCATCCCGGTCCACGGCCCCAAGGGCACCGAACAGCGGCTGACCACGGCCTACGCCGACACCCCGTCCGACACGTCCATGAGCGAGGTCTTCGACTTCCACGACCTGGCCCCCGCGACCACCTTCCGGCTCGGACCGCTGACCATCCGCACCGACCTGGTGCGGCACCCGGTGGAGACCTACGGCTTCCGCGTCGAGCACAACGGCAGGGCCCTCGTCTACTCCGGCGACACCGGCCCCTGCGCCGCACTGACCGGCCTGGCCCAGGGCGCCGACCTCTTCCTGTGCGAGGCGTCCTTCACCGCCGGCAAGGAGGACCTCCCCGAACTCCACCTCAACGGGCGGGAGGCCGGAGAGGTGGCCGAGGAGGCCGGGGTCGAGCGGCTGGTGCTCACCCACATCCCGCCGTGGACCGACCCGCAGCACAACCTGCGCGACGCCCGGGCCGCCTTCGGCGGCCCGGTGGAGCTGGCCCGCCCGGGAGCCGTGTACGAGCTCTGACGGGGGTACACGGACCACCGGCGGCCGCCCGCGGAACCCCACGCCCCGCGGGCGGCCGTCGCGCGTTCCCCGCGCCGTCCGCGCCCCCGCATTCCCCGCGCCGTCCGTCCCTGCACCCCGTACGGGGCCTTTCCCGGCCCGGCGGCCTCCTCCTCCGGCTCCCGGCCCGGCGCGGGCAGGCAGAACCGGACGGTCGCGCAACGGAGGACGACGGAAGACGGCGTAGCACACCACCGCGAAGCACAGGCCCGGCAGGGCCGGCAGCCAGGGCCGCTCGGCGGTCCCCGGACCGAGCAGGAAGCCGATCGCGCCGGCCGCCGTCGGGAACTCGGCGACGCGGTCGGCGAGGGCCGGGAAGCCCTCCCGGCCGGGCACGTCCGCACGGCCCGGACGGGCCGTCAAAGCCGCCGCGGACAGCGCGGCGATCGGCGGCGTCAGGCTGCGGCCGATGCGCTGGGCCACCGCCATCGCCCCCGAACCGCGGCCCCTCCCCCCACCCTCGGCGGACACCGTGGCAGTGCCCGTGGTCACCGGCTTCCTCCCGGGCGGGCCGTGCGGTACGCATCACACAGCGGTTCGATCCGGTTTCGACACGAGCACGGTCCATGACGGCGCCGGAGTGCCGGGAGTGCCGCGGCGAACGAGGGGAGCGCCGGAACGCAGTACGCCGAACGCGCCCCCGCCCGCCCCCTTCCCGCCGGCGCGGCAAACCGGTATGGAGCCAGGGAGGGGCCGTGGAGATGCCTTCCCGCGGGCAGTGCATACCGTAGGTTGATGGACGAATCCGGGCGACAGGGGCCACCGGGGACCGGGACGGTCCCCGGCACGTCACCAGAAGGGCGAGAGGACATGGACGGCAGCGCAGACGGCAAGGCCGGCGGCAGCGCAGGCGGCAAGGCGGCCGGCAAGGCGGCCGGCAAGGCGGAGAGCATCGTCGCCGGACTCGGCGGCATCGACAACATCGTCGAGATCGAGGGCTGCGTCACCCGCCTCCGCACCGAGGTCGAGGACCCCTCCCTCATCGACGAGACCGCCCTCAAGGCGGCCGGCGCCCACGGCGTCGTCACGATGGGCACCGCGATCCAGGTCGTCATCGGCACCGACGCCGACCCCATCGCGGCCGAGATCGAGGACATGATGTGAACGCCCGCCGACACCCGCCGACACCCACCGGCACCCGCTGACATCCCCAGACACCGCGGCCCCGCGCTCCGCGCCCGCCCCACCCGTCCCGCTCCCGGCACGGGCCCCCGCCCGTGCGACTAGGCTCGCCACCATGTCTCGCATCGACGGCCGCACAGCCGAACAACTCCGACCCGTCACCATCCAACGCGGCTGGAGCAAGCACGCCGAGGGCTCCGTCCTCATCTCCTTCGGCGACACCAGGGTCCTCTGCACCGCCAGCGTCACCGAAGGCGTACCGCGCTGGCGCAAGGGCAGCGGCGAGGGCTGGGTCACCGCCGAGTACGCCATGCTGCCCCGCTCCACCAACACCCGCGGCGACCGCGAATCCGTCCGCGGCCGGATCGGCGGCCGCACCCACGAGATCTCACGCCTCATCGGCCGCTCCCTGCGCGCCGTCGTCGACCTCAAGGCCCTCGGGGAGAACACCGTCGTCCTCGACTGCGATGTCCTCCAGGCCGACGGCGGCACCCGTACCGCCGCCATCACCGGCGCCTACGTCGCCCTCGCCGACGCCATCGCCTGGGCCCGCGACAACAAGCTCATCAGGGCCAAGGCCCAGCCCCTGACCGGCACCGTCTCCGCCGTCAGCGTCGGCATCGTCGGCGGCACCCCCCTCCTCGACCTGTGCTACGAGGAGGACGTCAACGCCGAGACCGACATGAACGTCGTCTGCACCGGCGACGGCCGCTTCGTCGAGGTCCAGGGCACCGCCGAGGGCGAACCCTTCGCCCGCGCCGAACTCAACACCCTCCTCGACCTCGCCGTCGCCGGCTGCGCCCAGCTCGACGGCGTCCAGCGCCAGGCCCTGTCCGCGGAATGACGCCCCGGCGGCTCCGGGATGACGCCCCGTGAAACCGCGGCACCGCGGGGAACTTTGCGAGCGCTTTACGCGTCCTAGGAGGTACGGGCCGTACGGGTCGAGCCGTACGGCCCGTCCAGACAGACAGGCGTACGGCCGCCCACACAGAGAGGCCCCCATGCGTCACCGGACCACCCTCACCGCCCTCGTGTCCGCCGCCCTCGCCCTTCCCCTGCTGGGCTGCAGCGCCGTCGAGAACGCACTGGACTGCGCCAACACCGCCGTTGTCGTCGTCGACAGCGCCAACGCCCTCCAGCAGGCCGTCGCCGACGGCGTCGAGAACCCCGCCGAGGTGGACCAGTCGCTGGACCGCATCGACAAGAACCTCGACAAGATCATCGAGAACACCGACAACAGCGACATCACCAAGGTCGCCGAAGACCTCCAGCAGGCCGCCGACAACGTCCGCGAAGCCGTCGACCAGGGCAAGGCCCCCGACGTCGGGCCCGTCGTCGACGCCGCCGACGAGCTGTCCCAGGTCTGCACGCCCGGCTGAGCCGGGCGGCCGGCCGCCCGGACGACCGTCCGGCAGGGTTGGAAGGCCGCCCCGGGCGGATAATCGGTCCCCATGAGCAAGCGCCTGATCCTCGCCACCCGCAACGCCCACAAGATCACCGAGCTGGAGGCCATCCTCTCCGCCGCCGGCCTCGCCTTCGACCTCGTCGGCGCGGACGCCTACCCCGAAGTCCCGGACGTGAAGGAGACCGGCCTCACCTTCGCCGAGAACGCCCTCCTCAAGGCCCGCACCCTCGCCCAGGCCACCGGCGTCCCCGCCGTCGCCGACGACTCCGGCCTGTGCGTCGACGTCCTCGGCGGAGCCCCCGGCATCTTCTCCGCCCGCTGGTCCGGACGGCACGGCGACGACAAGGCCAACCTCGACCTGCTCCTCGCCCAGCTCGCCGACATCGACGACCCCCACCGCACCGCCCACTTCGCCTGCGCCGCGGCCCTGGCCCTCCCCGACGGGACCGAACGCGTGGTCGAGGGCCGCCTCCCCGGCACCCTCCGCCGCACCCCCGCCGGCACGGGCGGCTTCGGCTACGACCCCATCCTCCAGCCCGAGGGCGAGACCCGCACCTGCGCCGAACTGACCCCGGAGGAGAAGAACGCCATAAGCCACCGCGGCCAGGCGTTCCGCGCCCTGGCACCGGTGATCCGGGAACTGCTGGGCTGACGGCCGGCCCCGACGGGCCGGCTTCACCGACACCGTCCAACGGCGTCTTCCACCGACACCGCAGAAGGCCCGGCTCGATGAGCCGGGCCTTCGATTCCAAGGATTGTGCGGCCGGTGGGATTCGAACCCACACGGGGAAACCCCCACTGGGACCTAAACCCAGCATGACTGCCAGTTCCATCACGGCCGCCGACTGCGCTCCATCGTACCGGCTCGATCGCTCTCGGCGAGTCGCCGGTTACGCCGGCCGCCGTCGCTTCCGGCCGCACCATGTCTCAGTGATTGCGTGGCAGTTCGGGCACAGGTAGCGCAGGTTCTCGCGACGGTTGTCGCGCCAGTCCCCGTTGATGTGGTCGATCTGGAGCGTCATCGCCGCTCCCAGCCACTCGCCCCGGTTGCCGCACCGGACGCATCGGTACGGTACGCCGATCTCCTCCAGCGCCCGGCGCAGCCGGGCGTGGTTCGTGCGGGGTGCGCCCTCGGGGCGCATCCGCAGGACCTCGTCGGCGATCCGCCTCGGTGTCCTCGGCCGTGGCTCGCGCCGGGTACGCCGCTTGAAGTGCGAGGTGTCCAGTCCGAGCCGGACGGTCCTCCGGTGCACGCGCCGACGGTTCGCGTCGTTGACCGGGAGGCCCAGGGAGCGCATGACGTCGGCGTAGCCCGTGCTGTCCGCGACGGCCGCGCGGAGCGGCCCGTCGGGAACGGCGGTCCGGGCGTGGGAGAAGTGCGAGACGTCGACGCCCAGTTCGGTGAGCATGCGGCGCAGCGCCGCACGGGACCTGCCGTCGTCGGGAACGCCCAGGGCCCGTGCCAGGGAACGGACGCTGGTGGCCGCGGCAGCGGCCTCCCGCACGTCCTCGGGAGCCAACGGGAGGTCGGTCCGGGGCCGGTTCAGGGCGGGAAGATGGCTGGTGTCGATGCCGGCGGCGGCGATACGGCGCCGGATGTGGGAGAGCGTGCCCGTCGCGGGTGTCGCACCGAGCTTGGTGACGACCTCGCGCAGTGTGGTCGAACCCGCGACGGCCTCGGCGATCGCCGTATCGCTGTACTTCCGCCAGGGACTCTGGCGTTTGAAGTGTCCGGTGTCGATGCCGTATTCGGCGGCGAGCCTCTGGAGCGCACGGCGTCTTCCGCCGCTCGCCCCGACCTCCAGCGCACGCATGACGTCGGCCCACGTCGATGAACGGGCGACGGCGTCGGCGAGTGCCTCGCGGGTGTGGCGGACGGCCATGGCCCCTCCCCCTGCTTCCCCTGTGGTGCCCTGAGTGCCCCGGGCCCGCCGCGTTCGGTCGTGTGTCGCGGGCTCGTACAGGTCAACGAGTCCGGCGGGCGGTGGTCACGCAGGGTGTCCGGAGGAGGCCGGGGGAGGGGCGGCGCCGGTCAGAGGGCGAGGTCCTTGATCAGTTTGGCGACGTGCCCCGTGGCCCTGACGTTGTAGAAGGCGTGCTCGACCCTGCCCTCCTCGTCGACGACCACCGTGGAGCGGATGACGCCCGTGACCGTCCGGCCGTAGAGCTTCTTCTCGCCGAAGGCGCCGTACGCCTCCAGGACCTTCTTCTCCGGGTCGGCGACCAGGGTGACGCGCAGGTTCTCCTTCTCGCGGAACTTCGCGAGCTTCTCGGGGGTGTCGGGGGAGACGCCGATGACGTCGTAGCCCGCGCCGGCGAGGAGGTCGAGGTTGTCGGTGAAGTCGCAGGCCTGCTTGGTGCAGCCGGGGGTCATGGCGGCGGGGTAGAAGTAGACGATGACCTTGCGCCCGGCGTGGTCGGCGAGCGAGACGGGGTTGCCGTCGGCGTCGGGCAGGGTGAAGGCGGGGGCGGTGTCGCCGGGCTTCAGGCGCTCGCTCATCGGTGCTCCTCGGGACGGGGTGTGCGGACGGGGCGGTGTCGCCGTGTCGCTTCGAAAGCCTAGCCACGGTGTGTGGCAGGGGTGGCGCGGGGCACGGGCGGGGAGGAGCTGTCAAACTGTCGGGTAGCCGGTTCCCGGTACGCAACGGCCCGGGTGGGGCAGACGAGACGTACGAGACGACGGAGGCAGTGCGGTGTCGGAAGCCAGGACCCCCGCGGAGATCGAGGCGGCGATCGTCCGCAGGAGGCAGGACCTCGCCGCGACGCTGGACGAGCTGGCGGTGCGGGTGCATCCGAGGACGATCGCGGCTGACGCGAAGGCGAGGGCGGCCGCGGCCGTGGACCGCACGGCGGGCCGGGCGTACGTCGCGGTGAACCGCGCGGTGTCGGACGTGCGCGACCGGTTCGTGTCCGAGGAGGGGGAGCCGAGGATGGACCGGATCGTGCCGGTGGCGCTGGTGGCGGTCGGGGTGGCCGGGCTGCTGTTGGTGTCGGCTCGGCGTCGGCGTGCGTGAGCGGCTGAGATACGGTCGTACCGTGAGTTCCCAGACGTCCCACCACGACAAGCTACCCATCCGGATGCTTCATGACCGGGTGCTGGTCCGTACCGACAACCCGGAGGGCGAGCGCCGTTCCTCCGGCGGCATCGTCATTCCCGCGACGGCCGCGGTCGGCCGCAGGCTGAGCTGGGCCGAAGTGGTCGCCGTCGGGCAGAACGTACGGACGGTGGAGCCCGGTGACCGTGTGCTGTTCGACCCGGCGGACCGCGCCGAGGTCGAGGTGCGGGGAGTCGCCTACGTCCTGATGCGCGAGCGTGATCTGCACGCCGTGGCGGCGGAGCGGCTGCAGGGGTCCGAGGACTCCACCGGTCTGTACCTGTAGGCATCCGCAGGCGGTCGCGGGCACCCGTGGGTGTCCGCGGGTGCGGGCCCGGTCCGCGGGTGCGGGCCGGGCCCGCGGCGTGCCCGCGTGCGTCCGCAGTGCCTTGCGCGGAGCCTCACGGGGAGGGGCTGGTGGTGTGCCCGGGGGTCTCCGAGGCGTCCGGGGCGGGCTCGTCGTCGGCTCCGTCGTCCGGGGTGTCCGCGGGGGCCGGGTCCTGGTTCCGCTCCTCCGGCTCCCCGTCCCCCTCGGGGTTCTTGCCGTCCCCCTCGCCGTTCCGGCCGTCCCCGGCGCTCTCGTCGCCACTGCCGTCGCCACCGCCGTCCCCGCCCTCGCCGGCCGCGGGGTCCGGGGTGGGGCCGTCATCACCGCCGGTGGGGTCGCCGCTTCCGTCCGGTTCCTCCGGGCTGGGGGCGGCGGAGTCCCCGGGGTCGGTGACGGGGGTGGGGTTCTCCTCCGGTGACGGGCTGCCGGAGGGGGCGCTCGGGGAGGCGCTGGGCATCCGGTGCTTCCCGCCGGGTTCCAGGTCGAAGTCCCTGGCCGGGGTGGAGCGCAGGGCCTGGGCCGTGTACGCGGCCCAGATCCGGGCGGGGAAGCCGCCGCCGTTGACGCGGGGCAGTCCGGCGGCGCCGTAGAGGGACTTGTGGACGCCGGTGGCGGGGTCCTGCCCCATGACGGCGACGACGGTGGCCAGGTCGGGGGTGTAGCCCGCGAACCAGGCGGCGCGGTCCTCCTCGGCGGTGCCGGTCTTGCCCGCGGCGGGGCGGCCCGCGGCCCGGGCGGCGGTGCCGGTGCCCTTCTCGACGACGCCGCGCAGGACGACGGTGGTGGCGTCGGCGGTCGCGCGGGAGACGGCCTGCTCGGTGTCGGGCTCGGGGACCGGGACGCGTTCGCCGTCCCGGGTGATCCCCTTGACCAGGGTGTGGTCGACGCGCTTGCCGTGGTTGGCGAGGGTCGCGTACGCCTGTGCCATGTCCAGGGTGCTGGGGGAGGCGGTGCCGAGGGCGACGGAGGCCTGGGCGTCGGTCAGGCCGGGGGTGTCCTCGGGGACGCCGAGGGCGACGGCGGTCCGCTTGACCCTCTCCGGGCCGATGTCCACGCCCATCTGGGCGAAGACGGCGTTGACGGACTTGTTCATGGCGGTGCTGACGGGGATGTCGCCGTAGTCGGCGTCGTCCTCGTTGCGGGGCTTCCAGGTGGTGGGCCCGGCGGGGCCGACGACCGTGCGGCCGCTGGTGCCGTCGTACACGGTGTTGGGGCCGATGCGTTCGCCGTCGCGGGTCCTGGCGCCGTGTTCGAGGGCGGAGGCGTAGACGAAGGGCTTGAAGGTGGAGCCGGCCTGGTAGTCGCGGCGGGTGGCGTTGTTGACGAATTGGCGGGTGTAGCCGATGCCGCCGTACATGGCGACGACCTCGCCGGTGCGGGGGTCGATCGAGGTGCCGCCCGCGCGGACGTAGCCGTCCACCTCCCGGTCGTCGCTGAGCTGGGAGAGCAGTTCCCGTTCCACGGCCCCGACCAGCGCGTCCTGCTTGTCGCGGTCGATGGTGGTGGTGATCCGGAAGCCGCCCTGGGACAGTTGCCGCCGGTTGAGGATGCCCCGTTCGACGAGGTGCCTGTTGACGGCCTCGACCAGGTAGCCGCGCTGGCCGGACAGGCCGGTGGGGGGCTTGGCGGGGTCGGGGGTGGGGAAGGTCATGGCGGCGCGCTGGGAGGGCTTCAGCCAGCCTTCGGCGACCATGCCGTCCAGGACGTAGTTCCAGCGGGCGAGGGCGCGCTCCCTGTTCTGGGGGTAGGTGCCGACGTCGTAGAGGTTGGGGGAGTTGAGGAGGGCGGCGAGGTAGGCGCCCTCGGCGGTGGTCAGGCCGCCGGCGTCCTTGCCGTAGTAGGCCTGGGCGGCGGCCTGGATGCCGTAGGAGTTGCGGCCGAAGTAGCTGGTGTTGAGGTAGCCGGTGAGGATCTCGTCCTTGCTCACCTCGCGGTCGAGCTTGAGGGCGATGAAGAACTCCTTGGTCTTGCGGGTGAGGGTCTGCTCCTGCCCGAGGTAGTAGTTCTTCACGTACTGCTGGGTGATGGTGGAGCCGGACTGTTTGCCCTCGCCCCGGAGCATGTTCCAGCCGGCGCGGACCATGGCCTTGGGGTCGACGGCCGACTGGTGGTAGAAGTCCCGGTCCTCGGCGGCGAGTACGGCCTGGCGGGTGGTCCGGGGGATGTCGGCGAGTGTCACCTTCTGGCGGTTGACCGCGCCGTCGCGGGCGAGCTGGGTGCCGTCGGAGTAGAGGTAGACGTTGTTCTGGGCGGCGGCTGCGGAGTTGGGGGCGGGGATGTCCACGAGCAGGTAGCCGGCGAGGAAGCCGCCGGCGGCCAGCAGGACGACCAGGAGGGCGGCGCCCAGGACCATCCGCCAGGTGGGCAGCAGTCGGCGCGGGCCGGTGCGCGCCGGGCGTTCGTCGCTGTTCGGCTCCTCGCTCATGGCCGCAGGGCTCCTTGTCGTTGTGACTGCTTTCGAGCCTTTTTATCGTGGATAACCCCATGGGACACTTTCGCACCATATGCGATGCTCGGCGAGATCAGATCACACCTGCGGCGGTGCGCGGCGGACCCAAAGGGGGCGAACGGGCCCGCGGAGCCGCGGATAATCGCTGGCCGTCCCGCCGGGGAGTCACTAGGCTCGCACGCTCCGCCACCGCCCGGGAGGCCGCCGCCGGCCGCCGGGAGGGCGCGCACGGGGAAGTCCGCACACGGGAAGAGGAAGCCGGGGGCCGCCGGATGCACGTGTCCCGCCTCTACCTCGCCGTGGCGGGCGGGAGCTTCCGCCGCCACACCACCTACCGGGCGGCCACCGCGGCGGGGGTGTTCACCAACACCGTCTTCGGGTTCATCCTGTCCGCCACCTTCATCGCCCTGTGGACCGAGCGCCCGGGCCTGGGGGGATACGACCAGGCGCAGGCGCTGACGTTCGTGTGGACCGGGCAGGCGCTGCTGGCCGCCATGGCGCTGCTGGGCGGCGGCTTCCAGGAGGAGTTGCAGGAGCGCATCCGTTCGGGCGACGTGGTGGTGGACCTGTACCGTCCGGCCGACCTCCAGCTGTGGTGGCTGGCGGCCGATGCGGGGCGGGCCGCGTTCCAGTTGCTGGGACGCGGGGTGGTGCCGATGGCCGCGGGGGCGCTGGTCTTCCCGCTGGCGCTGCCCGCCGATCCGCTGGTGTGGGCGGCGTTCGCGCTGTCGGTGGCGCTGGGCCTGCTGGTGGGCTTCGCGGTGCGCTACCTGGTGGCGCTGAGCGCGTTCTGGCTGCTGGACGGCTCCGGGGTGAACCTGATCAGCGGCCTGCTGTGCGTGTTCTTCTCCGGGCAGTTGCTGCCGCTGACCGTCTTCCCCGGTGCGTTCGGCGAGGTGGTGCGCGTGCTGCCGTGGGCGGCGATGCTCCAGGTGCCCGCCGACGTCCTGCTGGGCGAGCACCGCGGGGCGGGACTGGCGGCCGCGCTGGCGTTCCAGGCGTTCTGGGCGGTGCTGCTGCTGGCGGCGGGGCGCGCGGTGCAGTCCGCCGCCGTGCGCAAGGTGGTGGTGCAGGGTGGCTGAGACCGGGGCCGGTGCGGAGCCGGACGCCTTCGCGGGACGGATGGCGCCGCTGCGGCAGGGGCTGCGGGCCTACGGCCTGATCGCGGCGATGTGGGTGCGCTCGACGCTGGCCTACCGGGCGTCCTTCGCACTGATGGTGACGGGGAACCTGCTGGTGAGCGGGCTGGAGTTCGTCAGCGTCACGATCATGTTCTCGCACGTGGACGTGCTCGCCGGGTTCACCTACGCCGAGGTGGCGTTCCTGTACGGGACGACCACCACGGCGTTCGGGATCGCCGACCTGCTGCTCGGCTCGCTGCAGCGGATCGGCGGCCGGGTCCGGGACGGGACGGTGGACACGCTGCTGGTCCGCCCGGCGCCGGTGCTGGCCCAGGCCGCCGCCGACCGCTTCGCGCCGCGCCGGGTGGGGCGGGTCGTCCAGGGGCTGGGGGTGCTCCTGTGGTCGCTGACGCGGGTGGAGGTGGACTGGACGCCCGGCCGGGCGGCGCTGGTGGTGGTGATGGTGCTCGGCGGGTCGGCGATCTTCGGGGCGCTGCTGGTGGCGGGGGCGGCCTTCCAGTTCTGGGCGCAGGACGCCTCGGAGGTGCAGAACGCCTTCACCTACGGCGGCAACGTCCTGCTGCAGTACCCGCCGGCCGTCTTCGCCCGGGAGCTGGTGCGCGGGGTGACGTTCGTCGTCCCGCTGGCCTTCGTCAACTGGCTGCCGGCGCTGCGGGTGCTGGGCCGGGACGACCCGCTGGGACTGCCGGGGTGGGTGGACCTCGCCTCGCCGGCGGTGGCGCTGGTGTGCTGCGCGCTGGCCGGGGCGGCGTGGCGGGCGGGGCTGCGGGGCTACCGGAGCACGGGGAGCTGAGACGGGGGTGACAGGCGTGACGGCCGGACGGGAGGCGGATGTGGACGGCGGTGCGGGCGGTGGTTCGGACGGCGGTTCGGGCGACCGCGGGGACTTCATCGAGCTGGACGGGGTGGAGAAGGTCTTCCGGGTGCGGCGGCGCACCGGGCGCTGGCGCCGCGAGGTGCGGCAGGTGCGGGCCGTGGACGGGATCTCCTTCCGGGTGCCGCGCGGTGCGATGGTCGGCTGCATCGGCCCGAACGGGGCGGGGAAGTCGACCACGATCAAGATGCTGACGGGCGTGCTGACGCCCAGCGGCGGCCGGATCAGGGTGGCGGGCATCGACCCGTCCCGGGAGCGCACCCGGCTGGCGCGGCGCATCGGCGTGGTGTTCGGGCAGCGCACGACGCTCTGGTGGGACCTGCCGCTGCGCGACTCGTACGCGCTGGTGCGGCGGCTGTACCGGGTGCCCGGGGCGCGCTGGCGCGCCAATCTGGAGCGGTGCGTGGAGCTGCTGGAGCTGGGCGCCCTGCTGGACGTCCCGGTGCGGCAGCTCTCGCTGGGCCAGCGGATGCGCGGCGACATCGCCGCCGCCCTGCTGCACGACCCGGAGGTGCTGTACCTGGACGAGCCGACGATCGGGCTGGACGTGGTCAGCAAGGCGAAGGTGCGGGGGTTCCTGCGGGAGGTCAACGCCGAGCGCGGCGTCACCGTCCTGCTCACCACCCACGACCTGACGGACATCGAGCAGTTGTGCGACCGGGTGGTGGTCATCGACCACGGCCGTCTGGTCCACGACGGCGGGCTGGCGGACCTCCACCGGATCGGCGGCAGCGAGCGCACGCTGGTGGTCGACCTGGAGCGGGAGGCGCCGCCGCTCCGGGTCGAGGGCGCGCGGACGGTGCGGGTGGAGGGCCCGCGGCAGTGGCTGGCCTTCCCGGCGGACGCGAGCGCGGCGCCGCTGGTGGCGCGGATCGCCGCGGAGCATCCGCTGGTGGACCTGTCGGTGCGCGAGCCGGACATCGAGGACGTCATCGCGCGGATGTACGCGCGGGGCACCGCGGCCCCGGGAGCGGGCCGGGAGCCGGACCCGGTGTGAGCCCCCGGGGCGGTCCCGGGGGCGGCTCCGGGCGGGCCTGGGACGGGGCCCGCCCCGGGCGCTCAGAGCACCGCGGGCGAGGCGCCCTTGAGCAGGTCCAGGTCCAGCGCCTGGGCCATCGCGCGGAAGCCGCTGTCGCTGGGGTGGAGGTGGTCGCCCGAGTCGTAGGCGGCGCGCAGCCGCTCCGGGCGCGCGGGGTCGCGCAGGGCCGCGTCGAAGTCGACGACCGCGTCGAACACGTCGCCGCGCCGGATCCGCTCGTTGACCTGCTGCCGCACGGCCTCCAGTTGCGGGGTGTGCTTGCGGTGCCCGCCGAACGGCATCAGCGTCGCCCCGACCACCCGCAGCCCGCGCTGGTGGGCGCGCCGGGTGAGCTCCTGCAGACCGGCCACGATCTTCCCCGGGTCGGTCTGGTGGGGCCTTTTGAGGATGTCGTTGATGCCCAGTTCGACGACCAGGACCTTGGCCCCGGTGCGGGAGAGCACGTCCCTCTCCAGGCGGTTCAGGCCGCTGGGCCCGTTGTTGGGGTCGGTGGGGGCGGCGTCGACCAGCACCCGGTTCCCGCTGATGCCCTGGTTGAGCACGCTGTAGCGGGGCGCGCCGCGTTCGGTGCGCAGCCGGTCGGCGAGGACGTCGGTCCAGCGGTGGTTGGCGCCGAGACTGGAGGTGATGCCGTCGGTGATGGAGTCGCCGAGCACCACGACGGCGCCCTCGGCCTCGTTCGTCCACACGTCCACGGCGGTCACGTAGCGCCAGTACGTGGTCTGCTCGGTGTAGGCGGTGCCCGCGGTGTCGGCGGCCCGGTCGCCGCGGGCGAGGTAGCTGGTCTGGCGCGCGGCGGGGTGGTGGGTGACGGCGCCGGCGCCGGCGGGGGAGTAGAGGGTGACCAGCAGGTCGGCGGCGGCGGGGACGTTCAGCCGTACCGCGTCGCTGGTGACGGAGCCTCCCACGGGGACGGTCACCTCCGTCCGGTTGCCGAAGGTCAGCCGGCGCATGCTGCCGGGGGCGGCGGCGGGGCTGCTGGGCTCGGCGGCCAGGGCGAGGGTGGCGTGGGTGATGGTCAGCGGGCGGGTGCCGAAGAGGTTGGAGAACTGGACGCGGGCGGCGCTCCCGCCGACCGAGGTGTGCACCACGTTCCGCAGGGAGGCGTCCGGGAGGCCGTCGGGGGCGTTCGCCTCGGCGGCGGCCGGGGAGGCGGACCAGGTGCCCACCCAGGTGCCCGAGGACGCGGGCGCGGCGGAGTTGCCGTCCCGCGGGGCGGCGGCGTCCGGTGCGGGTCTTCTGCCCCCGGCGCCG
Source organism: Streptomyces sp. (assembly GCF_035644915.1). Taxonomy (GTDB): domain Bacteria; phylum Actinomycetota; class Actinomycetes; order Streptomycetales; family Streptomycetaceae; genus Streptomyces. The sequence goes on from NZ_DASQNP010000137.1 coordinate 25,591, forward strand.
ACGAACAGGGCGGTGGAGACCAGGATCACGATGGCCGCGAGCCCTGCCAGCAGGGCGTATCCCATGTTCTTGCTCACCGGCGGCAGCCTCGCTCGTCCATGGAAAGAAGTCCCCCCTCGGGCCGTCGGGCCCACAGGTCTGCGAAGTGATCAGCGGTCACATGATCCCATGTGTGGCGGGGCGTCCTGACGGGAAGGCTCCTTCGTTACGCCGTCTGTTACGCGTTCGATGGCCCGCGGGCGCCCGGGAGGGCGCCGCCGCCCGCCGCGTCCCTCCGGCTTGGACGCCTCCGGCGCCGTTCGCGTTCCACCGGCCGTGCCGCGCCGCCGCGCCTTGCGACAATGCAGGAGGGACGGCTCGAACGGGTGGAGCGGGATGGAACGGACGACGACGGACGAGAACGCCTCCGCGAGCGCCGGGGCGGTGGCCGGTACGGGGACGGCGGGGACGGCGGGGACCAGGGCGGCGTTCGATCCGACCGCGTTCACGGCCGCGGACGTGGCCAAGCAGCGCGGGGTGCGCCGGATGAAGGCCATCGCGACGGGCGCGCTGCTGGTGGCGGCGCTGGTGTTCGCGCTGGCCACCTGGGCGGGGAACGCCGGGGCGGGCGCCTGGGCGGGCTATGTGGCCGCGGCGGCCGAGGCCGGCATGGTGGGCGCGCTGGCCGACTGGTTCGCGGTGACCGCGCTGTTCAAACGGCCGCTGGGCCTGCCGATCCCGCACACCGCGATCATCCCGACGAAGAAGGACCAGCTCGGCCGCAGCCTCGGTGACTTCGTCGGCGACAACTTCCTGTCGGAGACCGTCGTACGGCGGCGGCTGCGCGCGGTGGGCATCGGCAGTCGGCTGGGGCACTGGCTCGCCCAGCCCGCCAACGCCGACCGGCTGACGGCCGAGCTGGCGACCGCGCTGCGCGGGGCGCTGACCGTCCTGCGGGACAGCGACGTGCAGGCGGTGGTGAGCGAGGCGATCACCCGCCGCGCCCACGCCCGGGAGATCGCGCCGGGCCTGGGCCGGACGCTGGAGAAGATCGTCGCGGACGGCGGGCACCGCCGGGCGGTGGACCTGGTGTGCGTGCGGGCCCACGACTGGCTGGTGCGGCACCGCGACTCGGTGATGGACGCGGTGGCCGGCGGCGCGCCGGGGTGGACGCCGCGCTTCGTGGACCGCAAGGTCGGCGAGCGCGTCTACAAGGAGCTGCTGCGCTTCGTCGGCGAGATGCGGGACATGCCCGACCACCCGGCCCGCGGGGCGCTGGACCGCTTCCTGCGGGACTTCGCCGGGGACCTGCAGTCCGACCCCGACACCCGGGAGCGGGTGGAGCGGCTGAAGTCGGAGGTGCTCTCCCGGGGCGAGGTGCAGGACGTGATCGCCTCGGTGTGGTCGTCGGTGCGGGCCATGGTCGTCGCGGCGGCGGAGGACGAGCGCAGCGAGCTGCGGCTGCGGGTGCGGGCCTCGCTGCTCTCGCTGGGCGCCAGGATGGCGGCGGACGGCGGGCTGCAGGGCAAGGTCGACGGCTGGATCGAGGGCGCGGCGACGCACGTCGTCACCACCTACCGGCACGAGATCACGTCCCTGATCACCGACACGGTGGCGAGCTGGGACGCCGAGCACACCTCCCGCAAGATCGAGGCGAACATCGGCCGTGACCTGCAGTTCATCCGCATCAACGGCACGGTGGTGGGCGCGCTGGCGGGCCTGGCGATCCACACCGTGACCCACGCGCTGGGCGGTTAGCGCGCGGGCCACGGTGCGGCACGGCATGGCACGGCACGGCATGGTGCGGCGGGCCGGCTCCGCCGTGCGGGCTATCCGAGCCGCACGGTGCGGCCCTCGGCCGCGGAGGTGCGGGCCGCCTCCAGCACGCGCAGGGCCTCGGCGGCCTCCCGCGCGGTGACCGGGGGCGCGGTGCCCTCGCGCAGGGCGGCGGCGACGGCGGCGTAGTAGGCGGGGTAGTCGCCGCGGCGGGACGGCACGGGCGCGGCGTCCTCCAGGGCGCCCAGCAGGCCCCAGGCCGACTCCGGCTCCACGCCCCAGGCCGCCCCGGGCGCCGGGCGGGCGCCCGCGCGCAGGGCGTCCTCCTGCGGGTCCAGGCCGTACTTGACGTAGGCGGCCTTGCTGCCCAGCACCCGGAAGCGGGGGCCGAGCTGCGCGGCGGTCGCGCTCGTCCACAGGTGGGAGCGGACGCCGGAGGCGTGGTGGAGGGCGATGAAGGTGTCGTCGTCGGTCTCGGCGCCGGGGCGGCGGGCGTCGGACTCGGCGTGGACGGAGGTGACCGGGCCGAAGAGGGTGAGCGCCTGGTCCACCAGGTGGCTGCCCAGGTCGTACAGGAGCCCGCCGACGTCGGCCGGGTCGCCGGACTCGCGCCAGCCGCCCTTGAGTTGCGGGCGCCACCGCTCGAAGCGGGACTCGAAGCGCCACACCTCGCCGAGCGCGCCCTCCTCCAGCAGGCCGCGCAGGGTGAGGAAGTCGCTGTCCCAGCGGCGGTTCTGGAAGACCGACAGCAGCAGTCCACGGCGCTCGGCGAGGTCGGCGAGCGCCTCCGCCTCGGCGGCCGTGGCCGCCAGCGGCTTGTCGACGACGACCGCCAGGTCCGCCTCCAGCGCGCGGGTGGCCAGCTCGACGTGGGTGCGGTTGGGGGAGGCGACGACGACCAGGTCCAGCTCGTCGGCCCGGGCGAACAGCGCGTCGGCGTCCGCGGCGGTGCGCAGCTCCTCGCCGTGCTCGGCGCGGGCCTGCCGCTGCCGCTCGGGGCTGGAGGTGACGACGGTGTCCAGGACGAGGCCGTCGGTGGCGGCGATCAGCGGCGCGTGGAAGACGGAACCGGCCAGGCCGTAGCCGATCAGTCCGACGCGCAGCGGCCGGGGGGCGGGGGATGCGGAGGATGCGGCAGAGGTGGCGACGTCCATGCGCTCACTTTGGCAACACTGTTGCGAAAGTGCAAGCGGGAGCCACAATGACCGGGTGACCCCTGGAATCACCGGCGCCGCCAACCTGCCCGCCCTGCGCGGCCACAACGCCGCGCTCGTCCTGGACCTGCTGCGCGCGGCGGGGGAGACGGGCGCGAGCAGGCCGGAACTGGCCGCGGGCACCGGGCTGACGCCGCAGGCCGTCAGCAAGATCACCGCCCGGCTGAGGGCCGCGGGCCTGGTGGCGGAGGCGGGGCACCGGCCCTCCACGGGCGGCAAGCCGCGCACGGTCTGGCGCCTGGTGCGCGACGCGCGGTACGCGGTGGGACTGCACCTGGACCGCGACGAGCTGACCGCCGTCCTGGCGGACCTGCTGGGCGGCCCGGTCGCCGTCCACCGCGCCCCCTTCGACCTCGGCGCGCCGCCGGAGCGGGCCCTGGACGCGGCGGCCGGGGCGGTGCGCGCCCTGCTCGCCCCCGCCGCCGGGCCGGGCGCCGGGCCGGATACCGGGGTGCTGGGGGTGGGGGTGGCCTGCCCGGGGCCCCTGGAGCACCGGGCGGGGGTGCTGCGGCGGGTGACCGGGTTCCCGGAGTGGGACGGCTATCCGCTGCGGGACGCGCTGGCCGCGCGGCTCGGGCTGCCCGTCGCCCTGGACAAGGACACCAACGCGGCGGCCCTCGGCCTGGCCCTGCGCAGCGGGGACGGCGGGAACGGGGACGGCGGGAACGGGGGCGGCGGCGCGTCGTTCGCCTACCTGCACCTGGGCACCGGGCTCGGCGCCGGGCTCGTCCTGGACGGGACGCTGTACCGGGGCGCGCGCACCGGGGCCGGGGAGTTCGGCCACCAGGTCCTCCAGCTCGACGGCCCCGAGTGCGGCTGCGGCGACCGCGGCTGCGTGGAGGCGCTGTGCCTGACCGCCGCCGCCCGGGGCGACACCGCCGCGGCGGCCCGGGCCCTGGGCGTGGGCGCCGCCAACCTCGCCGGGCTGCTCGACATCGACCGCGTGGTGCTCGGCGGGCGCACCGTGCTGGCCGACCCCGAGCCCTACCGGGCGGGCGTCGAGGCGGTGCTGGCCGCCCGGGCCGCGCGCACCGACGGCCGCCCCGTCCCGGTCTCCGTCGCCCCGGACGGCGCGCGGCTGGTCGCGGACGGCGCGGCGCACCTGGTCCTGGCACCGCTGTTCGGCAGGCTGGCATCGGACGGACGGCCGACGGGTGGGCATCCGTTCGGCGGAGAGTGACTACGCTGGGGTCGTCGGCGCAGCACAACGCGGTTTCGCCGTCGCCCCCAGCACATGCGGCGCACGCGCCGGCACATGCGTACGACAGGCAGGAGTGACGAATGGCGGAGCGCAAACCGATCGAGTCGTGGCTCACCGACATGGACGGGGTACTCGTCCACGAGGGCGTGCCGATCCCCGGTGCCGACGCCTTCATCAAACGGCTGAGGGAGTCCGGCCGGCCGTTTCTGGTGCTGACCAACAATTCGATCTACACGCCCCGCGACCTGCACGCCCGGCTGAAGCGGATGGGTCTGGAGGTGCCGGTGGAGAACATCTGGACCTCCGCCCTGGCCACCGCCAAGTTCCTGGACGACCAGCGGCCCGGCGGCACCGCGTACGTCATCGGCGAGGCCGGGCTGACCACCGCCCTGCACGACATCGGCTACATCCTCAGCGACACCGAGCCGGACTACGTCGTCCTCGGCGAGACGCGCACCTACAGCTTCGAGGCGCTCACCAAGGCGATCCGGCTGATCAACGACGGGGCGCGGTTCATCGCCACCAACCCCGACGAGACCGGCCCGTCCACCGAGGGCGCGCTGCCGGCCACCGGATCGGTCGCGGCGCTGATCACCAAGGCGACCGGGCGCGAGCCGTACTTCGTCGGCAAGCCCAACCCGCTGATGATGCGGGCCGGGCTCAACGTCATAGGCGCCCACTCCGAGACCAGCGCGATGATCGGCGACCGGATGGACACCGACGTACTGGCCGGGCTGGAGGCGGGGATGGAGACCTTCCTCGTCCTGACCGGGCTGACCGGCCCGGGCGACGTCGACCGCTATCCCTTCCGGCCCTCGACGGTCGTCGACTCGATCGCGGACCTCGTCGAGCGGATCTGACCCGCCGGGGCCGGTCCCGGCCGGTCCCCGGCCCCGGTCGCCGGCGGCCCGTGCCGCTCCGTCCGGCGCGCACCCGAACGGAGCAGCGCGGGCCGGTGCCGGGGTGCGCCCCGAGGCGGTGCGGCGGATCTTCGGGAGTAACGATCCGGAGGTTCGACATGGGCACCTTCCGCACCGTACGGCTCGACCGGCCCGTCCTCGCCACGGCGCTCGCCGCCTGCGCCGCGGTCCTCTGCGCCGCCCCCGCGGCGCCCGTCGAGGAGCCCGGACCCGGCGGCTCCCGCACCGCGGGCCCCGGCACCACGCAGGCGGCGGTACGGGTCGTGCCCGCCGCCGCCCGCCCGGGCACCGAGGTCGAGGTGACGGCCCCCGCCTGCGAGGGCCCCCTCGGGACCGCCCGCTCCGGGGCGTTCGTCACCGACGCGGTCCTGGCACCCGCCCCCGGCGGCGGGCTCTCCGGCGAGGCGGCCGTCCGCTCGGACGCCGAGGCCGGGGAGCACCGGATCACGGTGGAGTGCGAGGGCGCCGGGACCGGTGCCACGGGCCGGCTGGCCGTCCGTCCCGCCGCGCCGGGGAACCCCTCCGCCTCCGGAAGCCCTCCCGCGTCCGCACCGCCCTCCACCCCGGCCCCCGGTCCGTCCTCCGCCCCGGACACCCTGCCGGCCCCGGCCCTGAGCCCGGTCGCGCCCGTACCGGCCGGGGGCGGCGGCACCGCCGAGCGCGCCACCGGGGAGGCCGGGGAGGACGGCGGGCCCGGCGCCCTCCACGCCGTCCTGGGTTTCGGACTGGCGGGCGCCGCCGGGATGGTCGCCGCCCGGCGGGCCGTCCTGCTGCGCCGCCGGGCCCGCTCCGACGGCGACCGCTGACCCGCCCGGCCGTGCTGTACGACGACACCGGCCCCGTGGCCGGTGAGCCGCGCACGAGCGGCACCGGGCGCCTCCTCGCGGCGCTGGTGTGGGCGGCGCTGCTGCTCGGAGTGTGGCTGTGGGGCCGGGAGTTGACCGAGGGCACGCTCCCCCCGCCGTCGGCCCCGGTCCTCGGCGGCGTCCCGGTGCCCGACCGCGCTCCCGGCGGCACCCCCGGCGACGCGGCCGGCCGCGCCCTCGGCGACCGGGCGCCGCCCGCCCGCGCGCCGCTGCCCGCCGCCGAACCCCGGCGCGTCGACATCGGCACCATCGGCGTCCACGCCCGGATCGTCGAACGCGGGCTGGACTCCCGCGGCGCGATCGAGCCGCCCCCGATGGACGCCCCCGGCGTCGTCGGCTGGTACGGCGGCGGCCCGGCCCCCGGTTCCGAGGGCGCGGCGCTGCTGGTGGGACACCTGGACACGGACACCGGCCCGGCGGTCTTCCACCGCCTGCGCTCCATCCGCCCGGGCGCCCGCGTGGACGTCGCCCGCGGGGACGGCACGGTCGCGGAGTTCACCGTGGAGGGCGTCTCGGTCGCCGAACGCGCCGACTTCGACCCGGAGCGCGTCTACGGCGCCCGGCGCGCCGGGCGCGCCGAACTCCGCCTCATCACCTGCACCGGGACCTTCGACCGGGCCGGCGGCTCCTACACCGCCAACCTGGTGGTCTCGGCGTACCTCACCGGTGTCCGCCCCGGAAGCGGGGCGGACACCGGTGGCCCGGGCCGTACGGCCTGATCCGTACGGCCCGGGCCGTACGGATCAGGCCGTACGGCCCGGGCCACCGGTGTCCGCCCCGCTTCCGGGGC
>NZ_DASQNP010000138.1:0-4017 GCF_035644915.1 Streptomyces sp.
GACCGCCCGGGACGGTCGAGCGGCCCGCCGAGTCCCCGGAGGTCCGCCCGCCACGGGCGGACCGTCCGGGAACGAAGTGGCCGAGCGACCCAACCACCGGCGGCCGCCGGTGGTCTTCCTGTGTGGAACGCGGCACCGGGAACGGCTTGGCCGCGCGATTCCGTGGGACATGGAGACGGATGCATATCTCTTTCCTGCTGCATCACGGGTACGGCATCGGCGGGACGATCCGGACCACGTTCAACCTCGCGTGCGCGCTCGCGGAGCAGCACGACGTGGAGATCGTGTCGGTGTTCCGGCACCGCGACCGTCCCGTCTTCGACCTCGGTCCGGGGGTGCGCCTGCGCCACCTGGTGGACCTGCGCAGACACAGCCCCGACTACGACGGGGACGACCCCGACCACGCCCGGCCGAGCAAGCTGTTCCCGCGCGCCGACGGGAACTACCGCAAGTACAGCGTGCTCACCGACCGCCGGATCACCGAGCACCTGGCCACCACCGGCGCGGACGTCGTCATCGGCACCCGGCCGGGCCTCAACACGATGGTCGCCCTGCACACCCGCCCCGGGCCGGTGCGCATCGGGCAGGAGCACCTGACGCTCTCCACCCACTCGCGCGCCCTGCGGCTGACCCTGCGCGGCGTCTACCCGCGCCTGGACGCCCTGACCACCGTCACCGAGGCGGACGCCCGCGACTACCGGCGCATGATGCGGCTGCCCGGCGTACGGGTGCAGGCGGTGCCCAACGGCGTGCCCGCGCCGCAGGTGAGCCCCTCCGACGGCACCGGCAAGTGGGTGATCGCCGCCGGCAGGCTGGCCCCGGCCAAACGGTACGACGTGCTGCTGAGGGCCTTCGCCAAGGTCGTCGAGGAGCGGCCCGACTGGCGGCTGCGGCTCTACGGCGGCGGACGCGAGGAGGCCAGACTGCGGGCCCTGGTGGAGGAGCTCGGCCTGTACAACCACGCGTTCCTGATGGGACCGGCCCACCCCATCGAGGCCGAGTGGGTCAAGGGCTCCCTCGCCGCCGTCACCTCCAGCCTGGAGTCCTTCGGCATGACGATCGTCGAGGCGATGCGCTGCGGCCTGCCCGTGGTGGCCACCGCCTGTCCGCACGGACCGGGCGAGATCATCGCCGACGGGGTGGACGGACGGCTGGTGCCCACCGGCGACGTCGACGCCATCGCCGGAGCCCTGCTGGAACTGATCAACGACGACGAACTGCGGCAGCGGATGGGCCGCGCCGCGATCGCGGACGCCGCCCGCTACGACCCCGCGCGGATCGGCGAGTTGTACTCCTCGCTGTGCGCCGAACTCGTCGCCCGCGGCGGACGCAGGGGCCTCGGCCGGCTGCGCTCCTCGCTGCACCGCACCCGGGGAGCGCTGCTCGGCGGGGCGTACGCCACCAAGGACGCCCTGGTCCGCGCCCGCCGAGGCGCCCTGAGAGGAGGAAGGACCGCATGACCGCGACCACCCGCAGACCCGCCGGCACGCCCGACACCCCCCGGGCGACCGCGCCTCGTGCCGACTGCACGGCGGACAGCGCGGGCGGCCTCAGCTTCGACATCGAGCTGCCCGGCGCCGCGGAGCGGTGGGACACCGCCCTGCTGCTGCGCCTGCGAGCGTCCGATCCCGAGGAGTCGGTACGGCTGCCGCTGGTGCCGTCGTCCGGCGGCGAGGTGCTGCGCGCCACCCTGCCCAGCACCGTGCCGCTGGCGGAGGGGCGCTGGGACGCCTACCTGGTGTTCGGCGAGGGCGAGCCGCAGCGGCTGCTGCCCGGGTGCAACGACCTGCGCTCGCTCGTCGACCGGGTCCCGCGCACCGACCGGACCTGGCTGGGCGTGCGCATCCCGTACACCACCAAGTACGGCAACCTCTCGGTGCGCGCCTGGCTGCGCTGGCCGCACGCGGAGGCGGGCGACGTCTGGCCCGCCGACGGCGGCGTGACCGTGCACGGGCGGCTGTACGGGGCCCGGCTCACCCCCACCGCGCGGCTGGAGGCGCGCCCCCGGCACGCCGCCGGAGGCGAGGACGCCGGCGCCCCGGTCGTCACCGGGCCGGTCACCCCGGCCGACGGCCCCGGCTTCACGGCGCGGCTGGCGTACGACGGCCTGGCCCGGGAGCCCGGGGCGGGGGAGGAGTGGGAGCTGTGGCTGCGGCCCGGCGAGGACGCCGAACCGGTGCGCATCGCCCGCATCCTCGACGACATCGCCGACAAGCACAAGATCATGCGCTACCCGGCGCAGCCCGTCGCCGACAAGGGGCCGGACGAGGAGGGGGCGTTGTGGGCCCGCCCGTACTACACGGGTGCCAACGACCTGTCGGTGCGGCTGGAGCGGTCCCCCTCGGCCGCCGCCTGACCGCGCCGGCACCGGCCGTCCGCGATGCGCGCGCATCGCGGACGGCCGGTGTCCGCAAGGGGTGGCAGACTCGGCGCCATGACGGCGATCTCGGCGCCTCCGGCGACTTCGGCCCGGCTGCTGCGCCTGCTCTCCCTGCTCCAGGCCCACCGCGAGTGGTCCGGTGCCGAGCTGGCCGAGCGGCTCGGGGTCACCCCCCGGACCGTGCGCCGCGACGTCGGCCGGCTGCGGACGCTGGGCTACCCCGTCCACTCCACCACGGGCACGGCCGGCGGGTACCGGCTCGGCGCCGGAGCCGAACTGCCGCCCCTGCTGCTGGACGACGAGGAGGCGGTGGCGGTCGCCGTCGGGCTGCGCACGGCCGCGGGCAACGCGGTGGAGGGCATCGAGGAGTCCTCGGTGCGCGCCCTGGCGAAGCTGGAGCAGGTGCTCCCGCACCGGCTGCGCCGCCGGGTGAACGCCCTCACCACCTTCACGGCCCCGCTCGGCGGGCGCCGCGGGCCGACCGTCGACGTGGACACCATCACCGAACTGGCCAACGCCTGCCGTGACCACCAGCGGCTCCGCTTCGCCTACCGGGGGCAGGACGGCACGGCCTCCCGCCGCACCGCAGAACCGTACCGGCTGGTGTGCAGCAGCCACCGCTGGTACCTGGTGGCCTGGGACGCCGACCGCGCAGACTGGCGCACGTTCCGCGTCGACCGCCTCACCCTCACCCCGCCGCACGGCCCGCGCTTCGTGCCGCGCGAACCGCCCGCCGAGGACTGGGCGGCCTACGTCTCCGAGCGCATCTCCACGGCGGCGTACGCCCGGCGGGCCACCGTGCTGCTGCACGCCCCGGCCGACCGGGCCGCCGAGCGGATCTCCCCCGCGGCCGGTGTGCTGGAGCCGCTCGACGAGCACACCTGCCTGCTGCGCACCGGCGCGCACTCCCTGGACGAACTGGCCTTCCACGTCCTGATGCTGGGCTTCGACTTCGAGGTGCGCGAGCCGGTCGAACTGAACGACCACATCGGGGTGCTGGCGGACCGCCTGGCCCGCGCCAGGGCTGCGGGTCAGGGCAGGGGCCGGGACGGGGAGCGGGGCGGGACCGCGGGGCGGTGAGGCGCGATCAGCGCGCCCGGCCCGCGCCGCTCCCGCCGGAGGAGGCGGAGGAGCCGGGGGAGCCGGAGGAGGGCGCCCCGCCGCGCATCATCACCAGGCGCCGGAAGTTCCCGAGGTCGCGCCGCGCCTGGCGGGCCGGGGCGCCCCACAGGCCCCCGGTCCGTCCGCGCAGGCCCCTGGGCCGGTACTCCAGCTCCAGCAGCACCCGGGTCAGGTTCGCGGTCAGTTCGTGGAAGGTGGCCACGCCCCGGGCCGTGCCCCGCGCGCCCCTCGCGGACCAGACGATGCACTCGTCCTCGGTCTCCTCGGTGATGCGGGTCGTCCAGCCGCGGGCGGGCCACAGGATCGCCGGCCGCCAGCCGGGCGGGGGCCCGCCGGACTCGTGGAGCAGCGCCCACTGGTCGTAGGTGTCGGGCAGCGGGGCGCCGACGTCGACGGACTCGCTGACGGTCACGGTCCGGACGGGCCGGTCCGCGCCGCCCGCGCGCCCGCCGGCCGGGAGCAGACCGCCGGTCGCCTTCCTGGCGGTGCCCCGTACGGCGTCCCGTACGGCTCCC
>NZ_DASQNP010000139.1:0-54932 GCF_035644915.1 Streptomyces sp.
CACTCGCTGCGCGGGTCCGGGCAGCGGGCCGACGGGGCGCGTGCCGCGCGGCTGACGGGGATCCGCGATCCGCTCTCCGCGCTGCACGGTCTCGGCGGTCTGCTGAACGAGGCGTGGGGCGCGCTGGTGAGGGTGGCGGTCGAGACGGAGGAGGAAGGGCTCTACTGGAGGTGCATCGAGGGCATCGACGCCGCTGACGAGTGCGGGGACCGGGTGACGGAGATCATCAGGCGCCTCGCCCAGAGATCGCCGCCCGTCCCGGAGGCCCGCCCGCCCGGGCGGGCGGGCCTCCGGGACGGCCCCGGCACCGCGGAGGGCCGCCTTCCGGCGATGCGGGGTGAGTGCGGGTGACGGTGCAGGATAGGGAGCATGGATCTGCGTATTTTCACCGAACCGCAGCAGGGTGCCTCCTACGACACCCTGCTCGCGGTCGCCAAGGCCACCGAGGAGCTGGGTTTCGACGCCTTCTTCCGTTCCGACCACTACCTGAAGATGGGGGACGTCGACGGGCTCCCCGGCCCGACGGACGCCTGGACGACCCTGGCCGGACTGGCCCGTGAGACCCGGCGCATCCGGCTCGGCACCCTGATGACCTCGGCCACCTTCCGGCTGCCGGGCATCCTGGCCATCCAGGTCGCGCAGGTCGACGCCATGTCCGGCGGACGCGTCGAACTGGGCCTGGGCGCGGGTTGGTTCGAGGCCGAGCACACCGCCTACGGCATCCCCTTCCCCAGGGAGAAGTTCGACCGGCTCGAGGAACAGCTTGAGATCATCACCGGTCTGTGGGGGACCGAGGTCGGCAAGACCTTCAGCTACGAGGGCGTCCACTACCGGCTGGCCGACTCGCCCGCCCTCCCCAAGCCCGCGCAGGAGAAGGTGCCGGTGCTCATCGGCGGCCACGGCGCCAAGCGCACCCCGGCCCTGGCGGCGCGCTTCGCCGACGAGTTCAACATCCCCTTCGCCTCGATCGAGGACAGCGAGCGGCAGTTCGGCCGGGTGCGGGCGGCGGCCGAGGAGCACGGCCGCGCGGCCGACGACCTGATCTACTCCAACGCCCTGGTGGTCTGCGTCGGCCGGGACGACGCCGAGGTGGCGCGGCGCGCCGCGGCCATCGGCCGCGAGGTGGAGGAGTTGAAGGAGAACGGCCTGGCCGGATCCCCGGCCGAGGTGGTCGACAAGATCGGCCGCTACGCCGAGATCGGTTCCTCCCGGATCTACCTGCAGATCCTGGACCTGCACGACCTGGACCACCTGGAGCTGATCTCCTCCCGGGTGCAGAGCCAGCTCTCCTGAGCGCGGCGAGGCTGCCGGAGACCGCCATGAGCGTCCCGCCCGCACCCCCGCTCGCCGAGGCCCTCGCGCGCGGCCCGCTCGTCCTCGACGGAGGGCTGTCCAACCAGCTCCAGGCGCAGGGCTGCGACCTGTCCGACGCGTTGTGGTCGGCCCGGCTCCTGGCCGACGACCCCGCACAGATCCGGGCGGCCCACACCGCCTACCTGCGGGCGGGGGCGCGGGTGCTCATCACCGCCAGCTACCAGGCGTCCCACCGGGGCTTCGCCCGGCGCGGAGTGGACCGGGCCGGGACCGACGCCCTGCTGCGGCGCAGCGTGACCCTGGCCCGCGCGGCGGCCGACGGCGCGGCGGGGGAGCCGGTGTGGGTGGCCGCCTCGGTCGGCCCGTACGGGGCGGTGCTCGCGGACGGCAGTGAGTACCGCGGCCGGTACGGGCTGACCGTGGCCGAGCTGGAGCGCTTCCACCGCCCCCGGATCGAGGCGCTGGCCGCGGCCGGACCGGACGCGCTGGCGCTGGAGACCGTGCCGGACGCCGACGAGGCCGAGGCCATGCTGCGGGCCGCGGCGGGCTGCGGCGTGCCGGTGTGGCTGTCGTACACCGTCGCCGCCGACCGCACCCGCGCCGGGCAGTCCCTGGCGGACGCCTTCGCCCTGGCGGCGGGGAACGACCAGGTGATCGCGGTCGGCGTCAACTGCTGCGACCCGCGCGACGCCGGGCCGGCCGTGCGCCTGGCGGCCCGGGTCACCGGCAAGCCCGTGGTCGTCTACCCCAACAGCGGCGAACGCTGGGACGACCGGCGCGGCACCTGGGAGGGGGAGGCCGCCTACGACCCGGCCGCCGCGCGGGACTGGCTGCGCGACGGCGCCCGCCTGATCGGCGGCTGCTGCCGGGTGGGCCCGGAGGGGATCGCGCGGGTGGCCAGGGCGCTGGAGACGCCGGGGGCGCCGAGGGGTGCCGGGGCGCCGGGGGCGCCGTAAAACCGGTGGGCCCGTCCCCGCCCACCGGGCCATACTCGCTCGGGTGTTCCTGACGATGACCACCACCGGCAGCGCCGGGCGGCCCGCCACCGACCTGGGGTACCTGCTGCACAAACACCCCGACCGGGCGCAGGAGTTCTCCACCTCCTACGGCACCGCGCACGTCTTCTACCCCGAGGCCGGGGCCGAACGGTGCACCGCGGCGCTGCTGCTGGAGGTCGATCCCGTGGCGCTGGTCCGCCGCGGCCGGGGCCGGGGCAGCGGCGGCACGCCCGACTCCGCGCTGGCGCAGTACGTCAACGACCGGCCGTACGCCGCCTCCTCGCTGCTCGCCGTGGCCCTGGGCTCGGTGTTCTCCAGCGCGCTCAAGGGCCAGTGCCGGGCGAAGCCCGACCTGGCCGGGCGGAGGCTGCCGCTGCGGATCGAGGTGCCCGCGCTGCCCGCCCGCGGCGGGCCCGAGCTGGTGCGGCGGCTGTTCGAGCCGCTGGGCTGGGACGTCGGGGCCGAACCGGTGCCGCTGGACGCCCGCTTCCCCGACTGGGGCGACTCCCGCTACGTACGGCTGGTGCTCGACGGCGAGGTCCGGCTGGCCGACGCGCTGCGCCACCTGTACGTGCTGCTGCCGGTGCTGGACGACGCCAAGCACTACTGGGTGGCCCCGGACGAGGTGGACAAGCTGCTGCGCGCCGGGGAGGGCTGGCTGGAGCACCACCCCGAGCAGAAGCTGATCACCACCCGCTACCTCACCCGCCGCCACCGGCTCACCCGCGACGCGCTGGAGCGCCTGGAACTCGCCCGCCTCGCCGAGGCCGACGGCAGCGAGGCCGAGGAACTGGACAACGCCGTGGACGAGAACGCCGACACCGAGGAGCGTCCCGCCCCGCTGGCCGTCCGGCGCCGGGAGGCGATCCTCGCCGCGCTGCGCGAGACCGGCGCCGCCCGCGTCCTCGACCTGGGCTGCGGCCAGGGGCAGTTGGTGCAGGCCCTGCTGAAGGAGGGCCGCTGCACCGAGGTCGTGGGCATGGACGTGTCGGTGCGCGCCCTGCACGCGGCCCGGCGGCGGCTGCGTCCGGAGCGGATGTCCGAGCGGCAGGCGGCGCGCCTCACCCTCCTCCAGGGCTCCCTGGCCTACGTCGACCCCCGGCTGGCCGGCTACGACGCGGCGGTGCTCAGCGAGGTGATCGAGCACATCGACCCGCCGCGGCTGCCCGCCGCGGAGTACGCGGTCTTCGGCGCGGCCAGGCCGAAGGCGGTGGTCGTCACCACGCCCAACGCCGAGTACAACGTGCGCTGGGAGACCCTGCCCGCCGGTGCCGTACGCCACCACGACCACCGCTTCGAGTGGACGCGCGGGGAGTTCCGCGCCTGGGCCCGGGACGTCGCCGAACGGTACGGCTACACCGTGGAGTTCCGGCCCGTCGGGGACGACGACCCCGAGGTCGGCCCGCCCACCCAGCTCGCCCTGTTCCGCACCACCGACCGGACGGCACCGACCGCACCGACGACACCGACCGCACCGACCACGGGGGAGACGGCAGCATGACAGCCCGTACGACGGCGCTCGCCGTGCCCGACCTGTCCCTCGTCGTGCTGGTCGGCACCACCGGAGCGGGCAAGTCCACCTTCGCCCGGCGCCACTTCGAACCCACCCAGGTCGTCTCCTCCGACGTCTGCCGCGGACTGGTCGCCGACGACGAGAACGACCAGAGCGCCACGCCCGACGCCTTCGACGTGCTCCACTACATCGTGGGCAAGCGGCTGGCCGCCGGACGCCTGACCGTCGTCGACGCCACCAACGTCCAGACCGAGGCCCGCCGCCGACTGGTGGCCCTGGCCCGCGAACACGACGTGCTCCCCGTGGCGATCGTCCTCGACGTGCCCGAGAACGTCTGCGCCGAGCGCAACGCCGCCCGCCCCGACCGCGCGGACATGCCCGCCCACGTCATCCCGCGCCAGCGGCGCGAACTGCGCCGCTCCCTGCGCTCGCTGGAGCGCGAGGGCTTCCGCAAGGTGCACGTCCTGCGCGGGGTCGAGGAGGTGGAGACGGCCCGGATCGAGCTGGAGCGGCGCTACAACGACCTGCGGCACCTGACCGGCCCGTTCGACATCGTCGGCGACGTCCACGGCTGCCGCGCCGAACTGGAGACCCTGCTGGGCGAGAAGCTCGGCTACGCCATCGAGCGCGACGCGGCGGGACGCGCGGTGGACGCGCGCCACCCGGAGGGCCGCACCGCCGTCTTCGTCGGCGACCTCGTCGACCGCGGGCCGGACAGCCCCGGCGTGCTGCGGCTGGTGATGGGCATGGTCGCCGCCGGCCACGCCCTGTGCGTCCCCGGCAACCACGAGAACAAGCTCGGCCGGTACCTCAGGGGCCGTGCCGTCCGGCACACCCACGGGCTGGCCGAGACCGTCGAGCAGTTCCGGAAGGAGACCGCCGACGACCCGGAGTTCCCCGCCCGGGTGTCGGCGTTCATCGACTCCCTCGTCAGCCACTACGTGCTGGACGGCGGCGCGCTGGTCGTCTGTCACGCCGGGCTGCCCGAGAAGTACCACGGCCGCACCTCCGGACGGGTCCGCTCGCACGCGCTGTACGGCGACACCACCGGCGAGACGGACGAGTACGGCCTGCCCGTGCGCTACCCGTGGGCCGAGGACTACCGGGGCCGGGCGGCCGTGGTCTACGGCCACACCCCCACCCCGCGCGCCACCTGGCTGAACAACACCATCTGCCTGGACACCGGCTGCGTCTTCGGCGGGGCCCTGACCGCCCTGCGCTGGCCCGAGCGCGAACTGGTCGACACCCCCGCCGAGCGGGTCTGGTACGAGCCGGTGAAGCCGCTGACCGGCGACGCGCCCGGCGGGCACGAGGGCCGCCCACTGGCCCTGGCCGACGTGCACGGCCGCCGCGTGGTGGAGACCCGCCACGCGGGGCGCGTCGCGGTGCGCGAGGAGAACGCCGCCGCCGCGCTGGAGGTGATGAGCCGCTTCGCGACCGACCCGCGGCTGCTGCCGTACCTGCCGCCCACGATGGCGCCCTGCGCGACGTCCCGGGTGGAGGGCTACCTGGAGCACCCGGCCGAGGCGTTCGCCGCCTACCGCGCCGACGGCGTGGCGGAGGTGGTGTGCGAGGAGAAGCACATGGGCTCCCGCGCCGTCGTCCTGGTCTGCCGCGACGCCGGCGTGGCCGCCGAGCGCTTCGGCGTCTCCGGCGCCGTGACGGGCGCGCTCTACACCCGCACCGGACGGCCGTTCTTCGACGAGCAGGAGGTGACCGAGCAGGTGCTCGCCCGCGTCCGCGCCGCCGCCGACGGCGCCGGACTGTGGGAGGAGCTGGACACCGACTGGCTGCTGCTGGACGCCGAGCTGCTGCCCTGGTCGCTGAAGTCGGCCGGCCTGCTGCGCAGGCAGTACGCCGCGGTCGGCGCCGCTGCCGGGGCGGTCCTCCCCGGCGCGCTGGCCGCGCTCCGGGCCGCCGCGGACCGCGGGACACCGGTGGACGGACTGCTGGCGCGGCAGCGGGAGCGCGCGGCGGACGCGGCGGCGTTCACCGAGGCGTACGGCCGGTACTGCTGGCCGGTGGAGGGGCTGGAGGGGGTCCGCCTCGCGCCGTTCCAGATCCTGGCCGCGCGCGGGCGCAGCCTGGCCGCCGTACCGCACGACACCCAGCTCGCCTGGCTGGACCGGCTGGCCGACGCCGACCCCTCCGGCCTGCTGCGGCGCACCGGGCGCCTGGTGGTGGACACCGGCGACGAGGCGTCCGTCGCGGCGGGCACCGAGTGGTGGCTGGAGCTGACCGCGGCCGGCGGCGAGGGCATGGTCGTCAAGCCGCTCCGGGCGCTGGTGCGCGGCGCGGACGGGCGGCTGGTCCAGCCGGGGGTGAAGTGCCGCGGCCGCGAGTACCTGCGGATCGTCTACGGCCCGGAGTACACCCGCGAGGAGAACCTGCGGCGGCTGCGGGTGCGCCACCTGGGCCACAAGCGCTCGCTCGCCCTGCGCGAGTACGCCCTCGGCCTGGAGGCGCTGGACCGGCTGGCGGCGGGGGAGCCGCTGTGGCGGATCCACGAGGCGGTCTTCGCCGTCCTGGCGCTGGAGTCGGAGCCGGTCGACCCGCGGCTGTGACGCCGGCCGTGCCGCCGGCTGCGGCGCCTCCCGCGGCGCCCGCCGTGCCGCGGAAGGCCCGGCGGGCGCCGGAAACCGGGCGCCCGCCGGGCCGCCGGAGCCGCGGAACGGGTGTAGGCGGCGGCGTCCCGGCGAGGATTGAGGACATGGGATTCCACGTGGACTCCGAGACCGGGCGGCTGCGCCGCGTCATCCTGCACCGCCCCGACCTGGAACTGAAGCGGCTCACCCCGTCCAACCGGGACGCCCTGCTCTTCGACGACGTGCTGTGGGTGCAGCGGGCCCGCCAGGAGCACGACGGCTTCGCCGACGTGCTGCGCGACCGCGGCGTGGAGGTGCACCTGTTCGGCGACCTGCTGGCCGAGTCGCTGGAGCTCCCCGCCGCGCGCGCGTTCGTGCTGGACCGGACCTTCGACGAGAAGGAGTACGGACCCCTGGCCGCCGACCACCTGCGCGCCGTCTTCGACGGGATGTCCGGCCGCGAGCTGGCCGAGACGCTGGTGGGCGGCATGACCAAGCGGGAGTACCTGGAGCGGTACCCGGAGCCGGTCTCCGTCCGCTTCCACGTGATGGACCTGGACGACTTCCTGGTCGCCCCGCTGCCCAACCACCTGTTCACCCGCGACACCTCCGCCTGGATCTACGACGGGGTGTCCATCAACGCCATGCGCTGGCCCGCCCGCCAGCGCGAGACCGTCCACTTCGAGGCCATCTACCACCACCACCCCCTCTTCGCGGGCGCCGGCGGGGACACCGGCCCCGACGCGAACGACGGTGCCGGCGGGAGCGGCGGGCGGGGCTTCCACATCTGGTCCGAGGGCCAGGGCGCCTACCCCTCCACCATCGAGGGCGGGGACGTGCTGGTCCTCGGCAGCGGCGCGGTGCTCATCGGGATGAGCGAGCGCACCACCCCGCAGGCGGTGGAGATGCTCGCCCGCGGCCTGTTCGCGGCGGGCTCGGCCCGTACGATCGTGGCGCTGGACATGCCCAAGAGCCGCGCCTTCATGCACCTGGACACCGTGATGACGATGGTCGACGGCGACACCTTCACCCAGTACGCGGGCCTGGGCATGCTGCGCTCCTACACGATCGAGCCGGGCGTGGAGGAGACGGACCTGAAGGTCACCGACCACCCGCCCGAGCACATGCACCGCGCCATCGCCGCCGCGCTCGGGCTGGACGACATCCGGGTCCTCACCGCCACCCAGGACGTGCACGCCGCCGAGCGCGAGCAGTGGGACGACGGCTGCAACGTGCTGGCCGTCGAGCCGGGCGTGGTCATCGCCTACGAGCGCAACGTCACCACCAACACCCACCTGCGCAAGTGCGGGATCGAGGTCATCACGATCCCCGGCAGCGAGCTGGGCCGGGGCCGGGGCGGACCGCGCTGCATGAGCTGCCCGGTCGAGCGCGACGCGGCGTAGGCCGGGCGGCCCCGCCCCCTGGCTGCATAGTGATGCGGACCGTCGTATAGACTTCCGGTCTTCCCGTCGTACGTGCCCGTGCGCGGCCCGTACGCGACAGCACCAGGACCCTAGGAGTCTTCCATGGCGATCGATCTCACGGGCCGCCACTTCCTCAAGGAGCTGGACTTCACCCCCGAGGAGTTCCGCCACCTGATCGGCCTGGCCGCCGAGCTGAAGGCGGCCAGGCGGGCGGGCACCGAGGAGCAGCGGCTGCGCGGGAGGAACATCGCGCTGATCTTCGAGAAGACCTCCACCCGCACCCGCTGCGCCTTCGAGGTCGCCGCCGCCCACCAGGGCGCCCACACCACCTACCTCGACCCGGCCGGTTCCCAGATCGGCCACAAGGAGTCGGTGAGGGACACCGCCCGGGTGCTGGGGCGGATGTACGACGCCATCGAGTACCGCGGCAGCGGCCAGGAGATCGTCGAGGAACTGGCCGCCCACGCCGGGGTCCCCGTCTACAACGGCCTCACCGACCAGTGGCACCCCACCCAGATGCTCGCCGACGTGCTCACCATGACCGAGCACAGCGACAAGCCCCTGACGGAGATCTCCTACGCCTACCTCGGCGACGCCCGCAACAACATGGGCAACTCCTACCTCGTCACCGGCGCCCTGCTGGGCATGGACGTCCGCATCGCCGCACCCCGGAGCCTGTGGCCCGAGGAGGACGTGATCGCCGCGGCCCGCTCCCTGGCCGGGACCACCGGCGCCCGCGTCACCCTCACCGAGGAGGTCGGGGAGGGCGTGCGCGGCGCGGACTTCGTCGCCACCGACGTGTGGGTGTCGATGGGCGAGCCCAAGGAGGTCTGGGACGAGCGGATCGCGCTGCTGAAGCCGTACGCCGTCACCATGGACGTCCTGCGCGCCACCGGCAACCCGGACGTGCGGTTCCTGCACTGCCTGCCCGCCTTCCACGACCTGGGCACGGCCGTCGGCCGGGAGATCCACCAGCGGCACGGCCTGGAGTCCCTGGAGGTGACGGACGAGGTGTTCGAGTCGGAGCACTCGGTCGTCTTCGACGAGGCGGAGAACCGCATGCACACCATCAAGGCCGTCCTGGTCGCCACCCTCGCGGGCGCCTGACCGCGGCCGACCGCCGGGGCCGGCCGCCCGCCCGGAGGGGGAACGGCACCGCTCTCATGGCCTGCCGAAGAGCCTGCGGAGGCGCCCTCCGGGACGTCCCCCGCGGAACGG
This sequence comes from Streptomyces sp., assembly GCF_035644915.1. Classification (GTDB taxonomy): domain Bacteria; phylum Actinomycetota; class Actinomycetes; order Streptomycetales; family Streptomycetaceae; genus Streptomyces. The sequence continues at coordinate 9,053 of NZ_DASQNP010000139.1, forward strand.
GCCCGTCCCGCGGAGCCTGTGCACGTCCCGTTCGGCGTTCTCCGCGGCCACCGCGTCCCCCGCCTCGGTGTAGGCCGACACGGCCTCCTGCCGCGCCGCGACGGCTCCCTCGAAGTCTCCGGAGGACAGGAGGGACGCGCTCATCTCCTCCAGGTGCCGGCCGACCCGGCGCGGGTCGCCGGCGCTCCGGGCGCAGTCGATCCCCTCCCGGTGGGCCTCCACCGACTCCCGGTGCCTCCCGAGCCGCCGCAGCGCCGTCCCCACGCTCAGCAGCGCATCGCCCAGCTCCCGCACGGCACCGCACTCCCGGTAGAGGGAGGCGGACTCCCGGGAGGCTGCCAGCGCCTCCTCGTGGCGGTCCGTGGCGGCGTACGACACGGCGATGTTGACCAGCGACTGCGCCTGCTCGTACGCGTCGCCGATGTCACGGCTGATGCGCAGGGCGCGCTGGAACTCCGGCACCGCCTCCGCGTGCCTCCCGAGCTGGAGGAGCGAGGCGCCGAGGTTGTTGAGGACCATGGCGAGGCCCTGCGGGTCGGTGTGGTCGGGGAGGCGGCTCAGCGCGGCGACGGCGGCGCGCCGGGCGGACAGCGACTCCTCGAGGCGGTTCGTCAGCAGCAGCGCGCTGCCCAGGTTCGTCAGGGCCGCTCCCTCACCCCGCGGATCGCCCAGCTCGCGGAAGATGTCGATGGCCTGCCGGAAGGCGTGGACGGCCTCCTCGTACCGCCCCAGGTTGTCGAGCCCGAGCCCGAGGTTGTTCAGCGCGCGCCCCGCGAGCGCGCGGTCGCCGACGCCCAGGAAGATCTCCGCCGCGGCCTCGCACGAGCGGACGCACCCCTCGTACTGCCCCGCCCCGTTCTGCGCCAGCCCCAGATTCGTCAGGACCCGGGCCTCGCCGTGCCGGTCACCGAGTCGGCGCGCCGCCTCCAGGGCCACCGGGGCGAGGTCGATCAGCATGGTGAACAGGCGCTTCCGCTGCAGGTAGTGGACCAGGGCGACATGCAGCCCCAGCGCGACGGCGGGACGGTCGCCGTCCGCCATGCGCACGGTGCCGACGAGGTTCGGCAGCTCGGCGTCGAACCACGCGAGGGCGTCCTCGCGGTCGCGGAAGACCGTGCCGGGAGGAGCGGTCCGGGAGGGGTCCACGTGCTCGGCGGCGGCCCGGGCGGTGGCGGAGTAGTGGTCCAGGAGCCGGCCGACCGCCGCCTCCCGGCCGTCGGCGGACGCCAGGTCGCGGCCCTGCTCCGTCGCGTACAGCCGTACCAGGTCGTGCATCGCCCACCTGCCGTCGGCGGCCGAGGCGTCGAGGAGGTGCGCCCGCGCGAGCGCGTCGAGCAGCCGGCGGCAGTGGCGGGGCTCCAGGCCCGCGGTGGCGGCTGCGGCCTCGGTCGAGACGTCGGGGCCCGGATTGACGGAGAGCAGACGGAACAGCCTCGCCTGGTCCGACGGCAGATTGCGGTAGGAGAGTTCGAACGCCGCTCTGACGGCCATGTCCTCGTAGCGCATCTCGTCCAGGCGCGTGTGCTCGCTCCTGAGGTCGTCGACCACCGTGCGCAGACCGCGCCGCGGGCGCTCCGACAGCAGTGCGGCCACGACCTCGACGGCCAAGGGAAGCCCTCCGCACAGCCGCGCGATCTCGTGCGCGCCCTCGGGATCGTCCCGTACCCGGGTGTCCTCCTCGCCCAGCGCCAGGCGGATGCGGCGGTCGAGCAGCTCCACGCTCGCGCCGGGGCTCAGGGTGGGCAGGTCCAGCAGGCGCGCGCCGATGTCCGCCAGGGTGTGCCGGGAAGTGACGAGCGCCCGCGTCACCGGGTCCCCGGGCAGCAGGGGGCGGACCTGTTCGGAGGAGGACGCGTTGTCGATCACGACCAGGACGCCGCGGCCGGCCCGCGCGTAGGCGTCCAGCACGGACCGGTAGAGCCGTTCCCGGCCCTGGAGGTCAGGGGGGACGTGCTCGGCGGGGACTCCCACGGCGCGCAGGAAACCGTCCAGGGCGGTGGCGGGCCCGACCCGCAGCCGCTCGTCGTAGCCGAAGAGGTCGGCGAACAGCACCCCGCCCGGGAACCAGCCCCTCTCGCGCGCCGCGTGCGCCGCCTGCAGGGCCAGTTCGGTCTTGCCGACGCCTCCCATGCCGGACACCGCGGAGATCTGCACGACGCCTCCTCGGGGACCGGACGGGCCCAGCAGTGCCAGCAGTTCGTCGAGGACGGCGGCCCGGCCGGTGAACGTGGGCGAGATCCTGGGCAGTCCGCCCAGCGCCAGGGGGATCTCGGCGGGCAACTGGAAGGTGATGTCGCCCCGGAGACTTCCCACCTGGACGACGGGGCCGAAGAAGTTGCCGCCGCTGATCTCATTCCGCATCCGCTGCCTGCCCGATCCCCGCTCGACAGTCGTCGTCCTCGACGGACGATACGCGGGCGCGGGGACCGCCCGTGCCGGTTCGCCCGAAAAGACCGGCGCTCCCCCCTCCCGTTGTCAGTGGCCGGGCCTAGAGTGCGCGCGACGTCCCCGCCGACCGGAAGGCCCGCCATGCCCGCTCCCCGCGAACTCGCCGACCTGCCGTACGCGGAGTACCTCCAGCCGTTCCGCGGACGGCTGGAGAGCGAAGGGACGTACGACACCGTCCACTTCGACGGGAACGGTTTCGAGGACGCCGACTGCGGCGGCGCCCGCTTCATGGAGTGCGCCTTCTCCTCGGTGAGCTTCACCGGCGGGCACTACCGGCGGACGCGGTTCAACGACGTGTGGCTGCACACCGTCCGCTGGGTGGGGGCGGACCTGGCCGAGACCGAATGGCTGGACGCCGAGATCACGTCCGGGGCGTTCGCCGGGGTGGAGGCGTTCAGCACACGGATGCGCCGCGTCACCTTCTCCCACTGCAAGTTCGACTCGGTCAACCTCCGCGCCGCCGCGCTGCGGGACGTCCGCTTCGCGGACTGCCTGCTGCGCGACGTGGACTTCGGCGGCGCGACCCTGACCGGCGTCGCGTTCCCGGGCTCGACCCTGGACGGAGTGCGGCTGGACGACGTGCGGATGACGGAGGTCGATCTGCGCGACGCCGCCGCGCTGGGGATCACGTCGGGACACGACCGGCTGAGGGGCGCGGTCATCGGCAGCCCCCAACTGCTGGACCTCGCCCCCGTCCTCGCCCAGGTGCTCGGCATCGAGGTGCGGGACCGCTGAGGCCGTACGGCGGGCCGCGGCTGCCCGGCTCCCCGGCTTCCGGCGCGGAGCGCGGGGCAGCCGCGAGATCCGGTCTGGCGGCCGCCAGACCGGATCTCGCGCCTCCCGGGTGAAGGACCCGATCCCAGGCCGACCCCAGGAGGTGGCGATGCACACCGATGAGCCCACCGCCCCGCTGCGCGTCGCGGTCATCATCGGCAGCACCCGCGAGGGCCGGGTGGGGGACGCCGTCGGCCGCTGGTTCACGGACCGGGCGCGGGGGCGGGACGACATCGAACTGGACGTCGTCGACCTCGCCGGGTTCGCCTTCCCCGCCCGCCACCCCGGCCGGGCCACGCCGCAGATGGCCGCGTTCACCGCCAGGATCGAACGGGCGGACGCCTTCGTGGTGGTGACCCCCGAGTACAACCGCAGCTTCCCGGCGTCCCTGAAGCAGGCCGTCGACTACGCCTACGACGAGTGGCGGGCCAAGCCGGTCGGCTTCGTCTCCTACGGCGGCCGCTGCGAGGGCAGGCACGCGGTGGAGCACCTGCGCTCGGTCTTCACCGAGCTGCACACCGTGACGGTGCGCGACGGGGTCGGCCTCAACGTCCTGGACGCCGGATTCGGCCCCGGCCCCGGTGGCGGCGGCGCCGGCCCGCTCCCGGCGCCGGAGGGCGCGGAGGGACCGGAGAGGGCGGTCGCGGCCATGCTCGACCAGCTCGTCTGGTGGGGCCGCGCGCTGCGCGACGCCCGCACCGTACGTCCCTATGTGTGCTGATGTGTCTGCTGGTATGTCCGCCGGCGGCGCGACCGGTCCCGGCCGGAGCGATGAGTCCGGCGGGCCCGGGGGGTCTGAAGAGCGTGCGGGACGCGGCGGCCCGGCGAGCACGCGGCCACCCATCGACCACGAAGCCGAGTACGAAGCGAAGACGGAATGAGGACGACAGAGCATGAGTGACAGCGGTTCCGGCCTGGCGATCGAGACATCGGGGCTGGTCAAGGTGTTCGGGGAGACCCGTGCGGTGGACGGCGTCGATCTCGCCGTGCCCACGGGCACGGTCTACGGCGTCCTCGGTCCCAACGGTGCGGGGAAGACCACGACGGTCAAGATGCTGGCCACCCTGCTGCGCCCCGACGGCGGCGAGGCCCGGGTCTTCGGGCACGACGTGCTGCACGAGGCGGACGCCGTACGCGGCCGGGTGAGCCTGACCGGGCAGTACGCCTCGGTGGACGAGGACCTGACCGGGATGGAGAACCTGCTCCTGCTGGGCCGGCTGCTGGGGCACCACAAGGCCGCGGCCCGGCGCCGGGCCGAGCAGCTCCTGGAGGCGTTCGGACTGACGGAGGCCGCGGGGAGGCAGGTCAAGAACTACTCGGGCGGCATGCGGCGCCGGATCGACATCGCCGCCAGCATCCTCAACACCCCCGACCTGCTCTTCCTCGACGAGCCGACGACCGGTCTGGACCCGCGCAGCCGCAACCAGGTCTGGGACATCGTGCGGGCCGTGGTCGCCCAGGGCACCACGGTGCTGCTGACCACCCAGTACCTGGACGAGGCCGACCAGCTCGCCTCCCGCATCGCCGTCATCGACAAGGGCAGGGTCATCGCCGAGGGCACCAAGGGCGAACTGAAGGCCTCGGTGGGCGCCGGCGTGGTGCACCTGCGGCTGCGGGACGCCGCCCAGCGGCCCGAGGCCGAGCGGGTGCTCGTCCGCGTGCTGGACGCGCAGGTCCAGCTCGACCCCGACCCGGTGGCCCTGACCGCCCGCGTCGGCACGCACGGCGACGGCCGGGGAGCGGCGGAGCAGGCCGCCCGTGCGCTTGCCGAGCTGGCCCGGTCCGGCGTCACCGTCGACAACTTCTCGCTGGGCCAGCCCAGCCTGGACGAGGTCTTCCTCGCCCTCACCGACCACCCCGCCACCCACACCACCAGCAAGGAAGAGGTCCCGGCATGACCACCGCCACGGCCCGTGAGCCGCAGACCGGGGAACTGGCCCCCGTCACCACCGAGAGCCTGGCCGATCTGCTGGTGGCGCGGGAGCGGCCGCCCCGGCCCAGCGCGTGGTCCACGTCGCTCGCCTTCGGGTGGCGGGCGATGCTGAAGATCAAACACGTCCCCGAGCAGCTCTTCGACGTCACCGCCTTCCCGATCATGATGGTGCTGATGTACACCTACCTGTTCGGAGGTGCGCTCGCCGGATCGACCACGGAGTACCTGCAGTTCCTGCTGCCGGGCATCCTGGTGATGAACGTGGTGATGATCACGATGTACACCGGGGTGTCGGTCAACACCGACATCGACAAGGGCGTCTTCGACCGGTTCCGCACCCTGCCGATCTGGCGCCCCTCGGCGATGGTCGGCTACCTGCTCGGCGACATGCTGCGCTACGCGCTCGCCTCGGCGGTGATGCTGACCCTCGGCCTCATCCTGGGCTTCCGGCCCGAGGGCGGGGTGACCGGAGTACTCGCCGGGGTGGCCCTGCTGATCGCCTTCTCGTTCGCCTTCTCGTGGATCTGGACGATGTTCGGCCTGATGCTGCGCACCGAGAAGTCGGTGATGGGCGTCAGCATGATGGTGATCTTCCCGCTGACCTTCCTCAGCAACATCTTCGTCGACCCGAAGACCATGCCGGGCTGGCTCCAGGCCTTTGTGAACAACAGCCCGATCACGCACCTGGCCTCGGCGGTGCGGGGGCTGATGGCGGGCGACTGGCCCGCCTCCGAGGTCGCCTGGTCGCTGGGGTGGGGCGCGGCACTGCTCGCGGTCTTCGGCCCGGTCACCATGCGGCTGTACAACCGCAAGTGAGCCGGGGCCGGGAGCCCTTTCCGCCCCCGTCCCCGCTTCGTCCACCGCGGAACCGCCTGGCGCCTCACCGGCGCCAGGCGGTCTCGCGTTCGGGCAGGTAGCGGCAGGTGGCGCCGGTGGAGACCGAGGCGCGCAGATGGGCGGCCAGCTCGGGGTGGTGCCGGTCGAGCCGGCGCAGGGTGTCGCGGATGCGGGCGGTGACGGTCTTGCGGGCACGCTCGGCCTCGTCGCCCAGGCGCCGGGTGCGCCCGGCGAGCCCGGCGGCGGACCGCAGCTCCGCCAGCAGCGCCTCCCGCTCCCGGTCGAGCCCGGCGGCCCGCTCGTCCTCGCCCAGCGCGACCGCCCGGTCGATCTCCGCGTCCAGCTCCTCCAGGCGCCGCCGGTACCGTGCCTTCGCCTCCTCGTCGAGGACGGGATCGCCGCCCAGCCGCCGGGCGGCCTCCACGGCCCGGCCGCCCCCGGGGTTCAGCAGCCGCACGGCCGGGACGTCCGTGCCCGGCAGGCCGATCAGGAGGTGCAGATCCCGCAGCCCCTTGGCGTCGGGCAGGTGGACCGTGCGCCCCCGGTACGTCAGCGTCCACACCCGGCCGTCGAAGCGGAACACGTTCTCGCCGCCGGGGCCGTCGGCGGCACCGGCCGCGGGGCCCGCCTCCGGCTCCGGGGCCGTGGTGGGCGACGGCCGCCCCGCCACGGGGCGCGCCGAGCGCGCGCGTTCGGCGACGTGCCGCATGCCGAGCTCCGCCGCCTCGCGCTCCACCTCCGCCAGCAGGGACGCGGCGGCCTCCCCGTCCCCCGGCGCGCCGCGTGCGAGCAGCGCCCGTGCGAGGTGGCCGCGGGCCCGGACCGACCAGGGCCGCGCCCGGAGCCGGTCGGCCGAGCGGCGGGCGGCGGTGAGCCGTGCGACCGCCTCGTCCCAGCGTCCCCGGGCGGCCTCCACCAGCCCCAGCCAGAGGTCCATCGGGCCGCTGACGTCGCAGCCGTACAGCGACACCGCCCACTGCCCGGCGAACGGCTCCAGCGCCTCCCGGGCCCGCTCGCACAGCTCCGGATCCCGCGCGGCAGCCGCCGCCTGGGCCTGGAACCTCAGCCACAGCGGGAGGAACGCCTGGGGGACCGGCGGGCCGGCGGAGAGCTCCGCCAGCAGGCCCAGCGCGGCCCCGGTGTCCCCGGGCCCCTCCCGCTCCAGGGCCGTGATGCCCTCCAGCAGCCGGTGCTGGGGGTGGTGGTGCTCGGCGAGCGAGCGGTGCAGGGCCTCCAGCTCCCCGAACCGGCCCTGCTGCAGCCACAGCGCCCAGCGCAGGTGGTCGGCCATGTACGCGAGATGAGGGTTCCGGTGCCCGCCGAAGGCGTCCAGGGCCAGGTCGAGCAGGGAGTCCGCGGCGTCGAAGCGGCCGGTCAGGGTGGCGATGATGTTCTGGTCGATGTACGCGGAGGAGGTGGAGCGGGGCACGCCCGCCCGTTCGGCCAGGGCGACGAACGCGCGGTACTGCTCCAGGTAGCGGGGATCGCCCTGCTCCAGCAGCGCCACCCACCGGAACGAGGCCGCGAGGTACTCCGTCTCGCGGTCCGCCCTGCGGCGCGCCACGGTCATCAGCTCGGAGGTGAGCGCCTCCCGCTCCGGCGCGGTGCCCGGCCCCCAGATGGCGTTGTGACGGGCCCACAGCCCGAAGAGCAGCGCCTCGTCGTCCCCGCCGCGCCGGGCGCGCACGGTGACGCGGACGGTCAGCTCCCGCGCCAGGCGGTCCAGCGTCCGCGCCCCGTCCGCCCCGGTCGTGTCCGTCCCGGCCCCGTCCGTGTCCGCCCCGGTCCCGGTGGCGTCCCCGCCCGAAGTCCCGCCGCCCACCAGGGCGTCGTACGCCTCGTACATCAGGTCGGCGGCCAGCCGCCGCCCGTCGCCGGGGGCGTCCGGGAACTCCGCTCCGTGCAGGGTGAGCGCCACCCGCGCCAGCAGCCCGGGATCGCCGAGTTCGCGGGCCACGGCGGCGGCCTCGGTGAACGCCCGCCAGGCGGCGTCCCGTTCACCGCCGTGCGCCTGGGTCTGCCCCAGGTCGAGGGCGATCAGGACCCGTCTGCGGGGATCACCGACGGCCAGCTCCAGCGCGCGGCGGTAGTGCCCGGCCGCCTCCTCCAGGGCCAGCCGGTCGGCCGCGTACCGGGCGGCGGCCAGCAGGTGCTCCAGCGCCCGGGAGACGTCGAGTTCACCGCCGGCCAGGTGGGCGTGCCGGGCCAGCTCGGCGGGGAGGACGTCCCCGGCCGGGGCGGAGGAGCGCTCCAGCGCGTCGAGCGCGGCGGCGTGCAGCCGCCGCCGCTCCGCCTCCTCCAGCGACGCGTACAGCGTCTCGCGGACCAGGTCGTGCGCGAAGGCGAACCGGCCCGCCCCGAGCGCCGTGACCAGCCGGGCGGCCAGGGCCCGCTCCAGCAGCCGGTCCGCCTGCGGCACGGGCGTCCCGGCGGTGGCCGCCAGCACCGCCCGGTGGAACTCCCGCCCGAGCACGGCCGCGCGGGTCAGCAGCCCGACGACCGCGTCGGGCAGCATCGACAGCCGCCGCCGCAGGGTGTCGCGGACGCTCGGCGCGACCGCGGTGGGCGCCCCGCCGCCGTGCCACAGGCGGGCGCTCTGCTCGACGAAGAACGGGTTGCCGCCGGTGCGGCGGTGCACCTCGGTGACCAGCTCCTGTGCCGGCTCCCGGCCCACCGTGCGGGCGACCAGCGCACCGACCTCCTCGCGGGTGAGCCCGGTCAGCGTCACCGTCGTCGCCCGCGCCACCAGCGGCAGGACCAGCGGCTGCAGCGGATGGCCGTCCGCCTCCACCTCGTCGTCGCGGTAGGTGCCCACCAGCAGCAGCCGCTCGAACCAGGTGTGCCGCGCCGCGAACTCCAGCAGCTTCAGCGACGCCGGATCCGCCCAGTGCAGGTCGTCCAGCACGACCACCACCGGGCGGCTCTGCGAGACCGACACCAGGGCGCTCGTCACCGCGTCGTAGAGGTGGAAGCCCTCGTCCACCTCCGTACCCGCCGTCTCGCCCAGCAGCACGGCCAGGCCGCGGCCCGCGGCCTCCTCGGCCGCCGCCCACTGCCCGGCGGTGACGCCGCGCCGCAGGGCGCGCAGCACCTGCGTCCACGGCCAGTAGCCGGGGGTGCTCCCGGAATCCCAGCAGGACCCGCTCAGCACCAGGGCGCCCCGCCGCCGCGCCTCCTCGGCCGCCTCCGTCACCAGTGCCGTCTTGCCGATCCCCGCCTCCCCGGTGACCAGGACCAGACCGCCGTGGCTCTCCGCGGCCCGGGCGATCGCGGCCCGCAGCAGCCCGGCGGGGCGGTCGCGTCCGATCAGCCGGGGCGTCAGGTCGAGGGGCGGTGGGCGGTTCACGGGCACGAGCCTGGCACACCCCACTGACAACCGCCCGGGGAACCGGGCGCGGAGCGCCAGGTCCAGGGGTCGGCCAGCGCGCGGGCCTGCTCGTAGGAGAGCGGCTCCGGCGCCCCGGCCGCCGGGTCGGCGATCGAGGCGGCCAGCGCCACGGCGCGCTGGAGGGCGGCGCGGAAGAGCAGCGACCCCAGGCTGATCCGGGCCACGCCCAGCCCGGCCAGGCGCTCGTAGGTGTGCCGCCCGGGCGCGAACAGCACGTTCAGCGGCGCGTCCAGCCCGTCCGCCAGCGCCCGGATCGCGTCCTCCTCGGCCAGTCCGGGGACGAAGACGCCGTCCGCCCCGGCCTCCAGGTACGTGCGCGCCCGGCGCAGCGCGGCCGCCGTGGTGGGCTCGGCGGCGAGCCAGTGGGTGTCGGTGCGGGCGTTGACGAACAGCGCGGGCGCGGCCTCCTTGACGGCCGCGATCTTCTCCGCGTGCCGGACCGGGTCGGCGAGGCGTCCATCGGGCAGCCCGTCCTCGACGTTCACCCCGGCCACCCCCGCGTCCGCCAACTCCCGCGCCAGTGCGGCGACATCGTCCGGGTCCTCACCGAACCCGCCCTCGACGTCGACGCTGACGGGCACCGGCAGCCGGGCCAGTCGCCGGCCGAGCGCCAGGGTCTGCTCCCGCGCGGCCCCCGTGGCGTCGGGCAGCCCCGCGGCGGCGGCCACCCCGAGACTGGTGGTCCCGACGGCGGCGAACCCGTGGGCCACCAGGGCGGCGGCCGAGGCGTGGTCCCAGGCGCAGGGCAGCAGCAGCGGCCGCCCGCGGCGGTGCAGCGCGCGGAACGCGGTGGACGTGGTCACCGGATGCGACTCCTCCCTCGTACGGCTTCCTCGTACGGCGCCGGCCCCGGCAGGACCGGCCCGGTGGTCCCCTCCGTGCGGCGCCCCGGTGCCGCCGGCACCGGCGGCCGGCCGGGCCCCGCCCCTCACGCCGGCTCCCCGGCGGGAGGGGCGGGGCGGGCGAGGTCGTCGTCCGTCACGCCCAGCAGCTCGCTCAGCGCGCGCCGCCCCCGCGGGGTCACGCGCAGCGCCCGCCGGGTGCCGATCCGTTCGCACCAGCCGGCGTCCAGGGCGTGGCGGCACAGGGCGGCCCCGGCCACCCCGGCCAGGTGCGGGCGGCGTTCGGTCCAGTCCAGGCAGGCGCGGGCCAGCGGGCGGCGCCCGCGCGGGTGGGCCATCAGGTCGATGCCGAGCCCGTCGAACCAGCGCAGCCCGGCCCCGGTCACCGCGAACCCGGTGTCCTGCTGCACCAGCCCCCGCGCCAGCAGGGCGTCGGTGACCGCGACCCCCAGCCGCCCGGCGAGGTGGTCGTAGCAGGTGCGGGCCCGCGCCATCGCCGCGTCCGCGGAGGCCGCCCGCAGCGAGCGCGGGGCGGGCGGCGGACCGGCGTGCGCGGCCAGCTCCTCGACCAGCCGCGCGGACCGCGGGTCGGCCAGCCGTACGTAGCGGTGCCGCCCCTGCCGCTCCTCGGCCAGCAGACCGCCCTCCACCAGCCGGTCCAGGTGCCCGCTGGCCGTGGCCGGCGCGACCCCGGCCAGCCGGGCCAGCTCGCCCGCCGTCCAGGCCCGTCCGTCCAGCAGCGCCAGGCAGAAGCGGGCCCTGGTCTCGTCGGCGAGCAGTCCGGCCAGCCGGGCGAGCCGCGAGCCCGCGTCCTCGCCGCGCCGGGCACGGCCGGCGCGTTCCGGGAAGTTCATGGGCCCATCATGCGGCCGTGACGTTTCGGTCCCGGCCGAAACGAATCCGGGGCGCGTGGCGGCACCGCCTGCCCGGCCGGGAGTCCGCCACAACCAAACACGCGCCCCGGTGGTCTCACCCCCGTCAGTGTCAGCGGAGCGGGTCCGGACCACGGACCCGGAGGAGGAGCATCGAGTTGAGAACCACGACACGGGCCGCACTGGCCTGCCTGACCGTCATCGGCGCGCTCACCGCCATGCCCGCGGCGGCGCAGGCCGCCCCGCCCGGGACGGACGGCTCGAAGCCGGTGCGGACGGTCGAGAAGACGGTCGAGAAGGGCTACGCGCTGAACTGCTCCGGGCGGTCCGGGGACGTCTCCGTCGCGGTGGACCTGTACCAGAACTCCGCGTTCGGCTCGCACACCGGCGTCTCCGTCGAGACCCCGGAGGGGGAGTACGGCGGCGGCTACGGCCCGGAGGACACCGTGCTGTTCTCCGACGGCGCGGTCACGGCCACCGTCCCGCTCAGGAAGCTGGACGACACCCGGGAGCCGGCCGGCGACGCGGTCGTCACCGGCACCTACGCGACGGCGGGGAGGCCGACGCGCGTGCACGAGGTGATCGAGGACCCCGCGGGCCACTACGTCGTCACCCGGGGCACCAACACCAGGCTCGACGCGTCCGTCACCGCGGACGTCCTCGGACGGACGGTGCCGCTGTCCTGCTCCACCGCCTTCGCGTTCGACCTCACGGTGCTGCGGTTCACCACCGGCCGCGGCTGACGGACGGTCCGTCGCCGTTCCGGGCCGCCGGGCGCCGGAGCGGCGACGGAACGCGCCGCGGGGTGTCGTCGAGTGCGGCGTCCCGAAACCGTCGCTCGTTCCCGGCGGCAGGACGGGGACTTCGAGGTGTCGGACTCCGGCACCGTCTTCGCCCGTCCGGTGCGGAAGAAGGGAACCCCTGCTCCCCGGCTCCCCGGGGCAAGGAACACCAAGCCGGGACCAGGGCGCGCCCCGGAGCGCGCCGCCGCCTCGGAGGGCGGCAGCACACGAGGATCGCCGGTCCCCGTCGAGCCCGTGACCTCCCTGTCCGTGTCCCTCCCGCGCGCCGCGGCGACTCGTCGGTTCACTGCGGCCCATGGCCGGTTGGGGGCCGCCGGCGGAACGCGGCCGTCGTCGTCGGCCGGACGGGGACCTCGATGGCCAGAAACCGCCAGAGGTCCGGGCCGGTCCGGGCGAGGATGGCGGGATGGACGACGACGAGCGGTACCGAGCGACCCGCAGCAAGGACGCCAGATTCGACGGCTGGTTCTTCGTCGCTGTGACCAGCACCGGTGTCTACTGCCGTCCCAGTTGCCCGGTGGTCACACCGAAGCGGGAGAACGTGCGGTTCCACCCGTCCGCCGCGGCCGCCCAGACCTCCGGTTTCCGTGCGTGCAAGCGCTGCCGCCCGGACGCCACCCCGGGCTCCCCGGAGTGGAACATGCGGGCCGACGTGGTCGGCCGGGCCATGCGGCTCATCGCCGACGGCGTGGTGGACCGGGGTGGTGTGGGCGCCCTCGCAGCCGAAGTCGGTTACAGCCGACGGCAGTTGCACCGGATGCTGACCGCCGAGGTGGGAGCCGGGCCGTTGGCGCTGGCCCGCGCCCAGCGAGCACAGACGGCACGTACCCTGATCGAGGCGAGTGAGCTGCCCATGGCGGACATCGCGTTCGCCGCGGGGTTCTCCAGCGTGCGGCAGTTCAACGACACCATGCGGCAGGTCTTCGCGCGCACTCCGTCGGAGATCCGCAGCCGCAGCAGGAGCCTGCCGGCCGGCACCGCGTCGGGGTTCCTGCGGCTGCGGCTGCCGTTCCGGCCCCCGCTGGACCTGTCCCGGCTGTTCCGGTACCTGGCGCTCCGCGCGGTGCCCGGCGTCGAGGAGTACGCGGACGGCGAGTACCGGCGCGTCCTGTCACTTCCGCACTCGACCGGGATGGTCGCCCTGGCACCGGGGGACACGGACGGCCACCTGTGGTGCCGGCTGTGGCTCGACGACCTGCGCGACCTGGGGACGGCCGTGCGGCGCTGCCGCCGACTGCTGGACCTGGACGCCGACCCGGATGCCGTGGCCGAGTCGCTCGGCGGCTGCGAGGTCATGGCGCCGCTGGTCGCCGCCTCGCCCGGAATGCGCTCGCCCGGCCACGTCACCCCCTCCGAACTCGCCGTTCGCGCGCTGATCGGGCAGCAGGTGTCCGTCGCCGCGGCCCGCACCATCGCGGGGCGCCTCACCGCGCGGTACGGAAAGCCCCTCACCGCACCGGTCGACGGGCTCACCCACGTCTTCCCCACCCCCGAGGCCCTGCTGGACGCGGATCCCGCCGACCTCCCCATGCCCGGGGCGCGCAAGAGGGCGTTCTACGCGCTGGCCGAGGCGCTCGCCTCGGGACGGGTGGACCTGGGTCCCGGCGCCGACCGTGAGGAGAGCGAGGCGCGGCTGCTGGAGCTGCCCGGCATCGGCCCCTGGACGGCGTCGTACATCCGCATGCGGGCGCTCGGTGATCCCGATGTGTTCCTGCCCACCGATCTCGGTGTGCACCACGCGCTGGAGCGCCTCGGCCACCCGGGAACCGTGCGGGCCGCCCGCGCCCTCGCGGACACCTGGCGCCCCTGGCGTTCCTACGCCCTGCACCACCTGTGGGCCGTGCTCGATCCCCTGCCCGGCGCGGAGCCGGCGCCGAACACCCCTTTGTCCCGAACAGTTGAGGACGGCAACAAGTGAACCAGGAAGTCCTGCCGCTGCCGATGCCCCGGTCCGGCCCCGCACCGGAACGGCCCGCCGAGTTCGGCACCCCGCTGGACGGGCCCGTGCGCTACACGCTGGCGCCCTCGCCGGTCGATGACCTGTTGGTGATGAGCGACGGCGAGGCGCTGACCGGTCTCTACATGAGCGACCAGCGCTACAGCCCGCAGATCGCGGCGGACTGGGTCCGGGACGACGGGCTCCCCGTGTTCGCGGCGGCGCGCGAGCAGCTCGACGCGTACTTCGCCGGAGAACTGCGCCGGTTCGAGCTGCCGCTGGCGGTGGGGGGCACGGCGTTCCAGCGCCGGGTGTGGAAGGCCCTGACCACCATCCCGTACGGCTCCACCACGACGTACGGGGGGCTGGCGAAGGAGCTGGGACGGCCCGCGGCGTCACGGGCGGTCGGGATGGCCAACGGCCGCAACCCGGTGTGCATCGTGATCCCCTGCCACCGGGTCATCGGTGCCGACGGCTCACTGACCGGTTTCGGCGGCGGCCTGCCCCGCAAGATCCGCCTGCTGGAGCTGGAACGCGGGCGCGGCCCCGGGCGCCGCTGAGTCCGGCCGCCGACCGCGACGACGCCGCCGGGCCGCGGTGTGTCCCGGCCTTCCGCCACCCACGCTCCACGTCGGGCGACACCGGCGGCAGGGCTCGCCGGAGCCCTGCCCGGGCGCGGAGTCCCGGAGGAATCCCACGGGTGCCGCCGCTCCCTTCCCCGGCCCGTACGCGTGCAGGTCGGGCAGGGAGCGGCGGCACCCGCCGGTCAGATGTCGCGGAAGGTCTCGATCTGCGCGCCCACCGAGTTCAGGCGCTCGGCCAGGTCCTCGTAGCCGCGGTTGATGACGTAGACGTTGCGCAGCACCGAGGTGCCCTCGGCCGCCATCATCGCCAGCAGGACGACCACGGCCGGGCGCAGCGCGGGCGGGCACATCATCTCGGCGGCGCGCCAGCGGGTGGGGCCCTCGACCAGGACGCGGTGGGGGTCGAGGAGCTGGAGGCGGCCGCCGAGCCGGTTGAGGTCGGCCAGGTAGATGGCCCGGTTGTCGTAGACCCAGTCGTGGATCAGCGTCTTGCCCTGGGCGCTGGCGGCGATGGCCGCGAAGAAGGGCACGTTGTCGATGTTGATGCCGGGGAACGGCATGGGGTGGATCTTGTCGATCGGCGCCTCCAGCTTCGAGGGCCGCACGGTGAGGTCGACCAGCCGGGTGCGCCCGTTGTCGGCGCGGTACTCCTCGCCGCGCTCGTGGTCCAGGCCCATCTCCTCCAGCACGGCCAGCTCGATCTCCAGGAACTCGATCGGCACCCGGCGGATCGTCAGCTCCGACTCGGTGACCACCGCCGCGGCCAGCAGGCTCATCGCCTCGACCGGGTCCTCGGAGGGGGAGTAGTCCACGTCCAGGTCGATGTGGGGGACGCCGTGCACGGTGAGCGTGGTGGTGCCGACCCCCTCGATCCGCACGCCGAGCTGCTCCAGGAAGAAGCACAGGTCCTGGACCATGTAGTTGGGGGAGGCGTTGCGGATGACGGTCACGCCGTCGTGCCGGGCGGCGGCCAGCAGGGCGTTCTCGGTGACGGTGTCCCCGCGCTCGGTCAGCACGATCGGCCGGGTGGGGCGGACGGAGCGGTTCACCACCGAGTGGTACATGCCCTCGGTGGCGGTGACCTCCAGGCCGAAGTGCCGCAGCGCGCTCATGTGGGGCTGCACGGTGCGGGTGCCCAGGTCGCAGCCGCCCGCGTAGGGGATGCGGAAGTGGTCCATCCGGTGCAGCAGCGGACCGAGGAACATGATGATGCTGCGGGTGCGGCGCGCGGCCTCGGTGTCGATGGCGTCCAGGTCCAGCTCGGCCGGCGGGACGATCTCCAGGTCGGCGCCGTCGTTGATCCAGCGGGTGCGCACCCCGATGGAGCCCAGCACCTCCAGGATGCGGTAGACCTCCTCGATCCGGGCGACCCTCCGCAGCACCGTGCGTCCGGAGTTCAGCAGGGAGGCGCACAGCAGGGCGACGCAGGCGTTCTTGCTGGTCTTGACGTCGATGGAACCCGACAGCCGGCGGCCTCCGACGACCCGCAGGTGCATCGGCCCGGAGTAGCCGAGGGAGACGATCTCGCTGTCCAGGGCTTCGCCGATGCGGGCGATCATCTCAAGACTGATGTTTTGGTTGCCGCGTTCGATGCGGTTGACCGCACTCTGGCTGGTCCCCAGCGCCTCTGCAAGTTGCGCCTGTGTCCAGCCTCGATGCTGGCGGGCGTCACGGATGAGCTTGCCGATACGCAGGAGGTAGTCGTCGGTCATGAGGCCAATGTTATCTCAGATATGAGATGTCAATCTCTGGGGCGGCGGCATGTCCCTCTTTTCTTCATATTTCCACCCCTGTGCCGGACAAGCGGGGCGGCGGGCGCGGTCCCCCGTCCGGCCCATCGTCCGGACGGCCGGTTGGGCCGGGGTGCGCGGGTACCCGGACTCCGGGACGGGGCATGACCGCGGGGCGGCGATGTACTAGAGTTATCTCGACATCGAGATATCTGCCGAGAGGCGCACCACCGCCGCGTCCGCCGAGAAGGTCGGTGAGGTAAGCCTAAGTTAGGTGAACCTCAGCGGAGAAGCCGGGGTCCGGGGCGGCAGGATCGCGGTGGTACGAGCGAACCATGCACTGAAGGAGACTGTCGTGTCGGCGAACAGCTTCGACGCCCGCAGCACGCTGCAGGTGGGCGACGAGTCGTACGAGATCTTCCGGCTGGACAAGGTCGAGGGCTCCGCCCGCCTGCCGTACAGCCTGAAGGTGCTGCTGGAGAACCTGCTCCGGACCGAGGACGGCGCGAACATCACCGCCGACCACATCCGTGCGCTGGGCGACTGGGACGCCGGCGCGCAGCCCAGCCGGGAGATCCAGTTCACGCCGGCCCGCGTGATCATGCAGGACTTCACCGGCGTGCCCTGCGTGGTGGACCTGGCCACCATGCGCGAGGCCGTCAAGGAGCTGGGCGGCGACCCGGCGCGGATCAACCCGCTGGCCCCCGCCGAGCTGGTCATCGACCACTCGGTGATCGCCGACCGCTTCGGCACCCGTGACTCGTTCGCCCAGAACGTCGAGCTGGAGTACGGGCGCAACAAGGAGCGCTACCAGTTCCTGCGCTGGGGCCAGACCGCCTTCGACGAGTTCAAGGTCGTACCGCCGGGCACCGGCATCGTCCACCAGGTGAACATCGAGCACCTGGCCCGCGTGGTGATGGTCCGCGACGGCAGGGCCTACCCCGACACCCTGGTGGGCACCGACTCGCACACCACGATGGTCAACGGCCTGGGCGTGCTCGGCTGGGGCGTCGGCGGCATCGAGGCCGAGGCCGCGATGCTCGGCCAGCCCGTCTCGATGCTCATCCCGCGCGTCGTCGGCTTCAAGCTGACCGGCGAGCTGCCCACCGGCACCACCGCCACCGACCTGGTGCTGACCATCACCGAGATGCTGCGCCAGCACGGGGTCGTCGGCAAGTTCGTCGAGTTCTACGGCGAGGGCGTGGCCGCGGTGCCGCTGGCCAACCGCGCCACCATCGGCAACATGTCGCCGGAGTTCGGCTCGACCGCCGCCATCTTCCCGATCGACGGCGAGACCATCAACTACCTGCGGCTCACCGGCCGCAGCGAGCAGCAGATCGCGCTGGTCGAGGCGTACGCCAAGGAGCAGGGCCTGTGGCTGGACCCGGCCGCCGAGCCGGACTTCTCCGAGCACCTGGAGCTGGACCTGTCCACGGTCGTCCCGTCGATCGCCGGCCCCAAGCGCCCGCAGGACCGCATCGCCCTGTCCGAGGCCAAGCGGCAGTTCCGCGCCGACCTGCCGAACTACATCAAGGAGGGCGTGACCGGCGGCGAGGACCGCAAGCCGGGCGTGCCGCAGCAGGAGAAGCCCCACGGCGTGGCCTCCCCGGTGGACGAGGCCAGCGCCGAGTCGTTCCCGGCCAGTGACGCCCCCGCCTACGGCCACGAGGACAACGGCGCCGGTGCCCCGCAGCACTCCGCCGCCGTCACGGCCGAGGGCCGTCCCAGCAGGCCCGTCCGGGTGACCGCCGCCGACGGCACCGAGTACGAGATCGACCACGGTGCGGTGGCCATCGCGGCCATCACCTCCTGCACCAACACCTCCAACCCGTACGTGATGGTCGGCGCCGCGCTGCTGGCCAAGAAGGCCGTCGAGCGGGGCCTGACCCGCAAGCCGTGGGTGAAGACCACCCTGGCCCCCGGCTCCAAGGTCGTCATGGACTACTACGACCGGGCCGGCCTCACCCCGTACCTGGAGAAGCTGGGCTTCAACCTGGTCGGCTACGGCTGCACCACCTGCATCGGCAACTCCGGCCCGCTGCCGGAGGAGGTCTCCCAGGCCGTCAACGACCACGACCTCGCGGTGGTCTCGGTGCTCTCCGGCAACCGCAACTTCGAGGGCCGGATCAACCCCGACGTCAAGATGAACTACCTGGCGTCCCCGCCGCTGGTCGTCGCCTACGCCATCGCGGGCAGCATGGACATCGACATCACCAGCGAGCCGCTGGCCACCGACTCCGAGGGCAACCCGGTCTACCTGCGGGACATCTGGCCGTCGGAGTCGGAGATCGAGGAGGTCGTGGCCTCCACCATCGGCCAGGAGATGTTCGGCAGCAGCTACTCCGACGTCTTCGCCGGCGACGCCCAGTGGCAGGCGCTGCCGGTCCCGACCGGTGACACCTTCGAGTGGGACCCGGAGTCCACCTACGTCCGCAAGCCCCCGTACTTCGAGGGCATGGGCCTGGAGCCGGAGCCGGTCCAGGACATCACCGGCGCCCGGGTGCTGGCCAAGCTGGGCGACTCGGTCACCACCGACCACATCTCCCCGGCCGGCGCCATCAAGGCCGACACCCCGGCGGGGCGGTACCTGCTGGAGCACGGCGTGGAGCGCCGCGACTTCAACTCCTACGGCTCGCGCCGCGGCAACCACGAGGTCATGATCCGCGGCACCTTCGCCAACATCCGGCTGCGCAACCAGATCGCGCCCGGCACCGAGGGCGGCTACACCCGCGACTTCACCCAGGAGGGCGGGCCGGTCAGCTTCATCTACGACGCCTCCCGGAACTACCAGGCCGCCGGCATCCCGCTGGTCGTCCTGGCGGGCAAGGAGTACGGTTCCGGCTCCTCGCGCGACTGGGCGGCCAAGGGCACCGCACTGCTGGGCGTCAAGGCCGTCATCGCCGAGAGCTACGAGCGCATCCACCGCTCGAACCTGATCGGCATGGGCGTGCTGCCGCTGCAGTTCCCCGAGGGCGCCTCCGCCGACTCGCTCGGCCTGACGGGTGAGGAGACCTTCTCGATCAGCGGCATCGCCGCGCTCAACGAGGGCGGCATCCCGCGGACGGTGAAGGTGACCACCGACACCGGTGTGGAGTTCGACGCCACGGTGCGGATCGACACCCCCGGTGAGGCGGACTACTACCGCAACGGCGGCATCATGCAGTACGTGCTGCGCTCGCTGATCCGCAAGTAATCACAAGTAATCGGGGCGACGCGGGAGACCGCGTTCAACCGGTGATGCCGGGGCCGTACCTCCCTCCGTGGGAGGTACGGCCCCGGCGCGTTTCCCACAGGTCTCAACTCGGGAAAGACTGACACCCAAACGCGCATCGATCTTGCCCCTGAGAAGGGAAGTGGACTATACCTGTCGGCGTCCGGGCGGTCAGATGAGAGGACCGCGGGCCCGGGGGAGGGCGGCATCGGGAGGACCCCGCACAGCTCTGCGAGACCCGGCGTACATCCCGTACAACTCAGCTTCAACTCACCAGCGGTGCCCGGTGGTTCCGGTACACCGCCTGAGTCCTGGAGAAGGCGAGGACTTGAGCATGGGTTCCACCGATGTCAACCGTCGTGATCTGATCAAGCGGGCCACCGCGGCGGGCCTGGCAGCCGTCCCCGCCATGGGTGTGCTCTCCGCCTGCGCGAGCAGCGACAGCGGTGGTGACAGCAAGGTCGCCAAGGGCAAGAAGACCAAGGACAACCCGCTCGGCGTCAACAAGGACGCCCCCCTGGACTTCGTCATCTTCGACGGCGGCTACGGCACCCAGTACGGCAAGGACGCCGCGAAGATCTACGAGCAGAGCTACGGCAAGGTCAAGCTGACCGCCACCCAGAAGATCCGCTCGGTGCTCCAGCCGAGGATGGTCGGCGGCAACCCGCCGGACCTCATCGACAACTCCGGCGCCGAGCAGATGGACGCGGCCACCCTGATCGCCAAGGGCCAGCTCACCGAGCTGAGCCCGCTGCTGGACGCGCCCTCCATCGACGACCCCGGCACCAAGGTCCGCGACACCCTCCTGCCGGGCACCATCGAGATGGGCCAGTACGGCGACGAGAAGGTCTGGCGCCTGAACTACGCCTACACCGTCTTCGGCCAGTGGTACTCCAAGAAGCTCCTGGAGGACAACGACTGGGAGTACCCCAAGACCTGGGACGAGATGCTCGCCCTGTGCGCCAAGGCCAAGAAGAAGGGCATCGCGGGCTGGACGTACGCCGGCCAGCACCCGTACTACATCCCCTTCACCCTCTACGCCTTCATCGGGAAGATCGGCGGCCCGGACGTCATCAGGAACATCGACAACCTGGAGCCGAACGCCTGGAAGCAGGACGCGGTCAAGAGCGCCTTCGAGGCGTACTACGAGCTGGCCGCCAAGGGCTACATCCTCCGGGGGACCCCGGGCCTGGACCACATCCAGTCCCAGACCCAGTGGACCAAGGGCAAGTGCATCTTCATCCCCAACGGCTCCTGGGTGGAGAACGAGGCCGCCGACACCACGCCCAAGGACTTCGGGATGGCCGTCGGCCCGGTCACCGGCCTGGACTCCTCGGACAAGATGCCCTTCGGAGCCCTGTGGGCGAAGGCGGACGAGCCGTTCATCGTGCCCGCGCAGGCGAAGAACGCCGAGGGCGGCATGGAGTTCCTGCGCATCATGCTGAGCAAGCAGTCCGCGCAGAACTTCTCCCGGCTGGTGAAGGCCCTCTCCTGCGTCGCCGGGGCCACCGACGGCCTGGAGATGTCCTCCGGTCTCGCCTCGGCCGACCAGGTGCTCAAGGACGCCGGGGACAACGTGCTCAACCCGCGGATCGCCGACTGGTACCAGACCCTCCACAAGGAGCAGCTCAGCTCGGTGTTCGCCGAGCTGATGGCCGGCCGGGCGAAGCCGGCCGAGGCCATGAGGAAGTGCCAGGAGTACGCCGACAAGGCGGCCAAGGACGACTCGATCAAGAAGTACAAGCACGCATGAGCCGGCCGTCCTGAGAGTCGGTCAGTGAGCACGCCGGGACAACCGGGACACGGAGATGGGACAGGGCGGCATGGCCAGTGACAGCCGTACGGTGGCCGAGGCCACCAAGGAAGCGGCACCACCACCGGTGAGGACCGGTGGGAAGGGGAGGGGGTTCCAGACCTCCCCGCACTACCGGACCTTCGTGAAGTACCGCTTCATCGCGGGATTCCTCGCGGTGCCCCTGGTGCTCTACGGCATCCTGGTCGTGTCGCCCTTCTTCCAGACCTTCTACTACTCGCTGACCGACTGGACCGGCCTCAGCAGCGACTTCGCCTTCGTCGGCCTGGACAACTTCGAGCGGCTGCTGGACGACGACATCTTCCTCGAGTCGCTGTGGCACAACGTCCTGCTGCTGCTGGTCCTGCCGGTGATCACCCTGGGCCTGGGCCTGTTCTTCGCCTTCATGCTCAACGTCGGCGGCCGGCACAGGAGGGGCGAGACGGTCGCCGGGGTCCGCGGCTCGCACTTCTACAAGATCGTCTACTTCTTCCCGCAGGCCCTGTCGATCGCGATCGTCGTGGTGCTGTGGAAGTACATCTTCAACCCCCAGGGCGGCCTGCTCAACGGCATGCTGTCGGCCGTCGGCCTGGAGTCCTGGCAGCAGAGCTGGCTCGGCGACCCGCGACTGGCCTTCTGGTGCGTCGTGGTCGTGATGGTGTGGTCGAACGTCGGCTTCTACGTGGTGCTCTTCTCCGCCGCGATGGGCTCGATCCCCAAGGACATCTACGAGGCGGCGCTGCTGGACGGCGCCAGCCGGGTGACCACCTTCTTCCGGGTCACGCTGCCGCTGATGCGCGACACCGTGCAGACCGGCTGGGTGTACATGGGCATCATGGCGCTCGACGCCTTCGCCGTGGTGCACATCCTGACGGTGAACCAGGGCGGTCCCGCCTACTCGACCATCGTCGCGCCGGTCTACCTCTACAACAAGGCGTTCCAGGACGGCCAGGCCGGATACGCGACCGCGGTCGCGGTGGCCCTGCTGATCGTCACCATGGCCTTCTCGGTGGTGGCGATGGCGTTCGGGCGCCGCAAGGACCGGATCGAGTTCTGAAGGACGAGCGGGGAGAACCAGAACCATGACCAGTGCCGGACCGTCGCCCTCGCTCCGCCCGGGGGACCCGGCGGAGACCGCCGTGGCCCTCACCAAAGGCACCACCGCCGGCCCCGCGGAACCGCAGGGCGGGACCACCGGGAAGCCGGGGAGCGGCGAGGGCGGCCGCACCCTCAACGTCTTCTCGCACGCCTTCCTGATCCTGTGGGCCGTCATGGCCGCGGGACCCCTGCTGTGGGCGGTGATGAACTCCTTCAAGTCCTCCGGGGCGATCCTGGAGGACCCCTGGTCGCTGCCGACCAGGCTGCACTGGGACAACTGGTCCTTCGCCTGGAACGAGGCGGACATCGGCCAGTACACGATCAACTCGGTGATCGTGGTGACCGGCTCCGTGGTCGGCACCATGCTGCTGGGCTCGATGGTGGCGTACGTCCTGGCCCGCTACGAGTTCCCCGGCAACCGGCTGATCTACTTCCTGTTCGTCGGCGGCATGGCGTTCCCGATCATCGTCGCCCTGGTGCCGCTGTTCTTCGTGATGAAGAACTTCACGCTGCTGGACACCTACCACGGCCTGATCCTGGTCTACATCGCCTACTCGCTGCCGTTCACCGTCTTCTTCATGGCGGCCTTCTTCCGCACCCTGCCCGGGTCGATCGCGGAGGCGGCGGAGATCGACGGGGCCTCGCACACCCGGATCTTCTTCCAGGTGATGCTGCCGATGGCCAAGCCCGGCCTGATAAGCGTGGGGATCTTCAACTTCCTGGGCCAGTGGAACCAGTACCTGATCCCCCAGGTGGTGCACGTGGGGGACACCGACAAGTACGTCCTCACCCAGGGCCTGGCCAACCTGGCGGCCCAGACGGGCTACCGCGGCAACTGGGGCGGTCTCTTCGCGGGCCTCACCCTGGCCGTACTGCCCATCCTGGTCGTCTACGTCGTCTTCCAGCGCCAGGTGCAGGCGGGGCTGACCGCCGGCGCCCTGAAGTAGCGCGGCCGGACTTCTCCACCCTTCTGCCCCCTGTGTTAGTTTTCACCCGTTCGTCCGGTTTCCGGCACGTTTCGCCGGGTTTCGGGCGGCCGTCGCGTACGCGACGGCCGCCCGTCGTCGCGAGGTGGTGACGCTCTGTGGAGGGGCGTATGCCCATGGCCTCACTCCGCTCAAGGTCTTGACGGGAGTTAACGCTTCACGCTGTTCTTAGAGTTCACGTGTTGGAGACAAGCCGCACCCCATCGGCGTGGTGCGGCCGACGGGCAGGTGGTCGGGCCGCCCGTCGAGGCGGGAGTGGATGAGTCGTGGAGACTCCGGGGTCGCAGTCCTCGCTGCACCGAGCCAACCTGGAACGGGTGGTGCGGGCCGTACGCATGGCGGGCTCGCTCACGCAGGCCGAGATCGCCCGGACCACCGGATTGTCGGCCGCCACGGTCTCCAACATCGTCCGGGAACTGAAGGACAACGGCACGGTCGAGGTCACCCCGACCTCCGCCGGGGGCCGCCGGGCCCGCAGCGTCTCGCTCTCCGGGGACGCCGGGATCGTCGTCGGCGTCGACTTCGGCCACTCCCACCTGCGCGTGGCCGTCGGCAACCTGGCCCACCAGGTGCTGGCCGAGGAGGCCGAGCCGATCGACGTGGACGTCTCCGCCGCCCAGGGCTTCGACCGGGCCGAGCAGCTCGTCGAGCGGCTGATCGCCTCGACCGGCTTCCGCCGCGAGAAGGTCATCGGGATGGGCCTGGGCGTCCCCGGCCCCATCGACGTCGAGACCGGGACGCTGGGCTCCACCGCCATCCTGCCGGGCTGGGCCGGGACCAATCCGCGCGAGGAGCTGGCCGCCCGGCTCGGCGTGGAGGTCCACGTCGACAACGACGCCAACCTCGGCGCCCTCGGCGAGCTGGTGTGGGGCAGCGGACGCGGGGCGCGGGACCTGGCGTACATCAAGGTCGCCAGCGGCGTCGGCGCGGGCCTGGTGATCAACGGGCAGATCTACCGGGGTCCGGGCGGTACGGCCGGGGAGATCGGCCACATCACCCTGGACGAGTCCGGTCCGGTGTGCCGCTGCGGCAACCGCGGCTGCCTGGAGACGTTCACCGCCGCCCGCTACGTCCTGCCCCTGCTGCACTCCAGCCACGGCCCCGACCTGACCATGACCGAGGTGGTCAGGCTCGCCCGCGCGGGCGACCCGGGCTGCCGCCGGGTGGTGGCCGACATCGGGCGCCACGTCGGCAGCGGCGTCGCCAACCTCTGCAACCTGCTGAACCCGAGCCGGGTGGTGCTCGGCGGGGACCTCGCCGAGGCCGGCGACCTGGTGCTCGACCCGATCCGCGACTCCGTCTCCCGGTACGCCATCCCCAGTGCCGCCCGGCGGCTGACGGTGGTGCCGGGGGCCCTCGGCGGCCGTGCGGAGGTGCTGGGCGCGCTGGCGCTGGTGCTGAGCGAGATGGGCGACTCGACGGTGCTGGACGGTTCGCTGGGCGGCCTGGAGGCCGTGCCCGCGGTCGCGGCGTCCGCCGGCGCCTGAGGCCGGCCGCTCCGGCCTTCCCCTCCCGTCCCCGCCCGGTCGTCCGGGAACGGCCGCTTCCCGGTCCGAAAACCGGTGAGCAGCGGAAAACAAGCGAAGGGGCGGGTCGAACCCTCCTGGCGCGCCGGTGGAGAGAGCGCTCCCACGGCTGCTTTTAGCCACTCTGCGTTCACTTTGTTCACGCAAGGCATCGTTGCGTTCTCGTTAAGGATTTACTTCTTGACGACAGGTTGCGCTCCGAGTTGACTTCCTGCCACCTCGGCCGCAGTGACGCGGCCTCGTCAGGGAGGTTCTGGATGAACACGCAACTGCGCCGTGCCGCTGTGGCCATGGCCGCCACCGCCATGGCCGTCTCGCTCGCCGCCTGTGGCAGCGCCAAGGAGGCCGACGGCAACGGCTCGGCCGGCGGCGAGAAGAAGAAGGACGGCCCGCTGACCATCGGCCTGCTGCTGCCGGAGGACCAGACGGCCCGTTACGAGAACTTCGACAAGCCTCTGATCGAGGAGCGGATCAAGGAACTCTGCTCCGACTGCAAGGTCAGCTACGTCAACGCCAAGCAGGACGCGTCGACCCAGCAGCAGCAGATGAACTCGATGATCACCAAGAAGGTCGACGCGATCATCCTGGACGCGGTGGACTCCAAGTCCATCGCCGGATCGGTCAAGAAGGCCGACGACGCCGGCATCCCCGTCGTCGCCTACGACCGCCTCGCCGAGGGTCCGATCTCCGCCTACACCTCCTTCGACAACGAGGAGGTCGGCAAGGTCCAGGGCAAGGCCCTGCTGGAGGCGCTGGGCGACAAGGCCAAGAACGGCCAGATCGTGATGATGAACGGGTCGCCGACCGACCCCAACGCCGCCATGTTCAAGAAGGGCGCCAAGTCCGTCCTCGACGGCAAGGTCAAGGTGGGCAAGTCCTACGACACCACCGACTGGAAGCCCGAAGAGGCCAACAAGAACATGAGCGGCGCCATCGCCTCCCTGGGCAAGAAGAACATCGTCGGCGTCTACTCCGCCAACGACGGCATGGCGGGCGGCATCATCACCGCGCTCAAGAGCGCCGGCGTCGACCCGCTGCCGCCGGTCACCGGCCAGGACGCCGAGCTGGCGGGCGTCCAGCGCATCATCTCCGGCGAGCAGTTCATGACGGTCTACAAGCCGTTCAAGCCGGAGGCCTACGCCGCCGCCGAGATGGCCGTCGCCCTCGCCCGCGGCGAGGAGCCCAAGGCCGACACCACCGTCGACAGCGCGACCACCAAGGGCGTTCCCGCGACCCTGATCCCGCCGGTGTCGGTGACCGTGGACAACCTGAAGGACACCGTCATCAAGGACGGCCTGTACAAGCTGGAGGAGATCTGCACGCCGGAGTACGCCAAGGCGTGCGCGAAGGCCGGTCTGAAGTAGTCGTCCGACGGTTCCACCCGGCCCCGCCGGTGCCCGCGCCCTCTCCAACCCCGCCGGGGGCGCGGGCACCGGGCGGTTCGATCCCCGTGCTCTTCTAGGAGTTGGTTCACGTGTCCGCTACGCCTGTACTGGCGTTGCGCGGAATCTCCAAGCGCTTCGGTGCCGTTCAGGCGCTCACCGATGTCGACCTGGAGGTCCACGCCGGTGAGGTGGTCGCCCTGGTGGGCGACAACGGCGCCGGAAAGTCCACCCTCGTCAAGACGATCGCCGGCGTCAGCCCCGCCGACGAGGGCGTGTTCGAGTGGGAGGGCCGGCCCGTCGAGGTCAGCCGGCCGCACGACGCCCAGGACCTGGGCATCGCCACCGTCTACCAGGACCTCGCCCTCTGCGACAACCTCGACGTCGTCGCCAACCTGTTCCTCGGCCGCGAGATCATGCGCGCCGGCGTCCTCGACGAGATCGAGATGGAGCGCCGCAGCCGGGAGCTGCTCGACACCCTGTCGATCCGCATCCCCAGCGTCCGCATCCCCATCGCCTCCCTCTCCGGCGGCCAGCGGCAGACCGTCGCCATCGCCCGTTCGATGCTGGGCAACCCCAAGCTCGTCATCCTCGACGAGCCCACCGCCGCCCTCGGCGTCGAGCAGACCGCCCAGGTGCTCGACCTGGTCGAGAGACTGCGCGAGCGCGGCCTCGCCGTCATCCTCATCAGCCACAACATGGCGGACGTCAAGGCGGTCGCCGACAAGGTGGCGGTGCTCCGACTCGGCCGCAACAACGGTGTCTTCGACGTCGCGAGCACCTCGCAGGAAGAGATCATCTCCGCCATCACCGGCGCCACGGACAACGCCGTGACCCGCCGCAAGGCGCGTACCGCGGGGAGCCGACCGTGAGTGAGACCAACCTTTCCAAGACCCCGGCCGCCGACACGGCCGACACCCCGGCCGGCACCGTCCCGGCGGACACGGGCGGCACCGGCGCCGCCAAGGGCGCCACCGTCGCCGTCGACCCGCGGCTGCTGGTCCGCGAGCAGGGCTTCGCGGGCTACTGGACCGAGTTCAAGCGGAAGATGCGCAGCGGCGAGCTGGGCTCCGTCCCGGTCGTCGTCGGACTCGCCATCATCTGGGCCATCTTCCAGTCGATGGACTCGGCCTTCCTCTCCGCGGAGAACCTCTCCAACCTGTCGGTCTACATCGTCGGCACCGGACTGATCTCCGTCGGCATCGTCTTCGTGCTGCTGCTGGGCGAGATCGACCTGTCGGTCGGCTCGGTCAGCGGCCTGGCCTCCGCCACCTTCGCCGTACTCGCCGTCAACAACGGTGTGAACGAGTGGCTGGCGGTCCTCGCGGCCCTGCTCACCGGCGCGGTGATCGGCGCCGTCCACGGCTTCTTCTTCGCGAAGATCGGCGTCCCCGCCTTCGTCGTCACCCTCGCGGGCCTGCTCGCCTGGAACGGCCTGATGCTGAAGGTGCTCGGCACCACGGGCACCATCAACCTCGACAGCGAGGGCCTGGTCGCCACCCTCTCCAACCACTACTTCACCGACATCGCCGTCGCCTACGGCGTCGCGGCGGTCGCGGTCGGCGTCTTCTTCGCCGTCCAGTACCTCGGCGCCCGGCGCCGCGCGGCGGCCGGCATCCCCTCCCGCCCGCTGAGCGAGATCGCGGTGCGCACCGCGCTGCTGGCCGTGCTGGCCTTCGGCGCCGCCTACATGCTCAACCAGTACAAGGGCATGCCGCTGGCCCTGCTGATCTTCCTGGTCGTGCTGGTCGCGCTGGACTTCGTCCTCAAGCGCACCTCCTACGGCCGCAAGGTCTTCGCCCTGGGCGGCAACACCGAGGCGGCCCGCCGCGCCGGCATCAACGTCGCGGCCGTCCGCATCTCGGTCTTCTCCATCGCGGGCACCATGGCCGCCTTCGGCGGACTGATGATCGCCTCCCGCATCCTGGCCGCCAACCAGGGCGCGGGCACCGGCAACCTGCTGATGGAGGCCATCGCCGCGGCGGTCATCGGCGGCACCAGCCTCTTCGGCGGACGCGGCACCGTGTGGTCCGCCCTGCTCGGCATGCTGGTGATCGGCTCGATCGCCAACGGCATGGCCCTGCTGGGCATCGCCGCCGCCGTCCAGTACATGATCACCGGCGCCGTGCTGCTGGCCGCGGTCGTCATCGACTCGGTCTCCCGGCGCACCCAGCGGTCCGCGGGCCGCGGCTGACCGGCGCCTTCGAGCCGTCCCGTCCGGTGCCGGGCCCCCGCCACGGGGGCCCGGCACCGGACGTCGTGCGTTCCGGAGCCCGATCCGGAGCCCGGCCCGGAGTGTGACGAGGAACGCGGTGGCCGCCGCACACCGCTGCGAACGGAACACTAGACTCAACGGATCGGCACAGGCCCGTACGGCTCGACCAGCAAGGAGGCACGGGTGGCTCTGCTGACCCGCATCACGGGACCGCGCGATCTCGACCGGCTCAGCCCCGAACAGCTCGACCGGCTCGCTGGGGAGATCCGGACCTTCCTCGTCGACGCGGTCTCGAAGACCGGCGGTCATCTGGGGCCCAACCTGGGAGTGGTCGAGCTGACCATCGCCCTGCACCGGGTCTTCGACTCGCCCAAGGACAAGATCCTCTTCGACACCGGTCACCAGAGCTACGTGCACAAGCTGCTCACCGGGCGGCAGGACTTCTCGAAGCTGCGCGCCAAGGGCGGCCTCTCCGGCTACCCGTCACGGGCCGAGTCCGAGCACGACGTCATCGAGAACAGCCACGCCTCGACCGTACTGGGCTGGGCCGACGGCCTGGCCAAGGCCAACCAGGTGACGGGTCGCAAGGACCACGTCGTCGCGGTCATCGGCGACGGCGCGCTGACCGGCGGCATGGCCTGGGAGGCGCTGAACAACATCGCCGCCGCCAAGGACCGCCCCCTGGTGATCGTGGTCAACGACAACGAGCGCTCCTACGCGCCGACCATCGGCGGTCTGGCCAACCACCTGGCCACGCTGCGCACCACCGACGGCTACGAGCGCTTCCTGGCCCGCGGCAAGGAGATGCTCAACCGCACCCCGGTGGTCGGCAAGCCGCTGTACGAGACCCTGCACGGCGCCAAGAAGGGCCTGAAGGACGTCATCGCCCCGCAGGGGATGTTCGAGGACCTGGGCCTGAAGTACGTCGGCCCCATCGACGGCCACGACATAGCGGCCCTGGAGTCCGCCCTGGCCCGCGCCAAGCGCTTCAACGGCCCGGTCATCGTCCACTGCCTGACCGAGAAGGGCCGCGGCTACCAGCCCGCCGTCCAGGACGAGGCCGACCGCTTCCACGCCGTCGGCGTCATCCACCCCGACACGGGCCTGCCGGTGGCGGCCGCCGGCCTGGACTGGACCTCGGTCTTCGGCGAGGAGATGGTCAAGCTCGGCCACGAGCGCCCCGACATCGTCGCCATCACCGCCGCGATGCTCCAGCCGGTGGGCCTGCAGAAGTTCGCCGACACCTTCCCCGACCGCGTCTACGACGTGGGCATCGCCGAGCAGCACGGCGCGGTTTCGGCGGCCGGGCTCGCCACCGGCGGGCTGCACCCGGTCTTCGCGGTCTACGCCACCTTCCTCAACCGGGCCTTCGACCAGGTGCTGATGGACGTCGCCCTGCACAAGTGCGGGGTGACCTTCGTCCTGGACCGGGCCGGGGTCACCGGCAACGACGGCGCCTCCCACAACGGCATGTGGGACATGTCGATCCTCCAGGTCGTCCCCGGCCTGCGGATCGCCGCGCCGCGCGACGCCGACCAGTTGCGCGCCCAGCTCCGCGAGGCCGTCGAGGTGGAGGACGCCCCGACCGTCGTCCGCTTCTCCAAGGGCGCGGTCGGCCCGGCCGTCCCGGCGGTCGGCACCATCGGCGGCATGGACGTGCTGCGCGAGCCGGAGCTGGAGGAGGGCGAGCGGCCCGACGTGCTGCTGGTCTCCGTCGGCGCGCTGGCCCCGATGTGCCTGGAGGTCGCCGACCTCCTCGACCGGCAGGGCATCTCCACCACCGTGGTGGACCCGCGCTGGGTCAAGCCGGTCGACGAGGCCCTGCCGCCGCTGGCCGACCGGCACCGCGTCGTCGTCACCGTGGAGGACAACAGCCGGGTGGGCGGCGTCGGCTCCGCGATCTCCCAGGCGCTGCGCGACGCGGGCGTGGACGTGCCGCTGCGCGACTTCGGCATCCCGCCGAAGTTCCTGGACCACGCCTCCCGCGCCGAGGTGCTCGCCGAGATCGGGCTGACCGCGCCGGACATCGCCCGCCAGGTCACCGGCCTCGTCGCCAAGCTCGACGGCCGCTACGCCGACGAGGACACCGCGGAGGCCACCCGCGACTGACGCCCGGTCCGGACCGGCGCGGCACGGCGGGGAGCCCGCCGCGCCGGACCCCTCCCGCTCCCGGTGGGGCGGGAGGGCGGTCCGGATAGGTTGGGCCCATGCCGACCGCCGCTGAGCCGCCGCGATCCGTGGCCTCCCGGGCGACGCCGCCGACGACCGGACGGGTGCCGGGCCCCCGGGCCCGTCGGCAGGCCGGTGCCGTCGCCCACCGGCTGCTGTCCCGTCCCGCCGCGGGCCCCGGGCCGTTCTGGCCGCGGGTGCTGCCCGTGCTCCTGGTGCTGGCCGCCCTCACCCGCCTGCCGTCCTTCCTGCGCCCGGTGTGGAACCCCGACGAGGGCTTCCTCGCCACCCAGGCCCGGATGCTCGCGGACGGCGGCGTGCTCTACGACACCGTCGTGGACCGCAAGCCGCCGCTGCTGCCCTGGCTGTACCAGGGGGCGTTCGCCGTCTTCGGCGACGAGTCGCTGTGGCCGGTGAGGGCCGCGGCCGTCCTGGCGGTGGCGGCGACCGCCGCGCTGCTGGCCGCCACGGCCCGCCGCCGCTGGGGCGACCGGGCCGGGTGGACCGCCGGGGTGCTCCTCGTCCCGGTCTCGGTCGGCCTCAACCCCGAGGACGCCCAGGCGGCGAACTTCGAGGTCTTCATGCTGCCGTTCACGGCCGCCGCCGTCTGGTGCGCCGACCGCCGGCGCTGGGGCGCGGCCGGACTCGCGGTCGCCGGGGCCTTCCTGGTGAAGCAGACGGGCGGCGCCGTCCTGCTCCCCGCGGCGTACCTGCTGTGGCGGTCGGTGCCGCGCGGCCGGGAGCGGCGGGCCGCGCTCGCCCGGCTCGGCACCGGGTTCGCGCTCCCCGTCGCGGGCCTGGCCCTGGCCACCGGGTGGAGCCGCTTCCTCTTCTGGACGGTCACCGGCTCCGGCTCGTACGCCTCCTTCGGCGGCTCGGAACTGCACGTGCTCGGCCGGGGGCTGCTCAACACCGCCGTCCTGGCCGCGGGGTGCGCGGGGCTGCTGCTGCCGCTGGCGGCGGTGCTGCGCGGGCGGGTGCCGGGCCGGCGCCGCGTCCTCACGGCCGACCTGTGGGTCTGGCTGGCGGCGTCCGCGGTCGCCGTGCTCTCCGGCTTCCACTTCTTCGGGCACTACTACCTCCAGCTCCTGCCGCCGCTGGTCCTGCTGGGCACCGGGGCCCTGCACCTGCTGCCGGCCGCCCGGCTGCGCGCGGCGGCGCTGTGCTGCGCGCTGTCGTGCTCGGTGTTCCTGGGCTGGAGCGCCGTGGCGGACGGCGCCGGGCTGGACCACGCCCGGCGGGTGGCCGACGCCGCGCGCCGGCACACCGCGCCGGACGAGGAGGTGCTCATCTGGGGCATGCACCCGGAGAGCTACTGGCTGGCCGACCGCGCCCCGGCCAGCCGCTACCTCACCGCCGGTCTGCTCACCAACTTCAGCGGCGGCCGGGAGGGACACCGGGTGGGGGAGCGGTACGGCGTCGAGGGCGGCTGGCGGACCTTCCGCGCCGAACTGGCCGCCGATCCGCCCGAGGTGGTCATCGACGACTCGCGCGGCAAGCCGTACGCCCCGGCCCGGATGCCGACCCTGCGCGCCTTCCTGGCGGCGCACTACGAGCGCGCGGAGCGGGTGGACGGCGCGGTGGTCTACGTCCGCACGGACCGCACGGACCGCACGGACCACCGGGGCCGCACGGGCCGCTGAGGGCGGGGCCGGCGCGTACGGCCGGTCAGCGGACCGAACGGGGCCCGGCCACCTCGGCGCCCAGCGCCGCCACCCGGGCGCGCAGCTCCCGGTCGGCGGTGACCACGACGCAGCGCCGCCCCCGTCCCTCGGCCGCCACCAGCTCCACGATCCGGTCGTCCCCGCTGCCCCCGGCGGCCACCACCCGCACCCCGGGCACGGAGGCCACCTCGCGCGCGGCGCCCTCCACGACCAGCACGACCTCCTCGTCCCCGCACCCGCCGTCCCGCTCGGCCCGCGCCGCGAGCCGGTCCCGCAGCCGCTCGGCCGCGCCGTGCCGGTCCCGCCACCAGCCGTCGGGCACCGAACCGACGACGTTGGCGGCGTCCACGACCAGAAGAGTGCGTTCGGACATGTCCCCCAGGGTGTCATGCAGACGGACGCGCACGGCGCGACGGCGCCCGCCCGCACGGGAGTGCGGACGGGCGCCGTGGAGAGGAAAGCCGGGACGTCGGGAAGGAGGGAAGCCGCCCTTACCGCGGGACGCTTGCCGCGCCCGGCTCCAGGAACCGCTTGCCGGTGACGCGTTCGGAGACGCCCTCGCGGTCCAGGTACGGCGTGATGCCGCCCAGGTGGAAGGGCCAGCCGGCGCCGGTGATCAGGCACAGGTCGATGTCCTGCGCCTCGGCCACCACGCCCTCGTCGAGCATCAGCCGGATCTCCCCGGCGATCGCGTCCAGGGCGCGCTCGCGGACCTGCTCCTCGGTCAGGACGGTGTCGCCGGTCTCGAAGAGGGCGGCGACCTCCGGGTCCAGCTCCGGCTTGCCGGAGTCGTACACGTACAGGTTGCGCTTGCCCGCCTCGACGACGCGGCCCAGGTTCTCCGAGACCGCGAAGCGGTCCGGGAACGCGGCGTGGAGGGTGCCCGCCACGTGGTGGGCGACGGCCGGGCCGACCAGCTCCAGCAGGACGATCGGCGACATGGGCAGGCCCAGCGGGGCCAGCGCCCGGTCGGCGACCTCCACGGGGGTGCCCTCGTCGATGGAGCGCAGCACCTCGCCCAGGAAGCGGGTCAGGATGCGGTTGACGACGAACGCCGGGGCGTCCTTGACCAGCACGGCCGTCTTCTTCAGCGACTTGGCGACCGCGAAGGCCGTCGCCAGCGAGGCGTCGTCGGTGCGCTCGGCGCGGACGATCTCCAGCAGCGGCAGGACCGCGACCGGGTTGAAGAAGTGGAAGCCCACGACCCGCTCGGGGTGCTTGAGCTTGCTCGCCATCTCGGTGACCGACAGCGAGGAGGTGTTGGTGGCCAGGATGGCGTGCTCGGGCACGACCGCCTCGACCTCGGCGAACACCTGCTGCTTGACGCCCATCTCCTCGAAGACCGCCTCGATGACGAAGTCGGCGTCCGAGAAGGCCTCGGCCTTGTCCAGGGAACCGGTCACCAGGGCCTTGAGCCGGTTGGCCTTGTCCTGGTTGACCCGGCCCTTGAGCAGCAGCTTGTCGATCTCGCCGTGGACGTAGGCCACGCCCTTGTCGATCCGCTCCTGGTCGATGTCGGTCAGGACGACCGGCACCTGGAGGCGGCGGACGAACAGCAGCGCGAGCTGGGAGGCCATCAGGCCCGCGCCGACGACGCCGACCTTGGTGACCGGGCGGGCCAGCGACTTGTCGGGGGCGCCGACCGGCCGCTTGGCGCGCTTCTGCACCAGGTTGAAGGCGTACAGGCCGCTGCGCAGCTCGTCGCTCATGATCAGGTCGGCCAGGGCGCGGTCCTCGGCCTCGAAGCCCTGCCGCAGGTCGCCGTTCTTCGCCGCCGCGATGATGTCCAGCGCGCGGTACGCGGCCGGGGCCGCCCCGTGCACCTTGGCGTCGGCGATGCCGCGGCCGCGGGCGACCGCCTGGTCCCAGGCCTCGCCGCGGTCGACGTCCGGCCGGACGACCTCGATCTCGCCGCGGAGCACCGAGGCGGTCCAGGCCAGGGACTGCTCCAGGAAGTCGGCGCCGTCGAAGACGGCGTCGGCGATGCCCAGCTCGAAGACCTGCTCGCCCTTGAGCTGCTTGTTCTGGTTGAGCGAGTTCTCGATGATCACCGAGACCGCGCGGTCCGCGCCGATCAGGTTCGGCAGCAGGGTGCAGCCGCCCCAGCCGGGCACCAGGCCGAGGAAGACCTCGGGCAGGGAGAAGGCGGGAACGGCCCGGGAGACCGTGCGGTAGGTGCAGTGCAGGCCGACCTCGACGCCGCCGCCCATCGCCGCGCCGTTGTAGTACGCGAAGGTGGGCACGGCCAGGGAGGACAGGCGCTTGAAGACGTCGTGGCCGCCCTTGCCGATGGCCAGCGCGTCCTCGCGGCGCCTGATCACCTCGACGCCCTTGAGGTCGGCGCCGACGGCGAAGATGAACGGCTTGCCGGTGATGCCGACGCCGGTGATCTCGCCCCGGGCGGCCTCCTCCTCGACCTGGTCGATCGCCTTGTCCAGGTTGGCCAGCGACTGCGGCCCGAAGGTGGTGGGCTTGGTGTGGTCCAGGCCGTTGTCCAGGGTGATCAGCGCGAACCGCCCGGCACCCTGCGGGAGGTCGAGGTGGCGTACGTGCGCGCTGGTGACGACCTCGTCCGGGAACAGCTCGGCGGCGCCCTTCAACAGCTCAGCGGTGGAACTCACTTGCCCTCCCAGTGGGGGTTCTCCCAGATCACGGTGCCGCCCATGCCGAAACCGACGCACATGGTGGTCAGGCCGTAGCGGACGTGCGGCTGCTCCTCGAACTGCCGCGCGAGCTGCGTCATCAGGCGGACGCCCGACGAGGCCAGCGGGTGGCCGAACGCGATGGCGCCGCCGTACTGGTTGACGCGCGGGTCGTCGTCGGCGATGCCGTAGTGGTCCAGGAAGGCCAGCACCTGGACGGCGAACGCCTCGTTGATCTCGAACAGGCCGATGTCGTCGATCGACAGACCGGCCTTGGCCAGCGCCTTCTCGGTGGAGGGGATGGGGCCGACGCCCATGACCTCCGGCTCCACCCCCGCGAAGGCGTAGGAGACCAGGCGCATCTTGACCGGCAGGCCCAGCTCCCGCGCCACGTCCTCGGCGGCGATCAGGGAGGCGGTGGCGCCGTCGTTGAGACCGGCGGCGTTGCCCGCGGTGACGCGGCCGTGCGCGCGGAAGGGCGTCTTCAGGCCCGCGAGCTGCTCCAGGGTGGTGCCCGGGCGCATCGGCTCGTCGGCCGTGACCAGGCCCCAGCCGGCCTCGCCGCCCGACTCCTGGGCGACCGCGGCGGTGCGGCGGACGGAGATCGGCACCAGGTCGGCCTGGATCTTGCCGTCGGCGTACGCCTTGGCGGCCTTCTCCTGGCTGCGCACCGCGTACTCGTCGGCGCGCCGCTTGGTCAGGTGCGGGAAGCGGTCGTGCAGGTTCTCCGCCGTCATGCCCATGAACAGGGCGGACTCGTCGACCAGCTTCTCCGAGACGAAGCGCGGGTTGGGGTCCACGCCCTCGCCCATCGGGTGGCGGCCCATGTGCTCGACGCCGCCGGCGATGACGACGTCGTACGCGCCGAAGGCGATCGACCCGGAGGTGGTGGTCACGGCGGTCATGGCACCGGCGCACATGCGGTCGATGGAGTAGCCGGGCACCGTCGTCGGCAGCCCGGCCAGGATGCCGGCGGTGCGGCCGAGGGTGAGGCCCTGGTCGCCGATCTGGGTCGTCGCGGCGATGGCGATCTCGTCGATGCGCTCCGGGGGCAGGTCCGGGTTGCGGCGCAGCAGCTCACGGATGCACTTGACGACCAGGTCGTCGGCGCGGGTCTCGTGGTAGATGCCCTTCGGGCCCGCCTTGCCGAACGGGGTGCGAACGCCGTCGACGAAGACGACGTCCCTAGCGGTACGAGGCACGTTGGCTCTCCTCCAGGTGCGGCCAGGGGTCCGGGGGTGCGTCCCCCGGGGAAGTGCGGTCGCCGAACACGACGTTCTTCCCACCACAATGCTACCGGCCGGTAACTGATGGAGCGCAAGGGGCGCCCCGGGGGGAGGGGCACACGTCACACGTGCGCCCCTCCCCCCGGGGCGGAAGAAGGGCGGACGGTCCGGATCCCGGGGCGCGAGGACGTCCCCGGCGGAACGGGCCGGAAGGCGGCGCGCGGTGCCGTCAGAGGCCGTACATGCCCTGGAAGAGGACGAAGCCGAGGATCATTCCGCCGATCAGACCCGCGATGGAGAGCCCGATGGCGGTCGGGGCGAGCCGTTCGCCCTTGGACTTCGCGACCACGCCGCAGATGATCCCCGCGATGCCGAAGAGCGGCGGGCAGAAGAGGAACGCCACGCAGCCGAGCACGATCCCGACCACGCTGAGCGTGTTGGAGGGGTTCGGCGGCTGCTGATGCGGCTGGTACGGCTGGTTCGGATAGGACATCCTGTACCCCCCTGGTTGTCGGTGGACGCTCACTTTAGGCGTCACCGCCTCACAGGCGGAAGCACGATCCGCGGCGGGGCCGGTCCTCCGGGCCCCGGCCTCCCCCTTCCGCGGCGCCGGGAGGGAGCCGGGGCCGGCGCGGCCCTAGTCCTTCGGCGGTTCGGCCGACAGGGCGACCGCCAGCAGCGCCGCCGTCTGCTCGATCTGCCACTCCCGCGCGCCGTGCGCGCGCAGCGCGTCCGCGATCGCGGATTCGGAGACCTCGCCCGGCGGCTCCCAGCACAGCCGCCGTACGGCGTCGGGCGCGAGCAGGTTCTCCTGGGGGAGGTTCAGCTCCTCGGCACGCTTCGTCACCGCCGTCCGTGCCGCCGAGAGCCGGGCGGCGGCGGCCGGGTCCTTGTCGGCCCAGGCGCGGGGCGGCGGCGGGCCGCTCGGCGCCAGGGCGGGCTGCGGCAGCTCGCTCTCGGGCAGGGCGCGGGCGCGCTGGACCGCCGCGTGCCACTGCTCCAGCTGCTTGCGCCCCATCCGGTGCCCGTACCCCGGCAGCGCGGCCAGCGCCTGCACGGTGGAGGGCAGGGCCAGCGCGGCCTCCACGATGGCCGCGTCGGTGAGCACCTTGCCCGGCGAGACGTCGCGCCGCTGCGCCACCTTGTCGCGTGCCGTCCACAGCTCCCGCACCACCGCCAACTGCCGCCGTCTGCGGACCTTGTGCATGCCCGAGGTGCGGCGCCAGGGGTCCTTGCGGGGGGCCGGCGGCGGGGCGGCGACGATGGCGGCGAACTCCTGGTGCGCCCAGTCCAGCTTCCCCTGGCGCTCCAGCTCCTCCTCCAGGGCGTCGCGCAGGTCGACCAGCAGCTCCACGTCCAGCGCCGCGTACCGCAGCCAGGGCTCGGGCAGCGGGCGGGTGGACCAGTCCACCGCGGAGTGGCCCTTCTCCAGGGAGTAGCCCAGGACGTTCTCGACCATCGCCCCGAGGCCGACCCGGGCGAACCCCGCGAGCCTGCCGGCCAGCTCGGTGTCGAACAGCCGCTTGGGCTGCATGCCTATCTCGCGCAGGCAGGGGAGGTCCTGGGTGGCGGCGTGCAGCACCCACTCGGCGTCCTGGAGCGCCTCCCCGAGGCCGGACAGGTTCGGGCAGCCCACCGGGTCGATCAGGGCGGTCCCCGCGCCCGCGCGGCGCAGCTGGACGAGGTAGGCACGCTGCCCGTAGCGGTATCCGGACGCCCGCTCGGCGTCGACCGCCACGGGACCGCTGCCCGCGGCGAAGGCGTCCACGACCTCGGCGAGGGCCTCGGGGGTGGCGATCACGG
Source organism: Streptomyces sp. (assembly GCF_035644915.1). Classification (GTDB taxonomy): domain Bacteria; phylum Actinomycetota; class Actinomycetes; order Streptomycetales; family Streptomycetaceae; genus Streptomyces. The sequence goes on from NZ_DASQNP010000139.1 coordinate 46,914, forward strand.
GCGGGATGCCCTCGCGCGGCTCCAGCAAGGGGACCGGCGCCGGACCTGCATCCCGCGAGGGAGGCTGAGCTGCGTTGCTGCTTATGGCGGTCTCTTGGGCGTCGGTCACCCGACAAGGGTATCCGCGTGCACGCAGTGCGCAGCGCCCGCCGACGGAACGTCACGTCGGCGGGCGCTGCGCACGGCGGGACCCGGAGGCCGGGCGGTGGGGTGGGGGAACGGGGGGCAGAGGTCGGGCCCCGGACCGGCGGGGCCGGGCCGAGGGAACGGGAGTCGGTGCGTCCTGGTGGCCGGCGGCTTCGGCGGACGCCGCGGACGCCGAGGACTCCGGGGGATCAGTGATGGATCAGCGGTGGGATCAGCAGGGGGAGCAGTGGCGGGATCAGTGGATGATGCCGGTGCGCAGAGCGACCGCGACCATGCCCGCGCGGTCCCCGGTGCCCAGCTTGCGGGCGATCCGGGCGAGGTGGCTCTTGACGGTCAGGGCGGACAGGCCCATGGAGACGCCGATCGCCTTGTTGGACTGGCCCTCCGCCACCAGCCGCAGCACCTCGATCTCCCGGCCGGACAGCTCGCGGTAGCCGTTCGGCTGACCGGGCGCGCCGGGCGGGCGGCGGTGCATGCGGGCGGCAGCGGCGGCGCCGATGGGGGCGGCGCCGGGACGGCCGGGGTGTACGGGGGTGCCGCGGGTGCCGGTGACGACGTATCCCTTGACGCCGCCGGCGAGCGCGTTGCGCACGGCGCCGATGTCGTCGGCGGCGGACAGGGCGAGCCCGTTGGGCCAGCCCGCGGCCCGGGTCTCGGAGAGCAGGGTCAGGCCGGAGCCATCGGGCAGGTGGACCTCGGCCACGCAGATGTCGCGTGGGTTTGCCACTCGGGGACGGGCCTCCGCGATCGACGACGCCTCGATCACGTCCCGGACACCGAGCGCCCACAGGTGGCGGGTGACGGTGGAACGGACGCGGGGGTCGGCGACGACGACCATGGCCGTCGGCTTGTTCGGGCGGTAGGCGACCAGGCTTGTGGGGTGCTCAAGAAGAACGGACACCGGGCCTCCTGGGGAGTGGAGAGCGGACGGAAGCCGACTATGGGGAGAAGTCGGGATGGAGCCCCGTGAAGGGCCACTGAATGCTTCGGCAGCTCACCGGTCCGGCTTTAGGGAATGATCACGAATGAGTGAGTGGCAATTCCGAACAAACCGGACATCAACCCGATCCGGGGAACCGTCAGAGTGGCTGCGGGCCGCGGCGCTGCGGCAGTGGTACGACGGCCGCGCCCTCCCCGCTCTCCGGCGGCAGCCCCGCGCACTGGCACAGCAGGTCGCACCAGGCGCCCAGGTGCCCGGCCGCCGCGCTCCCGAGGTCGTCCCGCGGGGTCCACGAGGCCCTGACCTCGAGCTCCGCCCGCGCCGCGCGCCCCGCCAGCTCCCCGAAGAAGTACGAGCCCGCCCGCGTCACCGTGCCGCCCGGCTCGGCGTACGCCACCGACCGCTCCCGGAGGGCGCCCGTCAGCCACGACCAGGTCACCTCGGGCAGCAGCGGGTCCGCCGCCATCTCCGGCTCCAGCTCGGCGCGGGCCAGGGTGACCACCCGGAACGTGCCCCGCCACGCCTCCTGGCCCGCCGGGTCGTGCAGCAGCACGAACCGCCCGTCGGCCAGCTCCTCGCCGTCCACCTCGACCGACGCCTCCACGGCGTGCGCGAACGGTGCCAGCCGCCGGGGCGGCGGCAGCGGGGCCAGCCGGACCTCCGGCCTCGGCCGCAGTGCCGCCAGGGCCGCCACGGCCTGCCGGAAGGGCCGCGGGGCCTCCTCACCGCCGGGACCGTCCATGCCGTCCGTCAGGTGTGCTCGCGCCGCTGCCATGGGCCGCAGCGTAGGCGGAACGGGTGCCCCGGGCGGGTAGGGACACGTGCGAGACTTCTGGTTGTGACCGCCGACGACCGTACCCCCGCCCCGACCGCCCCTCCCGCCGGGACCTCCGCCGGCTCTCCCGCCGGTTCTCCCACTGGTTCCCCCGCGGCCGACTCCGCGTTCCTGCGGGCGTGCCGCCGCGAGCCGGTGCCGTACACCCCGGTGTGGTTCATGCGGCAGGCCGGCCGCTCCCTGCCGGAGTACCGCAAGGTGCGCGAGGGCATCGGGATGCTCGACTCCTGCATGCGCCCCGATCTCGTCACCGAGATCACCCTCCAGCCCGTCCGCCGCCACCGGGTGGACGCGGCGATCTACTTCAGCGACATCGTCGTCCCGCTGAAGGCCATCGGCGTCGACCTCGACATCAAGCCCGGGGTGGGACCCGTCGTCGACCGCCCCTTCCGCTCGCGCGAGGACCTGGAGCGGCTGCGCCCGCTGGACCCGGACGACGTGAAGTACGTGACCGAGGCCGTCGGCATGCTCACCGCCGAGCTGGGGACCACCCCGCTGATCGGCTTCGCCGGGGCCCCCTTCACCCTCGCCAGCTACCTCGTCGAGGGCGGGCCGTCCCGCAACCACGAGCACACCAAGGCGATGATGTACGGCGCCCCGGAGCTCTGGGCCGACCTGCTGGACCGCCTCGCGGACATCACCGCCGCCTTCCTGAAGGTGCAGATCGAGGCGGGCGCGAGCGCCGTCCAGCTCTTCGACTCCTGGGCCGGCGCCCTGGCCCCCGACGACTACCGCCGCTCGGTGCTGCCCGCCTCCGCCAAGGTCTTCGACGCCGTGGCCCCCTACGGCGTCCCCCGCATCCACTTCGGCGTCGGCACCGGCGAGCTGCTGGGACTGATGGCCGAGGCGGGCGCGGACGTCGTCGGCGCCGACTGGCGGGTGCCCCTGGACGAGGCCGCCCGCCGGATCGGACCCGGCAGGGCCGTCCAGGGCAACCTCGACCCGGCCGTGCTCTTCGCCCCCCGCGAGGCCGTCGAGGCCCAGGCGCGGCGGGTGCTGGACGCGGCCCGGGACCTCCCGGGCCACGTCTTCAACCTCGGCCACGGCGTGCTGCCCGACACCGACCCCGACGCGCTCACCCGGCTCGTGGAGTTCGTGCACGAGCAGACCGCCCGCTAGTCCCCGCCGGCCCCGCCGGTTCCGCTCCCCGCCGCGCCCTCCGGCGCGGCGGGCGCGGTGCGGGACGGGCGGGCGGCGCCCCGCGGCAGACGGCGGCGCGCCACCCGCCACAGCAGCGCCGCCAGCCCGGCCGCCGCGGCGAAGGGCAGCACCGCGCCCAGGACGACGACGATCCAGTGGAGCGTCGCGGTGAAGGCGTCCCACCCGGCCGCCAGGGCGTCGCCGACGGTGGGCCCGTCGTCGCCGCCGTCCCGGGCGGGCTCCCCGTCCGGCTCGTGCAGGGCGAGGGTGACCGTCGCCATCCGGGTGCGCCCCTCCAGGGACGCCAGGCGCGCCTGGAGGGACTCCAGATCGGCCTGCCGGGTGCTCAGCTCGGCCTCCAGGGCCACCACGTCGGACAGCTTGGTGGCCTCGTCCATCAGCTCGCGGACCCGCTCCACGCTGGCCCGCTGCGTCCGGATGCGGCTCTCGGCGTCCACGACCCGGTCGGTGACGTCCTTCGCCGAGACCTTCCGCTCCACCAGCTTCCCGAGCCCGGACAGCTCCTCCAGCACCTCCTCGTACTCTCCCGGCGGCACCCGGAGCGTCACCCGGGAGCGCTCGCGGCCCCCGGAGTCCCGGTCGGTGGTCTCGTCGGCGACGTGGCCGCCCGCGGCCTCCACCGCGGCCCGGGCCCTGGCCAGCGCGCCCGGCACGTCCCCGACCGTCACGGTCAGCGAGGCCGTACGGACGACGTGGGTGGCGGCGGGATCGGGCGCCGCCTTGTCGGCCGACGCCTCCTTCCCGCCCGGCTCCGCGGCGGCGTCCTCCCGTACGCTCCCGGCCTCGTTCCCGGCCTCCTGCCGCGCCGCCCCGGGGACCGCCACGCCCTTGTCGGCGCTGCCCGCCCCCGCGTCGTCGCCCGCCGCCCCGCAGCCGGCGAGCGCCACCGAGAGCGCCACCGAGGCGGCCGACAGCGCGGCGGCGAGGAGCCGCGGGCGCGGCCGGCGGGGCCGGGGAGAGGAACCGGCCGGTGTGCTGCGTGTGAACATCGAACCCCCCAGAACGTGTGCGGATGACGGGAGTTGGACGGACCGCCCGGCACGCCGGTTGCCGGATTCCGGTCGCGAAGCGGTCACGGTGGGGACTCGGCCGGGCCACCGCCCGCGGCCGGGAGGGCGTCTGCGAGAGTGGGGCCATGCACGTCATCGTCGTCGGCGGCGGCATCACCGGACTCGCCGCCGCCCACCGCCTCCTCGCGGGCGGCGCGCGGGTGACCGTCCTGGAGTCCTCGGACCGGCTCGGCGGCAAGCTGCACGCGGGCCGTATCGCGGGGGCCGCGGTGGACCTGGGCGCCGAGTCGATGCTCGCCCGGCGCCCCGAGGCCGTCGACCTGGCCCACGCGGTCGGACTCGGCGACGCCCTCCAGCCGCCCGCCACGGGAACCGCGGCCGTCTGGACCCGCGGCGAGCTGCGCCCGCTGCCCACCGGACACGTCATGGGCGTACCGGCCGACCCCGCCGTCCTCGCCGGAATCCTGGCACCCGACGCCCTCGCCCGCGCCGCCGAGGACGCCGAGCTGCCGCGCACCGAGGTCGGCGAGGACGTGGCCATCGGCGCGTACGTCGCCGAACGGCTCGGCCGCGAGGTGGTCGACCGGCTCGTGGAGCCGCTGCTGGGCGGCGTCTACGCCGGGGACGTCTACCGGATCTCGATGCGCGCGGCCGTCCCCGCGCTGTACGAGGCGGCGCGGACGCAGCGCTCCCTGCTGGCCGGGGTGCGCGGCATCCAGGAGCGGGCCGCCGCGCGGCGGCAGGACGGCCCCGTGTTCATGGGCATCGAGGGCGGCGTGGGACGGCTGCCCGGAGCCGTCGCCGACGCCTGCCGCGCGGCGGGCGCGCGGATCGTCACCGGCGCCCCCGCGACGGGGCTGCGCCGCACCGGGGAGGGCTGGACGGTGACCGCCGCCGGCCGTGCGCTGACCGCGGACGCGGTGGTGCTGGCCGTCCCCGCGCCCGCCGCCGCGCGGCTGCTGGCCGCCGAGGCCCCGGCCGCCGCGGCCGAGCTGACCGCCGTGGAGTACGCCTCCATGGCCCTGGTCACCATGGCCTTCCGCCGCGGTGACCTGGGACGGGTCCCGCAGGGCCGGGGCTTCCTCGTCCCCTCCGTGGACGGGCGGAACATCAAGGCGTCCACCTTCTCGTCCAACAAGTGGGCCTGGAACGCCGCGCAGGACCCGGACCTGTTCGTCCTGCGCACCTCCCTGGGCCGGTACGGCGAGGAGGAGGTGCTGCGCCGCGACGACGCCGAGCTGGTGGAGCTGTCCCTGCGGGACCTGGCGGAGGCGGTCGGGATCAGCGCACGCCCGGTGGAGTCCCGGGTCACCCGCTGGGAGGACGGGCTGCCGCAGTACCCGGTCGGCCACCTGGAACGCGTCGCCCGCGTCCGCCGGCACCTCGCCGCGCACCCGGGCCTGGCGGTGTGCGGGGCGGCGTACGACGGGGTGGGCATCCCGGCCTGCGTCGCCGGCGGCCGCGCCGCCGCCGAGGCGGTGCTGCGCACCCGGCCGCCGGCCGGGCCGGGGAGCGCGGGAGAATGACCGCATGACTGCTGAACCCCGCAAGGCGCCCAACGCGGGCAAGAGGGCCAAGGACCTCAACGAGGTCATCCGCTACACCATGTGGTCGGTCTTCCGGCTGCGCGACGTCCTCCCCGAGGACCGCGCCGGCTACGCCGACGAGGTCCAGGAGCTGTTCGACCAGCTCGCCGCCAAGGACGTCACCGTGCGCGGCACCTACGACGTCTCCGGGCTGCGCGCCGACGCCGACATGATGATCTGGTGGCACGCGGAGACCTCCGAGGCGCTCCAGGAGGCCTACAACCTCTTCCGCCGCACGAAGCTGGGCCGCGCCCTGGAGCCGGTGTGGTCCAACATGGCGCTGCACCGCCCCGCCGAGTTCAACCGGTCGCACATCCCGGCCTTCCTGGCGGAGGAGGAGCCGCGGGCGTACGTGTGCGTCTACCCGTTCGTCCGCTCCTACGAGTGGTACGTGCTGCCCGACGAGGAGCGCCGGAGCATGCTCGCCGAGCACGGAAAGATGGCGCGCGGCTTCCCCGACGTGCGCGCCAACACCGTGGCCTCCTTCGCGCTGGGCGACTACGAGTGGCTGCTGGCCTTCGAGGCCGACGAACTGCACCGCATCGTCGACCTCATGCGCCACCTCCGCGGCTCCAAGGCGCGCCTCCACGTCCGTGAGGAGGTCCCGTTCTACACCGGCCGCCGCAAGCCGGTGGCGGAGCTGGTGGCCGGACTGGCCTGACCGTCCGCCGCATTCCGTACACCCCGCCCCTCGCGCGCCTTCGCGGGCCGGGGCGGGGGAGGAGACGGCGAGCCGACCGGGGCGCGCAGCCGGTCCTGCCCCCGGGTGGTGACGTACGCCGGTGGGGCCGGCGAGGGCGTTGCGCCGGACACGTGGTGCCGGTGCCGGTACGCGGCCCGGTGACCCCGTCAGACCAGGCCCGGACCACGGACCGGGCCGGTCCGCACAGAGCCGCCACCGGCCGGGTCGCAGATCCCCGAGGACGCGTACGAGGTCAGGTGTGAGCCGGGCCGACCGGTTGGCGGAGGATGGTGCGCAGTCGGCTCGGTTCCGTCCTGCGGGCATCGGAGAGGTAGATCTCGTGATGATGCCCGCGGGGGACCAGCTTCTCGGCGGGCATGAACTCCTCGTGCATCCGTGCGATCGTGGGCCCCTCCTCGTCATACGGCCCGACGTGCAGGATCTGTACGCACTGCCCCTCGGCGTAGTCGTCGAACCTCACGCGGTGCCCGGCGCTGAGGTCCTTCGTCCTCGCAACGCGCTCCATCGCCTCGTCGACCATGGCGGAGGTGACCCAGCCCGGCTGAACGATCATGAGCGTCCAGCTCCACTCGTCATGGTCACGGGTCTTGAAGACGCTGAGGTCGTCCGCGTACCACAGTCCTTCCAACGGGCCGACGGTGTGTGTCCGGCCCAACTTCTCCTTGGCGATCGCGCGCACGGCATAGGCGGTCGTGTACAGGGCCTCGACCGCCGCGCGATAGTCGGCCGACGTGTTGGGATTGCCGCGGCCGTCCACCATCAGGAAGCTCATGCGCGGCACATCGACGATCTCGAACCGGTCACGCCTGGCCGAGTAGAGGTCCCGCCGCTCCTTCTTGATGTCGTAGTTCTGCATGAAAGTGTCCTCTCCATCGTGCTCAGCACGTCCTGAAACGCTTTGAATCCCATGCGCATCGGCCCCGAGCGTCATCGGCCGCGGCCGACCATCGCCCGGGTCCACGCCCGGGAATCGCTGTCGCTCGTGAGCTGCGCGTAGGGCGTCGATGCGCCCGGCAACCGTGCGGTCGCGCCGGCGCGAGGAAGGCGGGACGTCGTGCGGGGGAGCAGTGTGCGGAGTCACGCGCACACGCGGCTTGCCCAGCCGTGGCGGAACCGGAAGCGGCTGGCCGTCTACGAACCCCTCGGCCCCGGTCACCGTCTCCGGTTCGCGTCCATGGCGCGGCTGCTCGGCCGGCAGCTGCCGGAAGACGGGAGGGAACGGGACAAGCGGCGCCACGGTCGCATCCTAGCCTCGCGCTTTCGCACGCCCGGCAGACTTGAGACCTTGAAGGCGCGGTTGATCTCCGGTTGTGAGCTTCTTGCCGCCCGCCGGTGGAAGTCCGGTCCTCCGGGTCAGGTGGTCGGCGGTCCCGCGACGGGACCGCTCCATCAGCGCATCGCCCCGCAGTGGCCAGTCGGCGAGGTCACCGGCCCCGGCCCGCTCGCCGGAGTTCCCGCACGGATCCGCGGTCGAGCAGCACGCCGATCACCTCCGGAGCCGTCTCCCTCATCCGCACCACCGCGGGGCCGCCCTCCCCGGTCGGCGTCCCGGACGGGGAAGATCTGCGGCAGGCCCGTCCGCGCGTACCGGCGGGGGTGGCCCACCTCCTCCCCGAACTCCACCTCGGGCGTCATCA
>NZ_DASQNP010000140.1:0-4400 GCF_035644915.1 Streptomyces sp.
CCAGTCGTTGAGCGCCATGCCCGCCTCGTACAGGCACAGGGAGGCGCCGGCGGCGAGCGCGGTGCCGCGGCCGGGTGCGCGCCCGGCCGCCGCCGCGCCGGCGAGCGCGTCGCCGGGCACGGTGCACAGCGCCGAGACGCGCAGCAGTTCGGCCCAGGCCCGCCACCGGCCGGTGCGGGGGCTCACGCGTCCTCCCGCAGGCGGTCGGCGAGGGCCAGCAGGTCCCGCCACTGGTCCGCCAGGGCGGAGGAGGCGCCCGGGTCCGGGTCCTTGAAGAAGAAGGCGAGGGCGGGCAGGGGGCCGCGGAGCCCGGCGGCGTGGGCGGCCGCGGTCAGGCGGGCGAGGTCGAGGACCAGGGGGGCGGCGAGGGCGGAGTCGCAGCCCTGCCAGATGGTCTGGAGGACCATCCGCGAGCCGAGGAAGCCCTCGAAGGCGATGTGGTCCCAGGCGGTCTTCCAGTCGCCGAGGGCGGGCACGTTGTCGATGTGCAGGTCGCCGTCCGGGAGGTCGCCGAGGGTGTCGGCGAGCACCCGGGCCTTGCCGGCGTTCTTGGCCGCCGCCGCGGCCGGGTCGGCGAGGGCGGCGCCGTCCCCGCCGCCGAGGAGGTTGGTGCCGGACCAGGCCCGCACCTGCAGGGCGCGCTGGAGGAACATCGGCGCGAGCACCGACCGCAGCAGCGTCTGCCCCGTCTTGCCGTCGCGGCCCGCGTACGGGAGCCCGGAGCGGGCGGCCGGTTCCCTCAGGGCCGGGTGGTGCAGTCCAGCGGAGGGGGTGAAGTTGACGTACGGGCAGCCGGCGCGGAGGGCCGCCGCCGCGTAGAGGGAGCTGGGCGGCAGGCGGTCGCCGCCGTCCGGGCCGGGGGCCGGTTCGGTGGAGGCGACGTTGACGACGACGGTGCGCGCGAGTCCGTGGCCGGCGGTGAAGGCGGTGATGTCGGCGGCGAAGGCGTCGGTCAGTTCCTCGTCGGTGCGGTCGTCGCCGGGCCGCGGCCCGCCGGGGCGGATCGCGGCGTCGGCCGCGGCCAGTTCGGCCCGTACGGCGGCCGGCAGACCGTGCGGCAGCACCCCGCCCTCCGCCAGGACCTCGGCGCGCTTGGGCAGGGGGCACTCGGCGGTGTCGTGGCCGCCGAAGACCAGGGTGTCCAGGGGTGGGAGCCCGCAGTCCGCGAAGGGGGCCGTCTGCGTGACCATGCCGGTGGGCGGGTGCAGCCCGGCGGTGACCGCCGCCCATCCGGCCACCACGGTGGTCGCGACGGATCCCCGCGCGCCGATCAGCCAGATCCCGGTGCGGGGCGTCCGCGCGGTGTCTTCCGCGGTCCCCGGGCCGCCCCCGGGGGACGCCGTGGGTTCGGCGCGGCCGCCGGACAGGGGCGCGCCGCCGGAGGAGGACCGGTCGGGGTGGTCGGTGGTCATGGCTGCCTCCCGGGGGTGAGCGGCACGGGCGTCGCCGTGCCGGGGCCGTGGTGGGGTGCCGCGGTGGCGCGCGGTCGTGGGGGCCGTGCGGTACGCCGGGGGCGCGGGGGCGGGCGGCCGGGCCGGCGGCGGCCGGGGAGCCGGCGGTTTCCCCGCCCGCCGCCGGGACCGCCGCGGGGTTCCCCACGGCCCGTCGGCGGCCGTGCCCGCTCAGGAACAGGTGTCCCTGCCCCTGACCGGCAGTTCCTTGACGCGGATGGAGCGGAAGGACACCTCGTCGCCGTCCCCGTGGTTCTGGAGGCCGATGTGGCCCTGCCGCAGGCTGCGCGCCGGGTCGCGGTTGGTGAAGTCGTTGATCTTCACGCCGTTGAGCCAGACCCGCAGCCGCTCGCCCTCGACGCGGATCTCGTAGGTGTTCCACTCCCCCGGCGGGTTGAGCGCCCTGTCCCGGGCTTCGAGGTCGGCGGCCTGGAAGCCGTACACCGATCCCGTGGTCTTCTCCGGCGCGTCGGTGGCGTCGATCTGGATCTCGTAGCCCTTGTCGACCGCCGACCAGGGGTCGTCGGAGGGCGGGAAGCCCACGAAGATCCCGGAGTTGTCGTCCCCGGCCGTCTTCCAGTCGAGCTTGAGCGAGTACGCCTGCAGCTCCTTCGCCTCGTACCAGAGCATCCCCATGCCGCCCGTGGAGGTCAGCGTCCCGTCCTCCAGCGTGAAGGAGCCCGGCCCGGCCTGCTTCCAGCCGCGGGTGTCCGTGCCGTCGAAGAGCGGGGTGTAGCCGTTCTCGGGGCGGCAGTCGGCCCGGACGGCGCCCGTGGCCCAGCGGATGCCGCCCAGCAGGTGGGCGCGGAAGGCCGGTTCCGCGTAGGACTCCCTGGTGTGCCCGCCGCCGGTGTAGAAGGCGCGGCCGCCCCGGTAGTCCTGGCACCAGGCGATGGGATGGTCCTCCCCCATCGTGCCGCCGGTGTACGAGGATTCGTCGAGCGTGGCGAGCACATGGGCGCGCTCGCGCGGGTTGGTGCGGTAGTTGTACCACTCGTCGGTGCGCTCCCAGGTCGCGCCCAGGTGGGCGGTCGCGGCGTGCGCCCGGTCCTCGACGTCGACGGTCGCGCGCTGGATGTGCGGGTGGGAGTGGAAGTACGCGCCGGCCAGTCCGCCGTAGAAGGGCCAGTCGTACTCGGTGTCGGCGGCGGCGTGGACGCCCACGTAGCCGCCGCCCCCGCCGATGTAGCGTTCGAAGGCCCGCTGCTGGGTGGTGTTCAGGACGTCGCCCGTGGTGGAGAGGAAGACGACGGCGTCGTAGCGGGCGAGGTTGTCGGGGGTGAAGGCGCCCGCGTCCTCGGTGGCGTCGACGGCGAAGCCGCCCTGTGCGCCGAGTTCCCTGAGGGCGGCGATGCCGTCGGGGATGGAGTCGTGGCGGAAGCCGGCGGTCTTGGAGAAGACCAGGACCCGGCTCTCCTCGTCGCCGGGGCCCTGCGGGGCCTGCTGGGTCGCGCCGCCCGGCAGTGCCGTGGCGCCCAGCGTCAGCGCCGCGGCGGCCGCGGCCGTGGCGAGGCGTGCGAAGGCGTGCATGCGGATGTCCTTCCTCGGGCGGGACGGGCGGGCACCGGGGGTGTCCGCCCGTCCCGGCTCGCGGGAATCGGTCCGGGGTCCTGCTCGGGTCCTGCCCGGTTTCTACCCGGTTTCTGCCCGGGTCCGTTCCGGTCCGGTACCGGTCAGCCGGTGGTGAAGGTGAAGTCGTCCACGTCGTAGAGGGCTCCGCCGCCGCTGCCCCTGAAGACCAGGTAGAGCGTGGTGGTCCCGGACGGCGGCTGCTCGATGGGCGTGGTGACGTCGGTGAAGGTCTCCCAGCCGCCCGTCGGCGCGACCTCGGCGGAGCCGATCAGCCTGCCGGTGGGGGAACCGGTGCGGACCTCCAGGGTGCCACCGCTCCCGGCCGACGACACCCGCGCGGTGAGGGACGTGGCGTTCCCGACGCGGTAGGGCGTGAAGGCGATCCAGTCGCCGTCGTGGACGTCCCCGACCGTCCGGCCGCCGTGCGCCGGGGCGTGGTTGACGATGCGCACGCCCTGGGAGTCGCCGTAGTGCTCGGCCTGCCGGTGCCTGGGCTGGACGATGTTCTGGTCGTGCGTGGTCAGGGCGGGCTGGCCGTTCGCGCCCCGGTCGGTGTACTCGGCGTCGAAGACCCCGAAGATGTTGGCGTTGGGGTCGTGCTCGCCGTCCGCGGTGGTCTTGATGGTGCCGGAGCAGCCGGTCGCCGAGGTGACGGGGTGTCCGTGGCTGTCGTGGCCGAGGATGTGGGTGACCTTGACCTTGGAGCAGTCGATCCTCCCGTCCTCCGGGTCGCTCACCCGCACCCTGAAGGGCACCTCGTCGCCGAAGGTGAAGAGCTGGCCATCACCGGGGAGTTCCAGGGTCACCCTGGGCGCGGTGTTGCCGACGGTGAGGTGCACCGACGCCGAACCGGTGCGTCCCGAAGGGTCCTTGACGGTCACCGTGGCCGTGTAGGTGCCGTTCCGGCGGTAGGTGTGGGTGGGGTTGGCTGCGGTCGAGGTCCCGCCGTCGCCGAAGTTCCAGGAGTACGTCAGCGCGTCGCCGTCGGCGTCCGAGCTGCCCGCCGAGGAGAAGGAGACCTTCAGCGGGGCCCGGCCGGAGGTGCGGTCGGCGCTCGCCTGGGCGATCGGCGAGTGGCCGCCGGTGGCGTTCTCGATCCGGTAGAGCGCGGAGTTGGCGTCGCCGTTGAAGTAGCCGGTGCCGTAGTCGAGGACGTACAGCGCGCCGTCCGGCCCGAAGGCCATGTCCATCACCTGGGTGCCGGTCCAGGGGAAGGCGTTGATCGACTGGACGGTGCCGTCCGTGCCCTGCTCGATGCGCTTGATCCACCGCCGCCCGAACTCGCCCGCGAAGAAGTCCCCGTCGTACGCCTCGGGGAACTTCACCGGGGAGTCCAGCGCGGCGTCGTAGCGGTAGACCGGCCCGCCCATCGGGGAC
>NZ_DASQNP010000141.1:0-4839 GCF_035644915.1 Streptomyces sp.
GCCGGAGCAAGGAACCCCCCGCCGGAGAGCCGGTGCCCCTGGGCACCTTCAAGGTGGCCGCACGGCCGGGCTCGGGCACGGACCTCACCGTCGAGGTGGCCGACCCCGACGAGGAGGACGCCGCCGAGGACCGCTTCGCCCTGGTGGTCAGGCAGGGCGGCAAGCAGGTGGAGAGGTTCGACGTCTCGGCGAAGAAGAACACGAAGAACTACGTGGTCGGACAGGTGAGGGAGAAGTCCTCCCTGATCGTGGTCACCGAGGGCGCCCCCGCGAGCGCGCTGGCCAGGCCGCAGAAGCAGAGCGTGGCGCTCCCCGCCGCCGCCCCGGCCCCCGGCACGGGCGAGGCGCTGCCGGCGGTGGTCGACGCAGGGGAGTACGTCGGGAGCGCCGACGACCGCACCGGATTCGGCGCGCTGGAGGCGATCGACGAGATCACCATGCTGGCCGTGCCCGACCTGATGGCCGCCCACCAGTCGGGGCTGATCGACGAGGAGGGCGTCAAGACCGTCCAGCTCGGCATGATCGCCCACTGCGAGCTGATGGGCGACCGGCTGGCCGTGCTCGACCCGCTCCCTGAGATGACGCCCCGTCAGGTGCGGCAGTGGCGCCTGGAGGGAGCCGGCTACGACTCCAAGTACGCCGCGCTCTACTACCCCTGGATCAAGGTCTTCGACCCGTCCACCGGGCAGAACCGCTTCGTCCCGCCGAGCGGCCACGTGCTCGGCGTCTGGTCCAGGAACGACACCGAACGCGGCGTGCACAAGGCCCCGGCCAACGAGGTGGTGCGCGGCGCCGTCGAACTGCAGACCAACATCACCAAGGGCGAGCAGGACCTGCTCAACCCGATCGGGGTCAACTGCATCCGGGCGTTCCCCGGACGCGGCATCCGGATCTGGGGGGCCCGCACCCTGTCCTCCGACCCCGCCTGGAAGTACGTCAACGTCCGGCGGCTCTTCAACTACCTGGAGGAGTCCGTCCTGCTGGGCACCCAGTGGGTCGTCTTCGAACCGAACGACGAGTACCTGTGGAGCACCATCCGCCGCAACATCTCCGCCTTCCTGATGGAGGAGTGGCGCCGGGGGGCGCTCTTCGGCGCCACCGCCAACGAGGCCTACTACGTCAAGTGCGACGCCGAGACCAACACCCCGCAGACCATCGACTCCGGCCAGGTGATCTGCGAGATCGGCGTCTGCCCCGTGAAACCGGCCGAGTTCGTGATCTTCCGGCTGGCCCAGTTCTCCGACAGCACCAGCCTCGTCAACGAGTGACCCCCACCCCCGTCCCCCACCTCCACCCCACCGACGCGGAAAGGCGGTAACGGCAGATGGCCCAGGAGAGCGGCGACACGCTTGCCACCCATACATTCAAGGTCCAGCTCGGCGGCATCCAGGTGGAGACCGTCCAGGAGGTCAGCGGGCTGTCCATGGAACTGGACAGCATCGACGTCGTCCAGGTCACCAGCCAGGGTCAGTTGCTGATCCGGAAGCTCCCCGGCGCCCGCAAGGGCGGCGAGGTCACCATCACCCGGGGCATGGACCAGGCCAGCGACTTCACCCAGTGGATCAAGGAGACCTTCCAGCGGGGCGACGTCGACGCGGCCCGCCAGCAGTTGAGCATCATCTTCACCGACGCCAAGGGCGGCCAGGACCGGACGATCAACCTCAAGAACGCCTGGGCCCAGAAGTGGGAGGGCCCCGGCCTGAAGGCCGGCGACGCCCAGCCGGCGACGGAGAGGGTCACCATCGTCTTCGAGGACATCGAGTTCAACTGATGCGACGCAGCGCTTCCGGGCCCGTCCCCGCCGGAGCCGGGACGGCCCCCGACCCGTTCCGGGGCGAGCCGGCCGGTCCGCCGGCGGCCGTGGAGGAGCGGATCAGGACCGAGTTCGAGTTCGAGCTGCCGCGCGGCTACGTGGACGAGTCGGGCACCGTCCACCGGCGCGGCGCGATGCGCCTGGCCACCGCCCGCGACGAACTGCTGCCGCTGGCCGACCTGCGGGTGAAGGAGAACCCGGCCTACCTGTCGGTGGTGCTGCTCGGCCTGGTGATCACCCGGATCGGGACGATCACCGACGTGCACGGCGGCGTGGTGGAGAAGTTCTTCGCCTCGGACCTGGCCTTCCTCCAGGACTTCTACCGGCGGATCAACGCCGAGGGCCACACCCGGGCCGCGGTCACCTGCCCGGAGTGCGAGTCCTCCTTCGAGATCGACCTGGCGGGTGGGCGCCTGGGGGAATCGTGACGTACGCGCCCGACCGGCTCTACGAGGAGGCCGCGTACATCGCCTACCACTTCCACTGGCCGCGGGAGCAGATCCTCGGCCTGACCCATGCGGAGCGGATCCGCTGGGTGCGCGAGATCGCCAGGATCAACACACGCATCAACGAGGGGTGAGTGACGGAACGTGGCACTGCGGCACCGCCTGATCCGCCGGCGCTCCGGACGCCCGGCGGCCGGCCCGGCTCCCGTCCAGGACGCGCCGGGCGCCGCCGCGCCGTCCCGCGCGTCAGCGGACGGCGAGTGGCGGTCCGTGCCGCCGCTGCGACGCGCCATCGCGGACCGGGTGCTGGTCGCGGACCCGCTCGGCTTCCGGGACGGGCTGCCCACCCACCGGGCGCCGACGTTCCGGACCGAACTCGGGCACCTCGTCGATCCGCTGGCCCCCTCGGGGCTGGTGCACGCCGTCGCCCGGCGGACGACCGGCGGAGCCGTGCAGCGCACGGTGGACACGGCCCTGACGCACCGCCGGCGGGGAGCGGCTCCGGAAGCGGAGGCAGCGGCGGAAGTGGAGGCGGAGGCGGCGGGACCGGATCCTGTGCCGGTGGCGGAGGCGGTGGCGGGACCGGTGACGGAGCCGGGATCATCCTCCGGACCATCGGGAACCGCAGGACCGGGCGGACGGGTTCCCGTCGCCGACCGGGACCCGGCGGCACCCGCCGCGGGGCCACCGAGGTTCACCGTGGTCCGCGCCCCGGCCCCCGAACCCCTCCGGCCGCCCCGGCCGTCGCTGACCGTCGCCCGGTCGGCGGCCGTACCGGTCCGCAGGATCGCGGCCCTGGCCCCCGCCCGGAGCGCCGGAAGCGGACGGGGCACACCCGTCCGCGGAGGTGAGGCTGCCGCGCCGGACCGGTCCGGCACCGGAGGCGGCGGGGAGCGCCGGGCGCGCACCGCGGCGGAGACCGTCCCGGACCGCCCGGCCGGGGACGCACCCCGACCGGCCGGCGCCGAGCCCCGGCCGGAGTCCCGGCGCACCTCGGCGCCCAGGGTCGGCCTCGGCGCGCCCCTGCCCGGCCTGCCGCCCACCGCCGGCCCGCTCCCCGCCGCCCCCGGGCCGGCGGAGCCGGGCCCCGGGCGGGTCGCTCCCCTGCTCCCCGGGACCACCGTGAGCGGCCCGGCCGACACCACCGCCTCCCCCGGCCCGGCGCCCGGCCGACCGGTGGTCCAGCGCGCTCCCGGCCCGGGAGCGCGGCAGGCACCGGACCGGCCCGGCCCCCCTGCCCGTCCGGGGCAGGGAGGCCCCGTACGGCCGGGCCTCGGGGAGCCGTTCGAGGCGGCCACCCGGAACACGTCCCCGGCGGCGCCGCAGGACGGGCCGGCCGGAGCCGCCGTGCGGCGGACCGCGGCCGGGCCCCCCGCGGCGGCGCCCGCGGCGGACGGCGCGCCACGGCGTCCGGGCCCGGTGGAACCGCCGCCTCCGCCGCCCTCAGCGCGACCGGCCCCGGCTGCTCCCGGCGGAGGGCCGGCGCCGGTGATGCCCGTCGCCCAGCCTCCGGCAGCGGAACGCCCCGTCCAGCGGAGGGCCCGCACCGACCGCACGACCGGACCGGCCCGGAACGCCCCCGCGGCCACCGCTCCGGCACCGGACGGGCCCGCCGGTCCCGTCCCTGCGCCCCGTCCCACCGCCGCCGGGCCGACCGCACCGGCGCGGCCGGCACCCGACACCAGCACCGGTCCTGGCCTTGGCCCCGGGCCCGGCTCCGGCTCCGGCGGCGAGGGGCGGCCGGCCGGGAGCGGCGCACCTCCACAGGTGCGGGGCTCCGCGCCGCCCGGTCCCCCGGGGCACGGCCTGACGGACGGCGCGCCGGGGCCGCGTCCGGCCGGTACCGCGCAGCCGCACGCGCCGACGCCGGAGGCGGCGGCCCCGGTGGCCCGCCCGTCCTCCCCGGCAGGGACGGCGGGCGGCGGCGGACCGGTGCCGCCCGATGCGCCCGTCCGGGTGCAGCGGCTGCTCGCCGCCCGCCCCCTCCGGCCGCTGCTGCACCCGGACGGCCCGCTGAGCGCGCCCCCGGCGGCCCCGGGCACCGCCCCGGTGGTCCCCCTGCGCCGGAGGCGGCCCGACGAACCGCCCGGGGACACGGACTCCCTGCGGCTGCCCGCGGGACGGCACACCGAGGGCGGCTCGGGCCCGCTCCCGGCGGGTCCGCCGGAGACCGTGCCGCCTTCCCCGGCCCCGGCCGGGGCCGCTCCCACGGCGGGCGGCCGGGGCCCGGGCCTCATCCAGCGGGCACTGCGCCGTGCCGCGCCGCGCCGCACCCCGTACGACGGGCGCGGCGGGACGCGGCGGTCGACGGCCCCGCCGTACGGCCCGGCGGAACCCTCCGGGCCCTCCGGTCCCCCGCCCGCCGGCGCGCCGCGGTCGGCCGGCCCGCGCGGCCCACGTTCCCGCCCGGCGGTCGGCGCGCCGACCGGCCCCGCCGTACAGCGCCTCACCGCACCGGCCCAACCGGCACGTCCCACACCCCTCACCACCACCGCGCCGCACGCGGCCGGCCCCGCCGTCCCCACCGCACCGCTCCCCCACCCGGCGCCGACCGGAATTCCCGTGCAACGCATCGCCGCA
>NZ_DASQNP010000142.1:0-30575 GCF_035644915.1 Streptomyces sp.
CTCGCGCCGCCCGATGTCGAGAGGATCTACGCCGTGGCCAGGAATCGCCGCACGTGGGAGAGGGCTTGATCACTCCCTCCGACGAAGGCCGTGCATGACGGCTGGATGCGGTGGATGAGGCGGAGAAACCTGCAACGGTTCTGACCTGCCGGCTGTGGCCCTGCCCGGTCGGCACTCCCGCGACGATCCTCTCGGCGGCCGGATCCAGAGGGTGATGTGGACTCCGGGTGGACTTTCCGGCACGTAGGCGGCACGGCGGCGCAGCACCGCCGTGAAAGGCAGAGGCCCAGGTCTCCGGGTTTCACCCGCTGACCTGGGCCTTTCGTGTGTCCTGCTGCCGGTGGGCGCAGACGGGTTCGAACCGCCGACATCTGCCTTGTAAGGGCAGCGCTCTACCGCTGAGCTATGCGCCCGGAGGACATGGAGTCACAGCGTACCCTGCCGCGCGGCCCGCGCCGCAAACCCCCGGGGTGGGCGGGGGGTAGCCCCACCACCGGTCCGGTGGTGTGCGGGATGCCGCGGCGGGGGTGGTGGTCCCTACGGTCGGGGAGCGGCCGCACCGAGCCCCCTTCCCGACCGGATACGGAGAACGAGCCGATGACCACCGAAACCCGTCGCAGTACCGTCCGCGCCCTGTGCGCCGTCGCCCTCGCGGTCGTGGTCACCGCCGGGGCGGCCGGGTGCGTGGACGCCGAGGACGCCACGCCCGAGCACCGGAGCTTCCGGGTCGGCGAGGGGGTGCGGACGCTGACCGTCGAGGTCGACGACTCGCCGCTGGAGCTGGTGCCGGCGGACCGCGCGGACGTACGGGTCACCCGCTGGTTCGCCGGGGTCGCCTACGGGGGCAGCACGGGCGCCAAGTGGTCCCCGAAGGGCGGCACGCTCGCCTTGGGCCCGGACTGCAAGGGGCCCGCAAGCTGTGACCTGCGGCACCGGGTGGAGGTGCCGCGCGGGATGGCGGTGCGGGTCGAGAGCGACAACGGCGACGTCACCGCCCGCGGTTTCCGCAGCGCGCTCACGATCGCCGCGGACAACGGGAAGGTCCGCGTCCGGGACTCCTCCGGGCCGCTGGAGCTCAGCGGCGACAACGGTTCCGTCGAGGCCACCGGCATCGGCTCCCGCCGGGTCACCGCCGAGGTGGACAACGGCGGGCTGAAGCTGGCCCTGACCCGTGTTCCGGAGCGGGTCGAGGCCCGCGGCCACAACGGCTCGGTCACCGTCGAGCTGCCCCGCGCCGCGTACCGGGTGGACGCCGGTGCGGACAACGGCCGCGCCCGGGTGGAGGTGCCCCGGGACGACAGCGGCGAGCGCACCGTCAGCGCCCACAGCGACAACGGCGACGTGACGGTGCGGACCGCGGGCGCCGCGCGCTGATCAGCCCCGTGTGTTCGCCGAGGCCGGGTGGGAGAATGGCAGCCGGGCCGGCGAGCGCGTACGGGGAGAGGACACACGTGGCGGCGATGAACGGCGGCGCACGCCGCTGGGGCTGGGGAGGCGGCGGTCGTGCCGAGGGCCTGCGGGCCGAGGCCCAGGCCGCCAAGGACGCGGCGGCCACCGCGTTCTACGAGCTGGACACCGCGCAGCGCGATCTGCGGATCTCCATAGAGACCCTGGCCGCCGTCGACGACTCCCCCGCCGCCCGCCGCGCCGTCGCCGGCTTCGCCGACTTCGGACGACGGATCGACCAGGTCAGCCACGACTACATCAAGGCCGTGGACGCGTACGACCTGGACCGGGACGACCTGGACGCCGCCACCGCCTCCCTCGCCCGGCAGGCCCTGACCGAGGCCAGGAACGAGCTGGAGCGCACCCGCGGGGACCTGGAGCGGTTCGGGCAGGGGCTCGGTCCGCTGCTGGAGAAGGCCGAGAGCCAACTGGCCCGGCTCGCGCCCGCCGTGGAGCGGGCCCGGCAGGGGCTGCTCGCCGCGACGAACGCGCTCGACGCCGTACGCGCCTCGGGCCTGCGGGCGGACGACCTGGCCGCCCGGCTGGCCGCCCTCTCCCCCGAGCTGACCAAGCTGAACGAGGGCGCCGGCCGCCACGGCGTGCGGGAGACGATCCAGCGGGCCGACCGCGTCCTGCGCGAGGCGGAGGCCATCCGCGAGGAGGCCGAGCGGCTGCCGGAGCGGGTCGCCGAGATCGACCGGCGGATCAGTTCCCTGCGCACCCGGGCCCAGGCGCTGCAGACCCGGGCGGGCACCGTCGGGCCGGTGCTCAGCGAGCTGCGGCGGCGGTTCGCCGTGGCGTGCTGGGAGGACCTCCAGCAGGTGCCCGACCAGGCCGGGCGCGCGGTGCGGCAGGCGGAGGAGAAGCTGGCCGAGGCGCGCAGAGCGCGTCAGGAGCAGCGGTGGGCGGACGCCACCGCGCGGCTGTCGACGGTGCGGGCGCTGCTGAACGACGCCGACGAGGCGGTCTCGGCCGCCGGCGAGCGGCTGCGGCGGCTGAACGAGGTCTCCTCCGACCACAGCGGGGAGGTGGAGCGGGTGCGGTTCGCCATCCGCGACGCCCAGCGGCTGGCGATGGCCGGGCGCACCCACCCCGACCCCCGGCACGCCGGCCCGCTGGACGCGGCGGTGGCACGGCTGGACCGGGCCGTGGCGGGGCTGACCGGGCGGCACCCGGACTGGTGGCACTTCCTGACGGAGCTGGACGCCATCCGGGAGTCGGTGGCGCAGGTGGTGCACGGCATCCGCCAGGAACGCGCCGCGGGCGGCTGACCGTTTCCGGTTCCTCAGGGCTGACCTGCGGCTATGCCGTCTTGGCTATGCTGCCTCCATGCCTCGTTACGACTTCCGCTGCCGCGCCTGCGGCACCACGTTCGAGCTGAATCGTCCGATGGCCGAGTCCGGTGCGCCCGCGACCTGCCCGGAGGGCCACGACGACACCGTGAAGCTGCTGTCCACGGTGGCCGTGGGCGGCAGTGCTTCCCGGGGTGATTCCCGGGGTGCCTCCGCCCCGGCGCCGGGCGGCGGGGGCGGAGGCTGCTGCGGGGGCGGCTGCTGCGGCTGACCGGCGGGCGGTACGGTCCGGCCGGGGCCGGTCCGGCCCGCCCCGGGTCAGACCCCGGTGGGTTCCTCCTGCCCGCGGGGAGCGGACCGCTTCCGCAGGCTCTCGCCCTCGATGTCGAGGTCGGGCAGGATCCGGTCGACCGGGCGGGGCAGCTTCCAGGCGGCGCGGCCGAGCAGGGACATCACGGCCGGCACCAGGGTCATGCGGACGACGAACGCGTCGATGAGCACGCCGACGGCCAGGGCGAACCCGATGGACTTGATGATCGGGTCGTCCATGAACACGAAGCCGCCGAAGACCGCCGTCATGATCAGCGCGGCGGCGGTGACGACCCGGGCGTTGTGCCCGACGCCGTTGACCGTGGCCTGCTGGGCGGTGTCGCCGTGGACGAAGTCCTCCCGCATCCGGGAGACCAGGAACACCTCGTAGTCCATGGCCAGGCCGAACAGGATGCCGATCAGGAGGATCGGCAGGAAGCTCACCAGCGGTCCCGGGGTGTCGACGCCGACCAGTCCGGCCAGGTGGCCCTGCTGGAAGATCGCCACGGTGATGCCGAAGGTGGCGCCGACGGTGAGCAGGAAGCCCAGCGCCGCCTTCAGGGGCACCAGGATCGAGCGGAAGACCAGCATCAGCAGCAGGACGGACAGGCCGACCACGAGCAGCAGGTAGACCGGCATGGCGTCCGCGAGCTTCTCGGAGACGTCGATGCCCAGGGCCGTGGCGCCGGTCAGGGCGACGTCGGCGCCCTCGACCCCGGCCACACGGTCGCGTATGGCGTGGACGGCGTCCTCGGTGGCGGCGTCGGTGGGGCCGGCCTCGGGGATGATCGCCAGCAGCACGGTGGTGCCCCGCTCGTTCGGCTGCGGCGGCGCGACGGCGAGCACGCCCTCGGTCTTCCGGATCAGCTCCGCGGCCTCCCCGGCCGCCGCGCCGGTGGCGCGGGCGTCGTCGCCGGAGACGACGGCTATCAGGCGGCCGTTGAAGCCCGGCCCGAATCCCTCGCTGGTCAGGTCGTAGGCCTCGCGGGCCGGGGAGCCGGTGGCGGCGGTGCCGGCGTCGGGCAGCGCCAGGCGCATGTCCTGGACGGGCAGGGCGAGCGCGCCCAGGCCCAGGATTCCGGCGAGGAGGATCGGCACGCGCAGGCGGGTGGCGATCCGGCCCCAGCGGAAGCCGAAGCCCTCCCGTGCCGGCTCCGCGGCCCCGCCGGTGCGCTGCTTGCGGGGCAGGATCCTCTGGCCGGCGAAGCCCAGGACGGCGGGCAGCAGGGTGAGGGCGACCAGCACGGCGACGGCGACGGTGCCCGCCGCGGCCAGGCCCATGACGCTCAGGAAGGGGATGCCGACCACGGACAGTCCGGCCAGGGCGATGACGACGGTGGCTCCGGCGAAGACGACGGCCGAACCGGCGGTTCCGGTCGCGCGTCCGACCGCCTCCTCGGCCTCCAGGCCCTCGGCGAGGTACTGGCGGTAGCGGGAGGTGATGAACAGCGAGTAGTCGATGCCGACGGCCAGGCCCAGCATCAGCGCCAGGATGGGCGCGGTGCTGGTCAGTTCCACGGCTCCGCTGAGGGAGTACAGCCCGGCCATGCCCGCCGCGACGCCGATCAGCGCGTTCAGCAGGGTCATGCCGGCGGCCACCAGGGAGCCGAAGGTGATGACGAGGACCACCGCGGCGACCAGGACGCCGAGCGCCTCGGTGGAGCCGACCTCCACCTCGTTCCTCATGACCTCGCCGCCGTGCTCGACCCGCAGCCCCTCGGCGTCCGCGCCGACCCGCTCGTACGCCGCGCGCTGGGCGTCGGTGATCTCGTCCGCGCCCCTGTCGAACTGGACCTGGACCAGGGCGTAGCGGCCGTCCCGGGAGACGGAGCGGGCCTTGAAGGGGTCCGTGGCGGCGACCACGCCGGGCACGTCCGCGGCCTCCCGGACCACCGGCGCGACCGCGGCGGGGTCGAGCCTGCGCCCCTCGGGCGCGGCGATGACGATGGTGCCGGTGGCGCCGCTGGCCTGCGGGAACTCCCGTTCCAGCGAGTCCAGCGCCCGCTGGGACTCGGTGCCCGGCATCGCGAACTTGTCGGTGGTGGGGCCGCTGAAGGCGGCGGCCGCCCCGCCCAGCAGGGCGAGGAGGAGCAGCCAGACCGCGGCTGTCCGCCCTCGTCGGCGGAAGGAGAACCGGCCGAGCCGGTACAGCAGGGTCGCCATGGCGAGAGTCGTCTTTCCTTCGGGGGATCAGCGGGGGGTGTGGCCGAGGGTGCGCAGCGCGCCGCGGACCATCTCGTCGCGCAGCACCTCGTCCGGCACCTGGAGGTCGCTGGCGCACGTCACGAAGACGGCTCCGAGGACCATGTGCGCGCGGACCCGGGCCTCCGGCTCGGCCGAGCGGCCGGCCAGCGCGTCCACCAGCCGGTCCGCCATCTCGGCGACGCCGGCCAGCACGGGCCGGTTGGTCATCTCGGTGACGTCCTGGAAGAGGACCTTGACCTCGCGCCGGAAGCGCAGCGCGAGGTCGACGTATCCGGTGACGGCCGCCTCCACGGCCCGGTCGCCCTCCAGGCCGGCCAGCCGGGCGTCCAGTTGGGCGAGTCCCTCACCGGCCGGGGCCAGCAGTTCGGTGAGGATCGCCTCCTTGTTGGTGAAGTGGTAGAGCAGGGATGCCTTCGAGCAGCCCACCACGGTGGCGATGTCGTGCAGCGACGTGCCCCGGTAGCCGCAGGTGGCGAAGAGCTGGAGCGCCGCTTCGAGGATCTGTCCGCGCATCGCGGAGGCCGTACGCGCCATGCCCTCACCGTAACTGTCCGATCGGTCAGCTCTGACCGATCGGACAGGCGAAGGGCGTGAGCTGCCTCACAACGGCGTTCCTCGCGGGTGGCGGCGATCTCACCGGGGCCGCGCCGGGGCGGTGTCCCGGGACGGGACGAGGATCCCGCCGCGGGCGGTCCGGGGCGGTACGGCTAGCGCTTGCGCGCCAGCGTCACTCCGTCGGCGACCGTCAGCATGATCGCCTCGGTGCGCTCGTCGGCGGCCACGTGGTCGTTGAAGGCGCGGATCGCGGCGGCGGAGCCGGTGGCGTCCGGGTCGGCGACCTCGCCGTGGAAGAGCACGTTGTCCGCGACGACGAGCCCGCCCGGCCGCAGCCGCGGCACCACTTCCTCCCAGTAGTCGATGTAGTTCCCCTTGTCCGCGTCCAGGTAGACCAGGTCGATCCCCGGCTCGGCGGGCAGGGCCCGCAGGGTCTCCAGCGCGGGGGCGATGCGCAGGTCGATGCGGTCCGCGACCCCGGCCCTGGCCCACGCCTCGCGCCCGTGGGCCGTCCACTCCTCGGAGACGTCGCAGGCGATCAGCGTGCCGTCCGCGGGAAGGGCCAGGGCCATGGCGAGGGCGGAGAAGCCGGTGAAGGTGCCGATCTCCACCACGCGGCGGGCGCCGATCAGCCGGACCAGGAAGGCCAGCAGCGGCCCCTGTTCCTGGGCGGACTGCATGGTGGCCTGCTCGGGGTAGCGGCTGTGCGTGAGGTCCACCAGGTCCCGCAGCACGGGGTGGAGCGGCGGGTTGTGGTCGAGGACGTACCGGTAGAGCTCGGCGGTCCGGGGCGGGCGCTTGTCGCGGGGTGCCGGCGGTGTCATACCGGCATCCTCACTCAGGCCCGGCCGGTGTGCAGCAGCATCTCCCGTACG
The DNA here is from genome assembly GCF_035644915.1 of Streptomyces sp. Classification (GTDB taxonomy): domain Bacteria; phylum Actinomycetota; class Actinomycetes; order Streptomycetales; family Streptomycetaceae; genus Streptomyces. Next base: position 6,683 of record NZ_DASQNP010000142.1, read on the forward strand.
ACGCGCTCCCCGGCGGCCACCCCGCGCTCGGGCAGGGCGGTGATGTGCGGGGCGGTCCAGCCGAGGTCGGCCAGTTCGCCGTGGCCGGGGCGCCAGCCGGTGTCGGCGGCCAGCAGCAGGTCGGCGTCGAGGAGGGAGTCCCCGGCGGCCAGGACGCGCCCGGCGCCGGTGCGGCGGACGATCTCGGCGACGGCGGCGCTCTTGGTGAGCGGGCGGGGCACGGCGTAGACCTTGCGGCCCTGGAGGGAGACCGTCCAGCCGCGCGGCCCGGCCCAGTCGCCCAGCTCCTTGACCCAGGCGCGGGGCAGGCGGTCGCGGTCCACGACGAGGTAGGCGAACAGGTCCTCGGCGACGCGTTCCTTCAGCAGCCAGTCGGGGTCGGCGTCGGCCAGCATGCGGGCGCGGACCTCCTCCAGGGAGGCGCAGTCGGCGGCCAGGGCGCGCCGCACCCGGGCGTGCCAGCCGGGGTCGGACTCGCCGTCCACCAGCAGGTGGCCGCCGTTGGCGCAGATCGCGAAGGGCGGGGGCGGGCCGGGCAGGTGGACGCGCCGGTACTGCTCGCGGGTGCGGGTGGTGGTGGGGACGAAGACGGCCCGCCGGGCCAGCTCGGCCAGCAGCGCGGCGGCGGCCTCGGTGAGGTACGACAGCGGCCTGGAGCGGTAGACCTCCACGCACAGCAGGCGCGGGGCCCGCTCGTCGGGCACGGTCAGGCCCAGGGCGGCGGCGGAGTAGATCAGGGTGCGGTCCAGGTCGCTGGCGACCACCGTCGCGCAGGGGCCGGGCACCGGGGCGGTCACCGGGCGGCCCGTCCGTCGGCGCCGGTGGCGCCGCGCGTGTAGCGGGGGTGGATCAGGCCCACGCAGGAGTACGGCAGGTCGTCGACCTCCTCGACGGGCACGCCGCGCTGCTCGGCGAGCAGCCGGATGTGGTCCAGGTCGGCGCCCGCCCCGCGCCGGGCGAGCACGCGCCAGGGGACGCGGCGCAGCAGCACCCGGGTGGTCTCGCCGACGCCGGGCTTGACCAGGTTGGCGTCCCCGATGCCGTACTCCTCGCTGATCCGCTCCACGGCCCGCCAGCCCGCCCAGGTGGGGGTGCGGTCGGCGGCGAGCAGGTGCCGTACGTCGTCGGCCACCTCGGCGCGGACCTGCTCGAAGCGGCCGGTGACGGTGTCCAGGAAGAGGTGGGAGACGTCCGAGCCGGCCAGTTCGCGGTAGAACTTCGCGCCGTGGAAGTCGTCGGGCCCGACCAGGTCGGCGCGGAGGACCGTGCGCGAGACCAGGCCGGAGACGGTGGAGTTGAGGCAGGCCGACGGAACGAGGAAGTCCTCGCGGGTGCCGTAGGTGCGCACGCAGCCGCCGGGGTCGGCCAGGACGGCGAGTTCGGGGTCGAAGCCGGGGAAGGGGCGCAGCGCCTCGGTGAGTTCGCGGGTGATGGCGCCCTTGCCGGTCCAGCCGTCCACGAAGACCACGTCGGACGGGTCGTGGTGGGCGGCGAGCCAGCGCAGGGCGGTGGTGTCGATGCCGCGGCCACGGACGATGGAGACGGCGTAGTGCGGCAGGTCCAGGCCGTGGACGTGCCGCGCCCAGCGGCGCATCAGCACCCCGACGGGCGTGCCGGCGCGCGCGAGGGAGACCAGGACGATGGTGCGCCCCCGTTCGGCGAGGAGCGTCTCGGTGACCGTGCCGACCGCGCGGGCGATGCGGGCCGCGGAGGCGTCCAGGGCCTGGTGGAACAGCCGCTGGTACTCCTCGCTGGGCTGGTACTCCACCGGAAGCGACTCGGCGTAGTGGGCGCCGCCGCTCTGGATGGCCTCCTCGCGCTCCTCGGTGGGCGCCTCCAGGTGGACGCCGGAGAGGTCCTGCAGCAGCCAGCCGACGTCCTCGGCGGCGTAGGAGGAGAACGCGGGGCCGCGCAGCGGGGCGGGCAGCGGCCGGTGGGAGGGCACGACGGCGAGCAGCACCCGGCCGGTGTGGGCGGCCAGGTGGGCCAGCAGGCCGTCGGGGGCGTGCAGGGCGGGGGTGTCGGCGGCGGAGTCCACGACGGCCACCACGGCGTCGAAACCCTGGCCGGCGACGTTGTACGCGTAGCGCGGGCCCGCTTCGGCGGCGGGACTGTCGGCGGGGCCGGCGGCGGAATCGGCGGCGGGGTCGTCGTGGGCGGGGAAGACCAGCCGGGTGCGTATCGCGTAGCCGGGCTCGTCGACCGCCAGGACCGGCGAGCGGGTGGTGGTGGAGTAGCGGACCTCCGCGCCGGTGGCCCCGGTGAGGGCGTCGGCCAGCCGCAGCGGCACGTACATCAGCTCCTCGCAGCCCAGCACGAGCACCCGGCGCGCCCCGTCCGGCAGTTCGGCGGCGATCCGGTCGGCCATCGCCGGCAGCGCGGCCTCCAGCCGGGTGCGGTGGGCGGGGGTGAAGCCGTGCCGGCCGCCGTCGGGGAGGCCCAGCGGCCAGCCCAGGTCGACGCGCCGCACCTCGTACGGCCCGGCGGCGGGCTCCGGCGGCGGGCTGTCATGGGCCTCGACCAGGGCGCGGCCGCGCTCCAGCACGTCGCCGGGGAGGTGGACGGTGCCGGTGGCGAGGGCCACCACGTCGATGCGGGCGCCGAGTTCGGCGGCGAACTTCTCCAGCCGGGCGCGGTCGGCCTCGCCGCGCAGGTCGGTCAGCGCGACGATCACGTAGCGTCCGCGCGGGAAGGCGCGGTGCAGGGCGGTGATGGTGTTGAGGACGGTGGTGCCGGTGGAGAACTCGTCGTCCACCAGCACCAGCGGCCCGTCCCCGGCCAGCAGCCCCGGGTCCTCGGGCAGCAGCAGGTGGGAGGTGGCGTGGGAGTGCTCCTCCTCGAAGCCGCCCACCGGCTCCACGCCGGGGACGGCGCGGCGCGTGGAGTGCAGGTAGGGGACGGTGCCCAGGCCGTCGGCGACGCTGTGGCCGAGCCCGGTGGCGGTCTCGGCGTAGCCGAGCACGACCGCGCGGTCGGCGTCCTGCCCCAGCAGTGCGCGGACCCGTTCGCCCAGACCGAGCCCGGTGCCGTAGACGATCCCGGGGTGCTGCGGGACGTGCTTGCCCAGCACCTGGGAGACCAGCAGGTGGGCCCGCCGCGGATTGCGGCGCAGGGCCAGGCCCAGCAGGTCGCGCAGTCCGTCCTCCTGGTCCGGCCGGGCCTCCAGCCGGACGCCCAGCCGCCGTGCGACCCACTCCCCCGGCCAGCGTCCCGCGCCGTCCGTCCTGCCGTCCGCCGCGCCGTCCGTCTCCCGCGTCACCGTGCCGTGCCCCTCGCCGTAGTCGTCGTGATCTTCATTGTGATCATCGCCGTGACCACCATTGTGATCACCGCCGCGATCGCCGTCCCGGTCGCCGTCCGTGCGGTCGCCGCTCACGTGGTCGCCGCCAGCAGTTCGACGAAGCCCACGCCCTCGCGGGCGACGCCGAAGGCCTCGGCCCGCAGCAGGGTGCGCTCGGCCCAGGCCCGGTGCGGCTTCACCTCGTTCATCTTGTTGGTGTACGCGGACCGCAGGACGCCGCCGCCGTTGCGCTCGGGACGCAGGATGTCCGTGGCGTCGCTGAACTCCTCGTGGCTGACCACGGACAGGGCGTGCACGGGGGCGACGTGCGAGGGGTGTATGCAGGTCTTGCCCAGCAGACCGTTGGCCCGGTCCAGGTCGATCTCGCGCAGCAGTCCGTCCATGTCGTGCTCGATCAGGGCGGCGCGCAGCTCCTCGGCGCGGCCGGTGAACGGGCTGCTGCGGAGCTGCGGTTTGAACATCCGCTCCTGGACCCGGAAGTACTCCCACACGGGCCCGGTGACGGTGAAGCCGGTGCCGTCGGCACGGCCGAGCACGTTGACCACGTCGGCGATGACCGAGGCGACGATCTGGACGTCGTAGGCGGTCATCTCGGGGCTGCGGCGCAGTCCGTACGCGGAGCAGAAGTCGGTCACGCCGAGGCGGAGCGCCAGGACGCGGTCGCGGTACTTGTCGACGGTCCGGGCTATCCCGGTGAGCGTCTCCCCGCGCGTCTCCAGGTGCAGCAGCTCGGGGGATTCCAGGACCGGCATGGCGAAAAGCCGCCGTCCGCAGGCGGTTTCGGCGGCGGCGAGCGCCTCCAGGAAGGGAATGCCGCGTTCCTCGGTGAACTTGGGCAGCACGAAACCGGACAGCAGGCGGACGGAGGGGCCCAGGCGCCGTACCAGGCCGGTGATCTGCGCGGGTTGGCGGACGCGGATGAACAGCAGCGGCATCTCGCCGGAGTCGGACGCGGCCAGTTCGGCGAACTGTCTGACCAGGTTCTCCTCCGCGTCGACCACGTCGGCGTCGTCGATGGAGTCCTCCAGGCAGAGCACCATGGAGACCACCCCCCGCCGTGCCTGCTTGCGGATGTCGTCGGCGAGCCGCGGGCGGTTTGCCGGGCTGTAGAGGGTGGCCCCGAGGGCCACCGAGAGCAGCCGGGCCGGGGAGTCCGGGGAGAACTCGACCGGTTCCCGGTGGAACAGCTCGCGCCGGACACTCGGCGGAAGGTGTCCGAAATGCCGCATAGACCCCCCGTTACATCGCCGTTCCCGCATATCGCCAGCGAGATCCGGCCATTCATCTGACGTACAGCACGCAAGAGCGTGGCTCAAAAGTTACCCGAACACATGAACAGAACATTACCCACGCGCAAACCCGGGGTGCCGATGCTCCCGCGTTGTCCCGGCGGGCCGCGACAGGCAGGATGGCGTCATGACGCACGCGATGTTGAAGGGGTCGAACATCCCGCTCCACGCGACGGCCGTGCGCGCCGTGCTGCGCTGGACACCGGGCACGGGCGTGCGCGACGTCGACGCCTCCGCACTCCTGCTGGGCCAGGACGGACGCGTGCGCTCCGACGAGGACTTCGTCTTCTACAACCAGCCCCGGCATCCCTCCGGACTGGTCCGGTACCTGCCGAAGAGGCGCGAGCCGGAGGGGCTGACCGACTCCGTCGAGGTGGACCTCGGCGGACTCGACCGGTCCGTGGAACGGGTGCTGCTGGCGGCCTCGGCGGACGGCGGCACCTTCGCGGACGTGCGCGACCTGGTGCTGCTCCTGGTGGACACCGGCAGCGGCGAGACGGTCGCGCGGTTCGAGGTCCGCCCGGAGACGGGCTCGGAGACGGCGCTGATCTGCGGCGAGCTGTACCGGCGCGGGGACGGCTGGAAGTTCCGCGCGCTGGGCCAGGGGTACGACACCGGGCTGATCGCGCTGGCCACGGAGTTCGGGATCTCGGTGGAGGAGGGCGCGGCGGCGTCCGGGGAGCCGAGGCAGACGGTCCCGCAGCCGCCTGCGGAGCCGGACGTGCCCGAGCCGGAGCCGGTGCCCGAGCCCCGGCCAGAACCCCACCCCGAACCGCGGCCCTTCCCCGAGCCCGAGCCCCGGCCCGAACCCCAGCCAGAGCCGCAGCCCCGCCCCGAGCCCGCGGCCGCGGCGCATCCGACGGCGCCGGTGCCGTCCCGGCCGCCCCAGCCCGCGTACGGCTACCCGCAGCCGCCGGTCCAGCCGCCACCGCGCCCTCAGCAGCCGGCGTACGGCTATCCGCACGTGCCGCCGCCCCCGCCGGGGCCGCCGCCGCACCCGTCGGCCCGGCCCGCGTACGGCTATCCGCACCAGCCCGACCCGGCCTTCACGCTGCCGCCGCAGGGGCCGCAGTTCCTGGGACGCTAGGCGGGCCCGGACCGCCGGACCGTTTCCGGGCCCGCCGGAATCCCGGGCGGACCGGAACGGCGGCCGGTCACGCCCGGCTGGCCTTCTTGTAGCCGCGGCCCCACTGCAGGCCCCAGCCGTAGAGCCGGTCCAGCTCGGACTGGAAGCCGTAGACGTAGCGGACCTCGCGGCGCACCACGAGGTGCCCCTTGTTGTCGTGCTCGATCAGCAGCACCGCGCACGAGCGGGCCTCCGGGGCGCGCTCGTCGAGGCCGATCTCGATGCGGGGGCCGCTGCTGGGGATCAGCGTGACCACGGCGTGCGTACGGTCGAACGCCGGGGTGCCGTCGTAGATGTAGACGAAGACGAGCAGTCGTTTGATCTCGTCCTTGTGGTCGAGGTTGACGTAGATGGTCTCGCCCGACGAGCCGCCGAACCGGTCGTCGCCGCTGAGTTTGACGTACGGCGGTGCGTTGATCTCCCCCAACAGGCCGCCGAGCGACTGGACCACGCCCTTGGAGCCGTCCTTGAGCTCGTACAGGCAGGCCAGGTCGAGGTCCACCTTCACCATGCCCTGGGTGTGCCCCTGCACCGGCTCGGGCTTGAACATCCGCAGCGGATTGCGCAGCAGACCGCCGTCGCGCCGCGGCCGTCCGTCGAAGTCGGACGACCGCATCCGCCAGGAGAGGTTGATCTGCAGGTGGCCGCTGTCGGCGCCCTGCCTGGTGAGCGAGACCGCCGAGTGCCGTCTGGTCAGCTCCATCGCGTACGTCGTCGGGCCGCCGACGGTGTCGAACCTCGGGCCCCTGCGCATGCCGCTGCGCCAGTTCTCCCACAGGGAGACCATGCTTCCTACCCCCACTCCCGGCCGGGCCGTCCGCTGCCGCTCCTACCGCGCTCCTACCGCCGCGGGGCGGCCACGCGGATCCACCGCGTGGCCGCCCCGCACAGAGCGTTCCGCAATCGGGCCGCCGTCACACGCCGGAGCGGATTTCCGGCTTCTCCGCCGTGGCGCCGCCCTCCCCGCCGCTCTTGGCGTCGGCGCGGTTGTGCCGCACCGAGGTCCAGAAGGCCGCGCCGATCAGGGCCACGCCGATCAGGCCGGTGACGACCTCGTTGACGTGCCACCTGATGGTGACCAGCAGCAGCAGGCCCAGGGCGCCGATGGCGTAGTGGGCGCCGTGCTCCAGGTAGCGGTACTCGTCCAGCGTGCCCTGGCGCACCAGGTAGACGGTGAGGGACCGGACGTACATCGCGCCGATGCCCAGGCCGAGCGCGATGATGACCGGGTCGTTGGTGATGGCGAAGGCGCCGATGACCCCGTCGAAGGAGAAGGAGGCGTCCAGGACCTCCAGGTAGAGGAACATGAAGAACGCGGCCTTGCCCGCGAGCAGGACCACCGAGGGTTCCTTGCCGGCCCGCCGGGCGGCCTCCTCGGCCTCGTGCTCCTGCTCCTCCTCCTCTTCGATCTTGTTCTCGAAGTGGCTGGAGAGCCCGTTGACCACGAGGTAGGTGAGCAGGCCGGCGATGCCGGAGAGGAAGACCGTGCCGGACTTGTCGGCGTGGCCCTCGTAGAGGACGGCGTGGGCTCCCAGGACGGTGCCCGCCACCAGCAGGGTGGTCAGGGCGATGATCACGGACAGGCCCTCGACGGCGCCGAGGCGGGACACCGGACGCTCCAGCCACTTGATCCAGTGGATGTCGCGATCCTCGTCGAACATGAAGTTGAGGAAGATCATCAACAGGAACATGCCGCCGAAGGACGCGATCGCCGGGTGGGCGTCGGTGACCAGTTGCTCGTACCGCTCCTGGTCGTTCAGCGCCAGGTCGACCGCCTCGATCGGCCCCAACTGGGCCGATACGGAGACGATCACGATGGGGAAGACCAGACGCATGCCGAAGACGGCGATCAGGATGCCGATGGTGAGGAAGATCTTCTGCCAGAAGGCGTTCATCTTCTTCAGCACACCGGCGTTGACGACCGCGTTGTCGAACGACAGCGAGATCTCCAGGATGGAGAGGATTCCCACAAGGGCGAACGCCTCCCACCCCCCGAAAAAGTAGGCGGCGACGAGTCCGGCGGCCGTGACACCGAAGGACCAGCCGAAAGTTCTCAGAACCACTGGCTACCCAATCTTCTCTCTCGTGGGAATCCCCCCGCCCCCGTGTGCGGTGGGGCCGCTGTGCGCGGTCCGCTTTACGAAACGTTTACTCCGAAGTCTAGGGCGATGCCCCGCAGACCCGACGCATACCCCTGGCCAACGGCCCGGAACTTCCACTCGCCCCCGTACCGGTACAGCTCGCCGAAGATCATGGCGGTCTCGGAGGAGGCGTCCTCGCTCAGGTCGTAGCGCGCCAGCTCGTTGCCGTCGGCCTGGTTGACCACCCTGATGTAGGCGTCGGCGACCTGGCCGAAGCTCTGGCGCCGGACGTCGGCGTCGTGGATCGACACCGCGAAGACCACCTTGTCGGCGTGCTGGGGCACCTGGGTGAGGTCCACCAGGATCGTCTCGTCGTCGCCGCCCGTGCCGCCGACCAGTTCGTCGCCGGTGTGCTCGACCGAGCCGTCGGGGCTCTTGAGGTTGTTGTAGAAGACGAAGTACTCGTCGCCGAGCACGCGACCGTTCCCGCACAGCAGCGCGCTGGCGTCCAGGTCGAAGTCGGCGCCCGTGGTGGAGCGGGCCTTCCAGCCCAGACCCACCTGGACCCGGGTCAGGTTCGGTGCGGCCTTCGAGAGGGAGACATTGCCCCCCTTGGCGAGCGTGACGCCCATGATGCTGCTTCCTCTCCCGATGTGTTGCGCCCAGTGTTGCCAAACCACCCGGCGCCGCACACCTCCGGAACGCGGAAGTCTGCGGCGCCGGGAAGTGCCGAGATCAGGCGGGGCCGGACGGCCCGGGCCGGCCGCGTACGGCGGCCGGCGGGGGTCGTACGTCGAGCGTCGGACGTCAGACGTTGACGCCGAAGTCCTGCGCGATGCCGCGCAGGCCCGAGGCGTAGCCCTGGCCGATGGCACGGAACTTCCACTCGGCGCCGTGGCGGTACAGCTCGCCGAAGACCATGGCCGTCTCGGTGGAGGCGTCCTCGCTCAGGTCGTAGCGGGCCAGCTCCTTGCCGTCGGCCTGGTTGACCACGCGGATGTAGGCGTTGCGCACCTGGCCGAAGCTCTGCTGGCGGGCCTCGGCCTCGTAGATCGACACCGGGAACACGATCTTCGCGACGTCCGCCGGCACCGCGGCGAGGTTCACCTTGATGACCTCGTCGTCGCCCTCCCCCTCACCGGTGAGGTTGTCGCCGGTGTGCTCGACCGAGCCGTCGGGGCTCTTGAGGTTGTTGAAGAAGACGAAGTTCTGGTCGTTGGCGACCTTCCCCTCGGCGTTCGTCAGCAGTGCGCTGGCGTCCAGGTCGAAGTCCGCGCCCGTGGTGGTGCGGGCGTCCCAGCCGAGACCGACGATCACGGCGGTCAGGTTGGGGGCTTCCTTGGTCAGCGAGACGTTGCCGCCCTTGCTGAGGCTGACTCCCACGAGTCCTCCTGGTTGTTCGTAAGGAGCACTGCGTGCCCCCCGTATCGGATGCCGTTGGATAACGAGTCGATCCTAGTGATCGGTTCCCCGCCCATGCAGGGACTTACAGGCTTTCGAGAGCCTTTGCGTACTCGTTCGGATCGCGCGCGTCGGGCAGCGCGTTGACCACCGTCCAGCGCACCACTCCGTCCTTGTCGATGACGAAGGTGCCGCGCAGCGCGCAGCCCTTCTCCTCGTCGAGGACGCCGTACGCCCGCGCGGTCTCGCCGTGCGGCCAGAAGTCCGACAGCAGCGGGTAGTCCAGGCCCTCCTGTTCGGCGAAGACGCGCAGCGAGAAGGGCGAGTCGCACGAGACGGCCAGGAGCTGGACGTCGTCGTTGACGAAGCGGGGCAGCTCGTCGCGGAGGGCGCACAGCTCGCCGGTGCACACGCCGGTGAAGGCGAAGGGGTAGAAGAGCAGGACGACGTTCTTCCGTCCCCTGAAGTCCGCGAGCCGCACGGTCTCGCCGTGCTGGTTCCGCAGTTCGAACTCCGGGGCCTTGGTGCCCACCTCGATCGCCATGAACGCTTTCCCTTCGGGTTGGGTGTCGGCATCCAACCCTACGAGCGAGCCCCCGTGCGGCGGGTGCCGTACGGGGGCTCGGGCGGATCGGGGCCGCGCGGGTCAGCGCTTGCCGGTGCGGGCCGTCTTGGGGGTGACCAGCCGGTTGCCGGTCCAGTCCTTGCCCGCGTTGACGGTGCTGGTCTGGGCCAGACCCGCGGTCTGGGCCGCCTCACCGATCTCGCTCGGCTCGACGTAACCGGGCCGGCCGGTCTTCGGCGTCATCAGCCAGACCGGGGCACCGTCCTCGATCAACGTGATGGCGTCCACCAGCGCGTCCGTCAGGTCGCCGTCGTCCTCGCGGAACCACAGGACCACGGCGTCGGCCATGTCGTCGTAGTCTTCGCCGACCAGCTCCTGGCCCGTGATGGCCTCGATTCCCTCACGGAGGGCCTGCTCGGCGTCGTCGTCGTAACCGAGCTCCTGGACCACCTGTCCGGGCTGGAAACCCAGCCTTGCGGCGGGGTTGGTCCGCTCCTCCGCGTGGTCCGCGGTCGCGCTCACGGATTGCCTCCTGTCGTCTTTCGAAAGTACGGGTGCCCGCGCAGGTGCGCGGAGCATTGGGCGTAGTCCACACGGGCGGGACCGTTCGCGCAAGTACCCGGCCGCTGATCCCGCCCAAACGTTGACTTGTCGCCGCACACCGCCTGAACCAGCGTGATGCACGGCACAGCCGTATGCCTATTTTGCCCCATTGGGCGAGAGATGCGGAGAGGATCGAACGGCCGTGCGCGGTCGGCGGAGCCCAGGGCGTAGGGTTGCCGTTCGGCCGACTCATGCTCCGGCCGTACAGGGCCGGGCACCCGGGCGTCTCACGGAGTGGGGTTACCACTCGGTAGAGATGACGTATCCGCCCCAGCGGTACACGATGGGAGACGGCGCGATACCCCTGCAGAGCAAGACCGAACAGCGAAGGAACAGCGTGGCTTCCGGATCCGATCGCAACCCGATCATCATTGGTGGCCTTCCCAGCCAGGTCCCGGACTTCGATCCCGAGGAGACCCAGGAATGGCTCGACTCGCTCGACGCGGCCGTCGACGAGCGGGGCCGGGAACGTGCCCGCTACCTGATGCTGCGCCTCATCGAGCGCGCCCGCGAGAAGCGGGTGGCCGTCCCGGAGATGCGCAGCACGGACTACGTCAACACGATCGCGACCAAGGACGAGCCGTTCTTCCCCGGCAACGAGGAGATCGAGCGCAAGATCCTGAACGCGACCCGCTGGAACGCGGCCGTGATGGTCTCCCGCGCCCAGCGGCCGGGCATCGGGGTCGGCGGCCACATCGCCACCTTCGCCTCCTCGGCCTCGCTGTACGACGTGGGCTTCAACCACTTCTTCCGCGGCAAGGACCACGGTGACGGCGGTGACCAGGTCTTCTTCCAGGGTCACGCCTCCCCGGGCATCTACGCGCGCGCCTTCCTCCTGGACCGGCTCACCGAGGAACAGCTCGACGGGTTCCGCCAGGAGAAGTCGAAGTACCCCAACGGTCTGTCCAGCTACCCGCACCCGCGGTCGATGCCGGACTTCTGGGAGTTCCCGACGGTCTCCATGGGCCTCGGGCCGATCGCCGCGATCTACCAGGCGCGGATGAACCGCTACATGCACGCGCGCGGGATCGCCGACACCTCCAACTGCCACGTCTGGGCGTTCCTGGGCGACGGCGAGATGGACGAGCCGGAGTCGCTGGGCCAGCTCTCCCTGGCCGCCCGCGAGGGCCTGGACAACCTGACCTTCGTCGTCAACTGCAACCTCCAGCGGCTCGACGGCCCGGTCCGCGGCAACGGCAAGATCATCCAGGAGCTGGAGTCGTACTTCCGCGGCGCCGGCTGGAACGTGATCAAGGTCATCTGGGACCGCTCCTGGGACCCGCTGCTGGCGCAGGACCGCGACGGCGTGCTGGTCAACAAGCTGAACACCACTCCCGACGGCCAGTTCCAGACGTACGCCACCGAGACCGGCGCGTACATCCGCGAGCACTTCTTCGGCGGCGACCACCGGCTGCGGAAGATGGTCGAGAACATGACCGACGAGCAGATCCTGCACCTGGGTCGCGGCGGTCACGACCACCGCAAGGTGTACGCGGCCTACAAGGCGGCCCGGGAGCACAAGGGCCAGCCGACGGTGATCCTGGCGCAGACGGTCAAGGGCTGGACGCTCGGCCCGAACTTCGAGGGCCGCAACGCCACCCACCAGATGAAGAAGCTGACGGTCGAGGACCTCAAGCGCTTCCGCGACCGGCTGCACCTGCCGATCTCCGACAAGGCGCTGGAGTCGGGGCTGCCCCCGTACTACCACCCGGGCCGGGACTCGGAGGAGATCCAGTACATGCACGACCGGCGGCGGGAGCTGGGCGGCTACGTGCCCACGCGCGTGGACCGCTCCAAGCCGCTGGTGCTGCCGGGCGACAAGACCTACTCCACGGTCAAGAAGGGCTCCGGCCAGCAGAAGGTCGCCACCACGATGGCCTTCGTACGGCTGCTGAAGGACCTGATGCGGGACAAGGAGATCGGCAAGCGGTTCGTGCTGATCGCCCCCGACGAGTACCGCACCTTCGGCATGGACTCGTTCTTCCCGACGGCCAAGATCTACAACCCGCTGGGCCAGACCTACGAGTCGGTGGACCGCGAGCTGCTGCTGGCGTACAAGGAGTCCCCGAACGGCCAGATGCTGCACGACGGCATCTCCGAGGCCGGGTGCACGGCCTCGCTGATCGCGGCGGGCTCGGCCTACGCCACCCACGGCGAGCCGCTGATCCCGGTCTACGTCTTCTACTCGATGTTCGGCTTCCAGCGGACCGGCGACCAGTTCTGGCAGATGGCCGACCAGCTCGCGCGCGGCTTCGTGCTGGGCGCCACCGCCGGCCGCACCACGCTGACGGGCGAGGGCCTGCAGCACGCGGACGGCCACTCCCAGCTCCTGGCCTCGACCAACCCGGCCTGTGTCGCCTACGACCCGGCCTTCGGCTTCGAGATCGCCCACATCGTGCAGGACGGTCTGCGGCGGATGTACGGCGAGAACGCCGAGGACGTCTTCTACTACCTGACCGTCTACAACGAGCCGATCCAGCAGCCGGCCGAGCCGGAGAACGTGGACCGCGAGGGCATCCTCAAGGGCCTGTACCGCTACAAGCAGGGTGAGGCGGGAACGATCCCCGCGCAGATCCTCGCCTCCGGCGTGGCGGTGCCCTGGGCCCTGGAGGCCCAGCGCATCCTCGCCGAGGAGTGGAACGTCCGGGCGGACGTCTGGTCGGCGACCTCCTGGAACGAGCTGCGCCGGGAGGCCGTCGCGGTCGAGGAGCACAACCTGCTGCACCCGGAGGAGGAGCAGCGCGTCCCGTACGTGACCCGCAAGCTCCAGGACACCGAGGGCCCGGTGCTGGCCGTGTCCGACTGGATGCGCTCGGTGCCGGACCAGATCGCCCGCTGGGTGCCGAACAGGTACCAGTCGCTGGGCGCGGACGGTTTCGGCTTCGCCGACACCCGCGGTGCGGCCCGCCGCTTCTTCCACATCGACGCGGAGTCGATCGTCCTGGGCGTGCTCACCGAGCTGGCCAGGGACGGCAAGGTGGACCGTTCGGTGCTCAAGCAGGCCATCGACCGCTACCAGCTGCTCGACGTGACCGCGGCCGGTCCGGGCCCGGAGGGCGGCGACGCCTGACCGCCGGCCGGCGCCCCTTCCGGTGTGCCCCGGTCCCGGCCTCCCGGCCGGGACCGGGGCACTCGCGCATCAGGCCGTCACATCCACAGCCCCCACGAGCCGGAGGCGGCGGACAGCCATATCAGGCCGAGCACGGTGTCGATCGCACCCAGGACGACGGCCACCAGGGCCGGTACCGACCGGGCACCGATCCAGCGGCGGCCCATGGCGAGCCAGCCGCAGACCATCGCGATGGGGCCCAGGACGAAGCCCATCACGAAGAACCCGGCAACCGCGCAGACCACCCCGATGACGCCGAACGTCGAGCGTTCGTCGCCGGTGAGGTCCGACCCGCCGCGTCGCGTGCGTCCCATGTACCGTGAGCCCGCCATCATCCCTCCCAGGGTCGTCGAACCGGGCTGTCGGTCCGGATACCCCCGGCATTCCGCGGGATGCCCGGACGGGAAGCGGCGGGAGACCGGACGGGTCGGCCCCCGGGACGGCGGCCCACCTCAGCTCTCCCAGATCTTGACGGCCCGCACCTGGTAGGACGTCCGCGGCGCCCAGGAGCCCGACGGATAGGTGTCGAACTCACCGGTCTCGGCGCACTCCGCGCTCTGGTAGGCCGTCACGGGCCTGCCGGTGCGGTTGGCGAGCGAGGCGGCGGTCGCGCCCCCGGGCAGCGGCACACAGCTCTCGATGTCGGTGTCCGCCAGCTCGTGGGTGTGGCGCGGCCCCCGGAAGTCTCCCCGCTCCCACAGGCAGAGCTGCCCGGCCGCGCACTCCCCCAGCCGCGGGGCCCGCTCCACCGCCGCGGCGGCCTGCGGCGCCGGGACCGCGAGCAGGGCCGCGGAGGCCAGCAGGACCGCTGACAGGACTGCCGGCAGGACCGCCGGCAAGACTGTCGGCAGCGCGGTGCCCGCCCTCCGTGCGAGGTGCCGTGTGACGTGCTGCTCGGAACGCATGTGGATCACTCCCCCGTGTCGGTCGTGTGTGTGATCAGCTTCGACACGGGCCGGCCGGCCTGCCAAGGGCAGACCGGCCGTTTCACCAGTACGGGTAATGGAGTTGTCCACAACCGCCGGGCCGTCCACAGCCCGGCGCCTCCTCAGATGTGCACCGACGGTCCCGTGCCATGCTGGCCGCCCCTGGTGAACAGCGCGACGCCCGCCGCCAGGACGGCCACGATGCCCGCCAAGGTGAAGGCCAGGCTCATGCCGGACAGGAAGGAGTCGTGCACCACCGTCCTCATGGCCTCGGCCAGCGGCTCGGGGGTGCCCGCGGGGGCGGGCGGGGCGATGCCCAGCTCGGCCGCCTCCAGCAGGCCCGCCTCCTGCTCGGGCGGCAGCGGGGGCAACTGGGCGTCGCTCCACTTCCCGGGGAGGGTCTCGTGCACCCGGGAGACCATCACAGCGCCCAGCACGGCCGTGCCGAGGCTGCCGCCGACCTGCATGGCGGCCTGCTGGAGACCGCCGGCGACCCCGGCGTGCTCCAGCGGGGCGTTGCCCACGATGACCTCGGTGGCGCCCACCATCACCGGGGCGAGGCCGAGGCCGAGGATCGCGAACCACAGCGACATCTCGGCGGTGCCCGTGTCCTGTTCCAGGGTGGACAGGCCGAACATGGCGACCGCGGTGACCACCATGGCGCCGACCAGCGGCAGCCGCGGGCCGACCTTGGTGATCAGGGCCCCGGCCAGCGGCGAGGCGACGATCATCATGGCGGTCAGCGGCAGCAGGTGCAGTCCGCTGTCCACCGGGCTCATCCCGTGAACGTTCTGGAGGTAGAAGGTGACGAAGAAGATGCTGCCCATGAACCCGAAGGCCATCAGCACCATCAGCACGGTCCCCGCCGACAGCGGGACGGAGCGGAACATGCTCAGCGGCAGCAGGGGCTCGCCGGTCCTGCCCTCCCAGACCACGAAGGCCACGAAGGCGGCCACCGCGACCGCGAGGAACAGCAGCGTCCCCGTGTCGCCCCAGCCCCACTCGGGCGCCTTGATGATGGCCCACACCAGGCAGAACATCGCGCCGGAGAGCAGGACGATGCCGGGGACGTCGAAGGACCGGGGGGCGTTCTCCGCCCGGTGGTCCACCAGGATCGCCAGGCAGAGCGCCACGGCCAGCAGGCCCACGGGCACGTTGACGAAGAAGACCGACTCCCAGTTGACGTGCTCCACGAGCAGCCCGCCCGCGATCGGGCCGGCGGCGGTGGAGGCGCCGATGACCGCGCCCCAGATGCCGATCGCCATGTTGAGCTTCTCGGCCGGGAAGGTGGCGCGCAGCAGCCCCAGGGCCGCGGGCATCAGCAGGGCGCCGAAGAGGCCCTGGAGCACGCGGAAGGCGACGACCATGGCCACGCCCTCGGACAGGCCGATGGCTCCGGAGGTGGCGGCGAAGCCGACGATGCCTATGAGGAAGGTCTGCCGGTGGCCGAAGCGGTCACCGAGCCGGCCCGCGGTGATCAGCGAGACGGCCAGGGCGAGCAGATAGCCGTTGGTGATCCACTGCCCGTCCGCGAAGGAGGCGTCGAGGTCGTCCAGGATGGCGGGGTTGGCGACGGCGACGATGGTGCCGTCCAGGGCCACCATCATCACCCCGAGCGCGACGGCGATGAGGGTCAGCCAGGGGTGGCCGCGCAGCCCGGCACGGGACGGCGCCGTGTCCGGCTCCGGCGTGCCGACGGAGGCGGATGCGGTCTTGGAAGTCATGCCCGGCAGCTTAGTGTCAGAGACTGACACTTCAGGGGGCGATTTTCCTGCCGGGAGGTGTCGCACGGCTCACAGGTAGGGTGACCGGCACCCACGTGGTCAGCAGGAGGTATCGGGGTGAGCGGTCTGCGCGAACGCAAGAAGCGGCGCACTCGGGACGCGCTGGTTCGCACGGCCCACGAACTGTTCGTCGCCCGGGGGTACGAGCGCACCACGATCGACGAGATCGCCGACTCCGTACGCGTCTCCCAGCGGACCTTCTTCCGCTACTTCGCCAACAAGGAGGAGGTCGCCTTCGCCCTCCTGTGGATGGTGGAGGAGCGCTTCTTCACCGCCGTCGGCGAGCGCCCCGGGCACGAGACGCCGATGCAGGTCCTGCGCAACGCCCTCGACACCGCCTGGGACGGCATCAGCGAGGCCATCCAGGAGGTCGTGCCGCTCGAGCTGTACCTGCGGATGTGGCAGGTCATCGAGACGACCCCGGCCCTGGTGGCCGTCCATCTGCGCCGCTCCACCGAGCAGGCGGACCGGCTGGTGACCGAGATCGCCCACCACGCCGGGGTCGCCCCGGACGACCCGCGGCCGCAGGTGCTGGTCGCCGCGTTCTCGGCGGTGGTGCAGCTCGCCGGGCGCCACTGGGCCACCAGCGGGGAGGTCAGCGTCGAGAGCGCCCGGAGGATCTACGAGAACTACCTCGACCAGCTCGGCCCCGCCCTGGGCGAGGACTGGCGCCCGGCCCCGGCGAACGCCGGAACCCCTCCGGAACGCCGGGGGTGAAGGCCCGGCGCCACCGCCGTTCATCCGCTCAGGTGTGTTCGCGCGGCTGAAACGTGAGATGGGTCACGCATCGGGCGCGTCGCCCCGGGCGTCTCCTAGGGTGTCAGACCAGTGACTCCGATCTTCCTCCCCGACGCCCCCTTGTACGCCACCGAGTACGCCACCGAGTACGCCACCGAAACGAAGCACGCCGCGGGTGCGACGGAGACCGCCGGCACGGCCGGTACCGCCGTCCCGAAGAATCCTCCCGACGCGCACACCACCGCCGCGGCTCCTCCCGCCCCGCGGCGCGTCCTGCTCGCCCTCGCCGTGGTCCTGGTGCTGCTGGTCACCTCCGGCTGGACGGCCGTACGGGACCGCCACGCCGACCCCGGGTCGCGCACCGCCGCCCTGCTGGCCTGGCGGGACGGCCGCATCGGCGGCAGACCCCTGCCCGCCCCGGACGCCGCGCCCCACGTCATCGCCCGGTTCTTCCGCGAGCTGACCAGCGCCCAGCGGAACCGCCTGGCCGCCCGCCACCCCCTGGTGGTGGGCAATCTCGACGGCGCACCGGTCGCACTGCGCTACCGCGCCAACCGGATCGCGCTGGCCGAGGCCCGTGCCGTCGAGCGGAGGCGGATGACCGACGAACGGCTGACGGAGGAGGGCCGCCACGAGGCGGGCCGCCGGATGCACCGCTTCGCCTCGCTGCTGCGCGCCGGACGCAAGATCCTCTCCTTCGACCCGGCCGGCCGCGGCCGTGTCGTGGAGGTCTTCGGCGACCTGGACCGCGCCCAGCGGGTGTCGGTCGTGGTGCCCGGCGTGGACACCGAACTGCTGACCTTCGAGCGGACCCGCCGCAGGTACTCCGCCCCGGTGGGCATGGCGCGGGCGCTGCACCGGCACGAGCGCGCCACCGCGCCGCACGTGCGCACCGCCACCGTCGCCTGGGCCGACTACACCTCCCCGCGCGGCGTCGGCGTGGACGCCGCCTCCGGCGGACTGGCCGAGGACGGCGCCCGGCGGCTGGTCTCCTTCCTGCACGGCCTGCCCGGCCGCTCCACCGTGGCGCTGTTCTGTCACAGCTACGGCTCGGTGGTGTGCGGGATGGCCGCCCGGGGCGGACTGCGGGAGCGGCTCCCGGACCGGGTCACCGACATCGCGGTGGCGGGCAGCCCCGGCATGCGCGCCGACCGGGCGGCCGATCTGGACGTGCGGGCCCGGATATGGGCGATGCGCAGCGACGGCGACTGGATCGCGGAGGTGCCGTACCTGGAGTTCGGCGGCCTCGGCCACGGCGCCGACCCGGTCTCCCCCGGCTTCGGCGCCCACCGGCTGACCACCGACGGCGCCGTCGGCCACACCGGCTACTTCGAGCCGGGCACCGGGAGCCTGGCCAACATGGCGGCCGTCGGTACGGGGGCTTATCACCGGGTGCACGAGTTGTGACGCGCGCGGTACGACGGGGGAGGACGGCCGGGCGGCCGACGCATACGATGACCCGCATGGGTGACGTGCTGGCCGGAATTAACTCCTCCTGGGAGTTCGACACCGACTCCGTGCTCATCCGCTTCGAACGGGGGATCCGCACGCCGAAGCTGTTCCACGTGCTCGGTGAACGGCGTGTCCCCTACGAGGCGCTGAGGTCGGTCGAGCTGACCCCCGGCGCCAGACGGGGCACGGTCGTGCTGCGCGCCGAACCGCGTCCGGGAGCCGATCCCCTGGTGGAGGCCGCCGCCGGGCAGCTCAGGGAGACCAGCGACCCCTACCGCCTGGTGCTCCCCGTCGAGCGCGAGCCCCTGGCCGCCTCCTTCGTCAGCGAGCTGCACTCCGTCCTCGGCCCGTGGGCGGACGAGCCCGCCGACCGCCACCTGGTGGCCGCGCCCGCCCCGCCCCTGCAGTTCAAGGCGTACGACGGCAAGGTCTCCTTCGACGGACGGACGGTGTCCTTCCGCTGGTTCTGGACCGGGGCGTCCTCGGCGAAGTGGAAGGCGGGCGACCAGACGTTCGCGGTCGGCGAGCTGCGGGGCGTCGAGTGGCGCTCGCCCGAGGTCATGGGCGGCCACCTGCGGCTGATCCGCCGCGACGCGCGCGACGACCAGCCGCCCGAGGAGGCCGACCAGGACCCGGCGGCCGTCGTCTTCGGGCTGGGTTACGGCCTGGTGCACGAGTCGCTGCCGCTGGCCGCCTCGGTGCTGGAGGCGATACGGGCGGCCGGGCCGGACCCGGCCCTGGAAGCGGCGACGGCGGCCACCGCCCGGGTGAACGGCCCGGTCGCCCAGGTCCGGCCCGCCCCGGCCGACATCGCCGACCGCATCCGGCACCTGGGCGAGCTGCACGAGGCCGGACTGCTCACCGACGACGAGTTCAGCACGAAGAAGGCCGAACTCCTCGCCGAGCTGTAGGCCCGGTCCGGTCCAGTCCAGCTCAGTACGGTCCGGTCGGTCCGGCCGCGCGCCCCGGGCCGTGGCGCGGGAAGCGCGGGGCGCGGGGCGGCGTCCCCGCCGCGTCCCGCACCTCCGCACGCTCCCCGCCCGCCGTCTCCCGCCGTACGGCTACTCCCGGCCCGCCGAGGTGAAGCTCAGGTCGGCGTACCGCCCGCCGGCCACCTGCCCGGCGATCGGTTCCAGTGCGGCCAGCTCGTCCGCCGTCAGCTCGATCCGGGTGGCGGCGGTGTTCTCCTCGATCCGGTCGCGCCTGCGCGTGCCCGGGATCGGCACGACCGGCAGTCCGTGCACCGCGGCCCGCTGCTGCACCCACGCCAGGGCGACCTGCCCGAGGGTGATCCCGCGCGCCCGGGCGATCGCGCGCAGCGGCTCCAGCAGGGCGGCGTTGACCGCCGCGTTCTCCCCGGTGAAGCGCGGCATCGTGCGCCGGAAGTCGTCCTGGGACAGTTCCTCGTCGGCACGGGTGAACGCGCCGGTCAGGAAGCCGCGGCCGAGCGGCGAGTACGGCACGAAGGTGACGCCCAGCTCCTTCGCCGCGGGCACGGCCGTGCGCTCCACGTCCCGGCTGAAGACCGACCACTCGGACTGGAGGGCGGCGATCGGGTGGACCGCGTGGGCCGCGCGCAGTTCGTCACCGGTCACCTCGCTCAGCCCGAGCTGCTTGACCTTGCCCTCCGCCACCAGCTCGGCCATGGTGCCGACGGTCTCCTCGATCGGCACGTCCACGTCGCGGCGGTGCATGTAGTACAGGTCGATGACGTCGACCCCGAGCCGCCGCAGACTGCCCTCCACGCACTGCCGGATGTACGGGGCGTCGTTGCGGATGTCGCGCTTCGCCGGGTTCCCGGGGTCCATGACGATGCCGAACTTGGTGGCCACCACCACCTCGTCCCGGTGCGCCCTCACGAAGGGCGCGATGAACCTCTCGTTCTCGCCGAAGCCGTACATGTCGGCGGTGTCGTAGAGCGTGACCCCCAGTTCCAGGGCGCGCTCCAGTGTGGCGCGGGCCTCGTCCGTGTCCGTGGGCCCGTAGGCGAAGCTCATGCCCATGCAGCCCAGGCCCTGGACGCCGACCTCGGGGCCGCCGGCGCCGAGCCGTGCCGTGGCGATCCGGTCGCTGTTCTCCGTGCTCATGTGGGGTTCAGAACCTCTCCGACGCCCGCCGGGCGTCCGCATAAAGATCGATCTTGAAGTCGAGGACCGCCAGGGTGCTCTGCAGTTCGGCGATCCTGCGCTTCACGTCCTCGCGCGTCGCGCGCAGCAACGCCTGCCGCTCGCCGAAGGTGTGGTCGCCCTCCCGTACCAGTTCGGCGTAGCGCACCATGTCCGCCACGGGCATTCCCGTCAGACGCAGCTTTCCGACGAAGGCCAGCCAGTCCAGGTCGCGGTTGGTGAAGCGGCGCTGCCCGGTGTGGGAGCGGTCGATGTGCGGCATCAGGCCGATCCGCTCGTACCAGCGCAGCGTGTGGGCGCTCAGCCCGGTGAACGCGGCGACCTCGCTGATCGTGTAGCGGTCCTGTCCGTCCGGCCGCGGATGCGCCACCTCCGCCGACGCGCACATCTGCGTCACGGCCGGCGCCGCGGCCGGCGTCACGGCGTTCCCCGTCTCCGTCTGCATCACGGTCATAAGGGAACGCTACGGAGTTGGAGTGCACTCCAAGCAAGCGGAAACCGGTGCGAAATCCCGCCACCTTCCCCCGGGGAGCCCCACGTTAGGCTCAGGGGCCATGGAGAGCCTGCGCACGATCGAGAACTGGCCGGTGACCACCGCGGCGGCCGCCGTCGTACGCTCCGACGGCACGGTGGCCGGCACACACGGCCCCGCCGACCACCGCTTCCCCCTGGCCTCGGTCACCAAGCCCCTCGCGGCGTACGCGGTGCTGATCGCCGTCGAGGAGGGCGCGATCGAGCTGGACGAGCCCGCCGGTCCCGACGGCTCGACCGTACGGCACCTGCTCGCCCACACCTCCGGCCTCGCCTTCGACGAGCAGCGCACGATGGCCGGGCCGGGCACCCGCAGGATCTACTCCAACACCGGCTTCGAGGTCCTCGGCGACCACCTGGCGAAGGCGACGGACATCCCCTTCCCGCAGTACCTGCGCGACGCCGTCCTCGCCCCGCTGGGCATGACCGCCACCGAGCTGCCGGGCTCCCCCGCCAAGGACGCCGTCTCCACCCTGGCCGACCTGGTCCGCTTCGCCGCCGAGCTCCAGGCCCCGCGCCTGCTCGACCCGCGCACCCTGGCCGAGGCCACGTCGGTGGCGTTCCCCGGCCTCTCCGGCGTCCTGCCCGGCTACGGCAACCAGCGGCCCAACGACTGGGGACTGGGCTTCGAGATCCGCGGCGGCAAGTCCCCGCACTGGACGGGCGCCTCCTCCTCGCCGCGCACTTTCGGCCACTTCGGGCAGTCCGGCACGTTCCTGTGGGTGGACCCGGACGCGGGCGCCGCCTGCGTGGCCCTGACCGACCGCGCCTTCGGCCCGTGGGCGATCGAGGCGTGGCCGCCGTTCACCGACGCGGTGCTGGCCGAGCTGCGCGGAAGCGGCGACTGACCCGGAAACCCGCGGTACCGCTCGGCCGCCGGCCGGGCCGGTGCCGCACGGCCGTCCGCACCGACGGTGCGTATCGCGTCCTGCTACCCTCCGTGGCGGTCCCGCACGGCGGCACCGCCCCCGCCGCGCTCCCCGCCGATGGCCGAAGAACGCCCATTCCGCGGTCGGGACGGAAAACTGACCCTCAAGGAAGCGTCAGCCTACAGTAATAATTTGGTCAAAAGCGCGCCTTATTTGCCCAATTTCATGACTTCCGCGCCTTACGTCTGTGATCTCGCGCACAGGCGGATTCTTCGCTCGACCCCGCACCTCGTGGTAGACGTTCTCGACCACCACGTGTGGCCCACCCCTGCCACGCGCGGATACAACGGCCGGCCGATCGTCGGCATGCGGAACTCCACTCGGGGGGGATCGAGAACCGATCCGGAAGAGCCGGGTCGGGTATGGAGAAAGGCGCATCACCATGACCCCTGAGCAGGTCACGGGCCGTACCGCTGCGGCGGACACCACAACAGGTCGGGGAAGCGGTCAGACCTCCGAAGAGGGTTACCAAAGGGGCCTCGGCAGCCGACAGGTCCAGATGATCGCCATCGGTGGCGCCATCGGAGTCGGCCTTTTCATGGGAGCCGGGGCGAACATCGCCAAGGCGGGTCCCAGCATCATCCTGATGTACGCCCTGGCGGGCGTCATCGTCTTCTTCATCATGCGAGCACTCGGTGAGCTGCTGCTCTACCGACCGGTCTCCGGCAGCTTCGCGGAGTACGCCAGAGAGTTCCTCGGCCCCTTCTTCGGGTTCGCGACCGGCTGGACCTACTGGCTGATGTGGGTCGTCACCGGCATGGCCGAACTCACGGCGGCGGCCATCTACATGCACTTCTGGTTCCCGGAGATCCCGCAGTGGGTCAGCGCGCTGACCTTCCTCGTGGTGCTGTTCGGCGTCAACCTGATCTCGGTGAAGATCTTCGGCGAGGTCGAGTTCTGGTTCTCGATGATCAAGGTAACAGCGATCATCGGCATGATCGTCATCGGCCTCGGCGTACTGACCCTCGGCTTCTCGGACGCCGGTGACACCGCCACCGCCAGCAACCTCTGGGCCCACGACGGCATCTTCCCCAACGGCATCGGCTCCAGCCTGATGACCCTGCAGGGCGTCATGTTCGCCTACCTCGCCGTCGAGCTGGTCGGCGTCACCGCGGGCGAGTCGGAGGACCCGGAGAAGACCCTGCCGAAGGCGATCAACACCCTGCCCTGGCGCATCATCGTCTTCTACGTCGGTGCCCTGCTGGTCATCCTCTCCGTGGTCAAGTGGACCGAGTTCGGCCCCGGCGTGAGCCCCTTCGTCCACGCCTTCGAGAAGATCGGCATCCCGCTCGGCGCCTCCATCGTCAACTTCGTGGTCCTCACCGCGGCGCTGTCGTCCTGCAACTCCGGCATGTACTCCACCGGCCGCATGCTGCGGGACCTCGCCTCGAACTCCGAGGCCCCGAAGTTCCTGGGCAAGCTGAACTCGCGCAGCACCCCGGCCGCGGGCATCACCCTCTCCGTCGCCCTGATGGGCATCGGCGTGGTCCTCAACTACCTCGTCCCGGAGAAGGCGTTCGCCTACGTCACCTCGGTCGCCACCGCCGCGGGCATCTGGACCTGGATGATGATCCTCGTCAGCCACATCCTCTACCGCCGCGCCGTCGAGGCGGGCCGCCTGCCGGCCTCGTCCTTCCCGGCCCCCGGCGGGAGCGTGTGCAGCTGGATCGCCCTGCTGTTCCTGGTCTTCGTGACCGCGATCATCGCCATCGACCAGGACTCCCGCATCTCCCTGTACGTCGGTGCGGGCTGGGCCGTGGTCATCGGCATCGGCTGGGCGGTGCTCAAGAGCAAGGGCCTGCACCCGCAGGCCTCCGCCGCGCCGGAGAAGGAGCTGGAGTCCGTGGGCGGGCCGCGGGCCTGAGCCGTCTCCCCACCGGGCGGGCGCATCCCGCGCGCCCGGTGGAACGCGTGAACCGGGCGGGGTGTCCG
>NZ_DASQNP010000143.1:0-24688 GCF_035644915.1 Streptomyces sp.
GCCCCGGCCCCGGCCGCCGGTGGTGAGGGCGCCTACGTGACCCCGCTGGTGCGCAAGCTCGCCGCCGAGAACGGCGTCGACCTCTCCACCGTCAAGGGCACCGGCGTCGGCGGCCGCATCCGCAAGCAGGACGTCGTCGCCGCCGCCGAGGCGGCCAAGGCCCAGCAGACCGCTGCCCCGGCTCCCGCGCAGGCCGCGCCGTCGGCCGGCCGGGGTCCGGCTCCGGTCAAGCCGTCGCCGCTGCGCGGCCAGACGGTGCCGATGACCCGCATCCGCAAGCTCATCGCCGAGAACATGATGAAGGCGCTGCACAGCCAGGCGCAGCTCTCCACCGTGGTCGAGGTCGATGTCACCAGGATCATGCGGCTGCGGGCCCGGGCCAAGGAGGAGTTCCTGGCCCGCGAGGGCGTCAAGCTCTCCCCGATGCCGTTCTTCGTCAAGGCCGCCGCCGAGGCGCTGAAGGCCCACCCGGCCATCAACGCCCGGATCAACGACGACGGCACCGTGACCTACCACGACGTCGAGAACATCGGCATCGCGGTGGACTCGGAGAAGGGCCTGATGGTCCCGGTCATCAAGGGCGCGGGCGACCTGAGCATCGCCGGCATCGCCAAGAAGACCGCGGAGCTGGCGAACAAGGTCCGCACCGGCAAGCTCAGCCCGGACGACATGGCCGGCGGCACGTTCACGATCAGCAACACCGGTTCGCGCGGTGCGCTGTTCGACACGATCATCGTGAACTACCCGCAGGTGGCCGAGCTGGGCATCGGCGCCACCGTGCGCCGCCCGGTCGTGATCGACCACCCGGAGCTGGGCGAGACCATCGCCATCCGGGACATGGTCTACCTGACCCTGTCCTACGACCACCAGCTGGTCGACGGCGCGGACGCCGCCCGCTACCTGACGGACGTCAAGGCCCGTCTGGAGGCCGGCGAGTTCGAGGGCGAGCTGGGTCTCTGACCGGCACCTCCCGCATCGGCGGCGCCCCCGCCCGGTACCTTCCGGGCGGGGGCGCCGCCTTCGTGGGGCCCCTGCGGGAGCATGGTCGTATCGTCGGTGGTCCCCGAGCCCCGAGCCGAGAAGGAGCATCCATGGCCCCTCCCGTCGTCCACTCCCTCCGCGAGCAGATCCGCGAGCACATCGTGGAGGGGATCGTCCGCGGGCGCTGGAAGCCGGGCGAACGCATCGTGGAGCGGCGGATAGCCGTGGAGCTGGAGGTCAGCCAGACGCCCGTGCGGGAGGCCCTGCGCGAGCTGGAGGCGCTGCGGCTGATCGAATCGGCTCCGAACAAGGGCGCCCGGGTGCGGAACCTGACCGCGGCCGATCTGGAGGAGATCTACCCGGTGCGGGCCGGGCTGGAGCAGATCGCCGCCGAGCTGGCCGCTCCCCGGCTGGCCGAGGACGTCTCGGCGCTGGAGGAGCACGTGGCGCGGCTGTACGAGGCCGACCGCCGCGGGGACGGGGAGGCGCAGGTGCGGCACACCGTCGCCTTCCACCGGGAGCTGGTGCGCGCGGCGGGCAACAGCGTGCTGCTGCACACCTGGGAGTCGCTGGGCATCGGGGTGTGGACCACGCTCGCCATCCGCTGGCTGGGCACCCGGCAGCAGTCGTACGCCGAGGAGCACGAGGCGGTCGTCGAGGCGTTCCGCAGGCGGGATCCGCAGGTGGGGGCGCTGGTCAAGGAGCACGTCCTGGGGTGTGCACCCCGTGCCTGATTCGCGGCACTGAATGCCAATTTCGCCCTCCGGGGTTTTTCTTCCTCTCATCCTTTGATCGATCATCGATCGCAGTCGTACAGTTCCAGTGGGCGTGAGACCCGCACCCCTGCCCGACCCCTGTCCGACCCGTCCGGAAGGCGGCCACCATGACCGACGCCGAACGCCGATCCAGCGAGCTGGACCAGCTCCCGGACCGCGACCCCGAGGAGACCGCCGAGTGGGCCGCGTCCCTCGACGCCGTCGCCCGCGCGGCCGGCCCGCACCGCGCCGCGTACCTGATGCGGCGCACCCTGGAGCACGCCGGGCGCACCGGGCTCGGCCTGCCCCCGCTGCTGGAGACGGACTACGTCAACACCATCCCCACCGCCGCCGAGCCGGCCTTCCCCGGCGACGAGGAGATGGAGCGGCGGATCACCGCCTGGAACCGCTGGAACGCCGCCGCCATGGTCACCCGCGGCAGCCGCGACGGCCTGGGCGGCCACATCGCCACCTACGCCTCGGCCGCCTGGCTGTACGAGGTCGGCTTCCAGCACTTCTTCCGCGGCAAGGACGCCGCCGACGCCCCCGGCTCCGGCGACCAGCTCTACCTCCAGGGCCACGCCTCCCCCGGCATCTACGCCCGCGCCTTCCTGGAGGGGCGGCTGACCGAGGAGCACCTGGACAACTTCCGGCGGGAGGCGGGAGGAGGCGGCCTGCCCTCCTACCCGCACCCGCGCCGGCTGCCCTGGCTGTGGGAGTTCCCCACCGTCTCCATGGGGCTGGGCCCGCTCTCGGCGGTCTACCAGGCCCGCTTCAACCGCTACCTGACGCACCGCGGCATCAAGGACACCTCCGGCAGCCGGGTGTGGGCCTTCCTCGGCGACGGCGAGATGGACGAGCCGGAGTCGACCGCCGCGCTGGCACTGGCCGGGCGCGAGCGCCTGGACAACCTGACCTTCGTCGTCAACTGCAACCTCCAGCGCCTCGACGGCCCGGTCCGCGCCAACTTCAAGATCGTGCAGGAGCTGGAGGCCCAGTTCCGCGCGGCGGGCTGGCACGTGGTCAAGGCGCTGTGGGGCACCGCCTGGGACGAGCTGCTGCGGCTGGACACCGACGGCGCGCTGCTGCGGCGGCTGCGCGAGGTGCCCGACGCGCAGTTCCAGACGTACGCCACCCGCGACGCCGCCTACCTCCGCGAGCACTTCTTCGGCGCCGACCCGGCACTGCGCGAGATCGCGGAGCGGCTCACCGACGAGCGGATCACCGAGTGCTTCCACACCTCGCGGGCGGGCCACGAGCCGCGCAAGGTGTACGCCGCCTACCGCGCGGCCGTCGAGCACACCGGGGCGCCGACGGTGATCCTCGTCCAGACCGTCAAGGGCCACACGCTCGGCCCCGGCTTCCAGGCGCGCAACGCCAACCACCAGATGAAGAAGCTCTCCGGCCAGGAGTTCCGCGCGCTGCGCGACCGGCTGGAACTCCCCATCCCCGACAGCGCCCTGGACGGGGAGCTGGTGCCCTACGCCCACCCCGGCCCCGACTCCCCCGAGGTGCGGTACCTCAGGGAGCGCCGCGCCGCGCTCGGCGGCCCCGCGCCGGAGCGCCGGTTCCACGCGGTCGGGCTGCCCGAGCCGTCCGAGCGGCCGTTCAAGGCCCTGGCCAAGGGGTCCGGCAGCCAGGAGATCGCCACCACCATGGCGTTCGTCCGGCTGGTGAAGGACCTGATGCGGGAGAAGGGGACCGGCGCGCGCTGGGTGCCGATCGTCCCGGACGAGGCGCGCACCTTCGGCATGGAGTCGCTGTTCCCGACGGCCGGGATCTACTCGCCGCTCGGCCAGACCTACGACCCCGTCGACCGCGACCAGCTCCTGTACTACCGGGAGGCCGTCGACGGCCAGATCCTCAACGAGGGGATCACCGAGGCCGGTTCGATGGCCGAGTTCACGGCCGCCGCGACCTCGTACGCCACCCACGGCGAGCCGATGATCCCGTTCTACATCTTCTACTCGATGTTCGGCTGGCAGCGCACGGCCGACCAGATGTGGGCGCTGGCCGACCAGCTCGGCCGCGGCTTCCTGATCGGCGCCACCGCGGGCCGCACCACGATGACCGGCGAGGGGCTCCAGCACGCCGACGGCCACTCCCCGCTGATCGCCTCCACCAATCCGGCGGCGATCGCGTACGACCCGGCCTTCGCCTACGAGGTGGCCGTGATCGTGCGGGACGGGCTGCGGCGGATGTACGGGCCGGACCCGGCGCGGCACGAGGACGTCTTCTACTACCTGACGGTCTACAACGAGCCGAAGGTCCAGCCGCCCATGCCCGAGGGCGTCGAGGAGGGCATCCTGCGGGGGCTGTACCGCTTCCGCGAGGCCGATGCGCCCGCGCCCGGCGCCCCGCGCATCCAGCTCCTGGCCTCCGGTACCGCGATCCACTGGGCGCTGGACGCCCAGCGGCTCCTCGCCGAGGACTGGGGCGTGGCCGCCGACGTGTGGTCCGCCACCTCCTGGAGCGAGCTGCGCCGCGATGCCCTGTCCTGCGACGCGGCGCAGCTCCGGGGCGAGGACCGGACCCCGTACGTCACCCGCGTCCTGCGCGGTGCGCCCGGTCCGGTCCTCGCCGTCAGCGACTGGATGCGGGCGGTGCCGGACCAGATCAGCCAGTGGGTCGAGCAGGACTGGTCCTCGCTGGGCACCGACGGCTTCGGGCTGTCCGACACCCGTGCGGCCGTCCGCCGCCACTTCGGCGTGGACGCCGAGTCGGTGACGGTCGCGGCCCTGGACCGGCTGGCCCGGCGCGGCGAGGTCAAGCGGGAGGCGGTGCGCGAGGCGGCCGAGCGCTACGGCCTGGCCTGACGGCCCCGCTCCGGGTGCGCCCGCCCGCGGGCGCGCCCGGGGCGGCCGGTCCGGCACGGGAGGCCGCGCGTCCCGGCGGGGCGGGGCCGGCGGGATGATGTCCCCATGCGCGCTGCCCGGCTGATCAAGATGGTGCTGCTGCTCCAGACCCGGCGGTCGATGACCGCCGCCGAGCTGGCCGAGCAGCTTGAGGTCTCCGAACGGACGGTGGCCCGCGACGTGCTGGCCCTGTCGGAGGCGGGCATCCCCGTCTACGCGGACCGGGGCCGGGCCGGCGGGTACCGGCTGGTCGGCGGCTACCGCACCCGGCTGACCGGTCTCGGGCGCGACGAGGCGGAGGCGCTGTTCCTGTCCGGGGTGCCGTCCGCCCTGCGGGACATGGGCCTGGCGGACGCGGCCTCGGCGGCCCGGCTGAAGGTGTCGGCGGCGCTCACGCCGGAGCTGGCCGACGCCCCGCACAGCGCGGCGCAGCGGTTCCACCTGGACGCCCCCGGCTGGTGGCAGCCGCCGACGACGCCGGAGGAGCTGCCGGTGATCGCCGAGGCGGTGTGGGACGACCGGCTCGTCACCGCGCGCTACCGCCGCTCCGGCGGCGAGGTGGAACGGACGCTGGAGCCGTACGGCCTGGTGCTCAAGGCGGGGATCTGGTACCTCGTCGCCCGGGTGGACGGCGACCACCGCGTCTACCGGGTGGACCGCTTCACCTCGGTCGTCCCGCTCGACGAGGGCTTCACCAGGGACGAGGAGTTCGACCTGCCCGGCTTCTGGGAGGAGCGCGCCGCGGCCTTCGCCCGCTCGATCCTGCGGGAGAGCGTCGTGCTCCGGCTGACCGAGGCCGGGACGCGCATCCTGCGGTACGTCACCGACCGGGCCGCGGCGGAGGAGGCGCTGGCGCGCGGGGAGACCGACGGGCAGGGCCGGACCACCGTCACCCTGCCCGTCGAGTCCCAGGACGTCGCCTACTCCCAGTTGCTCTCCCTCGGCCCGGAGGCCGAGGTGCTCGCCCCGGCCGGGCTGCGGAAGCGCATGGCGGAGGCGGCCGAGCGCACGGCCGCGCTCTACCGGTAGCCCCACCGGCGGCTCCGCCGGCGGGGGCCGGTGCTACCGGTAGTCCTCGGCGCTCGCCCGCTTCCCGCCGTGGACGACCTCCAGGAAGTAGCGCCAGGCGTCCGGCCGCGAGCCGTCGGCGTCCGTGAAACCGTACTCACGGGCGAGCTGCCCGCTGGAGAGCGACTGCCCGTTCCAGCGCGCCACCTCCGGGTCGCGCGCCAGCGCCGCGACCGCCCGGCCGATGTAGACGGGTGACTCGGCGATGGCGAAGTGCGGCTCCTTGGCGACGGCGTCGCGCCAGTTCTCCTCGGTCACCCCGAAGTGGTCGAGCATCTGCTCCGAGCGCAGGAAGCCCGGGGAGACGCAGACCGCCGTGCAGCCGTACTCCGCCAGTTCCTGCGCGAGCCCGAAGGCCATCCGGATCGGGGCGTTCTTGGCCAGGTCGTAGAAGAGGTTCTCCCGGTACCTGCGGTTGTACTCGGCCGTGCCGTCCGTCACCTCCACCACCAGGCCGCCCGGCCGCCGGATGAGCAGCGGCAGCGCGTAGTGGCTGGTGATCAGGTGGGTCTCGACGCCGAGCCGCAGCATGCGCAGGCCCCGCTCGGGGGCGGTGTCCCACACCTTGGAGTTGAAGTCGAGCAGGTGGTCGCCGCCCCAGACGTCGTTGACCAGGATGTCGAGCCGTCCGTGGTCCCGGTCGATCCGCTCCACCAGGGCGCGCACCTGCGCGGGCTCCAGGTGGTCGGTGGGCACGGCGATGCCGGTGCCCCCGGCCGCCGTGACCAGTTCGGCGGTCTCCTCGATGGTCTCGGTCGCCCGGCCCACCTCGCTGACGCCGTCCCGGGTGGTGCGGCCGGTGGCGTACACCGTCGCGCCCGCCCGGCCCAGTTCCACGGCCATCGCCCGGCCCGCGCCCCGGGTCGCCCCCGCCACCAGGGCGACCTTGCCCGTCAGGTCCGTCTGTGCCGCTGTCGTACTCACGCGCGTGTTCCTCCTTCGGCTGCTTGCGCCGAGCACGCTGCCACCGATACCCGACACCTCCTGTCGGGTTTTCCAGCCGGTTCCGGACAAGATCCCGACAAGGTTCCGCTTTCCCCCGTGCCGCGCGTGCGGTCGGCGGCGGCAGACCGGATGCTGGTCCCGTGACGATGCACGAGACGGAGTTCTGGGAGCTGGTCGACGCCGCCCGCGAGGACGCCGAGGGTGATCCCGAGGCCCACGCCGAGCTGCTCGTGGACCGGCTGACGCGGCTCGATCCGGAGGCCGTCGTGGACTTCGCCCGCCACTTCGAGGCACGCGTCGACCGGGCCTGGCGCCGGGACCTGTGGGGCGCCGCCCGGGTGCTGCTGGACGGCGCCGACGACGACGCCTTCGACTCCTTCCGCTGCTGGCTGGTCGGCCGGGGACGGGAGGTGTTCGAGGGCGCGCTGCACGAGCCGGACGCGCTCGCCGACCTGCTGGAGGACTTCGACCCGGAGGTGGACGGCGAGGGCGAGGGTCTCGGCTGCGCCCCGTACGAGGCGTACGAGCGGCTCACCGGTGGCGAGCTGCCCGACCTCGGCCTGCCCGATCCGCCCCGGGAGCCGGAGGGCACCCCGCTGCCCTCCGGGGACGACCACGCCCTGGCGGCGCGCTTCCCGCGGCTGTGGGAGCGGTTCAGGGAGCCGGCGGAGTGAGGGGGTCCAGGGAGCGCCCCATCAGTACGTCGTCCGCGTACCCGCCCTCCAGCAGGAACTCCCCGGGCAGCACGCCCTCCACCGCGAAGCCCTCGGCGGCGTAGAGCGCCCGGGCGGGCTCGTTGTGGCCCAGCACCCGCAGGGTGATCCGGGAGGCGCCCTGGCGGCGCGCCTCCTCCATCGCCGCCCGCAGCAGCGCGCGGCCCACGCCCCTGCCGCGTGCCCAGTCGTCCACCACCAGCCCCTGGATCTGGCGCACGTGGGCGTTGGAGGCGAGCCGGGTGGGCTGCACCAGCCGGATGTAGCCCGCGAGTTTCCCGTCCAGTTCGGCGACGAGGAACTGCCAGGGCCGGTGGGTGGAGTCGAAGAACGGGTCGTAGGGCGGCTGCGGCCGGGGGGTCACCGCGTGCGCCGGCGACCAGGTGCGCCGGTCGAGTTCCCCGAGGGCGTCCCCGTCGCCGGAGGTGGCGGCGCGTATGACGGGCTGTGCTGACATGCGGGCCACTGTGCCTCGCCATCGGCCGCGGCGTCCACCAGGATTGGCCCATGCGCGTCGCGGTCACCGGCTCCTCCGGTCTCATCGGTCAGGCCCTCCTCCGCTCCCTGCGGGCGGACGGCCACGAGGTGGTGCGCCTGGTGCGGCGCCCGGCCCGGGCGGACGACGAGGTGGAGTGGGACCCGATGCGGCAGTACGTGGACACCGCCGGGCTCGCCGGCTGCGAGGCCGTGGTGCACCTGGCGGGCGCGGGCGTCGGGGACCACCGCTGGACGGAGGGCTACAAGCGGACGATCCGCGACAGCCGGGTGCTGGGGACGGCCGCGATCGCCGAGGCCGTCGCCTCGCTCGACACCCCGCCGCGGACGCTGGTGGTCGGCACCGCCGTCGGCTGGTACGGCGACACCGGCGACCGCGCCGTGGACGAGAGCGCGCCGCCCGGCAGCGGTTTCCTCGCCGACGTCTGCCAGGAGTGGGAGGGGGCCGCGGCGGCGGCCGAGGAGGCGGGCATCCGGACGGTGTACGCCCGCACCGGGCTGGTGGTGGCCCGGGAGGGCGGCGCGTGGGGGCGGCTGTTCCCGGTCTTCAGGGCGGGGCTCGGCGGGCGGCTGGGCAGCGGCCGCCAGTACTGGAGCCACATCGCGCTGCACGACCACATCGCCGCGCTGCGGCACCTGCTGGCGGCCGAGGAGCTGTCCGGGCCGGTCAACCTCACCGCGCCCGAGCCGGTCACCCAGCGCGAGGTGGCCGCCGCGATGGGGCGGGTGCTGCACCGTCCGGCGCTGCTGGCGGTGCCCGCGCCCGTGCTGCGGGCGGTGCTCGGCGAGTTCTCCGTGGACGTGCTCGGCAGCCAGCGGGTGCTGCCGCGGCGGCTGCTGGAGTCCGGCTTCGCGTTCGCCTTCCCCGGCATCGAGGACGCCATCCGGGCGGCGCTGCGCTGATCGCACCCGACCGGTACGCGACCGGCACGCGACCCTACGCGGTCGATGTGCGACCCCCGCACGCTCACGTGCGACCGGCGTGCGACCGTGCTCGGTGCTTGCGCGACCGTTCGTGATCCCCTGGACTCCTCGGGTCGATCGGGAACGCGCGTCGAACGCGTCCGCGGCGGGCAGGAACCCTCCGGACGCACACCGACGCGCCGACGCGCCAATCACAGGAGGGCCCATGCTCGGCAGCGCACCCCGTCCGAGTCCCGGCCGCGGCCGGGAGACCGCCGACGTCGCCGTCATCGGCGCGGGTCTGGCGGGCCTGGCCGCCGCACACCACCTGACCGCCGCCGGGCTGCGGGTCACCGTCCTGGAGGCCGCCGGGACGGTCGGAGGCCGGATGGCCACCGAGGAGATCGACGGCTACCGGCTGGACCGCGGCGGCCGGCTGCTGTCGTCCGACTGGCCGGAGCTGCGCCGCTGCCCCGGCCTGGAGACCCTCGCCCTGCGGCCCTTCGCCTCCGGGGTCCTGATCCGCAGCGGTGACCGCGCGCTGCGGATCGGCCCGCCCCGCGCGGCCGGGCACGCCCGGAGCGTGCGGGGCGGCGGCAGGCGGAGCGCGCGCGCCGCGGCGAGCGCCCTGGCCGGTGCCCGGCGCCCCCTGAGCGGCGCCCTGGACCTGGCGCGGCTGCGCGCACAGCTCACCCGGCTCGCCGCCACCTCCGCCGACCGGCTGCGGACCCGGCCCGAGCTGCCCGTCGCCCAGGCCCTGACCGCCCGCGGCGTTCCCGCCCGTACGGTCGAGGGCCTGCTGCGGCCCCTGCTCGGCGCGCTGCTGTGCGACCCGGACCTGACGACCTCCAGCCGGGTCAGCGACCTGGTGCTGCGCGGCTTCGCCCGCGGCGGCCTGT
The DNA here is from genome assembly GCF_035644915.1 of Streptomyces sp. Lineage (GTDB taxonomy): Bacteria > Actinomycetota > Actinomycetes > Streptomycetales > Streptomycetaceae > Streptomyces. Next base: position 9,615 of record NZ_DASQNP010000143.1, read on the forward strand.
GCCTGCCCGCGGGCGGCGCCGCGACCGTGCCCGAGCTGCTGGCCGCGGGGCTGCCGCCCGGCACCGTCCGCACCGGCGTGCGCGCGGTCTCCGTGGCCACGAACGCCGTGGCCACGCGCGAGCACGGCACCGTCCGCTGCCGCGCGGTGCTGATCGCCACCGGCGCGCACGACGCGGCCGAGCTGCTGCCGGGCCTGCGGGTGCCGGACTTCCACCAGGTCACCGTGTTGCACCACGCGGTGGAGGACGACGCGCCGGCACCCGAACCGCTGCTGCTGCTCGACGCCGACCGGCGCGGCCCGGTGGCGTACACCACGGTCGCCAGCGCCGTCGACCCCTCCCGTGCCCGGCCGGGCCGCACGCTGGTCAGCTCGGTGGTGCTCGGCCCCGCCGCGGCCGGTCCCGTCGGGGAACTGGACCGGGCGGCCCGGGCCCAGCTCGCCGCGCTGTACGGCGTCCCCACCGGCCGCTGGCACCTGCTGGCCGCCCACCACGACGCGCGGGCCGTCCCCGCCATGCCCGCGCCGCACGACCCCCGGCGTCCCGTGCGCGTCCTGCACGGCCTGTACGTCTGCGGCGACCACCGCGACACCTCCAGCCCCCAGGGCGCCCTGCGCTCGGCCCGGCGCGCCGCGGAGGCGATCCGCCGCGACTTCGGCATCCGGCCGCGCTCGGAGGACCCCGCGCTGCCCACCGCCGCGTGAGGCCGCCGCGCGAGGCCGGCCGGGCGCGGGCGGCCGGGAACGCGTCCGCGGCATGACCGTGCCGCCGCGTGGCGGCGCGGCGGCACGGTCGTTCACAGGGGCCGGACGGCCCGGCGGCCGGCCCGGGACGGTCAGCCCAGGGCGGCGACGCGCTCGCGGTAGGCGCGGACCGGCGAGGCGTCCCGGTACGGCTCCAGACGGCGCTCGAAGTCCTTCACGTACTCGTGCGCCCGCACCGATCGCATCTCCGCCGCCTGCTGCGCCGCCTCCGCCGCCAGGGAGCACGCCTGCTCGACGTCGCCCAGGCCCAGCCGGGCCGTGGCCAGCACCACCCGGCAGAACAGCCGGCTGCGGACGTAGCCCGCGCTCCGCAGTTGGAGGGAGCGCTCGGCGTGCTGGGCCGCCGAGCGGTACTGCTGGAGGTCCCGGTGGCAGTGGCCGAACTCGTCGGCGAGCTGCGCCTCGTCGAAGAACCGCGCCCAGTGCGGCACCTCGTCGCCCGGCCGCGCCTGCTCCAGCGCCCGCTCGGCCCGCGCCAGCGACGCCGTGCACGCCCGCACCTCCCCCAGCACCCCGTGCCCGCGCGCCTCCACCGCGTGCAGCAGCGCCTGGACGACCGGCGGCACCGAGGAGCCCACGCCCTGCTGGGCGACCCGGGCGAGCTGCACCGCCTCCCGGCCGTGCCCGAGGTACACCGCCTGCCTGCTCATCGTCGCCAGGACGTAGCTGCCGTACGCCCGGTCCCCCGCGGCCTGGGAGAGCCGCAGCGCCTGGACGAAGTAGCGCTGCGCCAGCCCGTGCGCCGCGATGTCGTACGCCGTCCACCCCGCCAGGCGCGTCAGGTCGGCCACCGCCGCGAACAGCCGGCGCCCGGTCTGCTCCCCGTACGTCCCGCGCAGCATCGGCTCGGCCTCGTGCTCCAGGTAGCGCACCAGCGCCTGCCGGGCGTGGCCGCCGCCGTAGGCGTTGTCCAGCGTGCGGAACAGCTCGCCGACCGAGCGCAGCGCGGCGATGTCCCCGGCCGTGACCTTCTGCCCGGGGCCGCGCTCGACCCGCTCGGCGCGGGCCGCCGCCTGCCCCGACCGCGGCGGCGGTACGGCCGCCGGCCCCGGCACGGGCCCGCGGCCCTGCTGGGGCACCCTCGGGGCCTCCTGCCCGGGCGGTACGGGCTCGCCGCGCGCGACGCGCTCGTCCGGGCGGCCGATCAGCCAGTCGCGGCTGGGCACCACCAGCCCGGCCGGGGTGAAGGCGATCTTCCGCAGTTCGGCGTGGCTGCCGGTGTCCTTGCGCCACAGGCCGCCGACGATGTCCACCGCCTCGCTGGGCGTGGCCGCGAACTCCAGTCCGGCGTACACCGGGGCGCACGCGTCCAGGCCCAGGTCCTGGGCGGTGAGCCTGCGCCCCAGGCGGCGGGTGAAGACCTCGGCGATCAGCGCGGGGGTGGTGCCGCGCGGCTGCTGGCCGCGCAGCCAGCGCGTCACCGAGGTCTTGTCGTAGCGGAGGTCCAGTCCGTGCTCCAACCCGAGTTGGTCGACCCGTCGCGCGAGGCCGGCGTTGGAGAATCCGGCCTCCGCGATGAGAGCGGCGAGCTGGCGGTTGGGGGTGCGCTGGGAAGGCTTCCCAGGTCGTTCCGTCGACATCGGCTTTGCGGTCTCCTGCCTCACGGCTTTACCTACGACAGACGCCGGGGCGCCCTGCTGGATCGGCGCGAATGTAACCGGCCGATCGGCTCTTCCGGAGATCTGCGCACAGGTTTCATCCATACGTGTGAGGTGCGGCGGAGGGCACGACCGCCCGATCGCCTCCCGGCGCCGCGCCGTACAGTGGCTGCGGGGCGCAACGAACCGCCCGTACCGAGCGAAGGAGGAGCCGCGTGAGCGAGCTGCGCTTTGTCCACCTGGGCTTCGGCGAGGACGCCGTGGAGTATCTGGAGGCGTGGCGGAAGCAGCGCGAGGTGCACGCGGCGCGCTTCGCCGACGAGATCCCGGACACCTGCCTGCTGCTGGAGCACCTCCCGGTCTACACGGCCGGGCGCCGCACCGAGGACAGCGAGCGTCCGCTGGACGGCACCCCCGTGGTGGACGTGGACCGCGGCGGCAAGATCACCTGGCACGGGCCCGGCCAGCTCGTCGGCTACCCGATCCTCAAGCTGCCGCGCCCGGTGGACGTCATCGCCCACGTGCGGCGGCTGGAGGAGGCGCTGATCCGCACCTGCGCGGAGTTCGGCCTGGAGACGACCCGGGTGGAGGGCCGCAGCGGGGTGTGGGTGCTGGGCGACCCGGCGAAGAAGCCCGCGCTGGGCGGGCTGGACCTGGACTTCGACCCGCGCCTCCACGACGAGGAGTTCGACCCCCGGCTGAGCGGCCCGGAGTACGCCCCCTCCAACGCCGGCCAGCGCGGCGAGGACCGCAAGCTCGCCGCGATCGGCGTCCGGGTCGCCAAGGGCGTCACCATGCACGGCTTCGCGCTCAACTGCAATCCGGACACCACCTGGTACGACCGGATCGTCCCGTGCGGCATCCGCGACGCGGGCGTCACCTCGATCTCGCAGGAGCTGGGCAGGGAGGTGACGGTCGCCGACGTGCTCCCCGTGGTGGAGAAGCACCTGCGCGCGGTGCTGGAGGAAGCGGAACCCCTGCCCCGCGCCGTCTGACCCGAACAAGCCAAGGCGTACGCTTGTGCGTGCCGCCGCAATCGAAGGCCGTACCAACAAAAAGGGGAGTGCCGGACGTGTCCGCTGTCGCACCCGACGGTAGGAAGCTGCTGCGCCTGGAGGTCCGGAACAGCCAGACCCCCATCGAGCGCAAGCCCGAGTGGATCAAGACCCGGGCGAAGATGGGCCCCGAATACAACGCCCTCCAGTCCCTGGTCAAGCGCGAGGGTCTGCACACGGTCTGCCAGGAAGCGGGCTGTCCCAACATCTTCGAGTGCTGGGAGGACCGCGAGGCCACCTTCCTCATCGGGGGCGAGCAGTGCACCCGGCGCTGCGACTTCTGCCAGATCGACACCGGCAAGCCCGCCGAGTTCGACCGCGACGAGCCGCGCCGGGTGGCCGAGTCGGTGAAGCAGATGGAGCTGCGGTACGCCACGGTCACCGGCGTCGCGCGCGACGACCTGCCCGACGGCGGCGCCTGGCTGTACGCCGAGACCGTCCGCCAGATCCACGCGATGGTGCCGGGCACCGGCGTCGAGCTGCTGATCCCCGACTTCAACGCGGTGCCCGAGCAGCTCGCCGAGGTCTTCTCCTCGCGTCCGGAGGTGCTGGCGCACAACGTCGAGACGGTGCCGCGGATCTTCAAGCGCATCCGTCCCGCCTTCCGCTACGAGCGGTCGCTGGAGGTGATCACCCGGGCCCGCGAGGCCGGTCTGGTCACCAAGTCCAACCTGATCCTGGGCCTGGGCGAGACCCGCGAGGAGGTCAGCCAGGCCCTGCGCGACCTGCACGAGGCGGGCTGCGAGCTGATCACCATCACCCAGTACCTGCGGCCCACGCCGCGGCACCACCCGGTGGAGCGCTGGGTGAAGCCGCAGGAGTTCGTGGAGCTGAAGGAGGAGGCGGAGGAGATCGGCTTCGCCGGTGTCATGTCCGGCCCGCTGGTCCGCTCCTCCTACCGCGCCGGGCGGCTGTACCAGCAGGCGATCGAGCGCCGGGGCGCCACCGCGGCGTGACGCCCTCCCCCGGCGCTCCCCGTCGCCCTGCCGGTTCATCCGCTCGTGGCCCGGACTTTTCGGTGTCTTTGACCGCCGTGTCATCCCCTGGTAACACCGTTCGGTGACGATGAGGACGCGAACCGTTCGCACCGTTCACCACCCGAGGCCCGTCATGCGGAGGGATCCCACGATGCGCACCGCTCTGCGGGTTCTGGAGTCACTGGAGGGGCTGCTGCTGCCCGGCGGGCAGCGCACCGCCCGCCGCAACGCCTGGACGGCGGTCCTCGCGGACCGCCGCCGGGCGCGGGAGCGCAGCGAGGCCGCGGCCGTCCTGGAGGCCGCGGCGACCCGGTCCAGGAGGGCGACGTAGACTGCGCCGTATGGCGAGGAAGGAAACATCCGAGAATCCCGGGCGGCTCAAGCAGATCGCCCTGACGTACAAGATGACCCGGCGCGTCGACAAGAAGGTCGGCTTCGTCATCGCGGGCGTGGGGATCGTCACCTTCGGTGTTCTCCTCGCGATCGGCTTTCTGCTCGGCCACCCGGTCTACCTGGGCATCCTTGGTTTCCTGCTCGCCTTCCTCGCGATGGCGATCGTCTTCGGACGGCGGGCCGAGCGGGCGGCCTTCAGCCAGATGGAGGGCCAGTTGGGCGCGGCGGCGGCCGTGCTGGAGAACATCGGCCGGGGCTGGACGGTCACCCCGGCGGTGGCCATGACCCGCCAGCAGGACGTCGTCCACCGGGCCGTGAGCCGGGCGGGCATCGTGCTCGTCGGCGAGGGCAACCCGAACCGGCTGCGCACCCTGATGGCGTCCGAGAAGAAGCGCATGGCCCGCGTCGTCGGGGACGCCCCGGTCCACGACGTGATCGTGGGCACCGGGGAGGGCCAGACCGAGCTGAAGAAGCTCCGCACCAAGCTGGTCAAGCTGCCCCGGGTGCTCCCGGGCCCCCAGGTCACGGAGATCAACGACCGGCTGCGGGCGCTGGGCGACCTGATGAAGAACCTGCCGCTGCCCAAGGGGCCGATGCCCAAGGGCATGCGGATGCCGAAGGGTCCGACCCGCCGCTGAGGCACACGCGGCGACCGCCGACACGACGGACGGGCCGGGGCCGGAGCGATGCCGCTCCGGCCCCGGCCCGTCCCGTTCGCGCCTGCGTGCCGACCCGGCCCGGGTCGGCGTTCGGGTCCGCGCTCAGATCCGCACCTGGACGGCGCCGGAGAGCCGGTCGTGCAGGCCGCGCGAGTCGCGGTCCCAGACCAGCGCCGGCACGGCGAGCACCAGCAGGGCCGTGCGGACGACCGTGCGGGGCAGCGAGAGCCGCCCCCCGTCCACCGCGATTACGCGCAGGCCCATCAGCCGCTTGCCGGGGGTGGAGCCGACCGTGCCGACGGTGAGCACGCCCAGCAGTCCGAAGACCAGTAGCGCCCAGTTCCCGGCCGCCCGGAGGTCGCCGCCCGTGAGCAGGCCGTATGCAATCAGCAGGCACAGGCCCCAGTCGATGAGGATCGCGACGGCCCGCCGCCCGACCGGGGCGATCGACCCGGGCCCCTCCTCCGGCAGGCCCAGCCGCTCCCCGCGGTAGCCGAAGTCCACGCCCATCTGCTCGGCCGCCGCGCGCGGGCCGGAGAGCCACGATCCGAGTGCTCGCCTGTTGTCCACCCGACCACGGTAACGCGCCGCCCCGCCGGGGTCCCCGGGCGGGTTTGCGCGGAACGCGTGCGAGACGCATGCGGACCGGCCGGGTGCCGCCGGGCACGGCGATCCGCACGTCCGTCCGGTTAACATCGCCGAAACAAACGGGTCATGGCTGAGAAATCCCGCAAACCTATGGTCGGGCGCAGCAGGACACTGCAACTGGACTGCCACTTAAGCTGCCACCCCGTCCCCTCGCGGCGGGACTAGGAGGACTTGGATGTTCCAGAACGCCGACGAGGCAAAGAAGTACATCTCGGACAACGACGTCAAGTTCATCGACGTCCGGTTCTGCGACCTGCCGGGCATCATGCAGCACTTCACCGTGCCGGCCGAGGTCTTCGACCCGGCCGAGCAGCTGATGTTCGACGGTTCGTCGATCCGCGGCTTCCAGGCCATCCACGAGTCCGACATGGCCCTCGTCCCGGACCTGTCCACCGCCCGCCTCGACCCGTTCCGCAAGGACGCGACGCTCAACATCAACTTCTTCATCCACGACCCGATCACCGGCGAGCAGTACAGCCGTGACCCGCGGAACGTGGCGAAGAAGGCCGAGGCGTACCTCGCCTCCTCCGGCATCGCCGACACCGCGTACTTCGGCCCCGAGGCGGAGTTCTACGTCTTCGACAGCGCCCGCTTCGAGACCAGGGCCAACGGCGCGTTCTACGAGATCGACTCCGAGGCCGGCGCCTGGAACACCGGCGCGCTGGAGGACAACCGCGGTTACAAGGTCCGCTACAAGGGCGGTTACTTCCCGGCCCCGCCGGTCGACCACTTCGCCGACCTGCGCGCCGAGATCTCCCTGGAGCTGGCCAAGGCCGGCCTGCAGGTCGAGCGCCAGCACCACGAGGTGGGCACCGCCGGCCAGGCCGAGATCAACTACAAGTTCAACACGCTGCTCGCCGCCGCCGACGACCTGATGCTCTTCAAGTACATCGTGAAGAACGTCGCCTGGCGCAACGGCAAGACCGCGACCTTCATGCCGAAGCCGATCTTCGGCGACAACGGTTCGGGCATGCACGTCCACCAGTCGCTGTGGCAGGACGGCGAGCCGCTGTTCTACGACGAGCAGGGCTACGCGGGCCTGTCGGACACCGCCCGCTACTACATCGGCGGCATCCTCAAGCACGCCCCGTCGCTGCTGGCCTTCACCAACCCGACGGTGAACTCCTACCACCGCCTGGTCCCCGGCTTCGAGGCCCCGGTCAACCTGGTGTACTCGCAGCGCAACCGCTCCGCCGCGATGCGCATTCCGATCACCGGTTCCAACCCGAAGGCCAAGCGCGTGGAGTTCCGCGCTCCGGACCCGTCCTCCAACCCGTACCTGGCCTTCTCGGCCCTGCTGCTGGCCGGCCTGGACGGCATCAAGAACAAGATCGAGCCGGCCGAGCCGATCGACAAGGACCTCTACGAGCTGGCTCCCGAGGAGCACGCCAACGTCCCGCAGGTCCCGACCTCCCTGGGGGCCGTCCTCGACGCCCTGGAGGAGGACAACGAGTACCTGCAGGCGGGCGGCGTCTTCACCGCGGACCTGATCGAGACCTGGATCGACTACAAGCGCACCAATGAGATCGCCCCGATCCAGCTCCGCCCGCACCCGCACGAGTTCGAGCTGTACTTCGACATCTGAGCCATCCGACCGGAACCCGTCCGGACCGGAGCGCCGCTCCCCCGGCGTTCCCACCGGGCTGCCGCCGCGGGCGCATCGGGGGAGCCCCGCCGCGGCAGCAGAGGCCGCCGGCCGCGCGTCACCTGGCGCGTGGTCGGCGGCCTCCGCCATGTTCACCGGCATGTTCGCGCCGGGCACCGCGCGCCCCCGCGGGGCGTTGTCCACAGCCTCGTCCGGGCCCTGTCACCGGTCGGCACCCGCCCTTACACTCTGAAGTCACGCGTTCACGCGCGTTCGACGACGGGGGGAGTCGCGATGTCGTGGGGTCAGCAGGACGGGTTCGCCGGGTTCGCGGTACCGCCGGTGCCGCCTCCGCCGCCCGCTCCGCCTCCCGCTCCGGCGGATCCGCTGCGGGCCCTCGCGGTGGCGCTGCTCAACCTCAGCGGTCTCGGGCTCGGATACGCGCTCATCCGCCGCTGGGTCGCGATGGCCGCGTGCTGGGCCATGACCGGCGCCCTGCTGCTGGCCGTCCTGCCCGCCGACCCGGACGGCGTTCCCGGTGGCCTCCTCGCCGCATACCTCGTCCTCCTGGGGTTCACGGCCGTCCACGGCGCGTTCCGCGGCCTGCGCTCGCCGCTGGTCTGGCCGCCGCGGTCGCCGGTCGCCGTCCTGCTCGGCCTGGTGCTCCTCGCCGCGCCGGCCGGGGGCGCCGCCCTGTACGCGGACGCCCGGGAGGAGGCCGTCCAGCAGATGCTCCTCGACCGCCTCGACCGGGCCGACCGCCTCGTCCGGGCCGCCGGGAGCGAGCCGTTCGGCACGGCCGAGCCCGACTACCGCAAGGCGCTGGCCGTCTACCGCGACCTCCGCCGCGACCACCCGGACTCCAGGGCGGCCGAACGCGTCCCCGGCCGGATGGACACCTACTACCGGACGATCGGCGCCCCGTACGAGCGCAAGGACTACTGCGGCGCGATCGCGCCGCTGACGTACCTGCGCACGGTGCCCCGCACCCTGGGCGAGAAGGACCTCGGTCCCCTGGCCGCCTGGCCCGACGACCGGCTCGCCACCTCGCTCTACGAGTGCGGCGCGGAGGAGCTCGGCGCCGGGAACGACGCCGCCTGGGGGAGGTTCGGCGAGCTCCTGACCACCTTCCCCGAGTCCCCGCAGGCCGGGAAGGTCCAGCCGGTCGTCGACTCCACGATCGACAAGGCCGCCAAGGGCCTGAAGGGCGACCCCTGCTCGGCCGTCGAGCGCCTGCGCAGCCTCGGCGGCAGCGTCGCGGACCTGCCCGGGGAGGAGGCGGGTCTGGCCGAATCCCTCGGCAGGAGCGCCGAGCGGGCCGACAAGAAGGCGCGGTCGGGGGTCTACGCCTGCGGTGTGGACCAGTACGAGGACGGCCGGTTCGACGCGGCGATCACGACGCTGAACGAGTTCCTCGACACGCACAAGAGCGACAGGAACCGGGCGCGCGCCCAGAAGATCGTCATAGCCGCGGAGATCGCCCAGGAGATACCCGCCGCGGGCGAGCGCCTGCCGACGACGGCCTCCGGCGGCGGCATACCCGTCACGGTCATGAACGACAGCCCCGAGAGGATCAGGATCCTCTACACCGGTCCCGTCACCGGCAGCTTCACGCTGGAGGCGTGCGGCGGCTGCTCGACGTACTCCAGCTCCGCGACCGCGCGGATCGGGGCCTGCAAGGACAGCGGCAAGCGTTACCCGCAGCGGACGATCCACCTGCCCGCGGGCACCACGTACTTCCTCCACAAGCCCACGGGCGGCTCCAGTGCCTCCCCCGCCACCGACACGGCCGAACTCAGCCACGGCTACCTGTACACGGAGTGCGCCTACATCACGAAGGACTTCGGCCTGGGCTACTGAGGTCCGCCCCCGGACCGCGGGGAGCGGATCATGGTGCGGTGATCGTCGTCGCCGGTCGGTCGGGTGCGGGGGCGCCGGCTCCGCTGATGACTCCGCCGGTACCGCGGGCCGCGACGGGCCGGCCCCGGGTGGACGGCCGGCGGGTCGTCCGCGGCACGGTGTCCGGGATGTCCGCGGGCGTCCCATGACGTGGCTCAGCCGGGCACGTCCATGCGCTGGGTGCCGATGACCGACAGCAGCCGCAGCGCCTCCTCGGAGGGCGAGCCCGGGGCGGCGGTGTAGATCACGACCTGCTGGTCCCGGTCGGTGATGTCCAGGACGTCGCAGTCGACGGTGACCGGACCGACCAGCGGGTGCTGGAAGGTCTTGCGCAGGGTGGGCTCGGCGGACACGTCGTGGGAGGCCCACAGCCGGGTGAACTCCTCGCTCCCGGCGAGGAGTTCGTCCACCAGTCCGGTCACCTCGGGATCGCCGGGGTAGCGGGCGGCGGCGGCGCGCAGGTTCCGGGCCGCGAGGCGGGCGAACGCATCCGCGTCCGACACCCCGTACAACCGGCGGCCTTCCGGGTGCGGCCCGAGGAAGACCCGGCGCACGAGGTTGCGGTCGCGCCGCGGCAAGGCGGAGAAGTCCTCCATCAGGGCGGCCGCCAGGCCGTTCCAGGCGATCACCTCACAGGTCGCGGACGTCACGATCGCGGCGGCCTGCGGAAGCCGCCGCAGCAGGTCCAGGATGCTCTGCCGCACCTCGCGCGACGGCCCGGGCGGAGGGCCCGGCGGTACGCCGGCGAGGTGGTGCAGGTGGTCGCGCTCGGCGTCCGACAGGCGCAGGGCCCGGGCCAGCCCGGCCAGCACCTCGCGGGACGGGCGCGGGCCGCGGGCCTGTTCCAGCCGCGTGTAGTACTCGGTCGAGATGAACGCCAGGTGTGCCGCCTCCTCGCGGCGCAGCCCGGGGGTGCGGCGGCGCGGCCCGGCGGGCAGCCCCACATCGGCGGGCGTGATCCGCTCACGCCTGCTGCGCAGGAAGCCCGCCAGTTCTCGCCTGTCCATGTCCTCAGTGTGCGCGGTGCCGCGGGGCCGATCCAGGTACTGCCGGTGCCTGGATCGGCCCCGCGGACGGGCGCAGGCTCGCTGCCATGGACAACACACCCACCACCGGCACATCCACCACCGCCGCCCCGGGCCTGCTGGCCGGCAAGGTCGCCTTCGTCACCGGTGCCGGCCGTGGCATCGGCGCCGCCGCGGCGCGGCTGTTCGCCCGCGAGGGCGCCCGGGTGCTGCTCGCGGCCCGCACCGAAGCACAGTTGAAGGCGGTGACCGAGGAGATCCGGGCGGCCGGCGGCACCGCGGAGTACACGGTGTGCGACCTGGCCGACCCGGTCGGTGTCCGTGCCGCCGTCGACCGCACCGTGGACCTGTACGGCCGGCTCGACGTCGCCTTCAACAACGGCGCGACCATCCAGCGGCCCGGCCCGATGGACCGGATGCCGGAGGCCGACTTCGACCACGTCTACACCGTGAACCTCAAGGGCGTCTGGCTGGCCATGAAGGCCCAGGTCGCCGCCGTCCGGGCCACCGCCGGCACGGGCGCCATCGTCAACAACTCGTCCGTGGGCAGCCTGATGGGCAATCCCGAGCTGCCCGCCTACGGCGCGATGAAGCGGGCGGTCAACAGCCTGACCGAGTCGGCCGCCGTCACCTACGGCCCGGAAGGCATCCGCGTCAACGCCATCGCCCCCGGCGGCACGGCGACCGAGATGATCCGCACCTGGGAAGCCGATTCGCCGGGCGTCTCCGAGCGCATCGCGGCGCAGACCCCGCTGCGCCGCGCGGCCGACCCCGGCGAGATCGCCCAGGCCGCCGCCTGGCTCCTCAGCGACCGCGCCTCCTATGTGACCGGCACGGTCCTGCGCGTCGACGGCGGCCTGCGAGCGTGAACCGGGCGGGCCCCTCCCCTGCCGGGAAGCCGGCGCACCGGTCCGCCGGGCCCACCGGGCGGACGCCCCGGTCACCGACCGCCTAGCCTGGACCCGTGACCGCCGCGCCGACACCCGCACCCCTCCCCGGCGTCGATCCCCCCGCCGGCCCGGACGGGGAACGCCCGCGCGTCGTCTGCCGTCTGTGCGGACGGCCGTTGCGCGACCCGGAGGCCCGGCTGTGGGGGCTGGGCCACGGCTGCCGCGACAAACTCGCGCTCCGGACGGCACCGCGGCGCGGACCGTGGGACGTCGAGCAGGAGGCGCTGCCGGGCCTGTGAGGGCGTCTCCGGGGATGGTGGCCGGGCCTCGCCGTTCCCCCTCCCCGTCCCGGCCCGCTCCGCCGTTGCGGCCCCGGCGCCGCGACCGCGCCCCGGCGTCCGCCCGCTGTTCGTGGGGTGGAGCGCCGGGGCGCGGTGGGGGCGGTTGACCGGTGGTGGACGCGGCCCCAGGGTGAGGGGGACGCATTCGCCCACAAGGGAGATTTCCGTGACGAACCGCATCGATCAGCCGCGGGCGTTCGACCTGGTCGGCGATCCGGTCCTGGTGGCCGGTGTCGGTGCCGCCTTCGAGGCCGAGCTGCGGTACCGCGTCGGGGACGGTCACGACGAGGTGGGCGGGGCCTTCGAGATCGGGGGCGGGAGCGGGGAGCACGGGCAGTTCCAGGTCCGGGCGGACCTCGGCGGGGCGGCGTTCCGGCAGGACCGGCTCGTCGTCCAGGTCTTCGAGGTCAGTCCCGCGGACGGCCGCGAGATCAACACGGTGAGCGTTCCGGTGATCTACGGGCCGCGGATCGTGCCGGGCTACACCGGCTACCGGGAGCACACGGTCACGGGCGGGGAGACGCTGTCGGCCATCGCCAGGGCCCACTACGGCAACACCCGCCTGTACCAGTGGCTCGTACGGGCCAATCCGCAGGTCACCGATCCCGATGTGATCACCCCCGGCCAGGTCCTGCGCGTCCCTCTCGGGGGCTGAGGGGCGCGGCGGACGGCATGTCCGCCGTCCGGGTGAGCGTTCCGGTGGGCCGAGGAACCGGCAGGAGGCCGTCCGCGGCCTTTTTCCGGGCCTGCGGGGAGAAACAGGAAATCCCTCCGGTGGCCGCCCGGTCACGACGGAAGTACCTTCGTTCGGAGAACCGCCCGGGAATACGAGAAAGCACTTCCCCCTGTTGTCCGGGAATTCACACCGATACCGGATTCAACAACCCGGAGAACGGTTCGGAGGGCGACGCCGACGGGAATTCCGCGGCTCCGCGGACGGCGGGCCGTCCTTGTGCGTCGACCCGGCGCGCTCGGCCCGGCGCGCTCGGCCCGGTGCCGGGGAGCCGGGCGCCGGAACACGGCGGAGGTGATCCATGACGACGCAGACGGCGCGGACGGAGGAGACCCTGCTGGAGCCACCCGGCGTCGAGGACGGCGCCGCCGCCTGGCGCATCGCCCGGGACTCGGGGGTGCTCGACCTGAACTCCCCCTACAGCTACCTGCTGTGGTTCCGTGACTTCGCCCGGACCTCGGTGGTGGCGCGCGGGGCGGACGGGGCGCCGGTGGGCTTCGTCACCGGCTACCGCCGTCCCGAACGGCCCGGCACGCTCGTCGTCTGGCAGATCGCCGTGGCGGAGGGCCGGCGCGGGCGAGGCCTGGGCGGGGCCATGCTGGACCACCTGGCCGTACGGCTGCGCCCGCGGGGGGTGCGCCGCCTGGAGGCCACCGTCACGCCGGGGAACGCCGCGTCCGGCCGGCTGTTCACCCTCTTCGCCCGGCGGCACGGCGCCGCCCTGGAGCGTGAGGTGCTGTTCGACGGCGGGCTCTTCCCCGCCGCCCACGACCCCGAGGTGCTCTACCGCATCGGACCGCTTCCGTGAGGGGCCGTTCCACGGCCGTCACCGACCCACCCGTCCGGAAAACCGCCCACCGAGGGGTGCAACGCCATGATCATCACCTCAGCCCCGACATCCGTCTTCGAGTCGTTGGAATCGGAGGTGCGCAGCTACTGCCGCATCTGGCCGAGGGTCTTCGAGCGGGCGTACGGCAGCCGTCTCCACGACGAGGACGGCCGCACCTACCTGGACTTCTTCACCGGTGCCGGGTCACTCAACTACGGGCACAACCCCCCGGCCCTCAAGCGCGCCCTGCTGGACTACGTGGCGCGCGACGGCGTCGTCCAGGGGCTGGACATGTTCACCAGCGCCAAGCGGGCCTTCCTGGAGGCGTTCCGCGATCTGGTGCTGGCACCGCGCGGCCTGGACCACAAGGTGATGTTCCCGGGCCCGACCGGCGCCAACGCCGTGGAGGCGGCCCTGAAGCTGGTGCGCAAGGTCACGGGGCGCCAGACGGTCGTGTCGTTCACCAACTCCTTCCACGGCATGTCGCTGGGCGCGCTGGCGGTGTCGGGCAACGCCTTCAAGCGGGCGGGCGCGGGCGTCCCCCTGGCGTACAGCGTGCCCATGCCGTTCGACCGGTACCTGGAGGAGGACGGGGAGCCGGACTTCCGGTGGTTCGAGCGGCTGCTGGAGGACAGGGGTTCCGGGCTCGACCGGCCGGCCGCCGTGATCGTGGAGACCGTGCAGGGCGAGGGCGGCATCAACGTCGCCCGCCCCGCGTGGCTGCGCGCCCTGGCCGACCTGTGCCGCCGCCAGGACATGCTGCTGATCGTCGACGACATCCAGATGGGCTGCGGACGCACCGGCGCCTTCTTCTCCTTCGAGGAGGCCGGGATCGTCCCGGACGTCGTCACCCTGTCGAAATCCATCAGCGGCTACGGGCTGCCGATGTCGCTGGTGCTGTTCCGGCCGGGGCTGGACATATGGGAGCCGGGTGAGCACAACGGCACCTTCCGCGGCCACAACCCGGCCTTCGTCACCGCCGCCGCCGCGCTGAACACCTACTGGACCGACAACCAGATGGAGAAGCAGACCCTGGCCCGCGGCGAACTGGTGGAGGCCGCGCTGGGCGAGATCGCCGCCGAGCACCGCCGGCGCGGGGCCGCGTACCGGGGGCGCGGCCTGGTGTGGGGGCTGGGCTTCGCCGACCCGGGGCACGCCGTCCGGGTGCGCGCCCGCGCGTTCGACCTCGGTCTGCTGGTCGAGACCTCCGGTCCGGAGGACGAGGTCGTCAAGCTGCTACCGCCGCTCACCGCGACCCCGGAGGAGCTGGACGAGGGCCTGCGCGTCCTGGCCCGCGCCGTGGACGAGACCGTCTGACGGGCGGACGAGCGGACGGACGCACAGGCGGGAGGGGACCGGCCGGGGTCAGTCCGGGGAGGCGTCCCGGCCGCCCTCCCCGGAGGGCTCGCCCGGTTCCCGGAAGCTCGGTGCCAGGGGCCCGCGGTCGTCCCGGTCCTCGGTGGCCAGGGGCGTGGCGGTGGTGTCGTCGGCGAAGGCCTCCTCCACCACCGGGTCCTCCTCCAGCGGTTCCTCCGCGGGCCGCCGCGGTTCCCGCCGCTCCCGGTCGTCCTCCGGACGGCCGGAGGTGCCGGAGGTGCCGGCGTGCTGGTCGGACATGAGCGCTCTCCCCTTCCGCTTCCCGGTGGCCGCCGGTGCTTCCCGGCGCACCGTGCCGGTA
>NZ_DASQNP010000144.1:0-14154 GCF_035644915.1 Streptomyces sp.
GGGTCGCGGCGCCGGGGGTTGATGCCGGTGGACCGGCGGGCCGTGGAGCGGTCGTCGGGCAGGTGCCCGGGGGACTTCCGGTAGGAACCCTTCTTGTTGCCCTGCCGGACACCCCTGACGTGGGCCGTCCTGTCGGTCCGCACGTCGGGCCTGCCTACCGTGATGCCGGCCATGGCGCCTCCTTCATGTTCCGGGGCGGGAGTCGGTGAGGAGCGGGAGCGGGTCGGTGGGGAGCCGGTCGCCGGTCCGGTCGGCCAGCAGCGCGTACGCCTTGTGCGCCAGTCGGTCGATCCACTGGTCGAGGGTGATCGGCTCGCCGGTCCCGGGGCCGTCGTCCAGCGAGGTCCGGTAGCCGTCCCCGTTGATGTTCTCGTCGGGGACGGAGCCCTCGACCACGAAGACGAACGGCTCCAGCCCGTCGTCGGCGGCCCGGTGGGGGGCGCGGGTGAAGTCCTCGCCGGTCTCGTGGGCGAGGACCTTGTTGTGCAGGTGGACCTCCGGCAGGCCGGGGATCGCGCCGAGGACGACGTCCTCCAGGCTCGGCAGCGTCGCGGCGGTGACCGAGGCCGTGTCACCGTCGCAGCTCATGCCCTCCGAGATCCACAGGACATGGACCTCGTCGATGCCGCTGGGGGCCGACGTGGCGGTGCTCATGGCGGCTTCCTTCCTGCTGCGGGGAGGAACGGGCCCCGGTCCGGTGCGGACAGCGGCCGGATCCCCTGGCCGCCGACCGCTCCACGAAGCGTGACATTTCCACCACATGACTACAACTCAAACGCGTCTCGCCGGGGGAGCGCCTCCGCCAGGTCTGGCCGGGGTGGACGACCAGGCAGGTGCGGGCGGACCGGACCTCCTCGGGGACGGCGGTCGTCGGCGTCGGGGCGACGATCAGCTCGGGATCGTGTCGCCGCACCGCCTCCCGCCAGTGGTCGCCCCCCGGGCGCGAGCTCCACGGCGACCGCGTGGCCGCGCTCCTCCAGCTCCCCAGCTCCGCCAGGACCCGCTGGGTCAGGTTGTTGCACGCGCTCGCCATGATCAGGATCCGCATCGGGCCTCCCGGGCCGCACCGTCGTCTGTGGGGCGTGATCCCGACCCACCGCGACCGCGGACCGGACCGTGACGCACTCACCTTCCTCCCGGGCCTGCGCCGCCTACCACCTGTACCGGTGCCTGGGCGGCCCCGCTCCGGGCCCCGCGCCGGCGGGGGAGGCGACCTCCGTCGGCTGACCTCACCGACCCGTACGCCGGCCCCCTCACCGGCCCGGACGCCGAGCCGGTGAGGGGGCCGACTGGTCCTGCCCGGTCCCGCTGCGCGACTGGTCATGGGACACGGCGGCGGCGCGCTCTCCGCCGAACCGGTGGAGCACCTCTTCGTCCCCGCCTACGGCAGCGAGACCCCGGCGGGCCTGCGCGACCCCGCCGAGGTGTCGCCGGGCGGCGCGCGGCCGGCGTTCTCCACCGGTTCCTGCGTGGTGCGGCCGCTGTTCTTCCCCGGCGGCACGGTCGACGACCTGGCCATGAGCGGCGCGAAGGCCGCGTACCTGTCGTGCGCCGTCATCATCGAAGGGAGGGCACCGGACTGCCGGTGGTCCGGCGGGTGGCGCGGGCGATCGGCACCGCCGCCGCGGCGGCGGACGTCACGGTCGTCACCGGCGACACCAAGGTGGTCGACGCGGGCCACGGCGACGGTGTCCCCGTCGACACCGCCGGCATCGGAGTGATCCCCCGAGGGCGTCGACATCCGCCCGCAGCGCGCCGTGCCCGGCGACGTGGTGATCGTCAGCGGTCCCACCGGGCTGCACGGGGTGGCCGTCATGAGCGTCCGCGAGGGGCTGGAGTCCGGGGTGGAGGTGTGCAGCGACACCGCCCCCCTGGGCGGCCTGGTGCAGGCGATGCTCGCGGTCACCCCGGACGTCCACGTGCTGCGCGACCCCACCCGCGGCGGACTGGCCGCCCGCTGAACGAGATCGCCGCCGCCTCCGGCGCCGGAGTCGTCCTGAACGAGCGCGACCTGCCCGTGCCGGAGGCCGTGGCGGGCGCCTGCGGCTTCCCCGGGCTCGACCCGCTGTACGTGGCCAACGAGGGCCGACTGGTCGCCTTCGTCCCCCGCGGGCACGCCGACGCCGTCCTCGCGGCGATGCGCGCCCACCTCCAGGGCGTGGAGGCCGCCGTGATCGGCGAGTGCACGGCGGACCACCCGGGCATGGCGGCGGCCCGTACGGGTCTCGGCGGCACCCGTGTGGTGGATCTGCCGCTGGGCGAACAACTGCCCCGCATCTGCTGATCCGGACCCGCCGCGGTTCCGCCGGGGTTCTCTTCGACGAGCGCCCGGGCCGGGTTCGCGGAAGCATGGGGAAGTGACTGCCCGCCACCGGGCAACGGCAGCGGACGCTCCGTGCCGCCATCGCGAACACAAGGGGACCGAAGATGCCCTTCGTCACCGTCGGCCAGGAGAACGGCAACGACATCACCGTCTACTACGAGGACCACGGTTCCGGACAGCCGGTGGTCCTGATCCACGGCTACCCGCTGGACGGCCAGTCCTGGGAGAAGCAGCTCCCGGCCCTGCTGGCGGCGGGACACCGGGTCATCATGTACGACCGCCGCGGTTTCGGCCGTTCCAGCCGGCCCACCACCGGCTACGACTACGACACCTTCGTCGCCGACCTGGACGCCCTGCTGACCACCTTGGACCTGCGGGAGGCGGTGCTGGTCGGCTTCTCCATGGGCACCGGCGAGGTGGGCCGCTACCTGGGCACCCGCGGCTCGGAGCGCATCGCCAAGGCCGCCTTCCTGGCCTCCCTGGAGCCCTTCCTGCTCAAGACCGACGACAACCCCGCCGGGGTGGACGGCAGCGTCTTCGAGAACATCACCGAGGCGGTGACGCGGGACCGCTACGCCTACTTCACCGCCTTCTACAACGACTTCTACAACACCGACGAGAACCTCGGCTCGCGGATCAGCGAGGAGGTGTTCCGGGCGAGCTGGAACACCGCGGCGGGCGCCTCCCCCTACGCCTCCGTGGCCTGCGTGGCGACCTGGACCACCGACTTCCGCGCCGACGTCTCCCGGATCGACGTGCCCGCGCTCATCGTGCACGGCACCGCCGACCGCATCCTGCCCATCGACTCCACCGGCCGCCCCTTCCACCAGGCGCTGCCCCAGGCCGACTACACCGAGATCGACGGCGCCCCGCACGGCATGCTGTGGACCCACGCCCAGGAGGTCAACGAGGCCCTCCTGGCCTTCCTCGCCAAATGACCCCCGCACCGCCCGGCGCCGGCCGGGCCCTCGGGGCCCGGCCGGCGGGCGGTTCCGGAGAGCGCCGCCCGAACCGGGTCAGCACCTCCTCCAGGTGATCTTGTAGGAGCTGCTCGACGTGCTCGTCGAGCGCATCGCCATGAAGCTGACGGAGTTCTCCGGCGAGGTGCCGGCGTCCACGCGCAGCGACGTGTTGATGTTGAGGTTCCGCTGCTCGCCGCACGGCGCCCAGACCTGCCGGTCCACGGCACTGTCCGTGGTGCGCCAGGAACCCTGGTAGGGGCCGGTGAACTCGTGGGACGCGGTTCCGGTCTCGGCCGAGCCCTGGAAGTAGTAGTCCGTCCGCTGGGTGGCGCCGGCTCCCCGCTGCAGGAGGCCGTAACCGCGGTGCTCCACGCCGGAGATGCTGTAGGTGTAACCGGCGGGGACGTCGATCCGCAGGTTGAGCTGGCAGTTCTTGCGGAAGTCGGTCGGTCCGGCCGCCATGCCCACCTGGACGAGGTACTCGTCGTAGGTCACGGTGAAGGCGGTGTTGCCCGGCGACATGGCGACCGTGGCCGTGCCCGCCGGACATCCCGAGCCGTTGACGGTCACGACGTTGATCTCCGCTGCTTCGGGCGGCGCCTCGGCCGCCGCGGGCGCGCTCTGGGGGGACAGGAGCGAGGCGTATAACGCCGCGACCGCTCCGCCGGCTGCGAGGACACCAGGCATGGTTCTCCAATCGGTCGTACGGATTGACGAAGATCCCCGCGCCGCCCCGGCGGGGTGTGAACGTGTCGGACCGCGGCCGTCGGCTCTTCTCCAGCTCCGTTCGCCGCACACGGCCTTCCGGAGTCCGGCCGTACGCCGACCTGCCCGCGGGGAGTCACGCCCGCGACGGCTCCGCCCGGGAGGGAGGCCGTTCCGCGCGGGGGCGGCCGGGGTGTGGTGCTACGGCTGTGCGCGGAGGCCGTCGCACCGCACGGTGCGGGCCGACCTCCGCGCCCTGGGTGTGGGAGCGCTCCCATCGTAGGGGCGCGCACCCAGCCCCGGAAGGCGCAAACCGGCCTTCCCGACCGGAGCGGCGGCGGGGGAGAATACGCGGTCGGCCGGGATTCCGGCCGGAGATGACGCGTTCCGCAACCCGGGACCCGGGAGCCGGTCCGTGCGCATGACCGGGTGTCACGTGCGGGCGCGGCATGCCCGGTGGCGCGAAAGGTGCGCCGTCGCGGCGGTGCCGCCGGGGTGCCGCCGAGGCGCTGTCACCCGGGGGCCGGGCCGCCGGAGGCGCCGGCGGCGTCCAGGACGTCCAGAGCCGCTTCGAGCCGCGGTGCCACCCGGCGGCGCAGCCAGGCGCGCTGCCCGGCCGTACCGCGGCGCGGTTCGACCTCCACCAGCATGATCAGGTACAGGTAGCAGCGGTACAGCGCCAGCCGCGTCCGGGCCGCGGCGTCGAAGTCCGTGCGGCCGCCGCCGGCCGCGTACCCCGCCAGGAACGCCGGATCGTCCTCGATGTCCCCCAACAGGGCCAGGGAGGCGAAGTCCGCCAGCGGATCCCCCCAGAACATCCGCTCGCCGTCGACGAGGCCGCCGATGCCGCGGGCGCCCGGCGCACCGGTCAGCAGCACGTTCCCCTCCCACAGGTCGAAGTGGACCAGGACGGGTTCGGTGACCTCCTCCAGCGCCGGGCACGCGGCGTGCACGAGCCGCCGGATCCGGGCCACCGGCCGGGGCAGCCAGGCGGCGTACCGCCCGGCGTCGTCGAGCACGGCGTCCAGCATGGCCGTGAAGGCCGGCCGCCAGGCCGGGGCGAGGGGCGCCACCGACGCGGCCGGGTAGCCGAAGGCCGGTCCGGAGACGGTGTGCAGCCGGGCCACCAGGCGGCCCAGCTCCGCGCGCAGCCGGGCCCGTTCGCCGGGTGCCGGCTCCTCCGCGGCGGCGTGCCAGGAGGTGCCGGGGCAGTCGGTCATCAGCAGGAACGGCCCGGTGCCGGCGGTGCCGTCGCAGGCGGCGTGCACCACCCGGGGCGCCGGCACGCCCGCCCGTGCGGCCGCCCGGAGGAAGGTCTCCTCGCCGTGCAGGAGGCCCCGTTCGTACTGCAGGCCCCGGGCTGTGGCGGGCGGCGGGACCTTCAGCACCAGCCGACTGCCGTCGGCCCGCACGATCCGGTGGAGGGTGTTGTACGTCCCGCCGGGCAGCGGCTCGCCGCGCACGGTCTCGCCGGCCGGAATCCCCGCCGCCGCCAGCATCCGCCGGACCTCGTCCACGAGCACCGCCTCCCCCGGGGAACCGGACGTGGCCCCGGGCGTGCGCACTGACGGTCCCGGCCCCCCTCGCCCCCGTCCCCGGGGAGCGCCTCCGGATTATCGGGGCGCGGACGTCCCCTGTCACCCCTCACCCGGACGGCGTAATCGGGGGAGGGGAACCCGCTCCGGCACGGGGGCCGCGGGCGGGGCGGTGGGCGCGGTCCCAGGGCCGCCGTCACCCCATCGGACGCGCCGGACGGGCCGGTCGGGGCGCGCCCCGGCGGTCCGCCGATCCGGTTGCAGGAGGTCATGGGCGGCGTGACGGTGAGGAGAGCACCGACCGGGGGGAGGGCGGGCCGTCGCCGACCGCGCGGCGGCAGGCCGCCGGTGATCGGTCCGGACGGCTTCCGTGGCCGGTGTGTCCACCATCCCTACGGGAGACGCGAAGCGGAGCAACCATGAGTCCTGAAGCAATGAACGGCTACGGGCGTCACGAGAACGTGGAGTTCGCCGACGCGGGCATCGCCAAGCGCCCCGACGAGTACACCGACCGGTTCCTCGTCCTCCTGGCCCCCGACTCCCAGGAACAGGGGATGTCGGCCCTGCGGTCCGCGGCGGGCATCGCCTCGCCCGAACGAATACGCTCCCGGGAGGCCCAGCACGCGATGGAGGCCCTGGGCCGGAACGGGACCGTGCTGTTCGAGGAACTCGGGATCGGTGTCGTCGAGGCCGCGCCCGACCAGCGCCAGGCCCTGATGACGGCCGCCCGGGGGAGTTCCGCGGTCGTCGCCATGGAACGGGAGCGGATGGTGTACGCCTCCCAGCTCACCACCACCGCGGCGGAGACCGCGACGGCCGACTACCTGCGCGGCTACCAGGACGGGGTCGAGGAACTCGTCGGCCACGCGCTGGAGCGCCTCGACACGGCCACCATGCGGGAGGCCCGGGCGGCGGCGGTCTTCGACGAGACCCAGGCGACCTGGGGCCTGCAGGCGACCCGGGTCACGGAGTCCGCGTTCACCGGGCAGGGAGTGCGGATCTCGGTCCTGGACACGGGCGTGGACATGGACCACCCCGACCTGGCCGGCCGCTTCGGAGCGAAGCCGCTCTCCCTCGTGCAGGGCCAGAGCGCGGAGGACGGCCACGGTCACGGCACCCACTGCATCGGTACGGCCTGCGGCCCCAGGACGCCCCAGTCGCTGCCCCGCTACGGCGTGGCCTGCGACGCGGAGATCTACGCCGGCAAGGTGCTGAGCAACGAGGGCAGCGGCACCGACGCCCAGATCCTGGCGGGCATCAGCTGGGCGTTCGGAGCGGGCTGCCGGGTCATCTCCATGTCGCTGGGCGCCCCGGTGCGCC
The DNA here is from genome assembly GCF_035644915.1 of Streptomyces sp. Taxonomy (GTDB): domain Bacteria; phylum Actinomycetota; class Actinomycetes; order Streptomycetales; family Streptomycetaceae; genus Streptomyces. Next base: position 6,846 of record NZ_DASQNP010000144.1, read on the forward strand.
CGGGCGAGAAGCACTCGGTGGTGTTCGAGCACCTCGCGCGCCAGCTCATGCAGTCCGGGACGCTGATCGTGGCCGCGGCGGGCAACGACAGCAGGCGCCCGGGCCGGACCGAACCCGTGTCGCACCCGGCGAACTGCCCCTCGATCCTCGCCGTCGCCGCGCTCGACAGGAACCTCGAGCCCGCGTTCTTCTCCAACGCCGGCATCAACCCCGAGGGCGGCCAGATCGACATCGCCGCGCCCGGCGTCGACGTCCTCTCGGTGTGGCCCCACCCGCCCGGCCACGAGCGGCTGAAGGGCACGAGCATGGCCACCCCGCACGTCGCCGGCGTCATCGGCCTGCTCGCCCAGGCGAACCCCGAGGCGTCCGCCGCCGAGCTGAAGTCGCTCCTGCTCGCCCAGGCCCGCCGCCTGCCGGTGCCGGCCGTGGACGTGGGAGCCGGTCTGCTGCAGGCGCCGTGAACGCGGTGCCGCCCGTGCCGGTCGTCGTGGCGGTCGACCCGCAGCGCTTCGCCGAGGTGGTCCAGGCCCTCCGGCAGGCGGGCATGGAGGTGGAGGCGGAGCACTCCGCCATCGGCTCGGTCACGGGGAGGGTCCCGGAGCACCGGCTGCCGGCCCTCCAGGCGGTCGACGGCGTCGTGGCGGTCGAACGCGAACGCGGCTACCGGATACCGCCGCCGGAGTCGCCGATCCAGTAGCGCCCGCGCCGCACGCCCCGACCCGCCGGGATGCCCGGCGGGTCGGTCGGCGCCGCGGGCGCGGGCCGCCTACGGTCGGGCCATGGCCCGCATCCTGATCGAACGCCGGACACCGCTGCCCGCCGGGGAGGCGTGGCGCCGGCTGACGTCCTGGGAACACCACGCGCGGCACGTGCCGTTCACGACGGTCACGGTCACCACCCCGCCGCCGACCCGGGTGGGCACGCGCTTCACGGCGCGCACGGGCGTCGGCCGTGCCGCGTTCGACGACCCCATGGAGGTCGTGCGCTGGGAACCGCCCGCCCGGGACCGCCCCGGGCGCTGCCGCCTGGAGAAGCGGGGGAGCACCGTCCTCGGCTGGGCCGAGCTGGAGGTGACCGGCCGGGGGGCCGGGTCGCTGGTGGTGTGGCGCGAGGAGGTGCGGGTGCGGGGGCTGCCGCGGCTGCTGGAGCCGCCCACGGCGTGGGCGGGTCGCCTGCTGTTCGGCCGCGTGCTCGCGGGACTGCTCGCGGAGTCCCGGACCGGGCCCTGACCGGCGCTCCCCGGCCGCCGGGCGGACCGGGGCCGCGCGCCCGCGGCCCGTACGGCAATGTGGGACGACGCCACCGGCGCGGGAACGGCCCTGTGCCTCCGGCACGTTCGGGCGATCCGTGTCACGGCCTACGGTGCGGACGTCTCCATTGTCAGGTCCCTTTCAGAAGGAAGGACCCCATGAGAGCCGCGACTCTTCTGCGCCGGGCCGGCGTGCTGCTGGGCACGCTCGCACTGGCGCTCACCGGACTGTCCGCCGGCCCGGCGACCGCCGCCGCCTTCGAACGCGTCACGGGCTTCGGCTCCAACCCGGGCGCACTGACCATGTACCGCTACGTTCCCGACGGCCTGCCCGCCGGCGCCCCCGTCGTCCTCGTCCTGCACGGCTGCACCCAGGACGCGCCCGGCTTCGCGACGGGCTCCGGCTGGCGCGCGTACGCCGACGCGCGCGGTTTCGCGCTCGTCGCCGCGCAGCAGGAGACGGCCAACAACGGCTCCCGCTGCTTCAACTGGTTCCAGAGCGGCGACACCACGCGCGGGCAGGGCGAGGTGCTGTCGCTGCGCCAGATGGTCGCGCACACCGTGGACGCGGTGGACGCCGACCCGTCCCGGGTGTACGTCGCCGGGTTCTCCGGCGGCGGCGCGATGGCCGCGAGCCTGCTGGCCGCCTATCCGGACGTGTTCGCCGGCGGCGCGGTCCTGGCCGGCGTCCCGCACGGCTGCGCCACCAGCCTGGTCCAGGCGTTCGGCTGCATGAACCCCGGCACCTCGAAGACCGCCGCCCAGTGGGGCGACCTCGTCCGGGCCCAGAACCGGGGGTACGGCGGCCCGTGGCCCACCGTCTCCGTCTGGCACGGCACCTCCGACACCACGGTCGTCCCGACCAACGCCACCGAACTGGTGAAGCAGTGGACGAACGTGCACGGCGCGGACGCCGTCCCGGACGGCTCGGCCGCGCTGCCGGGCGGGGTGACGCGGACGGTGTACGAGAGCCCCGGCGGCGCGGTGGTGCGGGAGTACCGCGCCTCGGGGATGGGGCACGCCGTCCCGGTCCGGCCGTCGGAGGGCTGCGGCACCACAGGCGCGTACGCCGTGGACGTGCTGTGCTCGACGGCGCACATCACGGCCGACTGGGGTCTGGGCGGCGCCGTTCCGGGCCCGGGGGACCCCGGCGACCCGGGAACGCCCCCCTGCGTCACCGCGAGCAATTACGCCCACGTCCAGGCGGGCCGCGCCACCGTCCGCTCCGGCCACACCTACGCGGTCGGCTCCGGCGACGCGCTCGGGTTGTGGAACACCTACACCGTCACCTCCCTCGCCGAGACCGGCCCCGGCTGGTACGAGCGGGTGGCGGCCTGCGGCTGAGCCGCTCCGGCGGGCGCGGTCACGCGGCCGTCCCCGGGGAAGGGGGCAGGAACTGGGTGGCCGCCAGCTCGCGGTAGAGGGAGTCGGCGGCCAGCAGCTCGGCATGGGTGCCCACCGCCCGTACCCTCCCGTCCTCCATGACCACGATCCGGTCGGCCGTGGTCACGGTGGACAGGCGGTGGGCCACCACCAGCACGGTCGTGCTCCGGGCGGCCTCGACGACGGTCTCCCGCAGCGCGGCCTCGTTGGCCGCGTCCAGGTGCGCGGTGGCCTCGTCCAGCAGCAGCAGCCGGGGCTCGCGCAGCAGGGCGCGGGCGATGGCGATGCGCTGCCGCTCACCCCCGGAGAGCCGGTCGCCCCGGTGGCCGACGGGGGTGTCCAGACCGTGCGGCAGCCGGGCGGCGAGGCCGTCCAGGCGGGTACGGCGCAGCACGTCGCCGATCTGCCGCGCGGTGGCGTCCGGGGCGCCGAACAGCAGGTTCTCGCGGAGGGTGCCGGCCAGGACGGGGGCGTCCTGCTCCACGTACCCGATGGCGGCGCGCAACTCGGCCAGCGGCCAGTCCCTCAGGTCCCGGCCGTCCAGCAGGATGCGGCCGGTGTCCGGTTCGTGGAAGCGCTCGATCAGGGAGAAGACGGTGGTCTTGCCCGCGCCCGAGGGGCCGACGAAGGCGGTCATGCCCCGGGCCGGGACGGTGAAGCTCACCCCGCGGTGCACGGGCGGCAGCCCGGCCCGGTAGGCGAAGCCGACTCGGTCGAAGACCACCGCGGCCGGGCCGGTCGTCCGGGTCCGGCCGGGCGCGTCCACCTGTTCCGCGGGCATCCGCTCCACCTCCCGGATGCGCGCGGCGGCGGCCGTGCCGGCCTGGAACCGGCCGACGCAGTCGACGAGTTGGTGCACGCGCGGGGCCAGGGAGAACAGGTAGAGGAGGAAGGCGACGAGGGTGGAGACGTCCGTCGCCCCCGAGGCCACCCGTGCGCCGCCCACGCCCAGCACCACCAGGAACGCCACCTGCACGGCCACGCTGCCGGCGGTGGCGGCGACGGCCTCCCAGCCGGCGGCACGGACACCGGCCCGGCGGGCGTCGTCGGCCGCCCGGTGCAGCCGGGCGGTCTCCTGCCGCTCCGCGCCGGACGCCTTGACGGTGCGGAAGGCGCCGAGGACGCGTTCGAGCGCGGCGCCCATGGCGCCGACCGCCTCCTGCGCCTGCCGGGTCGCGCGGCCGATCCGCGGCGCGGCGGCCGCCACGGCGGCGGCGACGAGTCCGAGCGCGCCGAGGGTGACGCCGAGCAGCACCGGGTCCAGCAGGCCCATCATGACGACGGTCGCGACCAGGGCCAGCGAGCCGACGACGGCCGAGGCCACCGACTGGGTGGCGACCTGGCGCAGCACGGTGGTGTCGGACGTGGCGCGGGAGATGAGGTCACCGGGTTCGGCGCGCTCCACCGCCGGCACCCGCAGCCGCAGCAGGCGCGCGGTGAGCCGCCGGCGGGCGGTGTGCACCACGGCCTCCGCGGTCCGCTCCAGGACGTACTGCCCCGCCGCGGCCAGCACGGCCCCGGCCAGCACCAGCCCGCCGAGCAGCAGGATCCAGCCGACCGCCGGACGCCCCCCGCCCAGGTCGTCCACCAGCCGCTTGGCGGCCAGCGGCTGGGCCAGGGCGAGCAGGCTGCCGAGCAGCCCCAGGAGCGTGCCGGTGAGGAGACCGGCGCGCTGGGGGCGCAGTTGGCCGATGAGCGCGCGGTGGCCGGACGGCTCCCCGCCGCCGCGGTCCCGCACCCGTTCCCGCACCCGCCGGAGCCGTCCCGCACCCGCCGGAGCCCGGGGCGCCGGCGGCGGGGGCGGCGCGTGCCCCGTCGCCGTCATGCCCTCACTCCGCGGCTCCCGCGGCTCCCGCGGCTCCCGCGGACCGTGCGGCCTCCGCGGCCCCTACGGCCTCCACGGCGAAGAAGCGCTGGTAGTAGTCGGCGGGGCAGCCCTCCCCCACGGGGACCCGCTCGGCCTCCACCCACGCGTGCGCGGCGAAGGGCGGCCTGGTGCGCACCCCCACGCACCAGGCGGGCCACTGGCCGCGCATGCGGCACAGCAGCACGGTGGCCAGGGAGCGCGGCAGGCAGCCGTACTGCCCGCCGCAGGACAGGCTCACCGCGGTCACCGTCTCGCGGGCCGCCGTCGCCTCCCGGAGGGTCGCCGGACGGGCGCCGCGCCGCAGCCACGTCAGTACGGCGCGGATGCGGCCCGGCGGCTGGGTGGCGAGCAGGTGGGCGCACCCCACGGCGAACCGCGCCGCCAGGCGGTGGGGCAGGGGGACGGAGCGGGGGTCGTAGGGAACCGCTTCGGGGGTCGACATCTCGTCCTCTTCTTCCTGTGTTCTGTGCCCTGTGCTCTGTGCCTGGTCCTCGTGGTCGTCGTGGTCCTCGTCCTCGGTCCTCGCGCCGTCCCCGCCGGGCTAGTCCGTGACGAGCCGGGCGCCGCGCAGCTCGTGGAGGATGCGGGTCACGTCCTGCTCGGCCTCCTCGGCGCCCACGTCGTACTCCTCGGTCAGGGCCGTCGCCGCCTGCCGGGCGGACCGGCCGTCCAGCAGCGCCCTGAGCACGGCGGCCGCGGTGGGGTTGAGGGTCCAGTACTCGCCGCTCCGCTGGTCGAGCAGGGCCGTTCCGTACTCGGTGTCGGTCATCAGCACGCCGGACCGCAGGGTGATTGCCATGGGCAGCCTTCCGTTCGTTCGCGTCGGTTTCGCGTCGTTCTCGTCGGTCGGGGACGTCCCGTGCCGTGTCAGGAGGTCGTCCGGGACGGTGCGGCCTCGCGGGACCGCAGCCACACCTCGCAGGCCACGGTCGGGTGCAGCAGGTCGCTCTCCAGGTCCGCCGACAGCGGGCGGGCGCACCACTCCCGCAGCAGGGGGACGTCGACCAGGCCCAGTTGTCCCAGGCGGGACTCCTCGCACAGGGCCAGCAGCCGGTCGCGGTGGCGGCGCAGGCCCACCTCCCCCTCCAGGGTGGCGTTGGCCTTGGTGGACCGCGTACGGCTCTCCTCGGGCACGATGCCGCGCATGGCCTCCACGACCAGCGGCTTGTAGCGGTAGGGCGTGATCCGCTCCCACGGCCGTACCGCCAGGCAGGCCTCGACGACCCGGTCGTCGTGGTAGGGCGCCGAGCAGACCACCCCCAGCGGCACGGACGCCTGGTTGATGTACCGGGCGAACCGCGAGGTGAGGTCCATGGTGGCCAGCTCCCGGTGCGTCCCGTGGCCCAGGCCCGGCGCCAGCGGCTCGGCGTCGGGCGCCTCGGCGAGGATCAGCTCGCGCACCGCGTCGACGGCGTCGGGCGTCGCCCACGGCGGCAGCCGGGGCGGCACGCACCACTCCAGCAGCGGATCCCGCACCTCCGTCTGCGGCCGTCGCAGGTCCGCCGCGACCCCCGTCAGCCAGGCCCCGTAGCTCCGCCGGTCGAGCAACTGGCGCAGCACCCGGCGGCGGGACCACCCGTACTTGGCGATGTAGCCCCGCAGCCGGTGCAGGGCCGCCGCCGGGCGGGCGCGGACCATCGTGTGCAGGTGCGCCGCGGAGCCCCAGAGCAGCTCGTCGCCGCCCAGGCCGGTCAGGTGGAGGGTGGAGCCCCGGGCGGCGGCCAGCTCCAGCAGGCTCATCCGACGGTTGCGGTCGACGGTCATCAGGCAGGGGGCGTCGAGGTGGTCGCCGGGCGCGCCGAGGCCGTCGTACGTCAGGGGCACCCGCTCGGCCGGGATCAGGTGGTGCTCGACGTTCCCCAGGGCCGCCACCGTCCGGCGGGCCCAGTGCACGTCGTCGCCGAGCGGGTCGCGGGTCGCCGCGGTGTACGCGACCACCCGGGCGGTTCCGCGGGCCGCGACGCAGCAGACGGCGGTGGAGTCCAGCCCGCCGAGGTCCGCCGTCACCAGGGGGCGCCCCCGCGTGCGGACGCCGACGGCGGCGGTCAGCGCCTCCGCCAACGCCGTGGCGCCCTCCGCCAGGGGCACGACCGGATCCGGCGGGCTCCACCGGCGGACGCGGCGCGACCGGCCGTCGGGGGCGAGGAGCAGCCAGTGGTCGCCGGGCAGGCGCTCCACCCCGTGCCAGAGGGGGTGCCCGGACAGCGGGTGCAGCAGGCCCGTGGTCAGCAGTTCCACGGCCAGGCGGCGTTCGTCCAGCTCCTTGCCCAGGAGGTCCGCCACCACGTCCGCGCGGTCGCCGGCCACCGTCACCGGGCCGGTGCGGCCGAGGAAGACGCGCCGCACCCCGGTCACGGTGCCCTGCACCCGGACCTGTCCGGCCACGCTCGCCACCAGGTGGAAGCTGCCGGGCCACGCCGCGGCGAACCGGCCGAGCGCGGCGGCGGAGCCCCGCGCGTTCGCCGCGGCGCGCTCGGCCTCCCCGGCGGTGACCCGGTGCTCGCCGAGCACCGCCACGCGGGTGTCGGCGCAGTCCCCGACGGTCAGTGCCTCCGGCGGCCAGCGGCCCAGCAGCCAGGGACGGCCGGAGGGGTGTGCGAGCTCCTGGGAGGCGTGGGGCCGGGCGCGCGCGCCGACGTCGGCGGCCGCGTCGCTGTCGGGAAGGACGACGAACCAGGTGGACGCGACGGAGGGGGAGAGGGGGTCACCCATGGAGGTACAACCTTTCGGTCACCGGTGCCCGGGACGAGGGGGCCGGGTGGCGGCTGGCCGCCACCCGGCCGTTCAGCCGGCCACCGGGCCGGCTGGTG
>NZ_DASQNP010000145.1:0-16326 GCF_035644915.1 Streptomyces sp.
TCCGCCCTCAAGAAGAGCAACTTCACCCTGGGCGAGGAGCTCGGCATCGCCGTCGGCGTGTGGGAGTCCCAGCTCAAGACGCTGCTGCAGTCCTGCGCGCACATCTCCAACCACCTCGACTACAGCGCGAAGTCCTACACCGAGCAGGACAAGGAGATCGAGGCCCAGATGAGACACCGCAGCGGTGCGGCCATGTCGGTGTCGGAGATCGAACGGTTTTACAAGTAGACGGGAGACCGGGGAAGCAGCCTCATGCCCAACTTAACGTACAGCGATCTGTACACCGTCTCCCTCTCCGGGCTGTCGGCGGCGGTCGCCGACTGGGAGTCGATGGTCACCAAGCTGGAGAAACTGGCGGACGACGCCCGCTCCGGCATGGTGGCCAAGGCCGACAAGGCTCAGTGGAGAGGTGAGAACGCCGGCGTCACCAAGCCGTTCGTCCACAAGACCGCCAAGGAGTTCGACGACGCGGCCGCCCAGGCCGAGAGCATCAAGAACGTGCTCAAGGACGCGCACGCGGACCTGTCGGCCGTCCAGTCCGAGCTGAAGAACGCGGTCGAGAACGGCCGCAAGCAGGGCATCAAGGTGGTGGACAAGGGTGACGGCACGGTGTGGTGCGTCTTCGAGCACTCGCCGGACAACGGTGGTCCCACCGAGCAGCAGCGGGAGGTGCCGAAAGGACTGGAACGCCGGATCAATCAATTGATCGCGCGGGCGGAGGAGATCGACAACTCGGCTGCCCGGGCGCTGAAGAAGAGCCACGGCGGCGACACCCACAACTTCGGCCACGCGAAGTACTCCTCACTGGACGACGCCCAGGCCGAGCGGGCCCTGGAGCTGGCGGCTCTCGGTCCCGGCATGACCAACGGCCAGTACACCGAGTTGAACACGTTGATGAAGTTCAACTCCGGGGACTCGGAATTCTCCACCGCCTTCTACAAGGGGCTGGGTGGTCCGGAGAAGGCCCTGCGGTTCTACGGTCGTATGGCGCGGGACGGCACGCAGGGGGACAACAAGAAACGGTTGGCGCTGGCCCAGGACCTCCAGCGCACCATGGGAGCGGCGCTGGCCACGGCCACCGATTCGAGCAAGAAGACGCATCTGCCTCCCAGTTGGGGTGATGAGTTCCGCAAGCTCGGCGCCCAGCCGTTGGAACTGGAGCCGGGTGACGCCAACCGCCCGTACGGATACCAGGTTCTCGGCGGGCTGTTGCGCTACGGCACCTACGATGCGGGCTTCCTCACTCCGATCGCGGAGCACATCACCCAGCTCCACCACGAGGAACCCATGAGGTTCATGTCCGCCAAGCCGGTCGGCAGAGGAGACTTGGACTTCGGCTTCAACCCGTCGGGCAAGGGCGGCGCCGGCTATGACCCGCTGACAAGCGTGTTGGAAGCACTGGGACACAGCCCGGCGGCGGCAGAGAAGTTCTTCACGGGCGAGCCGACGGTGTACCGGGAGGACGGCACCGTCAACCCCGACAAGAACGCGAAACTGGATTACAAGTACCTGGACGAGTTCACCAAAGAGGACTTCGAGTGGCCGCCGGACACCCTGGCGATGCCGGGTGCGGACGGTTCGGAGGACGCCCTCAACCACGGACCCGACGCGCTCGGTCATGCGTTGGAGGCCGCCACCACCGGGCGCGCGTACGACAGTTCCTCGACTGAGCCGGTGGAACACACGAAGGAGGGCGCGAAGCTCACCGAGCGTCTGGTGTCGTACTTCGGTGACCACCCCGAATTGATCCGCCGCAACGAGAACGGGGAGGCCGAGGACCTGAAGACAGGCCCACTCCACGCCCTGCGAGACAGTCTCGGCAACATCACCGCCGATTACATGGGTGACTTCCAGCGGGTGATGTACGGGGGCGACGTATCGTCGGACCGCTTCCCAGTCCCCGGTACGCCTGCGGTTTTCGACGACTCCGGTCAAGTGCAGCGGTTCCTCGCCGAGGTCGGCCAGGATCCGGACGCGTACGCCACGATCACCAGCGCCCAGCAGGCGTACACAACCCTGTTGGTAGATGATGTCGTCAATGGCAAGAGTCAGTCGGCGGTCTCCCTGGATCAGAGGGTCAGCAACGCGGTCGCTCCGGGAGCCGTGATCGCGGGCATTATGAGCGAAGCCCGGGCGGACGCCGTCCTCGATTACCACGCGGCATCGGCCAAGGACTTCAACGAGGCTGCGGCAGACAAGGGCAAGTGGGTCACCCGTGTCGTCGAACTGGGTACTTCGGCCATTCCGCCTCGGGTTCCGGTGGTGGGCGAAGTCATCAACTGGGCTGCCGAGGACATCGCCGAGAGCGTGGTGAAGAGCGTCGAAAAGGACATTGTGACCGCAGGCGAGCAGGAGGGAAATCGCGACTACAGCAAGGCCCGAGAAGCTACCGTCGAAACAACTGACGAGATCGTCAGGCGTGCGCTCCTCAGCCGCTCAGACATCAATTCCGATACCGCCTGGGACATCAGAGAAGCGGCAACCACCCAGGCAGGCAACAGTCATGGCGAAGGATCCATGTGGAAATCCTCCGGAGACGCGTCGTGAGGCCAAGGATCCCCAGGCCGGGAAGCATGCTCGTTTCGTTGGTGCCCGTTCTGCTCCTGTCGCTGACCGGCTGCGGGGAAGGCGAGAAAGAGAAGAGGGAGTACCCCATACCGGAGTCTCTGTGCGGTGTGGATATCGATACGAGCCTGATCGAACCTTTCATGCCTCCAGGGAAGCGGATCTACCAGACGGAGGATGAAGCCGGCACCATCATCTGGTCTTGTGAGGTGTCGGTGGACGGCGAGGACGTCTTCCGAATCAGCCGGGACAGGTGGGAGCCGGGTTGGTCCACACGGCGTTTCGCTGTCAGGCATGCCTATGTGGAGCCGGAGCATGAGGCCACGGACAAATCCTATGTGTACTCGGATAGAGGCGCGGTGGCCACTGTGCGGTGCACCGAGCAGGGAGGTGACCGGGACCTGTTCCTCGTGGCCAAGGCGGAGGAGAACTCCGCTGACGAGAAGGCCATGGAGAAGTTCATCACCGCGTACCGCGAGCAGTTTTTGAAAGGCGATCCGTGCGCCGACGCGCGATGAAGGGGCCGTAGGGCGCCGGGCCCCGTCCGTGTCGGACGGGGCCCGGCGCGCGGGGTGTCAGTGCGCCTCGCGGACGCGCAGGGCGCGGGCGAGGTCGTCGAGCTGGTCGGCCAGGGGGCGGCGCAGGGCGGGGACCAGGGAGGGGTCCTCCAGGCAGCGCTCCCCCAGGGCCAGGGTGTCGGGGTCGGCGAAGGGGCGGGGGAAGCCGTACCGGGCGAGGTTCTCGGCCATGGCGGGGCCGCGGCGGGCGGCGAGGGCGGGGGCCCGGTCGAAGTAGCGGGGGACGTACTCCCGCAGCAGGTCGTGGTGTTCGGGGTGCCAGAAGCCCTGGAAGGTGGCGGCGAACAGGTAGTTGGAGAGGGTGTCGGCCTCGTCGAACAGGGCCTGCCAGGCGGCGGCCTTGGCGGCGGGGTCGGGCAGGGCGGCGCGGCAGCGGGCGGCGCCCTCGGCGCCGGCGGCGCTGGGGTCGGCGTCGAGGGCGGCGTCGATGTCACCGGGTCCGGCGGCGCCGAGGACGGCGCGGCGGTGCAGCAGCCGCCAGCGCAGTTCGTGGTCGAGGGGGAGCCCTCCGGGGAGGGTGCCGGTGGCCCACCAGTGCTGGAGTTCGCCGGGGTCGGTGGCGCTGTCGATGAGGGTGCGTACGGCGGTCAGCCGCACTCCGCCGTCCAGGTCGCCGTCCAGCTCGCCGCCCGGTGCGCCGCCCGGTGCGCGGTCGATCAGGGTGCGGGCGAGGCCGGCGAGGGTCTCCAGGGCGGCGGTGCGCCGGTCGGGGGCCAGGTAGCGGTCGGCTATCTCGCGGCGGGCGAAGTCCAGGACGGCGGCGACGATCGCGTCGTCGGTCTCGTGGGGCAGGTGGTCGCGGGCGGTGTCCAGGTAGTCGGCGGGGGGCAGTTCGCCGTCGCGGACCATGTCGCGGGCGGCGTTCCAGACGGTGGCGCGGGTGAGCGGGTCGGGCAGGCCGCTCAGGTGGTGCCGTACGGTCCGCCAGGAGGCCTCGTCCAGCCGGACCTTGGCGTAGGTCAGGTCGCGGTCGTTGAGGAGGACGAGGTCGGGGCGGGGGCCTTCGATGGTGAGGGTGTGCCGGTGGGTGTCGGCGGCCAGGTCGGTCTCCGGGCGGTCGCGGAGGACCGGGCGGCCGTCGTCGGCCAGGTCGTACAGGCCGACGGCGACGCGGTGGGGGCGGCTGCCGGTGCGGGTGATCTCCAGGTGCCAGCGCCGGGCGGCGGTACCGGCGGCGCCGGCGGTGTCCTCGGTGACGCGGGGGGTGAGGGTGTCGACGCCGGTGGTGCGCAGCCAGCGGTCGGCCCAGGCGTGGACGTCGCGGTCGGAGGCGCGGGCGAGGGAGTCGAGGAAGTCGGCGAGGCCGGCGTTGCCGAAGCGGTGGCGGGCGAAGTGGTCGTTGATGCCGGCGAGGAAGGTCTTCTCGCCGAGCCAGGCGACGAGTTGGCGCAGTGCCGAGGCGCCCTTGGCGTAGGAGATGCCGTCGAAGTTGAGCAGGGCGGCGGCGGTGTCGGGGACCGCGTCGGCGTCGGGGGCGACGGGGTGGGTGGAGGGGCGCTGGTCGGCGTCGTAGCCCCAGGGCTTGCGGCCGGCGGCGAAGCCGGTCCAGGTGCCGGTGAAGCGGGTGGCCTCGGCGAGGATCTGGTAGCCCATGTACTCGGCGAAGGACTCGTTGAGCCAGATGTCGTCCCACCAGCGCAGGGTGACCAGGTCGCCGAACCACATGTGGGCCATCTCGTGGGCGATGGTCACGCCCCGGGTCTGCCGCTGGGTGCCGGTGACGGCCGAGCGGAACACGTACTCGTCGCGGAGGGTGACCAGCCCCGGGTTCTCCATGGCGCCGGCGTTGAACTCGGGGACGAAGGCCTGGTCGTAGGAGTCGAAGGGGTAGGGCTCGTCGAAGATCTCGTGGTAGCGGTCGAAGCAGCGGCGGGTGATGTCGAGGATCTCCTCGGCGTCGGCGTCGAGGTGGGGGGCGAGGGACTGCCGTACGTGGAGGCCGAAGGGGAGGCCGGCGTGTTCGGCGCGCACCGAGTGCCAGGGTCCGGCGGCCAGGGCCACGAAGTAGGTGCTCAGCGGCGGGGTGGGGGCGCACTCCCAGCGGCCCGGCTCGCCCTCGACGCGGCGGGCGAGGCCGTTGGCGAGGACGGTCCACTCCTCGGGGGCGGTGGCGGTGACGGCGAAGGGCGCCTTGAGGTCGGGCTGGTCGAAGGCGGCGAAGACGCGGGGTGCCTCGTTCTGGAAGCACATGGTGTAGAGGTAGGTGCGGCCGTCGGCGGGGTCGGTGAAGCGGTGCATGCCCTCGCCGGTGCGGGAGTAGGGCATGTCGGCCTCGACGCGCAGCTCGTGTTCGCCCGCCTCCAGACCGGTCAGCGGCAGGCGTCCGTCGGCGAGGGCGGCGGTGTCGAGGTCGCGTCCGTCGAGGACGGCCCGGTGGAGGGTGCGGGGCCGCACCTCGACGAAGGTGTCGCCGGCTTCGCGGGCGGTGAAGCGGACGGTGGTGGTGGAGCCGAAGACCTCCTCGCCGCGGGTGAGGTCCAGGTCGACGGCGTACTGGTGGACGTCGAGGAGACGGGCTCGCTCGCGCGCCTCGTCGCGGGTCAGTGCGGGCATGGCGCTCATGCTGCCGTACGTGCCCGGCGTCGCGCACCGGGGTGTGTGCCGGGCCCGCCGGGTCAGGAACGGGCGATCGTCTCGTGGTGGCGGATGACCTCGGCGATGATGAAGTTGAGCAGTTTCTCGGCGAAGGCCGGATCGAGTTTGGCGCTCTCGGCGAGGGCGCGCAGGCGGGCGATCTGGCGGGCCTCGCGGGCGGGGTCGGCGGGGGGCAGGTGGTGCTCGGCCTTGAGGCGGCCGACCTGCTGGGTGCACTTGAAGCGTTCGGCGAGCATGTGGACCACGGCCGCGTCGATGTTGTCGATGCTCTCGCGCAGCCGGGTGAGCTCGGCGTACACCGCCGGGTCGATCTCGCTGTTCGTCATGGTCACCGACCCTATGCCGTCCCGGTGCCGCCGCGGTGCCGCTCCGTGCGTCCCCGCGCCGTCCCCGTGCCGCTCCCGTGCCGTCGTGCCGCCCGCTGTGCGTACTCGGCCGGGGGCGGCCGCCGCCGTACAGTGGCAGGAGGGCGGTTTCGGCACCCACGGGAGGCGGTGGGCGGGCGCATGGCGGTACGCGGTGGTGGCCCCGGGGGTGTGCGAAGCCCCGTCGAGCACGGTTTTCCGCACCTCCCGACGGTGCGGGCGTCGATCACCGCGTTGTACCGGAGGCTGTCGTACGACACCGTGCGCACCTTCGAGACCAGTGTGGCCGCCGGTGACGTGGCCTTCGCGGACGCCGACGAGCTGCACACGGGGGCGCAGCGGGTGGCGCGGGTGCTGGTGCGGCACCTGCGGCTGCCGGACGCCCGGCTGGTGGTGAGCTTCCGCGACATGGAGCACGCGGCGAACGTGGAGCTGGCGGCCGGGCCGGAGTACTTCGTGGAGCTGAACTCGCGCTTCAGGAGCCACCGGCGTGACATCGGGGCGGCGCTGGCGCACGAGGTGATGCACGTCTACCTGCACCGGCTGGGGCTGTCCTTCCCGGGGGTGCGGGACAACGAGATCCTCACCGACACGGCGACGGCGTACCTGGGGGCGGGCTGGCTGCTGCTGGACGCCTTCCGGGAGGACGCGCTGACCTCGCAGAAGCTGGGGTACCTGACGCCGGAGGAGTTCGGGTACGTGCTGGCCAAGCGGGCGGAGCTGTTCGGGGAGGACCCGGCGCCGTGGTTCACCAGTCCGCAGGCGTACGAGGCGTACGTGCGGGGCCGGGAGGTGGCCCGCCGGGACGCGGAGCGGCCTCCGCTGACGGCCGGCGGGTGGGCGGGGCGGCGCCGGTACGCCCGGGACCGGCGGTACGCGCAGGCGCACCCGGGCGAGACGCCGTTCCCGCCCCGGAGCGGCGGGGACGGCGGGTACGCCTTCGAGTCCTGCTCGCCGCTGCGGGTGTCGTTCGCCTGCCCGACGTGCCAGCAGCGCATCCGGCTGCCGGTGCGGGGGCGGGTGCGGGCCCGGTGCGGGCTGTGCCGCAGCGTGCTGGAGTGCGACACCTGAGGCGCGGCGGGCCCCGCCCCCGGCGGCCGCTTCCTCTATAGGGTCGGCGCATGAGCCCTTCCATCGCCACCAACACCCGTGTCGGACTCGACGAGCTGCTGGAGTTCGTGCGCCCCCGCCACCGGGCGGTCCTGCTCACCCGCCGCGCCGACGGCTCCCCGCAGGGGTCGCCGGTGACCTGCGGGGTGGACGGCGAGGGGCGGGTGGTGGTCTCGACGTATCCGGAGCGGGCCAAGACCCGCAACGCCCGTCGTGACCCGGCCGTCGGCGTGATCGTCCTGTCGGACGACTGGAACGGCCCGTGGGTGCAGATCGACGGCACCGCCGAGGTGCTGGACGTGCCGGAGTCGGTGGAGCCGCTGGTGGAGTACTACCGGGCCGTCGCGGGCGAGCACCCGGACTGGGACGAGTACCGCGAGGCGATGGCCAGGCAGGGGAAGTCGCTGCTGCGGATCACGCCGGTGCGGTGGGGGCCGGTGGCCACGGGCGGTTTTCCGGCGCGGTTGGCCGGGGATTCCTGACCGGCGGTCTCCGGTCGGCGGGTGCCCGGCATGCCGCGGCGCCGGCCTCCGGTCGGGGAGGGGGCCGGCGCCGCGGACGACCGGGTGGATCAGACCGTCAGTGCGCGGTCGTCCGGCCTGATGGGGGCCGGGAGGGAGCTGGCGCCGGTCAGGTAGCGGTCGACGGCGCGGGCGGCCGAGCGGCCCTCGGCGATGGCCCACACGATCAGCGACTGGCCGCGGCCGGCGTCGCCGGCGACGAAGACGCCGGGGACGTTGGTGGCGAAGTCCGCGTCGCGGGCGACGTTGCCGCGCGCGTCCAGTTCCAGGCCGAGCTGCTCGACCAGGCCGTTGGTCCGGTCGATGCCGGTGAAGCCCATGGCCAGCGTGACGAGCTGGGCGGGGATCTTCTTCTCGGTGCCGGGCTTCGGTTCGAACCTGCCGCCGGTGAACTCGACCTCGACCATGTGCAGGAACTGCACGTTCCCGTCCTCGTCGCCCTCGAAGTGGGTGGTGGAGACCGAGTACAGCCGCTCGCCGCCCTCCTCGTGGGCGGAGGTGACCTTGTAGAGCAGGGGGAAGGTCGGCCACGGCTGGTTCTCGGAGCGCTCCTCGCCCGGCCGGGGCATGATCTCCAACTGGGTGACGGAGAGGGCGCCCTGGCGGTGGGCGGTGCCGACGCAGTCGGCGCCGGTGTCGCCGCCGCCGATGACGACGACGTGCTTGCCCTCGGCCGAGATCGGGGAGGTGACGTAGTCGCCCTCCTGGACCTTGTTGGCCAGCGGCAGGTACTCCATCGCCTGGTGGATGCCCTTGAGTTCGCGGCCGGGCACGGGCAGGTCGCGGGCGGTGGTGGAGCCGGCGGCGATGACGACCGCGTCGTAGCGCTTGCGCAGGTCGGCGGCGTCGATGTCGCGGCCGACCTCGATGCCGGTGCGGAACTTGGTGCCCTCCGCGCGCATCTGCTCGATGCGGCGGTTGATGTGCCGCTTCTCCATCTTGAACTCGGGGATGCCGTAGCGCAGCAGTCCGCCGATGCGGTCGGCGCGCTCGTAGACGGCGACCGTGTGGCCGGCGCGGGTGAGCTGCTGGGCGGCGGCCAGCCCGGCGGGGCCGGAGCCGATGACGGCGACGGTCTTGCCCGACAGCCGCTCGGGCGGCTGCGGGGTGACGCCGCCGGCCTCCCACGCCTTGTCGATGATGGTGACCTCGACGTTCTTGATGGTCACCGGCGGCTGGTTGATGCCCAGCACGCAGGCGGCCTCGCAGGGGGCCGGGCACAGCCGGCCGGTGAACTCCGGGAAGTTGTTGGTGGCGTGCAGCCGCTCGCTGGCGGCCTGCCAGTCGCCGCGCCAGGCGTAGTCGTTCCACTCGGGGATGAGGTTCCCCAGCGGGCAGCCGTTGTGGCAGAACGGGATGCCGCAGTCCATGCAGCGTCCGGCCTGCTTGCCGATGATCGGCAGCAGCGAGCCGGGGACGTAGACCTCGTTCCAGTCCTTGACGCGCTCTTCCACGGGTCGGGTCTTGGCGACCTCGCGATCGGTGGTCAGGAAGCCCTTGGGGTCAGCCATTGGTCGCCGCCTCCATCATCTTCTCGTGGGTCTCGGACTGAGACAGTCCGGCTCGCTCGGCGGCGTCCTTGGCGGCGAGCACTGCCTTGTACGTGGTGGGCATGATCTTGCTGAAGCGGGTGACGGCGCCGTCCCAGTCGGCGAGCAGCGCCTCGGCGACGGTGGAGCCGGTCTCCTCGTGGTGGCGGCGCACCACGTCGTGCAGCCACTGCCGGTCGTCGTCGTCCAGGGGTTCGACGGCGTCCGCGACGTCGGGGTTGACGTTGTCGGCGTCCAGGTCGACGACGTACGCGGTGCCGCCGGACATGCCGGCGCCGAAGTTGCGTCCCGTGGGGCCCAGGACGACGGCCGCGCCGCCGGTCATGTACTCGCAGCCGTGGTCGCCCACGCCCTCGGAGACGACCAGTGCGCCGGAGTTGCGGACGCAGAAGCGTTCGCCGACGCTGCCGCGCAGGAACACCTCGCCGCCGGTGGCGCCGTAGGCGAGGGTGTTGCCGGCGATGGTGGAGTACTCGGCCAGGTGGGAGGCGCTCCGGTCGGGGCGGACGACGACGCGGCCGCCGGAGAGGCCCTTGCCGACGTAGTCGTTGGCGTCGCCCTCCAGGCGGAGGGTGATGCCGCGCGGCAGGAAGGCGCCGAAGGACTGGCCGGCGGAGCCGGTGAAGGTGATGTCGATGGTGTCGTCGGGCAGGCCCGCGCCGCCGAACCTCCGGGTCACCTCGTGGCCCAGCATGGTGCCCACCGTCCGGTTGATGTTGCGGATCGGCAGTTGGGCGCGCACCGGCTGGGCGGCCTCGGGGGTGTCGGCCGACAGGGCGTCGGCGGCGAGCCTGATGAGTTCGTTGTCCAGGGCCTTCTCCAGGCCGTGGTCCTGGGCGACCACCTGGTGGCGGACGGCGCCTTCGGGCAGGTCGGGCACGTGCAGCAGCGGGGCCAGGTCCAGGCCCTGGGCCTTCCAGTGGTCGACCGCGCGGCTGACGTCGAGCACCTCGGCGTGGCCGATGGCCTCGTCCAGGGAGCGGAAGCCCAGCTCGGCCAGGAGTTCGCGGACCTCCTCGGCGACGAACTCGAAGAAGTTGACCACGAACTCGGGCTTGCCGCCGAAGCGCTCGCGCAGCACCGGGTTCTGGGTGGCGATGCCGACCGGGCAGGTGTCCAGGTGGCACACGCGCATCATCACGCAGCCGGAGACGACCAGCGGCGCGGTGGCGAAGCCGTACTCCTCGGCGCCCAGCAGCGCGGCGATCACCACGTCGCGGCCGGTCTTGAGCTGGCCGTCGGTCTGGACGACGATGCGGTCGCGCAGGCCGTTGAGCAGCAGGGTCTGCTGGGTCTCGGCCAGGCCGAGCTCCCAGGGGCCGCCCGCGTGCTTGAGCGAGGTGAGCGGGGAGGCGCCGGTGCCGCCGTCGTGGCCGGAGATGAGCACCACGTCGGCGTGCGCCTTGGACACGCCGGCGGCGACGGTGCCGACGCCGACCTCGGAGACCAGCTTGACGTGGATCCGCGCCCGGGGGTTGGCGTTCTTCAGGTCGTGGATGAGCTGGGCGAGGTCCTCGATGGAGTAGATGTCGTGGTGGGGCGGCGGGGAGATGAGCCCGACGCCGGGGGTGGAGTGGCGGGTCCGGGCCACCCACGGGGAGACCTTGTGGCCGGGGGGCTGGCCGCCCTCGCCGGGCTTGGCGCCCTGGGCCATCTTGATCTGGATGTCGTCGGCGTTGACCAGGTACTCGCTGGTGACGCCGAAGCGGCCGGAGGCGACCTGCTTGATCGCCGAGCGGCGGGCGGGGTCGTAGAGCCGCTCGGGGTCCTCGCCGCCCTCGCCGGTGTTGGACTTGGCGCCCAGCCGGTTCATGGCGATGGCGAGGGTCTCGTGCGCCTCCTGGGAGATGGAGCCGTAGGACATGGCTCCGGTGGAGAAGCGCTTGACGATCTCCGAGGCGGGCTCGACCTCCTCGAGGGGGACCGGGGGCCGGTTCGACTTGAAGGAGAACAGGCCGCGCAGCGTCATCAGCCGCTCGGACTGCTCGTCCACGCGCTTGGTGTACTGCTTGAAGATGTCGTAGCGGCGGGTGCGGGTGGAGTGCTGGAGGCGGAAGACCGTCTCCGGGTCGAACAGGTGCGGCTCCCCCTCCCGGCGCCACTGGTACTCGCCGCCGATCTCCAGCCTGCGGTGGGCCGGGGCGATGCCGGAGGGCGGGTACGCCTTGGCGTGGCGGGCGGCGACCTCCCGGGCGATGACGTCGATGCCCGCGCCGCCGATCTTGGTGGCGGTGCCGTGGAAGTAGGTGTCGACGAACTCCTCGTCCAGGCCGACGGCCTCGAAGACCTGCGCGCCGCGGTAGGAGGCGACGGTGGAGATGCCCATCTTGGACATCACCTTCAGCACGCCCTTGCCGAGCGCCTTGATCAGGTTCCGGATGGCGGCCTCGGGCTCCATGTCGCCGGGCAGGAAGGTGCCGGCGCGCACCAGGTCCTCGACCGTCTCCATGGCCAGGTAGGGGTTGACGGCCGCGGCGCCGTAGCCGATGAGCAGGGCGACGTGGTGGACCTCGCGCACGTCGCCGGCCTCGACCAGCAGGCCCACCTGGGTGCGCTGCTTGGTGCGGATGAGGTGGTGGTGCACGGCGGAGGTGAGCAGCAGCGAGGGGATGGGGGCGTGCTCGGCGTCCGAGTGGCGGTCGGACAGGACGATCAGCCGGGCGCCGTCGGCGATGGCGGCGTCCGCCTCGGCGCAGATCTCGGCGAGCCGGGCGGCCAGGGCCTCGCCGCCGCCGGCCACGCGGTAGAGGCCGGAGAGGGTGACGGCCTTCATGCCGGGCATGTCGCCGTCGGCGTTGATGTGGACGAGCTTGGCCAGCTCGTCGTTGTCGATCACCGGGAAGGGCAGGGTGACGCTGCGGCAGGAGGCCGCGGTGGGCTCCAGCAGGTTGCCCTGGGGGCCGAGCGAGGACTGCAGGGAGGTGACCAGTTCCTCGCGGATGGCGTCCAGCGGCGGGTTGGTGACCTGGGCGAAGAGCTGGGTGAAGTAGTCGAAGATCAGCCGGGGGCGTGCCGAGAGGGCGGCGATGGGCGAGTCGGTGCCCATCGAGCCGATCGGCTCGGCGCCGGTGCGGGCCATCGGGGCGAGCAGGACGCGCAGCTCCTCCTCGGTGTAGCCGAAGGTCTGCTGGCGGCGGGTGACCGAGGCGTGGGTGTGGACGATGTGCTCGCGCTCGGGCAGGTCCTCCAGCTCGATGATCCCGGCCTCCAGCCACTCCTGGTAGGGGTGCTCGGCCGCGAGCTTCGCCTTGATCTCGTCGTCCTCGATGATGCGGTGCTCGGCGGTGTCCACCAGGAACATGCGGCCGGGCTGGAGGCGTCCCTTGCGGACGACCCGGGACTGGTCGATGTCGAGGACGCCGACCTCGGAGGAGAGGACGACCAGGCCGTCGTCGGTGACCCAGTAGCGTCCCGGGCGCAGGCCGTTGCGGTCCAGGACGGCGCCGACCTGGGTGCCGTCGGTGAAGGTGACGCAGGCCGGGCCGTCCCAGGGCTCCATCATCGTGGAGTGGTACTGGTAGAAGGCGCGCCGGGCCGGGTCCATGGAGGGGTGGTTCTCCCACGCCTCGGGGACCATCATCAGCACCGCGTGCGGCAGGGTGCGGCCGCCGAGGTGGAGGAGTTCCAGCACCTCGTCGAAGGACGCCGAGTCGGAGGCGTCCGGGGTGCAGACGGGGAAGAGCCGCTCCAGGCCCCTGCCGTCCCGGCTGTCGCCGAACAGGTCGGAGACCAGTTGGGACTCCCGGGCCCGCATCCAGTTGCGGTTGCCCCTGACGGTGTTGATCTCGCCGTTGTGGGCGACGAAGCGGTAGGGGTGGGCGAGCGGCCAGCTCGGGAAGGTGTTGGTGGAGAACCGCGAGTGCACCAGCGCGATGGCGGTGGCGAAGCGGCGGTCCGACAGGTCGGGGAAGAAGGGTTCGAGCTGGCCGGTGGTCAGCATGCCCTTGTAGACGATGGTCCGCGCGGACAGCGAGGGGAAGTAGACCCCGGCCTCGCGTTCGGCGCGCTTGCGCAGCACGAACGCCTTGCGGTCCAGGGCGAGGCCGGTGTTCACCCGGTCGGCGACGAAGATCTGGCGGAAGGCGGGCATGGTGGCGCGGGCGGTCGCGCCGAGCAGCTCAGGGGCGACCGGGACCTCGCGCCAGCCCAGGACGGTCAGGCCCTCCTCGGCGGCGATCGCCTCGATGCGCGAGACGGCGTCGGCCGCCTCGGTCTCGTCCACCGGGAGGAAGGCGGTGCCCACGGCGTACGCGCCCGCGTCGGGGAGGTCGAAGCCGGCCGTCTCGCGGAAGAAGGCGTCCGGGACCTGGACGAGGATGCCCGCGCCGTCACCGGAGTCCGCCTCGGCGCCGGTGGCGCCGCGGTGCTCCAGGTTGCGCAGGACGGTCAGCGCCTGCTCGACCAGCCGGTGGCTCGCCTCGCCGGTGAGGGTGGCCACGAAGCCGACGCCGCAGGCGTCGTGCTCATTGCGCGGGTCGTACATTCCCTGCTTGGCAGGGTAGGCCGTCAGGGGCGCAGCACGCATCGGCTCTCCCGTCGTCGTCGTGGCAAGTGCTCGTGCCGAGGGACGACGCTGGCCCTCTGCGTAAGAAATTTCGTGCAGGTTACATGATGGATGCTTTTCCGGGGAATGGACGCCCGGGTCCATCATGCGGACACTGCGGAGGAGGTCGAACCGGACGGACGGTTCGGGACCGCCGTGGAGGTCGGGGTGGCGCCGGCGACACTGCCAGAAGCGCTCCGTTGTCATGCCCAGCGGTGACATGGTTGAAACCGTTGGGTAACACGGAAATCGCCCGTTCGGGAGTGGAAGGGCTCACATCCGGCCTGCCGGACGCGGCCTCACCCCACGGCCACTCCGAACAGAGTACCGAGTCCGTAGGTCACCGCGGCCGCCGCGCCGCCCAGGGTGAGCTGCCGCAGCCCGCTGTACCACCACGGCCGCGCGGTGATCCTCGCCACGAGCGCGCCGCACAGGAACAGCCCCAGCAGCGCGACCGCCACGGCGGGCCACAGGGCGGCGGCTCCCAGCAGGTAGGGCAGGACGGGGATCAGCGCGCCCGCCGCGAAGGAGAGGAAGGAGGAGACGGCGGCGAGCGACGGCGAGGGCAGCTCGCCCGGGTCCACGCCCAGCTCCTCGCGGGCGTGGATCTCCAGGGCCCGCTCGGGGTTGCGGGAGAGCTGCTCGGCGACCTGCGCCGCCAGTTCCGGCGTCAGGCCCCGGCCCTCGTAGAGCGCGACCAGCTCCTGCCGCTCGTCCTCGGGGTTGCGGCGCAGTTCGCGCCGTTCGACCTCCAGCTCGGCCAGCACCAGGTCGCGCTGGGAGGCCACCGAGGTGTACTCGCCGGCGGCCATGGAGAACGCCCCGGCCGCCAGGCCCGCCAGGCCGCTGATCACGATCACCTGCCGGTCCACCGTGCCGCCCGCGACGCCCGTCATCAGGGCGAGGTTGGACACCAGGCCGTCCATGGCGCCGAAGACGGCCGGACGCAGCCAGCCTCCGCTCACGTCGCGGTGGGTGTGGTTGTCGCGGTGCGCCGAGTTCGGCGCTCCGGGCCTCAGCGTCACCTCGGTCCTGTCCCCGGCCGTGGACGACATCCGCCGCACCCCTCCCCTTCCTGGTTCCGGTTCGCTCGGACCTTGTCGACCGTACGTCGCGACCTCGGAACGTGCCAGCAAGGAAGGCCGAACTAACCCGTCTGACCTGGGGTTTTCCCAAGAGGCCGGTCCCGTGTGAGGCGAACGGCCCCGGTCGCGCGGCGGGCGCGGCCGGGGCCGTGGTACGCGGGCGGTCAGCGCTTGGTGGACGCCGGCCGCTCCCCGCCGTTCCCGGAGGCGGCGGAGTCCCCGGGGCCCGCCGCCTCCGCCGCACGGGTGCCGGGCTCCTCCCCGCCGGTCCCCTCGCCGCCGTCGGCGTCGGCGTCGGTGTCGGAGGAGTCCGCGGCGGCTGTCTCCTGCTCGTCGTTCCGCTCCGCGTCCTGCTTCCCGCCCCGCTCCTCTTCCTGCTTCCCTTCCTGTTCCGCGTCCTGCTCCGCCCGCGGCTCCACCACGTCCTCGCGGCCCGGGCGCCTCCTGGCCGAGACCACGATGGCGGCCACCGCCCCCAGGAAGACGACGATCGAGGTCCAGTTGTTCAGGCGCAGGCCCCAGAACTCGTGGGCCTCGTCGATCCGCAGGTACTCGATCCAGAAGCGTCCCACCGTGTACGCCGCGACATACAGCGCGAACGCGCGGCCGTGGCCGAGGGTGAAGCGGCGGTCGGCCCAGATCACCAGCAGGGCGACGCCCACGCACCACAGCGACTCGTAGAGGAAGGTGGGGTGGAAGGTGCCGGTGTCGATGCCGTTGTCGATCTTCACGGCCCACGGCAGGTCCGTCGGGCGCCCGTACAGCTCCTGGTTGAACCAGTTGCCCCAGCGGCCGATGGCCTGGGCGATCGCGATGCCGGGCGCGATGGCGTCCGCGTACGCGGGCAGCGGGATGCCCCGCCTGCGGCAGCCGATCCAGGCGCCCACCGCACCGAGCGCGATCGCCCCCCAGATGCCGAGCCCGCCCTCCCAGATCTTGACGGCGTCGACCCAGTTCCGGCCCTCGCCGAAGTAGAGCTGGTAGTCGGTGACGACGTGGTAGAGACGGCCTCCGACCAGGCCGAACGGCACCGCCCACACGGCGATGTCGGCGACCGTCCCGGGCTGTCCGCCACGGGCGACCCAGCGCTTCCCGCCGAGCCAGACCGCGACGAAGACGCCGACGATGATGCAGAACGCGTAGCCCCGCAGCGGGATCGGTCCGAGACTGATCTCGCCGGACGATGGGCTGGGGATGAAGGCAAGGGTGTCCATGGCTCCACGAACGCTACCGTGCCGGACGCGGGGGGCGGCAGCCCGCCCGGCAACGGGTCCGTAACGCGGGCGCGGGACGCGCGCCGCGCCGCCCGTACGGCCGGCGCGACGGCGGCGGACGGTTCACGCCGTCACGCCGCCCGCCCCGCCTCCTCGGCCTTCCGCCCGGCCTCCTCCGCCGGCCTCCCGGGGCAGCGGGG
>NZ_DASQNP010000146.1:0-4237 GCF_035644915.1 Streptomyces sp.
CTGCTGGGCGGGTCCGTTGGGGGCGGTGAGTCCGTTGGAGGCGCCGTCCTGGTTGACCGCCGAGCCGCGCACCACCGCCAGCACCCGGTGGCCGTGGCGGCGGGCATCCGACAACCGTTCGACCAGCAGCAGGCCCACGCCCTCGGACCAGCCGGTGCCGTCCGCGGCCGCCGCGAACGGCTTGCACCGCCCATCCGGCGCCAGCCCCCGCTGCCGACTGAAGACCACGAACGCGTGCGGGGTCGGCATGACGGTGACGCCGCCGGCCAGCGCGAGATCGCATTCGCCGTTGCGCAGCGACTGGGCGGCCAGGTGCAGGGCCACCAAGGAGGAGGAGCAGGCGGTGTCGACGGTCACCGCCGGACCCTCCAGGCCGAAGGTGTAGGCGATCCGGCCCGAGGCGATGCTGCCAAGGGTCCCGGTGCCCATGAAGCCTTCGTACTCCTCGGGCACGAAGGGCAGACGGGTCAGGTAGTCCTGGTTGACCAGACCGGTGAAGACGCCGGTGGCGCTGCCGTGCAGGGAGTGCGGGTCGATGCCGGCCCGCTCGAACGCCTCCCAGGCGGTCTCCAGCAGCAGCCGCTGCTGCGGGTCGGTGGCCAGCGCCTCACGTGGGCTGATCCGGAAGAAGGCGTGGTCGAACTCGGCGGCGTCGTAGAGGAAGCCGCCGCGCCGGACGTAGGAGGTGCCGGAACGGGATGGATCGGGGTCGTAGAAGCCCTCCAAGTCCCAGCCGCGGTCGGTCGGGAACTCGCCGATGCCGCTGCGGCCTTCCGCCAGCATCTGCCACAGGTCCTCCGGCGAGGCGACACCGCCGGGGAAGCGACAGGCCATGCCCACGATCGCGATCGGCTCCTCGTCGGATGCGGCCGAGCGGCGCGCGGGCTTCAGGGCCGCGGGGGCTGCCGCACCGCTCTCGCCGAGGACGGTGGTGAGCAGGAAGTCCGTCAGCACGGCGGGTGTCGGATGGTCGAAGACCAGCGTGGCGGGGAGGGCGAGTCCCGTCGCGCTGCCGATGCGGTTGCGCAGCTCCACCGAGGTGAGCGAGTCGAAGCCCAGTTCTTTGAAGGGGCGGGTCGGGTCGATCGCGACACCGCTCCCATGGCCCAGTACGGCGGCGACGTGGGCGGTGACCAGACCCAGCAGGTGCTGGCGCCGTTCGTCGTGGCCCAGCCGGGCTAGCTGGTCGGCCAGGCCGGAGCCGCCGTCCGCGACGGCGGAGGCGGCGATGCGCCGTCCGCTGCTTCGGACCAGTCCGCGCAGCAGGGCGGGCACGGTTCCGCTGATCCGGCCGGCGTCCACCGCGGCGGCGACCAGCATCGGCTGACCGCTGAGCAGGCCCTCGTCGAACAGCCGCATGCCCAGCTCCGTGCCGAGCGGCGTCACTCCGCCCCGCTCCAGACGGGCGAGCGCGTCGGCGTCCATGTGCTGGGTGAGCCCGGAGGCTTCGGCCCAGAAACCCCAGGCGAGGGAGAGGGTGGGCAGGCCGCTGCGCCGACGCTGGGCGGCGAGGGCGTCGAGGAAGGTGTTGGCCAGCGCGTAGTTGGCCTGGCCCGGTGCGCCGAGGGTGGCGGCGGCGGAGGAGAACAGGACGAAGGCGTCCAGGTCCAGGTGGGCGGTCAGCTCGTGCAGGTGCCAGGCCGCGTCCACCTTCGGACGCAGTACCGCGCGCAGGCGCTCGGGGGTGAGGTTGGTGACAGTCGTGTCGTCGAGTGCTCCTGCGGCGTGGATGACGGCGCTGAGAGGATGCTCGGCGGGGACGATGGCCAGGAGGTCGGTGAGCTGCTGGCGGTCGGCGGCGTCGCAGGCGACGATGCGCACGCGTGCCCCGAGGGCGGTCAGCTCCTCGTGCAGCTCGGCCGCCCCGGCGGCCCGCGGCCCGGACCGGCTGACGAGCAGCAGGTCACGAACCCCGTGTTCGGTGACCAGGTGCCGGGCGACGTGACCGCCCAGCACGCCCGTGCCACCGGTGATCAGCACCGTGCCGTCGGCCCGGAACGGTGCGGGCAGGGTGAGGACCACCTTGCCGATGTGCCGGGCCTGGCTGAAGTACCTCATCGCGGCCCGCGCGTCGTGGAAGTCCCACGCCGTCACCGGGAGCGGTCGAAGCGTCCCGGCCTCGCACAGCTCGCGCAGCTCGCCGAGCATGACCTGAACGCGCTCGGGTGTCGCCTCGCCGAGATCGAAGGCGCGGTAGGCGACGCCAGGGTGCGCCTCACGGACCACCTCCGCGTCCCGGATGTCCGTCTTGCCCATCTCCATGAAGCGGCCGCCGTCTCCCAGCAGCCGCAGGGACGCGTCCACGAAGTCCCCGGCGAGCGAGTTCAGGACGACGTCGATCCGGGCGTCGCCCAGCGCCGTGCGGAAGTGGTCCTCGAAGTCCAGGGTGCGGGAGGACGCGATGTGGGCGTCGTCCAGGCCGTGTTCACGCAGGACGTGCTGCTTGCCGGGGCCGGCGGTGGCGAAGACCTCGACACCCCAGTGCCGCGCGAGCTGCAACGTCGCCATGCCGACACCGCCGGCCCCGGCGTGGACCAGGAGCTTCTCCCCGGGCTGGACCTTCGCCAGGTCCACCAGTCCGAGGTAGGCGGTGAGGAAGACGATCGGGAGTGTCGCCGCCTCGGCGAAGCTCCACCCGTCCGGCACCGTCGTCACCATCCGCGCATCGGCGGTGGTGACCGGGCCGGTGCCGTGGATCAGCCCCATCACCCGGTCCCCCACCGCGACATGGGTGACGTCAGGAGCGGCCTCCAGAACGACACCCGCCCCTTCGCCGCCGAGTGCGCGGGCGTCGTCCACCACACCCAGGGCGACTGCCACGTCGCGGAAGTTCAGCCCCGCCGCATGCAGCCTGATACGAACCTGGCCGGGGGCGAGCGGCGCGTCCGCCTCCGGGAACTCGACCAGGCCGAGATCCTCCAGCGTTCCCCTGCCCGTGACGCCGAGCCGCGTGCCGACGCCGTCCCCGGCCTCCGGGAACCGCTCGGGGCCGGGGTACCGAGTGAGCCGGGGAACGTGGACAGTGCCCTCGCGCAGGGCGAGTTGGGGTTCGTCGAGGGTGAGCGCGGCCGGTAGGGCTGCGAGGCTGTCGGGGTGGCGGTCGGTGTCGACGAGGACGATGCGGCCGGGATTCTCGCTCTGGGCGCTGCGGATCAGACCCCACAGCGGGGCGTGCACCAGGTCGGCCAGTGGCTCGCCGGGCCGGGCGGCGACGGCGTTCCCGGTGAGGACCACCAGACGTGACCCGGTGCGGCCGTCGTCGGCCAACCATTCCTGGACGAGAGCGAGGGTGTGCTCGGCTGCGGCCTGCACCCGCTCCGGCAGCGGCAGTTCGGCGTCCGCTGCGTCGAGAACGGCATGGACAGGCACCCCGTCCAGCGACTCCGGCGGGACGCCGAGTGCCACGACGCTCCAGTCCTGCTCGGTCCCGTCCTCGACTTCGGCCTCCGGCGCGGAGGCGGGTGTGGAGACGGGCGTCCACTCCACGGAGAACAGCGAGCCGTGCGGGCGCGCGATGGCGGCGGCTTTGAGCTGTGCCGGGTCGACCGGGCGCAGGGTGAGTCCACCGACCCGTGCAACGATTTGCCCTGTCGGATCGGCGAGCGTCAACTCGGCGCCGGACGGCGTGCTCCGGGTGAGCCGCACGCGCAGCGTCGTGGCACCTGTGGCGTGGAGGTCCACCGAACTCCAGGAGAACGGCAGCAGCACCTCACCCGTCGTGGCGCCGTCCAGGGCGAGGGTGTGCAGGGCGGCGTCGAGCAGCGCGGGGTGGACGCCGTAGCCGTCGGTGTCCGCGTCGATCCGCACCTCGGAGTAGAGGTCGTCGCCCTTGCGCCAGGCTGCGGTCAGCCCCTGGAAGGCCGGGCCGTAGTCGTAACCGTGGGCGGCGAGGTCGTCGTAGAGGCTGTCCGTGGGCAGGGCCTCGGCGCCCTCCGGCGGCCAGGCGGCCAGGTCGTTCTCGTCCTGGGGAGCGGGGGAGTGGGCCGCCAGCGTACCTCTCGCGTGGGTGGTCCACGGCGCACCGGACCCGGCGCCATCAGTCCGGGAGTGGATCGTGACAGTGCGCACGCCGGTCTCGTCGGTCCGCCCCGTGATGACCTGGAGTTGCAGTGTCGATTCCTCGGGGATGACGAGGGGGGTCTGGAGGGTGAGTTCGGCCAGGTGGGGGTGGCCGGTGTGTTCTCCGGCGTGCAGGGCGAGGTCGACGAAGGCGGTGCCGGGCAGCAGCACCGTGCCG
>NZ_DASQNP010000147.1:0-2308 GCF_035644915.1 Streptomyces sp.
ACTACGGCGACTCCATGGAGCCGGTCGGCGACGAGGAGCGCGAGGCCCTCGCCGGCATGGAGCAGAAGTCCAGGGAGTTCGCGGAGGCGGGCAACCGCGTCTACCTCCCGATCGCCGACTGACCCGGCTGCCTGCCGTGCAGCTTCCGCCGTCCCCGGCCCGTACTCCTACGGGCCGGGGACGGCCCCGTGTTCGTCCCGGCGATCCGGACACGGACGGGCCGTGACGCCCCGGGCGGTGTCGGTGCCGTCGCCTGGCATCCGCCCATGAGCATGATCGGCGAGTACCTGCGCGTCACGCCCGCCCAGCTCGCCCGGGGGGTCGAGGACCCGGAGCGGCCCGGGAACCGGCCTGGGAGTGGAGGACGCGGAGGAGGCGGACCTCCCGCCGTCGCGGGTGCGGCCGGCCGCCGAGGCCCTGAGGCGTACGAACTACGACAGCCTCGTCCAAGGGGTGGATCACCGCGCGCTGACCACCGCCGAGGTGTGCCCGCTGATGTGGGACGAATCGGAATCCCTGCGCGAGGGCTGCCGGGACCTCGGCGGCCTCATGGGGCGGCGGCAGACGGTGGTGATCCCGATGGGCAGGCCGCGGCGAGGCGGCGGTGGGTGTCCCCACCCCGCAGGCGGGCCGGGACCGGCAGCGCCTGACGGCCGCTGTACAGGCGGCGCCACCGGCAGCGGAAACGCTCGGCGAAAAAAGTTATCTTTATTAATTCCTCAAAGCCCATGGGATTATAGGCAGGTCCACTCGTGCGGGCCGCGTGGCAATCCTTAAACAATGTCAGCTGTTGCCCTAATCTCTGCACAAGGCGCAGGACAATATTCCGCCGGCTTGCGCGGCGCTGTGTTCCGCAGAAAACGAGCGAGATGCTTCGTCGCTGCCCGGAAATCCCCTTACGACCCCTGCAGGGATAGGAATGTCAATGGTATTGAACGTTCATGCTGGGCTGCATTGGCGCCGTGTGCCTGTCTGGGTGGCGGCGGCGGTCGCGGTCCTTGTCGCCGCCGCCTCCGTGCTCGGTGCGCCGAGTCGGGCTCACGCCATCGCCACCGAGGTTCCTCTCGGTACGGCGGAGAGCTACGCGGTACTGGCCGGAGAATCGGTCTCCAACACCGGGCCCAGCGTCATCAACGGAGATGTCGGGGTGAGTCCGGGGACGGCCATCACCGGTTTTCCCCCCGGCATTGTGAACGGAGATACGCACGCGGCGGACGCCGAGGCCCTCCAGGCCAAGTCCGACCTGGTCATCGCGTACAACAACGCCGCCAGCCAGGCCCCGGACGCCAGCATTTCCGGGGACCTGGGAGGGCAGACACTGCTCCCCGGTGTCTACAACGCCTCCTCCTCCATCGGGCTCACGGGAACCCTCACGCTCGACGCCCAGGGCAACCCGGACGCCGTCTGGGTGTTCCAGATCGGATCGACGCTGACCACGGCGTCGGCCAGCGATGTGCTGCTCGTCAACGGAGCGTCGCCGTGCAACGTCTTCTGGCAGATCGGCAGCTCCGCCACTTTGGGCACCAACTCCACTTTCGTGGGCACCATCATGGCGCTGACGTCGATCAGCGTGAACACCGGAGCGACCATCCAGGGCCGGGCGCTGGCCCGTAACGGCTCGGTCACGCTGGACAGCAACACGATCACCCGTCCGCTGTGCGACAACGGTGGTACGACCACCGGTACCACGACCGGTACCACGACCGGCACCACCGCCGGTACGACGAACGGCGGCGCCACGAATGGCGGCGCCACCAACGGTGGCACGACCGGCGGCACGACCCTCGGTGTCACGACCGGCGGCCTTACCAACGGCGGTGTCACGAACGGCGGCGTCATCGGTGGTGCGGTAGGCGGCGCCACCGCCGGCAACAACGCCGGTAACACCTCCGGCATTACAGGCGGAACCACTGGTGCCACGACTGGCGCGACGACCACGGGCGGCACGACTGGTGCCACGACCACGGGCGGCACCGGAAAGCCGTGCAAGTGCCGCGCCAAGGACCGCGATCACCTCGGTGGGTGCGGTAACGGGTGCGACCGGCAGGACAGGGACGGCGAGGACAAGGACAAGGACGAGGACGACGAGTGGAGCGACGAGAAGCGCCGGGAGAGGAACGACGAGAGGGACGGCGAGAAGCACGGCGAGAAGCGTGACGAGAGGAACGGCGAGAAGCACCACGAGAAGCGCGACGAGAGGAACGGCGAGAAGCACCACGAGAAGCGCGACGAGAGCAGCGACGAGAAGCGCCACGAGAAGCGCGACGAGAGCAGCGACGAGAAGCGCCGGGAGAGGAACGACGAGAGG
>NZ_DASQNP010000148.1:0-12749 GCF_035644915.1 Streptomyces sp.
TGCTCCTCGAAGCACTCATGGACCAGCCCCCGCCCCGGCCACTCCCGCCCGGTGGCGTTGTTCTCCACCACCACCCGGCGCCACTCGGCCCGCCCCAGCAACGCCAGCCGCCCCACCGGCACACCCGGACACCGCACGACCTCCCGCAGCAGCCCGGTGAACAGGCGGGCGAGCCGCCGGGCGTCGGGTTCCTCGAACAGGTCCGTGCTGTACTCGAGCCGGCCCCAGACGGCGTCGCCGTCCTGGAACATGTCCAGCAACAGGTCGAACTCCGCCTTGCGCGCCTGCAGGGGGAAGGGCTCGACGCGCAGCGGCCCGTCCCAGGAGGGGATCGACACGCTCTGGTAGGAGACCAGCACCTGGAACACGGGGGTGTGGGCCAGGGAGCGCTCGGGCTGCAACTGCTCCACGAGGCGCTCGAAGGGGAGGTCCTGGTGGTCGTAGGCCTCGACGCACACCGTGTTCACCCGGCGGACGACCTCCCGGAAGTCGGGGTCGCCGCTCAGGTCGGTGCGGAGCGCGAGGGTGTTGACGAAGAGGCCGACGAGCGGTTCCAGCTCCACCCGGGTGCGGTTGGCCACCGGCGTGCCGACGACCACGTCGTCGTCCCCGCCGAGCCGGTGGAGCAGCACCTTGAAGGCCGCGGTCAGCGCCATGAACAAGGTGGCGCCCTCGGATTTCGCCAGTTCGTTCAGTCGGCGCACCAGGTCGGGCGGCAGCTCGACCGGTACGGAGGAGCCCCGGTAGGTCTTCTCCCGGGGCCTCCGCAGAGGTGTCGGCAGCCCGGTCTCGGAGGGGATGCCCTTCAGCTTCCGGGTCCAGTACTCCAGGTCGGCGTCCCAGGTCTCCTGCGCGGACGGCCGGTTCTGCCAGAGCGCGAAGTCCGGGTACTGGAGGGTCAGTTCGGGCAGACCGGCCGGCCGGCCCAGCTCCAGGGCCCGGTAGACCTGCATCAGTTCGCGCATCAGCAGGTCCATGGACCAGCGGTCGGAGACGATGTGGTGCACGTTCACCAGCACCACCGTCTCGTCCGCGGCCAGGTTGAGCAGCTCGGCGCGGAACAGCGGACCGGTGAGCAGGTCGAAGGGGCGGGCCACCAGCCGCGCCTCGCGCCGCCGCACCTCCTCCAGTGCCTCGTGTGCGGGGAGTCCGCGCAGGTCCGTGGTCCTCACCTCGGGGGGCAGTTCGTCCAGGACCCGCTGGACCGCCTGCCCGTCCTCCTCGGAGAAGACCGTCCGCAGCGCCTCGTGGCGGCGCGCGATCTGCTCGCAGGCCCGTGCGAAGACGTCCGGGCGGAAGCGTCCGCGCACGCGCATGCCCGCGGAGATGACGTAGGAGGCGCCGTTGGCCGAGAAGCGGTCGAGGAACCAGAACCGGTTCTGCGGGAACGCCAGGGGGACGGGTGCCGCCCGGTCCTCGCGCGGCACCACCGCCGGCGCGGTGGGCCGTTCGATGCCCTCGGCGCGCAGCAGGTTCTCCAGGAGGGCCCGCCGCTGCGGGGACAGACGGAAGCGGTCGGTGCTGGTCACTAGGAGGGCTCCCTTCCGGTTTCTGCGGTCGGGCGGGCGGTCCGGTGGCCGTCGCCGAGGGCGTCCTCGACCTCCTCGTCCGACAGGGCGCTCATGGCGATCAGCACTTCGGCCGTCTTCTCGACGATCCGCCGCCGGTGGTCGTCGGCCAGCAGGGTCTCGGCGAGCCCGGCCACGGTCGGCTCGCGGAAGACCTGGTGGAGCGGGACGTCCATCTGGAAGGCGTCCTTGAGCCGGGCCACGACCCGGGTGCTGAGCAGTGAGTGGCCGCCGAGGTCGAAGAAGTCGTCGAAGACGCCCACCCGGTCCAGGCCCAGCGTCTCGGCCCATATGCCGGCGATCACCTCCTCCACGGCGTTGCGCGGCGCCGTGTAGGCGGTGCCCACCTGTCTGCGGCCGCTGCCGGGGGCGGGCAGCGCCCTGCGGTCGATCTTGCCGTTGGGGGTCAGCGGCAGGGTGTCGAGGAAGACGAACGCGCTGGGCACCATGTAGTCGGGCAGTTTCCCGGCCAGGGCGGCGCGCAGCCGGGGTGTGAGCCGGCTCGTCCGGCGGCGGTCGGCGCCGTTGACCAGCCGGTCCCAGCGCACGGTCTGCGGGACGGCGGCCGGCGGGGCCGGAACCAGGGGCCGGCCGTGCTCGTCGGTCCTCCGCGCGATCAGGTCGAACGCGCCGTCGGTGCCGTGCCGGGACCAGTCCAGGTCGATGCGGTAACCGGTGTCCTCCCCCAGTCGCCACACCTCCTCGGGGTCCACCGCGTCCACGGCGCCGGCTGCCTCGTCCAGCCGCTGCCGCAGGTCGGCGACGGTTTCCGCGTCCCGTTCCGCCAGCAGCAGCGCGGCCTGTGTCCGGAGCCTGGCGTTGGGCACCGCGCGGACGGCGAGGAGGTCCGGCCGCTCCGTGCCGAGCAGGGCGCGCAGGGCCGGTACGCTCAGCCCCTCCGCGCGCCAGTCGCGCCATCCGGGGCCGGTGTCCGCGAGCGTCCCGGGGGCCGTACCGGAGCCCACGGTGATCAGCACGTCGTAGCGGAACTGGGTCATCTCGTTGGCCGACTCGCCGCGGCGGGGGGTCACCCGTACCTCGGTGACCGCCGGGAAGCGGGTCGGCAGGGCGGTGAAGAAGCCCGGGTCCACGACCAGTTCCGGGTCCTCCGCGACGGCCCGGGCGATCCGCTCCCGCAGCCGGCCGGCGGTCACCTCCCCGGTGGCACGGGAGAACTGCACGGCAGTGTGGAAGGACTCCAGCAGCGGCAGGCTGCGCACGTCCCCGACGAAGAGGGTGCCGCCGGGCTCGACCCGTTCCAGCGCCCCTTCCAGGGTCCGCAGCAGGTACCGCTCGTCGGGGAAGTACTGGATCACGGAGTTGAGCACGACCACGTCGAAGCGCCGGGCGGGCAGTCGGCCGAGGTCGTGGGCGGGACAGGAGAAGAAGCGGGCCTCGCCCAGGGGGCGCGAGGGATCGTCCGCCCTGCGCCGCAGCCGGTCCAGCGCGGTGTCCGCGACGTCCGTGCCCCAGTACAGCTCGCACCTCGGTCCGGCGCGGTGTGCCAGCAGCCCGGTGCCGCAGCCGACGTCGAGGATCGAACGGGGGGCGAGGGACAGCACGCGCTCCGCGGTCCGGTCGGCCCACTCGCGCATCTCCCGCACGGGGATCGGCTTTCCGGTGTAGCTGCTGTTCCAGCCGCGGATGTCGAGGGCGGGGTCGGTGCCGCCGGTCCCCTCCCCGGTGCCCCCGGCGGGGGCCGGCTCCGGCGCGGCGTAGGCCTCGTCCCAGATCCTGCGCCAGCGGTGCTGCTCCTCTTCCCACTGCTCCCGGTCCGCTGCCCGGTCCCCCTCCTCGTCGGCGTCCGGGTCGACGACGACGTAGGCGACCAGGCGGCGGTCGCCGGGGGTGTCCTCGCGCACGGTGACCACGGCCTGCCCGACGGCCTCCTGCCGCTCCAGGACGGCTTCGATCTCGCCCGGTTCGATGCGGTAGCCGCGCAGCTTCACCTGGTGGTCCAGCCGGCCCAGGAACTCCAGCCCGCCGTCCGCGCGGCGGCG
The DNA here is from genome assembly GCF_035644915.1 of Streptomyces sp. Taxonomy (GTDB): domain Bacteria; phylum Actinomycetota; class Actinomycetes; order Streptomycetales; family Streptomycetaceae; genus Streptomyces. The sequence continues at coordinate 3,569 of NZ_DASQNP010000148.1, forward strand.
GACCAGGTCGCCGGTGCGGTACAGCCGGCCGTCCCCGTCCTCGCCGGCGGTCGCCGGGGCGCCGGTGACGAAGCGTTCGGTGGTCAGCCCGGGGCGGCCCAGGTAGTCCAGGGCCAGGCCCGCGCCGCCGATGCACAGTTCGCCGGGCACCCCGGGCGGCACCATGCGGCCCTCGGGGTCCAGCACGTACAGCCGGGTGTTGGCGATCGGCTCGCCCAGCAGCACCGGTCCCCGTCCGACCCGGGCCACCGACGACCAGATGGTGGTCTCGGTGGGGCCGTACATGTTCCACACGGCCGCGCCGGTGTCCAGCAGCCGGCCGGCCAGCTCCTCCGGCAGCGCCTCGCCGCCGACGAGGGCCCGGAAGCCGTCGCCGCCGCGCCAGCCGGCGTCCAGCAGCATCCGCCAGGTGGTGGGTGTGGCCTGCATCATGGTGGCGCCGGAGGACTCCATCAGGGCGGAGAGCCGTTCGCCGTCGGCGGCCGTCCCCCGGTCGGCCAGGACGACCCGGCCTCCCTCCACCAGCGGCAGCAGCAGCTCCAGCAGGGAGATGTCGAAGGCCAGGGTGGTGACCGCGACCAGGACGTCGGAGGCGTCGATCCCGGGGCGTTCCTTCATGGAGCGCAGGAAGTTGCCCAGGGCGCCGTGCGGGACGCGCACGCCCTTGGGCTGTCCGGTCGAGCCCGAGGTGTAGATCACATAGGCCGGGTCCTGCGGGCCGGTCCGTTCCTCCAGGGGGTCGGCGGACTCCCGCTCCAGCTCCGCCCGCGCCTCGTCCAGGCACAGCGCCGTGATCCCGTCCGCCACGGCCTCCCCCAGCCGGTCCAGCACCGGACGGTGGGTCAGCAGTACGGGCAGGCCGGAGTCCCGCAGGGTGAAGGCGATCCGGTCCGGCGGGAAGCCCGGGTCCAGCGGCACGTAGGCGGCCCCGGCCTTGAGCACCGCCAGCAGCGCCAGGACCATCTCCGGGGTGCGTTCCGTGCAGATGCCCACCAGCGTTCCCCGTCCGGCGCCCATGCGTCTGAGCCGGCGGGCCAGTTGGGTGGAGCGCCGGTCCAGCTCGCCGTAGGTCAGGACCGTGTCCGCTCCTCCGACCGCCTCCGCGTCCGGGGTGCGCGCCGCCTGCTCGGCGAAGCGGCGGTGGGCCAGCGGTTCTCCGTCCCAGTCGCGGCGGGGGCCGCTGCCGGCCTTCCGCAGGTCGCGCTCCTCGTCCCGCGTCAGCATCGACACGTCGGTGACGGGCCGGTCCGGGTCGTCCAGCAGGCGCTCCACCAGTACGGCCAACTGGTGTGACATGCGCTCCACGGTGGCCGCGTCGAACAGGTCGGTGTTGAACTCGAACCAGCCGCCGAGTCCGTCGGGCCGGTCGAAGACCTGCAGCTCCAGGTCGAAGCGGGCCGTGCTGCTCTCCACGGCGAAGGGCTCCAGGCGCAGCCCCACCCCGTCGAACCGCGGCAGCGGGATGTTCTGGAACAGGAAGGAGACCTGGAAGACCGGCGACCGGGACAGGTCCCGGCGCGGGTGCAGCTCCTCCACCAGCCAGTCGAAGGGCACTTCCTGGTGGGCGTAGGCGGCCAGGCACACCTGTCGCACCCGGGCGACCAGTTCGCGGAAGGTCGGCGCGCCGGACAGGTCGGTGCGCAGGGCGAGCATGTTGGTGAACAGGCCCACCAGGCCCTCGATCTCGGATCGTCCGCGGTTGGCCACGGGCACGCCGACGACGATGTCGTCCTGCCTGCTGTAGCGGTGCAGCAGCAGTTGGAAGGCGGCCAGCATGGTCATGAAGGGGGTGGCGCCCTCGCTGCGGCTCACCTCCCGCAGCCGGTCCGTGACGGTTGCGGAGAGCGCGAAGGGGCGCGAGCCGCCGTTGGTGCTCTGCACGGCGGGGCGGGGCCGGTCGGTGGGCAGTTCCAGAGCGGGCGGCGCCCCCCGCAGGGCCTGCTTCCAGTACTCCAGGTCGTCCGCGAAGGCGCCCTCGGCCATCCGGCCGTGCTGCCACACCGCGTAGTCCGCGTACTGGACCGGCAGCTCCGGCAGCCTGGGCTCCTCCCCCGCACGGTAGGCGCCGTAGAGGGTGGCCAGTTCGCCGAAGGCGACGGAGGTGGACCACAGGTCGCCCGCAATGTGATGGATCGTCAGCAGCAGGACGTGCTCGTCCGGTCCCAGGCGCAGGAACTTCACCCGCAGCAGGGGGCCGGTGCGCAGGTCGAAGGGGCGGGCGAACTCCTCGCGGGCCAGCCGCCGGATCTCCGCCTCACCCTCCGGTCCGCTCAGTCCGGTGCAGTCGACGACCGTGAACTCGGGTTCGCCGGTCTCGGCGACGATCTGCACCGGCTGCCCGTCCACCTCCTGGTAGGTGGTGCGCAGGATCTCGTGGCGCCGCACGATCTCCTGGCAGGCGCGGCGCCAGCTCTCCAGGTCGAGCCTGCCGTGGACGCGCAGTGCGCCGGGGACGTTGTAGGCGGCTCCGCCGGGCGTCAGCCGCTCCAGGAACCACATGCGCCGCTGGGAGAAGGAGGCGGGGAACCGGTGCCGGCGCGCCTTCTTCGCCTGCCGCTGCCGCAGCCGTTCGGCCAGCAGTGCGCGCTTGTCCTCGGCCGACAGTCCGGCCAGGTCCGAGATGCTCATTCCGTCTCCCGCTCTTCACCGGTGTCCGCGGCGAGCAGTTCCAGAAGCTTCGCCTCCACCTCTTCGTCGGACAGTTCGTCCAGCCGGGCCGGGCCGTCCGGCCCGCCGGGGATCTCCGGCACGTCGTCCGGTTCGTCGCGGCTCAGCACCGGGATGGCCTCCTCCCGTCCGCCGCCCGTGTCGCGGTCGGCGGTGAGCAGGGTGGCGGTGTGCGCCACCGTGGGGGTCTCGAAGAAGTCCCGCAGTTCCAGCTCCCGCCCGAACCGGCTCTGGATCTTCGCGCCGATCTGCACCGCGGCGAGCGAATGGCCGCCGAGCGCGAAGAAGTCGTCGTGCACCCCCACCCGGTCGATGCCCAGCACCTCCTGCCAGACGGAGGCGACCTCCCGCTCCAGGTCGGTCCGCGGGGCCGCGTACGGCGTGGCGAGGGCGGGGCGCGGGTGCGTGCCGCCCGGCGGCGGGGCCATCCGCTCCAGTTCACCGGCGAGCAGTTCCGGGGTGAGGGAGCGCGCCAGGCGGATCTTCGCCGGCAGGTCGTGGCGCGAGACGGCCAGTTGCTCGGGGAGCACGGGCGCGTTCATGATGCGGGTGAACGCCTCCCGGGCGGCCGTCTCGCTCATGCCCTCCGCGAGCAGGGACAGCGGACCGGCGGGCGTCCGCTCCCGCGTCGCGCCGGACGTGGTCCCGGCGGCCCGCTCGACCTGCCGGCGGAGGGCCTTGAGGTCGTTGATGCGCTTGATGGTGAAGCCGGTGATGCGCACCAGCAGCCGGCCGTCGGGAGCGTGGATCTCCGTGTCGCAGGTCAGCGTCTCGGAGGAGTCCGCGGAGCCCTTCAGCTCCACGTAGCAGTGGACCGTGCCGGTCAGCGGTGCCTCGATGCGCAGGCTGCGGTAGGTGAACGGCAGGTAGAAGACGTCCTGGGCGTGGAGCCGGGCGGAGGCTCCCGCCACGTCCAGCAGGGCCGGGTGGAGTTCGTGGTCCTCCAGATCCGCCAGGAACTCGTCGTCCAGGCGGAGGGTGACCATCAGCCGGCGGTCTCCCGCCTCCACGGTCCGCAGGCAGCGCCACCGGGGGCCGAAGGCGAACTGCAGCGGCCCGCCCCGTTCGATGGTGTCGATGCCGAAGCGGCGCCTGATCTCCTCCTCGGTGTCGATGACCTCGGTGACGCCGGTCCGCTCCCGCAGCTCCGCCAGGTCCCGCACGGTGTCCGGGCCGCGCTCGTGGAAGGTGACCGTACCGCTGGCGTGCTCCTGCCACACCTGGTCGGTCCCGGGGGCGCCGGAACGGCTGCGCACGGTGAAGCGCATCCGCTCGCCGTCGGGCTCGATCGTGGTGTACACGTCGTACGACCGCCCGTCCGGCACGATCACCGGGGTGGTGAACAGCACGTCGTTGAGTTCGACGACGCGGTCCCCCGCATGCTCGGCCACCGCGGCCCGGACCAGTTCCAGGTAGGTGGTGCCGGGCACCAGGCCGTGGCCCATGATGCGGTGGTCGTCCAGGATCCAGTTCTCGGTGGTCAGGGTGGTCAGGTAGGTGCGCTGCCGCCCGTTCCGCCCGACCAGGCGGCGGAGCAGCGGGTGGCCCGTCTCCTCGCCCTCCGGTACGGCCGTGCCCAGTCGCGCGCCCAGGCCGGAGGCCATCCCCACCCCGTTCCAGGTGTCCCAGGCGACGGCGCACACCGGGGACCCGGTCCTCTGGCCGTGCCACTGGGCGAACGCGTCGAGGAAGGCGTTGGCCGCGCAGTAGTCGCTCTGGCCCGGGCCGCCCAGCAGGGAGGTCAGGGAGGAGCACAGCAGCAGGAAGTCCAGGTCGTCCTCGCGGCACACCCGGTCCAGCACGAGGGTGCCCACGGTCTTGGCGGCCAGCACCTCGTCCACGTCCTGGCGTGACTTGCCCGCGATCATGCCGCGCGAGGGCAGGCCGGCGGCGTGGATGACGCCGCGCAGCGGGCCGAAGGAGTTCCGCAGCCGCGCCACCGCCCGTGCGGTCTGCTCCTCGTCGGTCACGTCGGCGCGCAGGACGACGACCTCGGCGCCCAGTTCGCGCAGGCGCCGCAGGCGGCGGATGCGGGAGCTGGTGGGGTCCTGCTCGTCGTGGCCGTCCAGCCACCGGTCCCACGTCTCTTCCGCGGGGAACTCCGACCTGCCCAGCAGTCCGATGACGGGCCGCCGGGCTCCGCGTGCCAGCTCCTCCGCCAGCGCGAGGCCGATCCCGCCCAGTCCGCCGGTGACGAGGTAGACGCCGCCGTCGCGCAGCCGGGGTCCGCCGCCGTTCCCGGCGCCCAGCGGGGCGGTGTCCACATCGCGCACCCACCAGTGCCGCCCGCGCAGCGCCAGGTCGCGGTCGGTGACGGGCCGGTCCAGGACCGCCGGCAGCTCGCGCAGTGCGGTCTCGCCGGGGCTGCGGGGATCGGTACCGGTGAGGTCGAGGGTGCGGCAGCCGACGCCGGGCAGCTCCTGCGGGATCACCGTGCAGGCGCCCAGCAGGGTGGCGTTCTCCGGCTGCAGCCGCTCCTGGCCGGTGACGCTGTGCACGCCGCGGCAGAGCACGTCGATGGTGACCGGAGCGGTCGGCCGGGTGTCGCCGATGCCCTGCGCCAGCGCCAGAAGGCTGTCGAAGCCCCACCGCCGGGCCTGGTCGAGCCGGTCGGCGTCGAGGGCGTGGGCGGGCTCGGTGCGGGTGCTCCACAGGTGCACCAGCCGCAGGGCGCCGACCTCGGGGGCGTTGAGGGACTTCAGCAGGTCGGCGCAGTGCTCGCGGTTGGTCGGGTCGATCGTCCAGGAGTCCTCGCCGTCGTGGTCGAGGCCGCTGCCGGCCGCCACCCGCACCACGGTCCGGCCGCCGTCGGCCAGGCGGCGCGCCAGCGCCCGGCCCAGTTCCAGATCGGTGCCGAGGACGGCCCAGACGGTGCTCCGCTCCTCGTCCCGGGCGCGTCCGGCGGAGGAGAGGCGCGGCAGCCGCTTCCAGCCGGGGGTGTAGAACCAGTCGTCGACGGAGGCGGCGGCCCGTACCTCCCCGGGCGTCCCGGGGGTCCGCTCCCCGGCCCCGCCGGTGCCGTCCGGTTCCACCCAGTAACGCTGCCGCTGGAAGGCGTAGCCGGGTAACCGCAGTGCGCGGCGTCCGTCGTCCGCGCAGAGCGCGCCCCGGTCGACGGGCACCCCGGCGGACCACAGGCCGCCCAGGGTGTCCGCCAGGTACTCGCGGTCGTCGCGCCGTTCGTCGGGATGGCGCAGCGAACCCAGCGCGGTGCGGCCGTCGTGCCAGGCCCGGTGCGAGCGGGCGAAGCTGCTGAGCGTCCGGCCCGGCCCGACCTCCAGCAGGACCGTGCCGGGATCGTCCAGCAGCAGGTCCAGGGCATCGGAGAAGCGCACGGTCGCGCGCAGTTGGGTGCCCCAGTACTCCGGCCTGGTGGCCTGTTCGGCGGTGATCCAGGTGCCGGTGACGTTGGAGCAGAACGGGATGGCGGGCGCGTGCAGCCGCACCGTGGCGACCTCGGCGGTGAACGGCTCCACCGCGCCCGCCATGTCCGGCGAGTGGAAGGCGTGCGAGGTGCGCAGCCGCCGGCAGCCGATCCCCCGGGAGGTGAGCCGGTGCTGCAGTTGCGCCACCTCCTCCTCGGAACCGGAGACGACGCACAGTCCGGTGGAGTTCACCGCGGCCACGCACAGCCGCCCGTCGTCGCCGAGCAGGCCCTCGACCTCCGCCTCCGGCAGGAAGACCGAGAGCATGGCGCCCCGGGGCATCCGCTGGACCAGACGGCCGCGGACCGCCACCAGGCGCACGGCGTCCTCCAGTGAGAAGACACCTGCCAGGCAGGCCGCCACGTACTCGCCGATGCTGTGCCCGGCCATCGCCTTCGGACGCAGGCCGGAGGACTGCCACAGCCGTGCGAGCGCGTACTCGACGGTGAACAGGGCCGGCTGGGTGATCTCGGTCCGCTCCAGCCGGCGCCCGGCCGCCTCCGCCTCCTCGTGGCCGGCGAACAGCAGGGGGCGCAGGTCCTCTCCCAGATGCTTCCCGAACAGCTCGGCGCACCGGTCGACCTCGGCGGCGAACACCGGATGGTGGGCGTACAGGTCCCGGGCCATCCCGGCGTACTGGGTGCCCTGGCCGGGGAAGAGGAAGGCGACCGGCGCCCGCTCCTGCGCTGCCACGGCGTCGGAGGGCCGCACGCGGCGCAGCGCCTCGATCGCGTCCTGCCGGTCCCGGCACACCAGGGCGCGGCGCTGTTCGAAGGCCCGGCGCCGGAACGTCAGTGTGTGGGCGACGTCGCCGAGGTCGGTGTCCGGGTGGGCCTCCAGGTGGTCGGCGAGCCTGTGGGCCCCCTCGGCCAGGGCCTGCGGCGACCGGGCCGACAGGGGAAGCAGCCGGACGGGGGCGGCCGGGCCGCCGTGGGATGCGGGCGGTGCGGCGGGGGCCTCCTCGAGGACGGCGTGCACATTGGTGCCGCCGATGCCGAAGGAGCTGACCGCGGCCCTGCGCGGGCTGCCCCGTCCCCGCCGCGGCCAGGGACGCAGTTCGGTGTTGACGTAGAACGGCGTGGACTCCAGGGCGAGTTCGGGGTGGGGCCGGGTGAAGCCCGGCATGGCCGGGATGGCCTCCCGTTTGAGGGCGAGGGTGGCCTTGATCAGGGCGGTGACGCCCGCGGCGGCGTCCAGGTGGCCGACGTTGGCCTTCACCGACCCGATCGCGCAGTAGCCGGTTTCCCGGGTGTGCTCGCGGTGGGCGCGGGTGAGGGCGGCGATCTCGATGGGGTCGCCGAGGGCGGTCCCGGTGCCGTGGGCCTCGACGTACTCGATGGTGGAGGGCTCCACCCCGGCCACCGCCAGCGCCTCGGCGACGACCTCGGCCTGGCCCTCGACGCTGGGAGCCGTGTAGCCGACCTTCAGCGCTCCGTCGTTGTTGACGGCGGTGCCGCGGATGACCGCGTCGACGGCGTCGCCCGCCTCCAGCGCGTCCGCCAGCCGCCGCAGCACCACGATGCCCACGCCGTTGCCGGCCACGGTGCCGTCGGCCCCGGCGTCGAAGGGGCGGCAGCGTCCCTCCGCCGACATGATTCCGCCCTGCTCGTGCACATAGCCGCTCTTGAGCGGCACCGAGAGGGACACGCCTCCCGCGAGCGCGATGTCGCACTCGCCGTTCAGCAGGCTCTGGCAGGCGAGGTGAACGGCCATGAGCGAGGTGGAGCAGGCGGTCTGGACGGTGACGGCCGGACCCCTGAGATCGAACTTGTAGGCGACCCGGGTGGCCAGGAAGTCCTTGTCGCCGGCGAGCAGCGTGCGGTACGCGCCGGTCGACTCGAGGACCCGCCGGTTTCCCATCACGTTGAGGAGCAGGTAGGAGTTGAGGCTCGCGCCGGCGAAGACGCCGATGCGCCCGCCGAAGGCGGACGGGTCGCAGCCCGCGGACTCCAGCGCCTCCCAGGCGCACTCCAGGAAGATGCGGTGCTGCGGGTCCATCAGTTCGGCCTCGCGGGGGCTGTAGCCGAAGAAGCCCGCGTCGAACCGGTCGCCGTCCTCCAGCACTCCCTTGGCCCGTACGTAGCGCGGATCGCTCAGCTCGGCGGGGCCGACACCCGACTCCAGCAGTTCCTCGTCGGTCAGGGCGGAGACGGACTCGCGGCACCGGACGAGGTTGCGCCAGAAGGTGTCGACATCGGGGGCTCCGGGGAAACGCCCGGCCATACCGGTGATCGCGATGTGCTCCAGGTCATCAGCTACGGCTGACACGTACCTCACCTACCGTTTCGTGAGCGCTCCCGGCGCTCGGCCGTCTGCCGGCGCCGGTTCCGGGCCTGGCGTCTGCTCTCGCCCCGCTCGCGCGAGGCCAGTGCGGGGTCACCGCCCCGGCTCGCGGAGCGGCCGAGGTACTCCGCCAGGGAACCGACCGTGGGGTACTGGAAGAGTTCGACCATCGACAGCCGGTGGCCGAGGGCGGCGACCCGGTTCCTGAACTCGACCATCAGCAGCGAGTGCCCGCCGAGGTCGAAGACGTTGTCGTGGACGCCCACGCGCCGGACTCCCAGCAGGTCCGCCCAGATCTCCGCGAGCGACCGCTCCAGGTCGTCACCGGGCGCGACGTAGACGGTCTCCAGCTCGGGCCGGGCGCCGTCGGGTTCGGGCAGGGCCGCCCGGTCCACCTTGCCGTTGGGGGTCAGCGGCAGCTCGGGCAGGACGACGAAGGCGGAGGGCACCATGTACTCCGGCAGCCGCTCCCTCAGGTGTCCGGCCAGGTCGCCGGTCCGCGGGGGCCGCGCCCCCTCCCCCGCGGGCTCGCCGGTGACGTAGGCCACCAGGCGCACGTCACCGGCGGCGTGCTCGCGGGCGATCACCACCGCCTCGCGCACCTGGTCGTGTTCGGCCAGCACGGATTCGATCTCGCCGAGTTCGATGCGCAGGCCGCGCAGCTTCACCTGGTGGTCCAGGCGGCCGAGGAACTCCACCGCCCCGTCCTCGCGGAGGCGGGCCAGGTCACCGGTCCGGTACAGCCGGGCGCCGGGGTCGAAGGGGTCCTCCACGAACCGTTCGGCGGTCAGCTCCGGGCGGTCCAG
>NZ_DASQNP010000149.1:0-33014 GCF_035644915.1 Streptomyces sp.
GCCCGGTCAGCGGCGGCGCGCCCGGCCGGCCCAGGTCCCGTACGGTCCTGCGGATGCGCGACACGTAGGTGTAGAGGCTGGCGTGGGCCCTCTCGGGCGGGTCGTCGTCCCAGACGCGGCGGATCAGCGTGTCGACGGGCACCGAGCGGCCCGCGTCCCAGGCGAGCGCGGCGAGGACCCGGCCTCCCTTTCCCGAGCCGAGCCCGCTGCGCCCATCGCCGACCCGCAGTTCGACGGGCCCGAAAAGCAGTATCCGGAACTCCACCAGCGCCCCTCTCGCCGGTACCGCCCCGCGTGGCAGAAGCATGACAGCGCGGCGCGGCGGCGAGCCAGAGAGCGTCACCACATCGACCGAAACCGGTCGCGGTCACGGCACGCGGTCAAAGGCCGTCCGCGCCGGGAATCCATAGGACGGGGATTGCCGTCCGGGGGCGGCCTGTGCAAGCGCCCACGGCCGCCGCACGGGCGCACCGGAAAGGGGGACGGGGGGACCGATGCTGGACGAGGAACCGCTGGTGGAAGCGCTCGGCCGGGCCCAGGTGCCCGGTGACGCCGATGGGGCCCGTGCCGCCCGTGACGGGCTGGCACGCCTCCTGGAGTTCGCCGGTGAGCCGGACGCGGAACTGGCTGCGGCGTGGACGGCCGTGTCGGAGTGCGACGTTCCGGCACCGGCGGACGTACGGAATCTGGCCATCACTCTGGCGCGGCGGGCGGCCGGGGACGACCGTCTGCTCGGCGCCCTGCGGAGCTGGCTGGAGAACCGGGCCCCCTCCGGCGCGGACAGCGGGCACACCAACACGATCGGCGGCGCCGTCCGGATCCAGGGGGCGGCCGTGCAGGCCCGGGACGTCCACGGCGGCATCCACGTGCACCAGGCCCCCACCCCGCGGCGTCCGCCGACGCCGCGCCAGTTACCGCCCGTCACAGCTCACTTCGCGGGCCGGGAGGAGGACCTGCGGGCCCTGGACGCCCTGCGCGCCGGTCATCCCCGCTCCGCACCGCAGCTCGTGGTGGTCAGCGGCCCCGCCGGGGTGGGGAAGACCACCCTGGCGTCCTGGTGGCTGCGGCGGCTCACCGAGGACTTCCCGGACGGGCACCTGTACGCGGACCTCGGCGGCCACGCGCCCGCCGGTCCGGCCGATCCCCTCACCGTCCTCGACCGCTTCCTGCGCTCCCTGGGCGTGATGGCGGTCCCGGGCGATCCCGCGGAGCGGGTGGCGCTGTGGCGTTCGGTGACCGCGGACCTGCGCCTGGCCGTCATGCTCGACAACGCGTACACGGCGGCGCAGGTGAGACCGCTGCTCCCCGGGACGCCCGGCGGCCTCGTCGTCGTCACGAGCCGACAGCGGCTGACCGGTCTGGTCGTCGACGGCGCGACCGTGCACCAGTTGGGCGCGCTGGATCCCGGCGCGGCCCTGGAACTGCTCCGCCGCGCCGGCGGCGGCGACCGGGTCACCCGTGATCCCCAGACCGCCCGCCGCGTGGTCGGGCTGTGCGCCTTCCTGCCGTTGGCCGTGAGCCTGGCCGCCGCCCACCTGGCCGCTCGGCCCCGGCAGCCGCTGTCCACGGTGGCCGCCGCGCTGGCCCGGCGCCACGGTCCCCTGGAGGCATTGCGGGTGGAAGGGGAGGCCGCGGTCCGCACGGCCCTCGACGAGTCCTACGGCGCCCTGCCCGACGGAGCCGCACGGACCTACCGGCGCCTGGGGCTGCTGCCGGTGACCCACTACGACACGCCGATGGTCGCCGCCTCCTGTGCCCTGTCCCCGGACGACGCCGAGCGGACGCTGGACCTGCTGATCGAGACGAACCTGCTGGAGGACACCGGCCCGGACGGCCACCGCTTCCACGATCTGGTGCGGCTGCACGCCGCCCAGCGCGGCGAGGCCGAAGAGACGGCCGAGGCCCGCCGGGAGCTGACGCGGCGGTTCGTGGACTGGTGCCTGTTCACGGCCACGGCGGCCGAGGCGATCCTCTCCCCCAGCCACCGCGACCTGGCCCGCGACTACGTCCACCGTCCCGCCGTCCCCGTCCCTTTCCAGGACGGCGGAATGGCGCTGGCCTGGCTGGACTCCCACCGGCAGAGCCTGATGGCCGCAGTGCGGTCCAGTGTCGAGTCGGGCTGGGACACGACCGCCTGGCAGCTCGTGGACGCCATGTGGCCCCTCTTCCTGCGCCTGCGCCCCACCGAGCTGTGGATCGAGGCCCACCGCATCGGCCTCGACGCCGCCCGCCGGGCCGGGGACCGGCGGGCGGTGGGACGGATGCTCACCTCGGGCGCCAACGGACTGCGCGACGCAGGCCGGACCGAGGAGGCGGCCGAATGGTACGAGGAAGCCCTGCGGCACGCCGAGGAGGACGGAGACGTACGCCAACAGGCGCAGGCCCTCCAGGGGCTCGGCAACGCGCGGCTGCGCGCCGGCCGGCCGGCGGAGGCCGAGGGGTTCTTCGTCCGCGCGCTCGCCCTGCGCGAGTTCATCGGCTACGGGCGCGGCGCCGCGCTGTCACGACTGTGCCTGGGCGAGGTCGCGCTGGCCCGCGGCGACCACGACCGGGCCGCCGGGCTCCTGTCCCGGGCGCACACCGACCTGACGGCGGCCGGGGACACCTACGACGCCGCGCGGGCGCTGGCGTTCCTCGGCCACGCCCTGGCGTGCGGGGGCGACACCGAGGGCGGGGAGCGGCGGCTGCGCCAGGCCCTCGCGGACTTCGAAGCGACGGGCTCCCGGCACTGGCAGGCCCGCACTCTGGAACTGCTCGGGCAGGCGGCCCTGCGGGCGGGTGACGGGGAACGGGCCCGGCAGCGGTTCCGGCGGTCCCTGGACCTCTACCGGCCGCTCAGCCCCGCCGACACGCGGCGGCTGGAGGACCGGCTGCGGGCGTCGCGCACCGCGGACGGTCCCCCGAACCCCCTCCCGTAGCCGGTCTCACGTCCGCACCACGCGTGCCCACAGCATGCCGCCCGGCCGCCACAGGACCACGGCCCCCAGCGCCTCCACGGGCCGACCGGCCACCAGCCAGGCGTGCAGGAACGACGCGAGGACGGCGCACTACCCCGCCGACAGGCGCGCACCGGCGGCCACCGGCAGCACGTCCAGCAGCCGGCCGCCGCGGACACCGGCCACGCAACCGCCGCCGGTGTGGGGCACCACCGCGACCAGGCAGCCCGGATGGCGGTCCAGCAGTCGGGCCACCCGGAGCCCGGCCCGCCGGACGGAAAGCGGTCGCCGCCCGCTGAGGACGTCCGCGCACCCGGTCCACCGCATGCCTCTCGGCGTGTCGGGGTCCGCGCGCAGATGGACGTCGGCGAAGGGCGCGGTGACCGCCGAGCACCGCGGCGGGGCCACCGCCCGCACCACGGCGGTCTGCAGACCGGCCGGTGACAGCGCGCCGACCCGCACGGCCGATCCGGCCGTCATGCCGGCACCCCTGGAATCCGCGCCTCCCAGTGGTCCAGCGGCGGGGGAACGGCGACGGCCTCGGTGGCGGGCGCGTACGCCGGCTCGCCGATGCCCAGCAGCCGGTACATCAATCTGCGCATGAGGCGGTTGAACCGGCCGGGTTCGGACGTCAGGAGCGCCGCGACGTCCGCGTACTCCCGGGGCCGGTACTCCTCGGCCGCGTACCGCAACTGGTCCTCCAGCGGATGCAGCGGCGACAGCGCGGGGGCGACGCGGGCGAGTCGGGCGGCCGGTGAGGCGGGCGAGATCTCCTCGCCGGGGCAGCGGGCCAGCAGGACGGGCGCACCCGTCAGCGTGCCGTACGCGGTCACCGACCCGTGGTCGCCGACGATCCAGTCCGCGGCGACCAGCGGGGCCTGCCAGTCCGCCTCCGGCGGCAGGAGGGTCAGCCCGCGGCGACGGCAGCTGGCCAGCCACGCCCTGATCTGCCAGTCGCCGTGCCCGGCCCACACGTTGGGGTGGACCAGGGCAGCCGCCCGGTAGCGGTCCCGGGGCAGTTCGTCCAGCAACCGCGGCAGCAGTGCCTCGAACCGGCCGAACGACGAGGACGGCCCCCAGGTGGAGGTGAACAACACCAGCCGCTGGCGTCCGGTGAGTCCGAGCGCGCGGCGGTACTCCTCCCGGTGCGGCAGGCTCGCGGTGATCCGGTCGTGGCAGGGGTCGCCGACCACCACCGCCCTCGGCAGCGCCTCGGGGCAGGAGCGCGCCATCTCCTCCCGGTGCTGCTCGTGCGCGAGCGCGATTGCCGCGGGCACCACCCGGCCGTCGCGGACCAGGTGCCGCCGGCTCAGCATCCCGGGGGTGCGTGCGGCGCCCGCACCCGGCTCCTCCCGATCTTCCGGCTCCTCCGGCGCCCGCAGGAGCTTGATGTGCCCGGCACCGTGCGACATGCGGACCACCGGCGCCCGCACCTGGTCGATCCCCCGTGAGCCGGCCGCCAGGGCCAGGTCGAACTCGGCGTCCACCGCCAGCTCCCACGGGACCACGCCGATGCCGAGGTCCTGCAGGTAGCGGGTGACGCCGCCGCCGAACGCGTGCGGTGCGACGGTGAAGACCACCTGGATCCGCGGGTCGGACTCCAGGAGCGAGAAGACACCGCACAGGCGCTGTGCGTACGTCATGGTGTGCGCGACGACCAGGACGCGCTTGCAGCCGGGCCGGGTGAGCCATTGGCCCTGCCGGAGCACGGCGGGCCCCTCCGTGCCTCTGTTCGGAGCGGACATGAACATCCCCCATGTGTCGACGATTCGGTGCGTCGGACGGGGGATGCCCCGGGGGCGTGGACGGTTTCCTTGCCGCCGCCTTGCCGAAACCTTGCAGCGCCCGCCACGGCCCCGGGAGCACCCCGGGGAGCGGTGCGGTCCGTGACCACCGGTGTGAATCACCGATATGGACGAGCCTGGCACTCGTGTTCGCGGGTAGGCCCCTCCGCACCGCAGCGAACGGGCACCCGCCTCCTCCGCCGTGCCGGGTGCTCCCGCCCCGGCCGCCGGGCGGGCCGGAAGCGAACCGGTGCCCGCTCCTCATCCCTTCGGCGGCAGGAGAGCACGTTGTCCCCCAGACCAACCCGACGCGGATTCCTGGCCCTGACCGGCAAGGCGGCGGCAGCCGTCGCCGGCGCGGCCGTCCTCCCCACCCTCTGGCCCGGTACGGCGTCCGCCCGGACCGGGCTCCCGGCCGTCCTCGCCCCCGCGTCCCCGGAGGCCGCCTTCCTCGGCGAACCCCCCGACGCCGGCGGGCAGTGCGACCTGAAGTGGGCGGGCGTCTGATGGCCACCTTCGTCCCCCGTGCGGCCTGGGGCGGCCGCGCCCCCCGGAGCCGGCCCACCAACATCACCCCGGAGCACGGCGGCGTCACCGTCCACCACGTGGGCCCGACCCGCACCGCCCGCTCCGACCACGGCGACTGCGCCGGGCAGGTGCGCGGCATCCAGAACCACCACATGGACACCAACGGATGGGCCGACATCGCCTACACCCACCTGGTGTGCGTCCACGGATACGTCTTCGAGGGCCGGGGGCCGGGCGTGCGGACCGCCGCCAACGGCACCTCCTCCGGCAACCAGAACTGGTACGCGGTGTGCGCGCTCACCGGCGGCTCCACGACCGCCTACGACACCGTCACCGACCGGCTGCTGGACGCCTTCCGCTGGTCGATCGCCCACCTGCGCGACATCGGCGGCGCGGGCCGCGGGATCAACCGCCACAGCGACCACACGCCCACGGCCTGCCCCGGCGGGCTCTCCTCCTACGTCCAGGACGGCTCGCTGGAGCCCGGCGCCGGCCCCCCGGCCTGGCCCGGTGTCGTCTTCGCCTACCCGCCGGGCATCGAGCACCCCGGCGTACGCGTCTGGCAGCAGCGGATGCGCGACCTCGGCTGGACCATCGGGGTGGACGGCCGGTACGGCCCGCGCTCCCGGCGCGTGTGCGAGCGGTTCCAGGCGGAGCGGGGCCTGCCGGTCGACGGCGTCGTCGGCCCGAAGACCTGGGAGGAGTCCTTCCGCTGACCCGTCCGGCGGGACGGCGGGGCGAGGCGGCCCGTTCGGCCCCGGTCCGGCGGGAGGCGGCCCGGCGGCGGCTTCCCCGTCCGGCGGGGCGCGGGCATCGCGTCCCGCCGGACGGGAAGGACCAACCGGAAGAGGCCGGCGGAGACGAGGGAGACAGCGGTGGAGGAAGCGGTGGACATCGTCGCCTACGGGGTCGTGGCCGACGAGCGGCCCCTGCTGGAGGAGGCGTTCGGCGGACGGTACCGGCTGCGCTGCCTGGACCTGGTCCTCAACCGGGACACCGCCTCCACGGCCGCCGGCTGCGCGGTCGTCTGCAGCAGCGTCAACGACGTCCTGGACGCGGAGGTCCTGGCCGCCCTGGCGCGCGGCGGCACCCGGCTGGTCACCCAGCGCGCCACCGGCTACAACAACATCGACCTGGACGCGGCCCGGAAACTGGGCCTGTCGGTCGCCCGCGTCTCCTCCTACTCCCCCCACTCGGTGGCCGAGTTCGCCTGGGCCCTGGCCCTCGCGGTCAACCGCCGGGTGGCCAGGGCCGTGGCCCGCACCCGCGACTTCGACTTCCGGCTCGACGGCCTGCTGGGACGCGACTTCCACGGGCGCACCGCCGGGGTCCTGGGCACCGGGAGGATCGGCGCCGCCTTCGCCCGCATCGCCGCGGGCTTCGGCATGCGCCTGCTCGGCTCCGACATCGCCGAGAACCCCGAGTGCCTGGCCCTGGGCATGGAGTACGTCGAGCGCGACCGGCTGTTCGCCGAGTCCGACCTGATCAGCCTGCACCTGCCGCTGGTGCCCGACACCCACCACGTGGTGGACGCCGCCGCCCTGGCCCGGATGAAGGACGACGCCGTCCTGATCAACACCAGCCGCGGCGGCCTGATCGACGCCCACGCGCTGGTGGAGACCCTGCGGGCGGGCCGCCTCGACGGCGTGGGCCTGGACGTCTACGAGGAGGAGGCCGGGCTGTTCTTCTTCGACAGGTCCCTGGAGGTGATGACCGACGACACCCTCGCCCGGCTGATGACCTTCCGCAACGTGCTGGTCAGCTCGCACCAGGCGTACTTCACCCGGGACGCGGTGGGCCAGATCGTCCGGGCCACCGCGCGCAACGTCGAGGACCACCTGGCCGGGCGCACCGGCGACAACACCCTCGTGCCCCCGTCCGCCCCGCGCTGAGCGGACCCCGCGGCCCGCCGGCCCGCGGATCACGGCCCGGGCCCCCGTTCGGCGCCGCCCAGGTCCAGCCGGAACGGCGGATAGGCGTCCGTCATCAGGGCCGCGTAGGCCACCACCCGCAGCACCCAGCGGTTGAGCCCGACGACCAGGTCGAACAGGCCCTTCGGGTAGGTGCGGGTGACGGCCTTGGCGACGGCCGCGAACAGCGCCAGCACCGGGATGAGCCCCGCGTACCACCAGCCGTCCCCGCCGGCGCCGCCCAGGAGGATGCCGACCACGATGTAGTGCGGGATCGCCAGCAGCCACCACTTCACCAGGACCAGACCGCGCGAGAGGCGCTCGGGGTGGGCCACGTGCAGCCGCGCCGGGTAGTCGGGCACCGGGGCCAGGCTGAAGGGCGGGTAGCGGTCGGTGGCGAACGCGCCGTGCGCGTAGTAGGTCACGCGCCAGTTCCAGCGCAGCACGCCGACGTTGAAGTCGAACAGCGGCCGGGGGTAGCGCGCGGTGAACAGGATGGCGAAGAACGCGATCACGCTCACCACGGTGAAGGCGATCCACAGGAAGAACAGCACCACGTAGTGCGGGATGAGCAGGAACCACTTCACCAGCCACAACCACCGGGACAGCGGTTCGTCCAGCACCGCCTCCACCGTCACGGGCCGGACGGGAGGGGTTGGTGTCTGAGAGGCCACGGTGATCAGCTCCTTCCGTGCGGCGGCGCCTGCGGGCGGGGCGCGGGGGCCGGGCGCTTCCGCGCCGGGCGCGGCTCAGTCGTGCGGGACGACGGCGACGGGTGCGGTGCAGTGGTGCACCAGCGCGTGGACGACCGGCCCGGTGTGGTGGCCCAGCGGCGAACGGCGCCGGTGCCGGCCGACGGCCACCAGGAAGGCGCCGGCCGCCGCCTCCAGCAGACGGTGGGCGGGCCTGCCGACCACGGCCTCCGCCCTGACCTCCACCTCGGGGTGCTCCTCGCGCCAGGGGCGCAGCACCCCCGCCAGGGTCCCGGCCCGCTCCGCGGTCAGGTCGTCGACCGGACGGGGCCCGAGGGCGGCGGGGTGGATGCCGTAGACCGCGGGCGGCTCCCAGCCGTGGACGACGTGCAGCCCCGTGCCGTGCCGGGCGGCGGTGTCGAAGGCGAAGGCGATGAGTTCGTCGTACGGCTTGCCCAGGTCCAGGCCCAGGACCGTGTCGCGGTGCGGGGCCTCCTCCGCGGAGGGGGCGTGCGTCCCCTCCGTCCCGGCGGGCCCGGCCCGGACCAGCACCACCGGACACGCGGCGCGGGCCACGGTGGACAGGCGGACGGAGCCGGCCAGGAGAGCGGCGAGGGCACCCCTGCCGCGGGATCCCAGGACCAGCAGGTCGGTCCCGTCCGCGGTCCCCTGGAGCACCTCGGCCGGCCGGCCCGCCAGGTGCTCGACGGCGACGTCCAGCGCGGGGTGGCGGCGGGCGAGGCCGGCCGCCACCTCGTCCGGCGCCCGCTGCCGCCGTTGTCGGCTCCCGGCGTCCGGGACGGACAGCGGATGCGGATGGGAGTCCGCCTCCTCCACGTGCACCAGCCGCAACGGCAGCGTGCGCAGCAGCGCCTCGCGGGCCGCCCAGTCGGCGGCGGCCAGGCTCTCGGGTGAGCCGTCCAGGCCCACGACGACGGTGCGGGTCATGGCCGCGTCCCTCCAGGTCTCCGGGCGGAGCGGCGATCCGCCCCGCCCCCGGGTCCGTGCCGGGTACCCCCGGACGGCTGGGTTCCGCCCGCCGGGACCGTGCCGGGAGGTCCTGCCGCCCCCGCCGGTCACCCCCAAGGCCCTGCTTGGCACACTTTTTTCACTTCCGAAGGGAGGACGGCCATGGCGGTTCCGCTGTCCCGCCCTTCGGGTGAACTCTCGCGTTTCCGCGGACGGCTCCGGTCTGGGAGGGCACCACCCTGGTAGCGGCCGTATCCGAAGCCGACCGCCGAGAGAGCCTCAGGAGAGCCCCATGGAGATGCCTGCTGTGACCGAGTGCGCGGTGGAGGCCTGCGCGTACAACAGGGACCGCGGCTGCCACGCGCTGGCCATCACCGTCGGCGACCCCCTGCACGCCCACTGCGACACCTACTTCACCGCCCCGCGCAAGGGCGGCAGCCCGTCGGCCACCGGCCAGGTCGGCGCCTGCAAGATGTCCGACTGCCGGTACAACACCGATTTCGAGTGCCAGGCCAGCGGCATCTCGGTGGGGGCCCGGCAGGACGCGGCGGACTGCCTGACCTACTCCCCGCGGTAGCCGCTCCTCGCGGTGGCGCCCGGGGGTCCGGTTCCGGGGCGGCGGGTCCGCCCCGCCGCCCCGGAACCGGGGCCGGGTGTCCCGGGCCGTCCGGAACGGAGCGGGGGCGGGCCGGTCAGGGGTCGATGTCGAGCACTTCCCGCGGCGGGCGGCGCGGGGTCTGCGGGCCCGGGGGGCCGTATCCCAGGCGCAGCACCGTCTGCACCTGTCCCTTTCCGGTGACGGGGTCGCGCAGCGGCCAGCGGAGGTCGGGCCATTCGACGGCCTGGGTGAGGGGTGAGCCGACCAGGCCCTCGGAAGTGGCCAGCAGCAGGACGCGCTCCATGGCCTGGCCCGCCCGCAGCCAGTCCTCGGGGTGGTCGCGGAGCGTGCTGAGCAGGGCCAGTTGGGGGAAGCGCTCGAAGTCCGCCGCCTGTCGCCCGGGCACCCGCCTGGTGCCGGCGAAGTCGCGCACCGGGGCCCGGCCGTCGCGCCTGCGCGGCCCGAAGGCGTCCTCGGGGATTCCGTCCTCCGGGGAGCCGGCCGCGGGATCGGCGCGGGCCCACCGTTCCAGGTCTTCCTCCTCGCCCCGGTCGGTGCGGTTGCGGGCCTCGGCCTCCTCGAACAACTCCAGCACCCAGCGCAGGTGCCACGGGCCGGGGAAGTCCAGCAGGGCGCCTTCCCGGCGGGCGGCGTAGGCCAGGGCGGACCGCAGGGCCGCGGGGATCGGGGTTTCCGCGTACGGCCGGCGGCTGGTGTGCCGGCGGCGGATCGCCGGGTGGAGCGCGGCGAGGTCGCTGGGGCCGCCGTCGGAGTCGGCCGGGTGCACCGTGGCGAGCAGGGAGGGGTCGTCCGGGTCCGGCAGCAGCCGGGTGACGGGGCGCCAGCCGGCGTGGGCGACGGCGACCCTCAGGTTCAGCAGGGCGGCGCCGCAGCCGATGTGGAGGGCGCGGGCGTCGGGGTCGGCGTGCGGCAGGGCGCGCCCGAAGTCCGCGTGCACCTCGAAGAGGCGGTCGCCGCGGAGGTAACGGAAGCGCCAGGGCTGGGCGTTGTGCATGGACGGGGCCGTGGTGGCGTCGTCGACCAGTGCCACCACGAGTTCCTCGGAAAGCGGCCGTGCGCTCATCCCGGTCCTCCTGGCCGTCGCCCGCCCGTGGCGCCGCGCCTCCCGGTGCGGGGAGGGGGTGTCAGGGACCGGGGTGGGACATGCCCTCGATGTCGGTCTGCGCGATGGTGAGCAGTTTCTGCGCCAGGTCGTTCATCGCCCGTCCCGCCGCGAGTTCGTCGCCGATCTCCGGGATGTCCCTGTCGCGGGGGTTGCGCCGTGCGACGCCCTGTCCGGTGACCGCCGTGCCCCCGAGGTCCAGCACCGCGTGCGCCTTCGTCGTCCCCTCCTCCTCGAAGAGGTGGAGGCGGACCTGCCAGTCCTGTGTGTGTTGTGGCATGGCCTGTTCCCTGTCGTGGTGCGAACCGGTGTGGTGGTGCCGGTTGCGGTGGATTGCGGTGGACGGTCGCGGTGGATGCGGTCGGCCCGGGTCGTCCGGGTCGTCCGGCCGCGGGAAGGGGGCGGGTGCCGTCTCCCCGGCCTCCCCGCTCCCCGTGGTGTTCGGCGGGCGCCCGGGTGTCCGGGCCGCCCGTCCGGGCGTGGCGCGCCCGCCGGCCCCGGTGTTCGTCTTCTCGGGCATCGACGACACCTCCTCGGCGTCGATGCGCGCCCTGCCCTGTCCTTCCACGGTACTCCCGGGGCCGCGGGGGTTCCATCGGACGGCGGACCCGCGGGGCGGGGTTTCCGGGCCGGAGGTTCCCGGTACTTCCCCCTCGCGCGCCGAAGCGGCCGCTCCGCAGGTGACGGATGGGACGTCGGCCATGAGTGGACAGTCGGCCATGAGTGGGCAGATGACGGTGCCGGGAGCGCTCACCACCGATCTCTACGAGGTGAGCATGGCCCTGGTGTACCTGCGCGAGGGCATGACCGGCGAGGCGGTCTTCGACCTGTTCGTCCGCGACCTGCCGCCGCGGCGCGGCTTCCTGGTGGCCGCGGGCCTGGAGTCGGCGCTGTCGTACCTGGAGGGGCTGCGGGTCGGCCCCGCCGAGACGGCCGCCTTCGCCGATGCGCTGCACCGGCCCGTGGCGGACCTCGAACCGCTGCGGGGGCTGGAGTTCACCGGTGAGGTGCGGGCCGTGCCGGAGGGGCGTGTGGTGCTCGCCGGGGAGCCCCTGCTGGAGGTGACGGCCCCGCTGCCGCAGGCGCAGTTCGTCGAGACCTGCCTGCTCAACCAGCTCAGCCATCAGACGGCCGTGGCCTCCAAGGCGGTCCGCTGCGTGCTCGCCGCGGCCGGCCGCCCGGTCGTGGACTTCTCGCTGCGCCGCACGCAGGGGATCGAGGCCGGGCTGCGCATGGCCCGGCTGGGCTCGCTGGCGGGTTTCGCCGGGACCAGCAACGTCGCCGCGGCCACCGCGTACGGCCTGCCGGCGGTGGGCACCATGGCGCACTCCTACATCGAGGCGTACGGGGACGAGGAGGCCGCGTTCCGCGCCTTCGCCCGCGCCCACCCGGGCCCGGTGACCTTCCTGGTGGACACCTACGACACCGAGGAGGGGGTGGCCGTGGCCGCGCGGGTGCTGCACGACCTGGGGTACGGGCCCGGCTGCGGCATCCGGATCGACAGCGGCGACCTGGGCGGGCTGGCCGTGCGCGCGCGGCGGATCCTGGACGCGGCCGGGCTGCCCGAGGTGCGGATCGTCGTCAGCGGCGGCCTGGACGAGTACGGCATCGACCGTCTGGTGCGCTCCGGCGCCCCGGTCGACGTCTGCGCCGTGGGCACCCGGGTGGGCGTCAGCGCCGACGCGCCCTACCTGGACTCCGCCTACAAGCTGGTCTCCTACGACGGGCGGCCGGTGATGAAGCTGTCGGCGGCGAAGGTGACCGCCCCGGGGGCCAAGCAGGTGTTCCGGGGTCCGGGCCTCACCGACACCGTGGGGCTGCGGGACGAGGTCCCGCCGCCGGGCGCCGCGCCCGTGCTGGAGACGGTGATGTCCGGCGGGCGGCGGACCGCCGGGCCGGCCCCGCTGGCGGTCGCCCGCGAGCGCCTGGCGGCGGATCTGGCCGGGCTGCCCGGGGAGGCCCGGCGCATCGACGACCCGGTGCCGCCGGAGGCCGCCGTCTCCGCCGCCCTGGCCCGCCTCACCGGGGAGGTCCGCCGGCGCATCGGGGACCGGAGGGCGGGCGGCCGGGCGAGGGGGGCGACCGGCGGGGCCTCATGAGCCGTACCCCTCGGGCATCGGGACGGCGTGTTCGGCGGCGCGGCTGGTCTCCTCCCAGGCCGCCCAGGTGTCCATGCGCCGGCGCGAGAGGTCGAGGGCCAGGTCGTAGACCACGCTGCCGAGCAGCAGCCGCAGCGGCGGGTCCTCGCTGTCCACGAGCTTCATCAGGGCCTCGGCGGCGAGGTGCGGCATGCTGTCGACCGACCCTTCGGCCATCGTCCTCTCCATCTCCGCGCGCAGCGGCGCGTAGGCGTCCAGGGGCTCGGTGGCCGCCAGTCCGGTGGTGTAGAGGTCCGTCCAGTACCCGCCGGGTTCGACGATGGTGAGCTTGACGCCGAATCCCGCGGCCTCCGCGGCCAGGGCCTCGCTCATGCCCTCCAGGGCGAATTTGCTGGCGCTGTACAGGCCGGTGAAGGGGAAGCCGCCCAGTCCGCCGATGCTGGAGATCTGCACGATGTGCCCGGAGCGCTGGGCGCGCAGGTGGGGCAGTACGGCCTGGCAGACCCACAGGGGGCCGAAGAAGTTGGTCTCCAGTTGGGCGCGGGCCTCGGCCTCGCCGAACTCCTCGACCGCTCCGTAGGCCAGGAATCCGGCGTTGTTCACGACGACGTCGAGGCGTCCGAAGTGCCGTACCGCCTGTTCGACGGCGTCGTGCACCGCCGCGCGGTCGGTGACGTCCAGGGGGAGGGCGAGCAGGCGGTCGCCGTGTTCGGTGGCCTCCGGCTCCAGCGGCTCCGGTGTGGTGAGGGTGCGGGACGCGGCGGCCACCCGGTCGCCGGCGGCGAGCGCGGCCCGGGTGAAGGCCCGGCCCAGCCCCCGGCTCGCTCCGGTGATGAACCAGACCCGTCCGGCGGAGGACTCGTCCGGGGTGGTGGTGGGGGTGGTGGTCGCGGGGGTGGGGGTCATGGGCGCTCCTGGGACAATTGGCGAGACGAACCGTCTCGTCTCGATTCCTCACTGTAGGCGCGCGCCCTCCGGGACCGCAAGACGGACCGTCTCGTCTCTGCTTCGGTACGCTTCCCCCGATGACGACGCAGCGGAGAACCCCCGACGCCTCCCGGCGCAGCCAGGCCACCCGCCGGGCCATCCTCGACGCCGCGCTGGAACTGGTCGGGGAGGTCGGGTACGCCCGGCTGAGCATCGAGGGCATCGCCGCCCGGGCCGGGGCGGGCAAGCAGACGATCTACCGCTGGTGGCCCTCCAAGGGCGCGGTGCTCGTCGACGCGCTGCTGATGCTCTCCGAGGGCCGGGGGGAGGGAGCCGCGGAACTGCCCGACACCGGTGATCTGGAGGCCGATCTGAAGACGGTGCTCCGCGCCACCGTCGAGGAGCTGAACGACCCGCGCCTCAGCGAGCCGATGCGCGCCCTGACCGTCGAGGTCCTCCTCGACCCGGACCTCGCCGCCGTCTTCGCCGAGCGGCTGGACCGGCCGGTCAGGGAGCTCAAGCTGCGTCGCCTGCGGGCGGCGCGGGACGCCGGGCAGCTCGCCCCCGGCGTGGACCTGGAGGTGGCCGTCGACATGATCTGGGGGCCGCTGCACAGGCGCTGGCTGCACCGCGAGGGGCCGCTGACGGCCGGGTTCGCCGACGCCGTGGTCGAGGCCGCCCTGAACGGGCTGCGTCCCCGGCCTCACGGCGGGTCCCCGCAGGGAGGACAGCGGGGGGAGCACGGTTGACACCGCGTCGCGTCGCGCACCCGGTGCGCGACGCGACGGGGCCCGGACGGCGGCCGGCTCGCCGCCCGGGCCCCGCTGTGGACGTGGACCGCCGTCCGCCGGGCTACCCGGTCACGGTGATCTGCGACGCCGGGTCGGTCACGTCGGTGATGTTGTAGGCGACGCTGAAGGTGGAGCTGGTGGAGCTGGTCGGGCAGCCGAACCCGCCGACGACGGTCACGGGGACGGAGACGCCCGAGAAGGACAGCCGGGACGGCGCCCCGTTGGTCCAGCTCCCGGCGACGGTGGCGTCCCCGTTGGGAGCGGCGGTCACGGTGCAGCTCGCCAGTCCGCTGGTCTTCAGGACGAAGCCGCCCTTGGGGATGGTCAGGTTCGCGGTGGACGGCGTCCCGTACTGGACGGAGACGCCCCAGGTGCCGGTGGTGGTGATGGCCGCGGACACGCCCGGCATGCTGGTCCGGCACGAGCTGTAGGTGGGCGGGTTGATGGGACCGGAGACCGGGCCCGCGGCGTTGGTGTTGCCCGGCGCGTCCGGGATCCTGTTGTTGGCGTTGGTGCCCAGCGGGGAGGTGGGCGCCGAGGTGGACACCGTGCAGGTCACGGTCACCGAGCCCGCCTTGAAGGTGGCGGTGCCGGCCAGGTTGGCCTGGAAGTAGTGGCCGGCGGGGGTGACCGTCGTGGGGCCCGCGACGGCGGCCGGCTCGGCCGCCGCGGTACCGGCTCCGGCCAGCGCCAGGGCGGCGGCGGTGGCCAGGCCGGTGCCGAGGGCCACCGGCGTACGGGGGATCCGGGGCGTCAAGCGGTGCGTCATGCTGTCTCCTCGGAAGGTGAGGGTTGGGGGGTGGGTTGGGGAGACGGCGGTGCGGTGTCCGGCTGCCAGCCGAAGACCAGTCCACCGCCGATGACACCGGCGACCGTCCCGATCAGGAAGCCGCCGAGATTGGAGAGCACCAGAGCGGCCGCGGCGACCATGGCCGTGAGGATTCCGGCGAGCGAGCGGTACTGGGGCGCGAACCAGGCCGACAGGCCCAGCACGACCATGACGGCACCCAGGAGGACGGACGCGGCTCCCGCGACCCCCTGGTGCAGCATGACCTCCAGCGGGGCCAGGGGGATGACGGCCAGCTCCACGCCCGCGGCGACGGTGACCAGCCCTCCCCAGAACGGCCGGCTCCTGCGCCAGCGCCGCCATCTCAGAAGCATTCGCGCTTGCCCTTGCTGATCTTCATGCTCAGCCCGGACAGCTTGAACGTGCCGGCGTTGGTGGCCCATGCGACCTGTCTGAGGTTGCTGATCTGGAGGGTGTCGGCCTGCTGGGAGAAGGCGTCCTGCATGCCCTGTGCGCCGTCGGGGCCCTTGTCCAGCGTGGAGGCGTCGCGGCCGATCTCGATGTTCCTGAACGAGGCGTCGCCCGAGAGCTGGGTGGCGTCCACGAACAGGTCGGTCGCCTCGACCGGCTTCTCCCTGCCCGCGGTGAGGTTCAGGGAGATGTCACCGAGCACGGGCAGGGTGGTGACGACCGACTGGCACAGGCTTTCGAGCCTGGCCTCCCGGATGCCGGTCACGGCGACGGGCAGCAGCTCGTCGCGGACGTTGGCGTCCACGCTCCCGTACTGCACGAAGCCCGAGCCGGTGAGCCGGTCCGCGGACACCTTGAACTGCTGCCCCGACACGGCGAACGACGCGGCCAGGGCCCCCTGGGCCAGCGCGACGGCCAGTACGCCGGTGACGGTGAAGCCCGGGACGGCGACGACGGCGAACCTGCGCCATCTGACGCGTCCCGTGGCGGGTCTTTCCCGATCGTCCTTCATCACACACCCCTCCGGCGGCGCCCGCGATCCCGTCGCGGACACGCCTCTGGCAGATCGACAGCGTGGATCGGTGCTTTCGGTGGTGCGGCTCCACCCCGCGCCCACGGGGCGCACACGGGGGCGTCCGGTATTAATGAACATGTCAATACCGGCGAGTAGCCTGACTGTAAGTACGCCAGCGGTCACTGGCAAGGTGCCCGGCAGGCGGTTTTCGGTCATTCGGGACGGGCCGCGGTGCCCCTCGCGGGCACCCCTCCCCGGCCGGAACGGACGGCCCCGCGGCGGACGGCCGGGAGGGCCGCACCGCGAGGCGGTCTTGCCGGGGACGCCTCCGCGGACGTTCCATCACACGAATGCGACCGGAACACCAGGACCACCAAGAGCACCAGAAGCATCAGGACCACCGGGACCAGGACCGGAGCCCCGCGCCCGCCCCCGGTCCCGCCGCCGCGTCCGCGGACCGCGACGCCCGCCGCGCCGTCACCGTCTTCCCGCTGTTCGTCCTGCTCGCGGGCGCGGCCGGGCTGCTGAGCCCGTCGTCCTTCGGCGGCTGGGCACCCTCGGTGCCCTATCTGCTGGGCGTGGTGATGTTCTGCATGGGCCTCACCATGACCCCACCGGACTTCAGGGGCGTGCTGCGGCGCCCCCGGGCGGTCGCGCTGGGCCTGGCCGCCCAGTACGTGATCATGCCGGGGACCGGCTGGCTGGTCGCCGAGGCGCTCGGCCTCTCCCCCGAACTGGCCGCGGGCGTGATCCTGGTGGGGTGCGCGCCCGGCGGCACGGCGTCGAACGTGGTGACGTACCTGGCGCGCGGGGACGTGGCCCTGTCCGTCTCGGTGACCAGCGCCTCCACCCTCCTCTCGCCGCTCGTCACGCCCGCGCTGACGCTCCTGCTGGCCGGTGAGTTCCTCCCCGTGGACGCGGGCTCGATGGTGGGCGACATCCTCAAGACCGTGCTGCTGCCGGTGCTCGCCGGCCTGGCCGTACGGCTCCTGGCCGGCCGCCACGTCACCCGTGCGCTTCCCGTCCTGCCCTGGCTCTCGGTGCTGGCCATCGGGGTCATCGTCGCGGTCGTGGTGGCCGGCAGCGCCGACGCCATCAGGGCCGCGGCGGCGACGGTCCTGGTGGCCGTCGTCCTGCACAACGGGCTCGGCCTGGTCCTCGGCTACGCGGTGGGCAGGATCGGCCGGCTCGGCG
Source organism: Streptomyces sp. (assembly GCF_035644915.1). Taxonomy (GTDB): domain Bacteria; phylum Actinomycetota; class Actinomycetes; order Streptomycetales; family Streptomycetaceae; genus Streptomyces. Next base: position 17,324 of record NZ_DASQNP010000149.1, read on the forward strand.
TCCCGGCCCGCCGGGCCCTGGCCTTCGAGGTCGGCATGCAGAACTCCGGCCTCGCCGCCTCGCTGGCGGCGGCGCACTTCAGCCCCGCGGCGGCCCTGCCCGCCGCGGTCTTCTCGGTCTGGCACAACGTCTCGGGCGCCCTGGCCGCGGCCTGGCTCACCCGCCGCTCCCGCCGCCGGCCGACCGGCGGCGGTGCGGAACGCTGACGACCGGCCCGCGTCCGCGCGCACCGGCACCGGCGGCGCCCGCCGCTGCCGGTGCGCCGTGCTCGTCGCGGGAGTATCGTCGCCCTTGTCACCGCGTGATGGTTGAACACGGAATCATCGCCGACCCGAGAGGCGCCGTGCCGTGAGCAACACCGAGACGCAACCCGCGGAGCTGCGCTGCCGGGCCTCCCTCCCGGACGGGCCGGAACCGCCGGCGTCGCGGGTCGAGGTCCTCTCCCCGCGGAGGGTCCCCCTGGGCGGCCCGCGGGCGATGACGGTGCGGCGCACGCTGCCGCAGCGGGCCCGGACGCTGATCGGCGCCTGGTGCTTCGCCGACCACTACGGCCCCGACGACGTGGCCGGAACGGGCGGCATGGACGTCCCTCCCCACCCCCACACCGGCCTGCAGACGGTGAGCTGGCTCTTCAGCGGGGAGATCGAGCACCGCGACAGCCTGGGCAGCCACGCCCTCGTGCGGCCGGGCGAGCTGAACCTCATGACGAGCGGACACGGCATCAGCCACTCGGAGGTCTCCACCGCCCGGACCACGGTCCTGCACGGTGTGCAGTTGTGGGTGGCCCTGCCCGAGCGGCACCGGCACACCGGCCGCGACTTCCGGCACCACGTCCCGCGCCCGGTCCGGGTGGACGGGGGCGAGGCACGGGTGTTCCTGGGGTCCCTCGCCGGTGACACCTCCCCGGTGCCGGCCTTCACACCCCTGCTGGGCGCCGAACTCACCCTGGAGCCGCGCGCCACGACCACCCTGACGACGGACGCCGGCTTCGAACACGGCCTCCTCGTCGACCGGGGGCGCATCGGCATGGCGGGAACCCTGCTGCACCCGGCCGAACTCGGCTACCGCGGTCCCGGGCACCGGACGCTGACGCTGACGAACGAGACGGACGCCCCCGCCCGGGCGGTCCTGCTCGGCGGGCCGCCGTTCGGCGAGCAGATCGTCATGTGGTGGAACTTCGTGGGCCGCAGCCACGAGGAGATCGTCCGGGCCCGGCAGGAGTGGCAGGACGCGTCCGACCGGTTCGGAGGCGTCGAGGGCTACGACGGGGACCGGCTTCCCGCGCCCGCCCTGCCGAACGCCGTCCTCACCCCGCGCAGGAACCCCGCCCCGCCCCCGGGAGGCACCCGATGACCCGGCCCGCGACCGCTCCCGTCGTCGAGCGGGTGGACCGCCTGCACCGCTACGAGATCCGCGTAGGCGGCGAAACGATCGGCTTCGCCGCCTACCGCGACCGCGACGGGCAGCGCGTCTTCCACCACACCGAGATCGACGACGCCTTCACCGGCCGGGGCCTGGCCTCCGTCCTCGTCCGGCAGGCACTGGCCGACACCCGCGACGCCGGGAAGCACGTCGTGCCCGTCTGCCCCTACGTGGCCGCACACCTGCGCAGGCACCAGGAGTTCGCCGGCATCTCCGACCCCGTGACCCCGCAGATCCTGCAGTGGCTCGACGGGACGCCGCACTGACCGGCCCCGCCGCGGCGCGGGAGGACGCGGCCGCCACCGGCTGACGAGCACGCAGCGGACCGACGCGGTGACGTCCCGTTGTCGTACCAACTAGTGCCGCGTCAGGCAACGTTTGCGACGTTCGTCGTTGACCCTGAGCCGGCGGTAGGTGACGCGGCACCGTGCATCGAAGTCGAGCGTTATGCGCGCCGTCCCGTTGCGAACCTGAACGCCCCGAGCGCCGAATCGGTCGCGTGCTCGGTTTGCGGTCTGGTTCGCATCACGACGGCGTCGGAGTAAGTGCGATCGGGGCGCCGATGAGAAATGGCGCCAGCAGTGGTCTGAGTACGGTCCGGTGAACGCGGGGTGCGCATCAAGGGAGAGCAACGAGATGAGACCACTTCGATACTCGATCAACGTCACGCTCGACGGCTGCTGCCATCACGAGGCAGGGCTCCCCCCGGACGAGGAGTCGATGCACTACTGGACCGCTGAGATGGAGCGAGCCGATGCCCTGCTATTCGGCCGGGTGACCTACGAGATGATGGAGTCGGCGTGGCGGAAGCCGGCCACGGGCACGTGGCCTGACTGGATGGATGAGTGGCAGATCCCGTTCGCCGAGACCATCGACCGGGCGAAGAAGTACGTCGTGTCGAGCACGCTGAGCGGGGTCGATTGGAATGCCGACCTGGTGCGAGGCGACTTGGGGCAAGCGGTTCAGCGGCTCAAGCAGGAGTCAGGCGAGAGCCTGTGGGTGGGTGGCGTGACGCTCCCCCTGGCGTTGGCAGATCTGGGACTGATCGACGAGTACGAGTTCCTTGTTCATCCGGTCCTTGCCGGACACGGGCCGACGTTGCTCGCCGGCCTACGCGAGCGCATCCAGCTCGAGCTCGTGGACCGCCATGAGTTCCGGTCGGGGGCAGTAGCCCTGCAATACCGGCCCACACGAGTTACGACTTGACATGTTTTGTCCTGGCACGTTGGCCGCTCCCTCGCGACGGAACGACGGCTCGGGGTCACGTTGCCCCGCGCTGGCTGTGGCCCCGAACGGCGGACATATCGACGGGGGACATCGCCCCAAGGTGCCGGTAGCGGACCGGTCAAACATTGCCTGAGGTGGCACTAGCATGCACAGGCGCGCCATGATCCGACCGCTCCGGAGGGGGACCGCCGACATGCCGTTCGTCCGCATCGACGCGCTGGGGGCCGACAGCGGCCGCCTCGACGCGCTCGGCCGCGCCGTGCACGACGCCCTGGTGGAGACGATCGGCATTCCGCCCAACGACCGGTTCCAGGTCCTGACCGGGCACGACGGCACCGGCAGCACGCTGCGCTACGACGACTACCTCGGGGTGCACCGCGACGACGGCATCGTGTACGTCGCGATCACACTGCGCTCGGGGCGCACGCCCGCGCAGAAGCAGTCGCTGTACCGGCGGATCGCCGAACTCGCCCACGAGTACGCGGGTACCGAACCGCGGAACGTGTTCGTCACCCTGACCGAGAACGAGTCGGCCGACTGGTCGCTGGGCGACGGAGTGGCGCAGTACGTCCTTCCCCCCGATGCGGCCGGCCCGCCGCCGACGGCCGGGGACTAGCGGGTCCGGCCCGTCCGGCGACCGGGAGCGGGCCGTGGCCGCGCGGCCCGGCCCGGGCGGCACCCGGGCCGGGCCGTGCGCGCGGCGCCCGTCGCCGTCGCCGTGTCGCCGCCGTCGCGGCGGAGGGCCCCGCCCCGGAACCTCAGAAGGGGTTCTCGGCGTGGGTGAGGGTCTCCCAGGCCACGAAGAGGTTGTTGGTGCCCGCCGGGCGGCGGCTCTCGGTGAGGGTCCGGGTGTTGGTCATGGCGTGGCCCAGGCGGTGGTGGAGGGCGTTGAAGCCGACCTCGGTGACGGGGCCCAGACCGGGCTTGACCGAGCCTCCGCACAGCCAGGACGGCACCGCCGTGCCGAGTTCGTACCTGGCCTGGAAGCCGAGGGCGTGCCGCAGCCGCTCCCCCACCTGCGGGTAGAGGTCCTGGCCCTGGATGCGGGAGGTCTCGGCGACGTGGGAGATCGAGGAGATGCCGTAGCCGGTGTGGGTGAAGTCGCGGCAGGTCTCCTGGGTCAGCCCGTTGACGAAGGTGGTCTGTCCGTGCCAGTAGCCGATGATCTCCTCACGGGTGTCCCGCGAGCTGCCGGGGACGGTCCTGGGCAGGGCGCCGTCGGACTCCAGGTAGACGTACGCCGGAACGCGGTTCAGGAAGCGGGTCACGGCCCGGTCGTAGCCGGTCCGGTCCTCCAGGAAGACGGAGATGCCGACGGCGGCCTCCATCATCGTCAGTTCCCAGTTGCCGTTGCTGTCCGAGCCGCCTATGACCTCGGGGAGGTAGACGTCGCGCAGCATGGCGGCGAACCGCCCGGCGTTCGGCCAGTCGCCGTACGCGTGGCGGATGATCTCGGCGGCGCGCGGCCAGACGGAGCCCGCCCAGCCGGCCTGGAGCGGGGCGTTGCTGTTGGTGTGGTCCCGGATCACCGCGGACCAGGCGTCCATCAGCTCGATCGCCTTGTCGGCGTACCGGGTGTCGCGGGTGATGTACCACGCCAGCGCGTTGGTGTACGCGGCGATGGCGTCCTCGCGCTCGTCCGTGCAGCCGTGGTTGGGGTTGGAGTAGGAGCCGCACTCGACGACGGGTCGCGGCTTGGGCGTCCGCGACGGCGAGGCGTACCGGGAGGCCATCATCTGGTCGTACGCGCTCTTCCAGGGCTCCGCGCCGGCCTGCACCTTCGACCGGACGAAGTCGAGCTGGGCGCGGCTGACGTGCACTCCGGGGTGGACGAAGGCGGCCGGGGCGGCGGCCTCGGCGGGGGCCGGGGCGGCGGGCCGGACGGGCGGCGCGGCGGCGGTGGCGGCAGTGGGGGCGGCACCTGCGGGCAGGACCGTGGCGAGGGCGGCCGTCAGGGTGACGAGCAGGGCGAGCGGCCCTCTCCTCCTCGGCGACGGACGTCGGGGCATGGGGGTTCCCTTCGTGGGGCGTGGGGGGTCCGCACCGATGTTCACGTACGTGAATCACTATCTTTGACGTGAACATGGAGCTGGGGGGAGACCATAGGACTGGACCAATACCGCGTCAAGGTCCCCGTCGTCCCGCCCCACCGCCGCGGGCGTGCCCGGCACCGCGGTGCCGGGCACGCCCGCTCTCTCCCGCGCCGCGCCGGGTCTCAGTGCCCGCGGTCGATCCACTCCTGGAGGTGGGGGGCCTCGGCGCCGACGGTGGTGTGCTCGCCGTGGCCGGTGCGCACCACCGTCTCCGGCGGAAGCGTCAGCAGCTTCTCCCGGATGGAGTCGATGATCGTCGGGAAGTGGGAGAAGGACCTGCCCGTGGCGCCGGGGCCGCCGGCGAAGAGGGTGTCGCCGGTGAAGACCGTGCCCAGGGCGGGCGCGTACAGGCAGACGGCGCCGGGGGCGTGGCCGGGGGTGTGCAGCACCGTCAGCTCCACCCCGGCCACGGTGAGGACCTGTCCGTCGGCCAGTTCGCCGTCGGGAGCGCGGTCGGGGTGGGTCCGCCGCCACAGCGGCAGGTCGTCGGGGTGGAGCAGCACGGGCGCGCCGGTGGCCCCGGCCAGGGCGGGGGCGGCGTCGATGTGGTCGTCGTGGGCGTGGGTGCACACGATCGCGGTCACCCGCCGGCCGCCGACCGCCCGGACGATGGCGTCGGCGTCGTGGGCGGCGTCGACGACCAGTGCCTCGCTGTCGTCGCCGACGATCCACACGTTGTTGTCCACCTCCCAGGTGCCGCCGTCCAGGGAGAAGGTGCCGGAGGTGACCAGGTGGTCGATGCGGGCGGCCGTCACAGGACCACCACCGAGCGCAGCACGTCCCCGGCGTGCATCCGGTCGAACGCCTCCTCCACGCCGTCCAGCGCGATGGTCTCGGTGACGAAGGCGTCCAGGTCCAGCCGTCCCTGGAGGTGGAGGTCGATCAGCATCGGGAAGTCCCGGCTGGGCAGGCAGTCGCCGTACCAGGAGGACTTCAGCGCGCCGCCGCGGCCGAAGACGTCCAGCAGGGGCAGCTCCAGCCTCATCTCGGGGGTGGGCACCCCGACCAGGACCACGGTGCCGGCCAGGTCGCGGGCGTAGAACGCCTGCCGGTAGGTCTCCGGGACGCCCACCGCGTCGATGACGACGTCCGCGCCGAAGCCGCCGGTCAGCTCCCGGACGGCCGCCACCGGGTCGGTGTCGCGGGAGTTGACGGTGTGGGTGGCGCCCAGTTTCCGCGCGACCTCCAGTTTGCGGTCGTCGATGTCGACGGCGACGATCCGCCCGGCCCCGGCCAGGTCGGCGCCCATCACCGCCGCCCCGCCCACGCCGCCGCAGCCGATCACGGCCACGCTGTCGCCCCGCTGGACGTTCCCGGTGTTGAGCGCCGCCCCGAGTCCGGCCATCACCCCGCAGCCCAGCAGCCCGGCCACCGCGGGCGAGGCGGCCGGGTCGACCTTGGTGCACTGCCCGGCGTGGACCAGGGTCTTGTCCGCGAACGCGCCGATGCCCAGCGCCGCGGTCAGTTCGGTGCCGTCCTCCAGGGTCATCTTCCGCCGGGCGTTGTGGGTGTCGAAGCAGTACCACGGCCGCCCCCGGCGGCAGGCGCGGCACCTGCCGCACACCGCCCGCCAGTTGAGGATCACGAAGTCGCCGGGCGCCACCTCCTCCACCCCCTCGCCGACCTCTTCCACCACGCCCGCGGCCTCGTGCCCCAGCAGGAACGGGAAGTCGTCGGTGATCCCGCCCTGCCGGTAGTGGTAGTCGGTGTGGCACACCCCGCACGCCTGGACCCGCACCACCGCCTCCCCCGGCCCCGGATCGGGCACCACCACCGTCTCCACGGCGACCGGCTGCTCCTTGCCCCGGGCGACGACCGCCCGCACCTTCTGCGACATCCCTGCACGCCCCTTCTCGTTGCCGACGCGACCGGCCCGCCGCCGGACCGCCGCCTGCCGGCGGTCCGGCGGGACCGTCTCCCCCAGACGTACCCAGACCGGCGGCCGTACCGCGCGAGGCCGGGCCGTTCGTGCCGGACACCCGCCGGGCTACTCCCCCAGGAGCTCCCGGACCAGCGCCCCGACCTGCCCGGTCTCCAGCAGGAAGGCGTCGTGCCCGTACGGCGAGTGGACGACCCGCACCGCGTCGGCGCCGGGGACGCCCGCGGCCAGCTCCTCCTGCTGCCACAGCGGGTAGAGCCGGTCGGTGTCGATGCCGGCGACCAGGGTGGGCATGGTGAGCCGGCGCAGGGCGGCCGCGGTGCCGCCCCGCCCCCGGCCCACGTCGTGCCCGTTCATCGCCTCGGTGAGCACCACGTAGCTGCCCGCGTCGAAGCGGCGGACGAGCTTGTCCGCGTGGTGGTCGAGGTAGGACTCCACGCTGTACCGGCCGCCGGAGCGCGGGTCCTCGCCCGGCTGCGGACGGCGCCCGAACCGCTCCCGCAGCTCGGGCCCGCCGCGGTAGGTCACCTGCGCGATCCGCCGGGCCACGCCGAGCCCGCGGTGGGGGCCGCCGCCCGGCCCGGCGTCGTGGTACTCGCCGCCGCGCCAGGCGGGGTCGGCGCGGATGGCGTGCAACTGCGCCGACGCCCAGGCGATCTGCTCGGCGCCGGACGCCGCCGGGCAGGCCAGCAGCAGCAGCCGGGAGACCCGCTCCGGGTGGGTCGCCCCCCACTCCAGGGCCCGCATCCCGCCCATCGAGCCGCCGACCACCAGCGCCCAGCGGTCGATGCCCAGCCACTCGGCCAGGCGGACCTCCGCGGCCACCTGGTCGCGGACCGTCAGGCGCGGGAACCGGCTCGCCCAGCGCCTTCCGTCGGGGTGGCGGGAGGCCGGGCCGGTGGTGCCCTGACAGCCGCCGAGCACGTTCGGGACGACCACGAAGAGCCGGTCGGTGTCCAGGGGACGCCCCGGGCCGATCAGCGCGTCCCACCAGCCCGGGGTGGGGTGGCCCGGCCCGGCCGGTCCGGCGGCGTGGCTGTCGCCGGTGAGGGCGTGCAGCACCAGCACCGCGTTGTCCCCGCCGGGTGCCGGGCACCCCCAGGTCTCGTAGGCGATGCGCACCCCCGGCAGGACGTCCCCTCCCTCCAGGGGCAGGGGGTGCGGCAGCTCCACCCAGCGCCGGTCCCCCGGCGGGTCGCCGTCCTGCCAGGCCCCGGTCGCCGGCGGCGGCCCGGCGGGACGGGTGCCGCCCGGGGCGGGCGGGCCGGACGGCGGCGCCTGCCGCTGCCCGGTGACCGCCCGTCCGGCGTGCCGGAGGTCCGTCACGAGGAGGCGCCCTTCGCCGCCCGGAAACCGGCCTCCAGATCGGCCTTGAGGTCCTCCACGGCCTCGATCCCCACCGACAGCCGCACCAGCCCGGGGGTGGTGCCGGTGGCCGCCGCCTCGGCCTCGGTGAGCTGGCTGTGCGTGGTCGAGGCCGGGTGGATGATCAGGCTCCGCACGTCGCCGATGTTCGCCAGGTGGCTGAACAGCTCCACGGCGTCCACCAGGCGCTTGCCCGCCTCCACCCCGTCGCGCAGCTCGAAGGCGAGCACGGCCCCGGCGCCGCGCGGCAGGTAGCGCCGCGCGGTCTCGTACCACGGGCTGGACGGCAGCCCCGCGTAGTGCACCGCGGCCACCTCGTCACGCCGCTCCAGCCACCGCGCCAGTTCGAGGGCGTTGGCGGAGTGCCGCTCCAGGCGCAGCGACAGCGTCTCCAGGCCCTGGAGGAGGAGGAAGGCGGAGAAGGGGGCGATCGCCGGGCCGAGGTCGCGCAGCAGTTGCACCCGCAGCTTCACCGCGTACGCGCTCGGCCCCAGGTCGGGCCAGTAGCGCAGCCCGTGGTAGCTGGGGTCGGGCTCGTTGAAGTCGGGGAAGCGCTCGGCGTGCGCCCCGAAGTCGAAGGTCCCGCCGTCCACCACCACGCCCCCGAGCGTGGTGCCGTGCCCGCCGAGGAACTTCGTCGCCGAGTGCACGACGATGTCCGCCCCGTGCTCCAGCGGACGCAGCAGGTACGGGGTGGGCACGGTGTTGTCGGCGATCAGCGGGACGCCCGCGGCGTGCGCCACCCCGGCCACCGCGGCGACGTCCAGGACGTTGCCGCGGGGGTTGCCCAGCGTCTCGGCGAACAGGGCCTTGGTGTTCGGCCGGATCGCCGCCCGCCACGCGTCGAGGTCGTCGGGGTCCTCGACGAAGCTCACCTCGATGCCCAGCCGGGGCAGGGTGTGGCGGAAGAGGTTGTAGGTGCCGCCGTAGAGCGAGGCGGCGGACACCAGGTGGTCGCCCGCGGACGCCAGGGTGAGGATCGCCAGGGTCTCGGCGGCCTGTCCGGAGGAGGTGGCGACGGCCGCCACCCCGCCCTCCAGGGCGGCCACCCGCTGCTCGAAGGCGTCCTGGGTGGGGTTGTGGATGCGGGTGTAGATGTTGCCGGGCTCGGCCAGGGAGAACAGGTCGGCCGCGTGCCGGGTGCTGTCGAAGACGAACGAGGTGGTCTGGTAGATCGGCACGGCCCGCGCTCCGGTGGCCGGGTCGGGGGCCGCTCCGGCGTGCACCTGCCGGGTCTCGAACGACCAGGCGCGGGCGGGGTCGCCGTCCGGCTCCCGGCCGGTTCCGTGGCCTGCGGTGACGGCGTCGATGGGCTGGTTCATGTCACTCCTCGGTGAGGGAACGGGAAGGGAGGTGAGGGGGGGTGCCGGGTGCGTCAGGAGGTCGCGGAGGCGGCGAAGGGCACCTGTGCGGCGGCCGGGCGGGTGCCATCGGCGCCGGCGGGGTGCGTCCACAGTCCGCGCGCCCGCAGGACCGGCAGGACGCCCTCGCCGAACCAGTAGGCCTCCTCCAGGTGGGGGTAGCCGGAGAGCACGAACTCCGTCACGCCCGCCCGGTGGTACTCGCCGATCAGGTCGGCGACCTCGGTGTGGCTGCCCACCAGCGCGGTGCCGGCGCCGCCGCGCACCAGGCCGATGCCGGCCCACAGACCCGGGTGGATCTCCAGGCGGTCGCGGCTGCCGCCGTGCAGGGCGAGCATGCGCTTCTGCCCCTCCGACTCGCTGCGGGCCAGCCCCTCCTGGACGGCGCGGACCGTCTCCGGGTCGAAGCCGTCCAGCAGCCGCCGCGCCTCCGCCCACGCCTGCTCGCCGGTGTCCCGGGTGATGACGTGCAGGCGGACGCCGAAGCGCGGGGTGCGGCCGTGCCGGGCCGCGAGCGAGCGGATGCGGCTGATCTTCTCCTCGACCTGGGCGGGCGGCTCGCCCCAGGTGAGGTAGACGTCGGCGTGCCGGGCGGCGACCTGCCCGGCGGCCGGTGAGGAACCGCCGAAGTAGATCCGCGGCACCGGGTCGGGCACCCGGGCCAGACGGGCGCCCTCGACCCGTAGGTGACGGCCCACCAGGTCCACCGTCTCCCCCTCCCACAGCCGCCGGACGATGCCGAGGAACTCGTCGGTGCGGGCGTAGCGGGCGTCCTTGTCCAGGAAGTCGCCGTAGGCGCGCTGCTCGTGGCTCTCGCCGCCGGTGACGATGTTCAGCAGCAGCCGGCCGCCGGTCTGCCACTGGTAGGTGGCGGCCATCTGGGCGGCGAGGGTGGGCGAGACGGACCCGGGCCGGAAGGCGACCAGGAACTTCAGCCGTTCGGTGTGCCGGCTGACCATCGCGGTGGTCAGCCAGGCGTCCTCGCACCAGGCGCCGGTGGGGGTCAGTGCCGCCGCGAAACCCAGGTCCTCGGCCGCGCGGGCGATCTGGGTGAGGTAGCCGACGGTCGGCGGGCGGTCGCGGCCGGAGGCCGTCACGCCGGTGCCGTGGCCGCCGCCGACGACATGGCGGCTGTCGCCGTTGGTGGGCAGGAACCAGTGGAAGGTCAGGGTCATGGCAGGGGTGGCTCCGTTCGGACGTTCGGACGGGCGGATGTGTCGGGACGGGCGGGTCGGGGTGGATGTGCCGGGACGGCTGGGTCGGGACGGACGGCTGGACGGGCGCCGGGCTAGAGCAGCCCGTGGCGGGGCGGCCGGGTGCCGTTCAGGACGTGGCGGCCGATGTGCTGGACCTTCCAGCGGACGGGGTCGTGCAGGGTGTGGGTGCGGGCGTCGCGCCAGTACCGGTGCAGGTTGAGGGAGTCCAGCGCCGAGCGGGTGCCGGAGACCTCGAAGAGCGCGCTGCCCGTCTCGACCGCCGCCTCGGCGGCGGTGACCTTGGCCGCCGCCACCGCGATCGACGCCTCGGCGGCGGTGTCGTCGGTCAGGTTCCCCCGGGCGGTGTCCACCGCCTCCGCGGCGGCGGCCAGCAGGGCGTCGGCGGCCCGCACCCGGATCGCCAGCTCGCCGAACCGCTGGATGAGCAGCGGGTCCTCGGCGGCCGTGTCGCATCCGCTCTCGAACCACGGCCGGCTCGCGGTCCGTACGAACTCCGCCGCCTGCGCCAGCGCCCCCGCGGCGATCCCGGCGTCGATCGCGGCGTGCAGCAACTGGGCTGTGGCGCCGTGCAGTTGGGGCCCGGTGAAGGTGAGGTGGTGGGGCACCACCCGGTCGGCGGGCACGGGTACGCCGTCCAGCCGCACCGTTCCGCTGGCGGTGGTGCGCTGGCCCATGCCGTCCCAGTCGTCCACCACCGTCAGGCCGGGCGCGTCCCGCGGCACGTAGGCGACGTGGAGGGCGCCGTCCTCCGCGCGGGCGAGCACCGGGATCCAGTGGGCGAACAGGGCGCCGGTGCAGTAGTGCTTGACGCCGGTCAGCAGGTACGAGCCGTCGTCGCGGCGCTCCAGCCGGGTGCGGATGTCCTGGACGTGCCGGGTGCCGGCCTCGGACTGGGCGTTGCCGAACCGCCTGCCCGCCAGCGCCTGGGCGAAGAAGAACGCCTGCTGCTCGGCGGTGCCCTGACGGCGCAGCACCTCCAGGTAGACGACGTGGCTCTGCGGGATCTGCGCCAGGCTGGCGTCGGCGGAGGCCAGCAGCCGGAACACCTCGGCCAGCGTCCGGGCCGAGACGTCCGCGCCGCCGTACCCGGCGGGCACGGTGACCGCCAGCAGCCCGGAGGCCGAGAGCCGGTCCAGCTCGGCGTGCGGCAGCAGGCGCCGGGCGTCGCGCTCGGCGGCGCCCGGCCGGAACTCCTCGGCCAGCTCGGCCGCCGTCTTCAGCGCCTCCGCGTCGTCGGCGATCACATGGGCGCTCGGGACAGGGGTGGACACAGGGGTGGACATGGGGTGTGCTCCCGTTCTCCGGCGGTCTCAGCTCGCGGCGGCGAGCACGGAGTCGTTGCGGCCCAGGGCGCGGGAGAACTCGTCCACCACCTGGCCCAGGGCCTCGGCCGCGGCGGGCGCGACGGTGATGCCGCCGTCGGGGCCGGCCGTGATGTCCCTGTCGAGGGTGAACCAGCCCTGCACGATGTGCGCGGCCCCCATCGAGCTGAGCACCGGGCGCAGCGCGTAGTCGATGGCCAGGACGTGCGCGGTGGTGCCGCCGGTGGCCAGGGGCAGCACGGTCTTGCCGGCCAGGGCGTACTGCGGGAGCAGGTCGAGCAGCGACTTCAGCAGGCCGGAGTAGGCGGCCTTGTAGACCGGGGTCCCGATGACGACGCCGTCCGCCCGCGCGAAGAGGGCGGCGGCCTCGGCCACGGCCGGATGGGCGACGTCCGCGCCGTGCAGGGCCTCGGGCGGCAGGGAGCGGACGTCGAGCGGGACCACCTCGTGGCCCTGCGCGGCCAGCCGGGCGTCCAGGTGGCGCAGCAGGCGGGCCGTGCGCGAGCGGGGCGAGGGGCTTCCGGAGACGGACAGGACGGTTGCCATGACGGGATGCCTTTCGTGGTGCCGTAAGTGGTCCGGCGGGTGCGGTGGAGAGGTGGTGCGGGGTGCGGGGTGCCGCCCCCGGTGGGCCGTCCCGCGCGGCGCGGGGCGGCCCACCGGGGCGGGCGGTCAGGAGTACCAGGTGGGCTGGGGCAGTTCGCCGGTGAGGACGTGGCGGCCGACCTCGCGCCGCTTGTAGGCCACCGGGTCGTGCAGGGTGTGGGTGCGCACGTTGCGCCAGAAGCGGTCCAGGCCCTCGGCGGAGGCGGTGGAACGGGCGCCGGTGACCTCGAAGATCCGGCTGGTGACCTCCAGCGCGACGTCGGTGGCCCGGGCCTTCACCGCCGCGACCCGCACCTCGAACTCGCCGCGCGCCCGCTCGGTGACGGCGTCGGGGTCGTCGTGCAGCTTCTGCCCCTCGGCGGCCACCGCGTCGGCCAGCGCCTCGACGGCCCACAGCTTGGCGGTGAGGTCGCCGTAGGTGTCGATGACGTACGGCTCGTCGACGGCCCGCTCGTACCCGCCGTGCAGCCAGGGCCGGGTCCTGGTGCGGGTGTAGGCGGCGGCGGTCTCCAGGGCGCCCGCGGCGATGCCCAGGTAGAAGCTGACGAAGACCAGTTGGATGGTGGGCACGTTGAGGGTGTTGTAGACGCGCGGCCGGAACTCCTTGTCGACGTAGCCGGCGGCGGCCGACCACGGGACGCGCACCCCGTCGATCGTGACGCTGCCGCTCTCGGTGAGGCGCTGGCCGATGTTGTCCCAGTCGTCGTGGAAGGTCAGGCCCTCGCTGTCGGAGGGGACGATGGCGAAGACGTGCTGGTCGGTGCCCTCCAGGACGCCTTCGAGGACGGTGACGTCGGAGACCCTGGAGCCGGTGGAGAACGTCTTGCGGCCGGTGAAGGTGAGGGTGTCGCCCTCGTCCCGCACCACCACGTCGTTGTCGCGGGGGTTGACGGCGCCGCCGAAGAACCACTGGTTCCGGGCGGCCTCGGCCTCGACGTGCTCCCACTGCTCGCGGGTGCCGACCAGGCGGGCTGCCCAGTTCCACAGGTAGTGGTAGCCGAGCAGTTGGCCGATGGAGCCGTCGGCCTTGGCCACCTCGCGGACGACGCGGTAGGCGGTGGTCCAGTCCTGACCGCCGCCGCCGTGCTCGACGGGGCCGAGCAGGGTGACCAGTCCGGAGTCCTTCAGCAGTCGGACCTCGGTGTACGGGGTGGCGCCGGCCTTGTCGCGGGCGGCGGCGTCGGTGGCCAGGACGGCGGCGACCTCGGCGGCCCGGCGGATCCAGCCGTCCGCGTCGTCGGGCCGGGGCCGGGTCTGCCAGTCGGTGGCTGCGGTGGTGGTCATCTCGGGTGTCCTCCCGGTGTGCGGATGTGTGGGTGCTCGGGTGTGGGCACGGGTGCGCGGGTGTGTGCGGGGGTCAGGAGAACGCGGGGGCCGGTTCGGTCTCGGGCAGCTCGGCCTCCAGCTCCCTCACCAGGGGGAGGACCCGCTTGCCGAAGTACTCGACCTCCTCCAGGTAGTGCAGGAAGCCGAGCAGGAGGAGGTCCACGCCGAGCCGCTTGTAGGCGACGATGCGTTCGGCGATCCGCTCGGGAGTGCCGATCAGGCCGGTGCGGAAGCCGTCGTTGTACTGGACCAGGTCCTCGAAGGAGGAGTCCTGCCACATCCCCTTGCCGTCGGCGGTGGACCGTCCCGCCTGCCGCACGGCGGCGCCGAAGCCGTGCACCGCCTCGGTGTCGGCCTTGGCGACGATCTCGCGCAGCGTCTCACGGGCCTCGGCCTCGGTGTCGCGGGCGATCAGGAAGCCGTTGAGGCCGAAGCGCGGCGGGGTGCGGCCCGCCGCGGCGGCGGAGGCGCGGATGTCGTCGAGCTGCTCGGTGACCCCGTCGAAGTCCTTGCCGTTGCTGAAGTACCAGTCGGAGACCCGGCCGGCCATCGCGCGGGCGGCGGTGGAGTTGCCGCCCTGGAAGATCTCCGGATGCGGGCGGCCGGGGGCGCTCACCGGCTTGGGCTTGAGCGAGAAGTCGCGGATGCGGTAGAAGTCGCCCGCCAGTTCGGCGTGGTCCTCGGTCCAGATGGCGCGCAGCGCGCGGATGAACTCCTCGGAGCGGCGGTAGCGCTCGTCGTGCTCCAGCCAGGGCTCACCGAGCGCGGTGAACTCGTCCTTGAACCAGCCGCTGACGACGTTCACCGCGAACCGGCCGCCGGAGAGGTGGTCGGCGGTGGCGCCCAGCTTCGCCAGCACCCCCGGGTGCCACAGGCCGGGGTGCACCGCGGCGATCACCTTCAGCCGCCGGGTGGCCAGCAGCAGGGCGAGGCTGAAGCTGGTCGACTCGTGCTGGTACTCGGCTCCGTAGCTGGCCATGTAGCGGACCTGGCTGAGCGCGTAGTCGAACCCGTTGTCCTCGGCGAGCACGGCGAGTTCGCGGTTGTAGTCGTAACCCCAGTCGGTGCGCTGCTCGATCGTGCTGGTGACCAGGCCGCCGCTGACGTTCGGCACCCAGTAGGCGAAACGGACGGGTTCGGTCGCGGATGGTGCTGACATGGCTACTCCGAGCAAGTGAGGACGGGCAGGAGAGGGCACGGCGCCCGGTCCGCCGCACGGCGGTACGCCGCCGGCGGGAACGGCGGAGAAACCGCGGACGCGCGGGGAACGGGAGGGAGGAAACGGGAACCGGACGAGTCGGGTGACGCGCCGTCAGCCCCACAAAACCAACCGCGGAACCGGCCGTACGACGGCCGGGGTCCGGGTCTCGGTGGTCAACGGGCGTACGGCACCGGGGCCGGACCGCTCAGGAGCGGATCGGCGCGGTGGGCGGGCGCGAGAAGGTTTCCCTGGAAGCGGGAGAGAAGCCCGGGATCGTTCAGCCCCGGCAGCAACAACAGAAAGCGCTGGAAACACGCGCGAGATCGACGTGGCGTCGCCGCGTGAGACCGTTTCGCTTCATGCCAACGATCCAACCAGTGGGACACCGGCGGGGTCAAGAACGCCCCTACTCGGTCTCGCATGCCGGGCACGCCGGAACTACCCCCGCAGGCGCGGGGAGCAGGGCGGCGGCTGGGTTATCGTCCCCCCGGGCACGGGACCATCCCCGCGGGCGCGGGGAGCAGGTGTAGCCAGGCAGGATACCGCCACGCGCGAATGGACCATCCCCGCGGGCGCGGGGAGCAGTCAGTGTTCCAGGCGCCGGCCTCCAAGCCCTGGGGACCATCCCCGCGGGCGCGGGGAGCAGAGAGTCCGGTTTTCCTGGGGAACGTT
>NZ_DASQNP010000150.1:0-2953 GCF_035644915.1 Streptomyces sp.
CGAGCATCAGCAGGCCCTGGGCCTTGCGCTCCTCGGGGGCGAGGCCCAGTCCGGCGCGGACGGCCGCGCGCACGCTGCCGGGCCGCAGCGGGCGGCCGTCGACCAGGACCCGGCCGGAGGTGGGTTTCCGCGCGCCGTAGACGGTCTCCAGGATCTCCGAGCGGCCGGAGCCCACCAGTCCGGCCAGGCCCACGATCTCGCCGGGGCGCACTTCGAGGTCCAGCGGCGCGAACTCCCCCTTCCGGGCGAGTCCCTCGACCCGCAGCAGGGGCTCGGCGTCCGGCGGCCGGGCCGGGCGGCCGGGGAAGGCGTACTCCACGTCGCGGCCGGTCATCAGGGCCACCAGGTCACCGGTGGCGGTGGTGCGGGCGGGCAGTCCGCGGGCGGCGGTGCGCCCGTCCTTCAGCACGGTGACGCGGTCGCCGATGCGGCGGATCTCCTCCAGGCGGTGGGAGATGTAGAGGACGGCCACGCCGTCGGCGGTGAGGCCGGCGACGATCCGGAAGAGGTTGTCGACCTCGTCCGGGTCGAGCGCGGCGGACGGCTCGTCCATGATGATCAGGCGCGCCTCGTGGGACAGGGCGCGGGCCATGGAGACGATCTGCTGCCCGGCCGCCGACAGGGCACCGACCGGGGTGCCCGGGTCGATCTCGGGGTGGCCGAGCCGGGCCAGGAGGGCGGCGGTACGGGTACGGGCCTCGCGGGCCCGTACGAAACCGCCGGTGGCGATCTCGTGTCCGAGGAAGACGTTCTCGGCCACCGACAGGTGCTCCACCAGGTCCAGTTCCTGGTAGATGGTGGCGATGCCCAGCCGCATGGCGGCCACCGGCGTGGCCGGCCGCACGGGGGAGCCCCGCCAGGTGATCTCGCCCGCGTCGGGCCGGTGGGCGCCGGAGAGCACCTTGATCAGGGTGGACTTCCCGGCTCCGTTCTGGCCCAGCAGGCAGTGCACCTCGCCGGGCGTGATGTCGAGGTCCACGCCGTCGAGCGCGCGGACGCCGGGGAAGGACTTGGTGACGCCGGACACGGTGAGGAGGGGGACGGGGGCTCGCTGCTCTTGCTCTGGTGCCATGGCGGGCTCCTGGGGGCACCCCCCATGCCGTTCGGGTCATGGGGGAGGGTGCGGCCGGTGGGTGGGCAGGGCAGGGCTGGGTACGGGACGGGGTCGCGGGTGCGGTGCGGGTGCGGTGCGGCCCGTGCCGCGGTGGCGCGGGCGTGCGTCCGGCGGCGCGGCGCCGGGGTGGTGCGGCTCGGTGCGGGCGGTGCGGTCGGTACGGGAGTCGGTACGGAACGCGGGTGGTGCGGGTGTGGGTGGTGCGGGTGTGGTGCCGGGCCCGGCCGCTCAGGCCGGGGAGAACAGGTGGTCGCTGATCAGCCGGGCCGCGCCGATGACTCCGGCGGCGGGCCCCAGCTCGCACAGCACGATCGGGAGGTTGCCGGTGGCCAGCGGCAGTGACTGGCGGTAGACCTGGGTGCGGATGCTGGCCAGCAGGGTGTGGCCGAGCCCGGTCACGCCACCGCCTATCACCACCAGGCCGGGGTTGAAGAAGCTCACCAGGCCGGCGATGACCTGGCCGATGCGGTTGCCGCCGTCGCGGATGAGGTCGAGGGAGGCGGTGTCCCCCGCCGCGGCCGCGGCCGCCACGTCGGCGGCCGTCAGCCGTCCGGCGGTCTCCAGGCGGGCGGCCAGCTCCGGCGACCGGCCGTCCCGGGCGGCCTCCTCGGCGTCGCGGGCGAGCGCCGCGCCCCCGAAGTACGCCTCCAGACAGCCCCGGTTGCCGCACGGGCACGGCCGGCCGCCGGGCTCGACCTGGATGTGGCCGATGTCGCCCGCGCTGCCCGTCGTACCGCGGTGGACCTCGCCCCCGGCGACGATGCCGCAACCGATTCCGGTGCCGATCTTGACGCAGAGGAAGTCCTGCACGGACCGGGCCACGCCCGCGTGCTGCTCCCCCATCGCCATCAGGTTCACGTCGTTGTCGACCATGACGGGGCAGCCCAGCTCCTGGCTGAGCGCCTCGCGCACGGGGAAGCCGTCCCAGCCGGGCATGATCGGCGGCGCGACCGGGACGCCCTCGGGGAAGCGCACCGGGCCGGGTACGCCGATCCCGGCGCCGTCGAAGCCCTCGGCCACCCCCGTGGCGCGGAGCTTGGCCGCCATGGCGAGGACCTGCTCGAAGACGGCGACCGGACCCTCCCGCACGTCCATGGGCTGGTTGAGGTGGCCGAGGATCTCCAACTCGGCGTTGGTGACGGCCACGTCGATCGAGGTGGCGCCGATGTCGACGCCCAGGAAGCGCAGTTCGGGTGCGAGCCGGATGTTGTGGGAGCGGCGGCCGCCGCGCGAGGCGGCGAGTCCGTCGGCCACCACGAGGCCGGTCTCCAGCAGGCGGTCTATCTCCACCGCCAGCTTGGAGCGGGAGAGGTCGACCTGGTCGCCCAGTTGGGCGCGGGAGTTCGGCCCGCCGTCACGCAGCAGGCGGAGCAGTCGCGCCTGGTGCGCGTTCGCGGGTCGAGCCGTCATGCGCCTCACGCCGCCCTCCCTCCCGGCCTCGTGCGGGGAACATCCCCTGGGCCTCGGCCCCGGCGGGCGCCCCTGCGCTCGCCGGGCTTTCACGGGGGAACATAGCAGCGCCTGCCGGGGCTGGGAAGAAGTTGTGCGCGAACAGGTGCCTACTTTTTCCCGGCACAGGACAAAGATGGGTCACGGGTGCCCGGCGGCGGGCCGGTCCCCCGGACGGCGGGGGCTCGCCGTCCCCCGCTGCCCGCGCCCATGTGGCGCACGTCCCCGTCCTCGTGCGGCACCGCGCTGCCGCACGGCGGGCCCGTTCCCGTTCCCTTGCCGGACCGGCGCCCGGGAGGAGTCCGGGGCGCCCCGGCCGCCCTCTTGTCGAGCTGACATGTCAGCGTCATTCTGGGTTCCGCAGCGGCTTCTACCCGCATAGACCCGTGC
>NZ_DASQNP010000151.1:0-7103 GCF_035644915.1 Streptomyces sp.
ACCACCCACGGCACCGGCCTGGCCGGCCTCGCCGAACGCCTCGACTCCGTCGACGGCCTCCTCCTCATCGACTCCCCCACCGGCGGCCCCACCACCATCACCGCCGAACTCCCCTGGCGCGACCGCACCCCCTGACACCCGGAACGGAAACGTCCGGAAACCGGGCGCGCCGCGCGCATCCGCGGCCCCGTGTCCCGCCGCGCTCCGAATCCTGGAATGCTGAGGAGGCAGCAGGATTCGGACGACCTGGGGGCCGGAACAGTGGAAGACAGGGTGCGCGTGGTCATCGCCGAGGACTCGGTGCTGCTCCGGGAGGGCCTGACCCGCCTCCTGACCGACCGCGGCCACGAGGTCGTCGCGGGCGTCGGCGACGGCGAGGCGCTGGTCAAGGTCGTCGGCGAGATGGCCGACGCGGGGGAGCTGCCGGACGTGGTGGTGGCGGACGTGCGGATGCCGCCGTCGCACACCGACGAGGGCCTGCGGGCGTCCATCAGGCTGCGCGCCGCCCACCCGGACCTGGGCGTCCTGGTGCTGTCGCAGTACGTGGAGGAGCAGTACGCCACCGAGCTGCTGGCCGGATCCAGCCGGGGCGTGGGCTACCTGCTGAAGGACCGGGTCGCCGAGGTCCGCGAGTTCGTCGACGCGGTGGTCCGGGTGGCCCGGGGCGGTACGGCGCTCGACCCCGAGGTGGTGGCGCAGTTGCTGGGCCGCAGCCGCAAGCAGGACGTACTGGCGGGGCTCACCCCGCGGGAGCGCGAGGTGCTGGGCCTGATGGCCGAGGGCCGGACGAACTCCGCGATCGCCCGGCAGCTCGTGGTCAGCGACGGCGCGGTGGAGAAGCACGTCAGCAACATCTTCCTCAAGCTGGGGCTCGCGCCGAGCGACGGGGACCACCGCCGGGTGCTGGCCGTGCTGACCTACCTCAGGTCCTAGCCGCGTCCGCGTCCGGGCGCGGGCGCGGCTGCGGGGCCGCGGCGGGCGGTCCCGCAGCGGGTCCGGGACGGCCCGGAGCGGCTCGGGGGGATTTTCGAGAAGGGCTGAAACACAGCGCTTCGCACGGGTGTTGTCTCAACCGGACGTCCAATATGTGATCGTCCTGAGGAAGGTCACCCTTACCCACGTACGATGGCTGGCGAGCCGCCGCCTCAAGGGAGGTCCAGATTCCGTGACCAGCCAGGTCAGTAGCCCAGCCGATCAGCAGCGCTCGCCAGGCTCACCGGCCAAGGAGGTCCGGCGTCTGGAGCGGGTGATCATCCGTTTCGCCGGTGACTCCGGTGACGGCATGCAGCTCACGGGCGACCGGTTCACCTCCGAGACGGCGTCCTTCGGCAACGACCTCTCCACGCTGCCCAACTTCCCGGCCGAGATCCGGGCGCCCGCCGGAACGCTGCCCGGCGTCTCGTCGTTCCAGCTCCACTTCGCGGACCACGACATCCTCACCCCCGGCGACGCGCCGGACGTGCTGGTGGCGATGAACCCGGCCGCGCTGAAGGCGAACCTGCCGGACCTCCCCCGGGGCGCGGAGATCATCGTCAACACCGACGAGTTCACCAAGCGGGCGATGGCCAAGGTGGGGTACGCCGCCAACCCGCTGGAGGACGGCTCGCTGGAGGCGTACCGCGTCCACCCGGTGCCGCTGACGACGCTGACCCTGGAGGCGCTGAAGGACAGCGGGCTGCCCAGGCGGGACGCCGAGCGGGCGAAGAACATGTTCGCGTTGGGCCTGCTGTCGTGGATGTACCACCGGCCGACCGAGGGCACCGAGACGTTCCTGCGGAAGAAGTTCGCCAGGAAGCCGGAGGTGGCCGAGGCGAACATCACGGCCTTCCGGGCGGGCTGGAACTTCGGCGAGACCACCGAGGACTTCGCCGTCTCCTACGAGGTCGCCCCGGCCTCGGCGGCCTTCCCGCCGGGCACCTACCGCAACATCTCCGGCAACCTGGCCCTGTCCTACGGCCTGATCGCCGCCTCCCGCCAGGCGGACCTGCCGCTCTACCTCGGCTCGTACCCGATCACGCCCGCCTCCGACATCCTGCACGAGCTGAGCAGGCACAAGAACTTCGGCGTGCGCACCTTCCAGGCCGAGGACGAGATCGCGGGCATCGGTGCCGCCCTGGGCGCGGCCTTCGGCGGGTCCCTCGCCGTGACCACCACCTCCGGTCCCGGTGTCGCGCTGAAGTCCGAGACCATCGGCCTGGCCGTCTCCCTGGAGCTGCCGCTGCTGATCGTGGACATCCAGCGCGGCGGCCCCTCCACCGGCCTGCCGACCAAGACCGAGCAGGCCGACCTGCTCCAGGCGATGTACGGGCGCAACGGCGAGGCCCCGGTGCCGGTCGTGGCCCCGGCCACTCCCGGCGACTGCTTCGACGCGGCGCTGGAGGCGGCCCGGATCGCGCTGACCTACCGCACCCCGGTGTTCCTGCTGAGCGACGGCTACCTGGCCAACGGCTCGGAGCCGTGGCGGATACCGGAGCCCGACGAGCTGCCGGACCTGCGGGTGCAGTTCGCCACCGGCCCCAACCACACCACCGAGGACGGCACCGAGGTCTTCTGGCCCTACAAGCGCGACCCGCGCACCCTGGCCCGCCCCTGGGCCGTGCCGGGCACGCCGGGGCTGGAGCACCGCATCGGCGGCATCGAGAAGCAGGACGGCACGGGCAACATCTCCTACGACCCGGCCAACCACGACTTCATGGTCCGCACCCGCCAGGCGAAGGTGGACGGCATCGAGGTGCCGGACGTCGTCGTCGACGACCCCACCGGTGACGCGCGCCTGCTGGTGCTGGGCTGGGGCTCGACGTACGGCCCGATCACCGCCGCGGTGCGCCGGCTGCGCGCCGCCGGGGAACGCGTCGCCCAGACCCACCTGCGCCACCTCAACCCCTTCCCGGGGAATCTCGGCGAGGTGCTCAGGCGCTACGACAAGGTGGTCGTCCCCGAGATGAACCTCGGCCAGCTCGCCACCTTGCTGCGCGCGAAGTACCTGGTCGATGCCCAGTCCTACACGCAGGTCCGAGGCCTGCCGTTCAAGGCCGAGCAACTCGCCACCGTTCTGAAGGAGGCCATCGATGGCTGAGACCGCGACGGAGGCGCCCGTGCCGACCCCGGCGTTCGAGGCGCTCTCCCTGGTCCCCCGGGCCGAGGGCAAGCAGACCGTGAAGGACTTCAAGTCCGACCAGGAGGTCCGCTGGTGCCCCGGCTGCGGCGACTACGCCATCCTGGCCGCCGTCCAGAGCTTCATGCCCGAGCTGGGGGTGGCCAGGGAGAACATCGTCTTCGTCTCCGGCATCGGCTGCTCCTCCCGCTTCCCGTACTACATGAACACCTACGGGATGCACTCCATCCACGGCCGCGCACCGGCCATCGCCACCGGGCTGGCCACCTCCCGGCCGGACCTGTCGGTGTGGGTGGTCACCGGTGACGGCGACGCGCTGTCCATCGGCGGCAACCACCTGATCCACGCGCTCCGCCGGAACGTGAACCTGAAGATCCTGCTGTTCAACAACCGGATCTACGGGCTCACCAAGGGCCAGTACTCCCCCACCTCCGAGCTCGGCAAGATCACCAAGTCGACGCCGATGGGCTCCCTGGACGCGCCCTTCAACCCGGTCTCGCTCGCGCTGGGCGCGGAGGCGTCCTTCGTGGCCCGCACCGTGGACTCCGACCGCAAGCACCTGACGGGCGTGCTGCGGGCCGCCGCCGCCCACCCGGGCACCGCGCTGGTGGAGATCTACCAGAACTGCAACATCTTCAACGACGGCGCCTTCGACGTCCTCAAGGACAAGGCACAGGCGCAGGAGGCCGTGATCCGCCTGGAGCACGGGCAGCCGATCCGCTTCGGCGCGCCCGCCGAGGACGGCCTGGGCTCCAAGGGCGTGGTCCGCGACCCGGCCACCGGCGACCTGCGGGTCGTCGACGTCACCGCCGAGGGCATCGACGGGGTCCTGGTCCACGACGCGCACGCCGCCTCCCCGACCACGGCCTTCGCGCTCTCCCGGCTGGCCGACCCCGACACGCTGCACCACACCCCGATCGGGGTCTTCCGCGACGTACGCCGCCCGGTCTACGACACGCTGATGTCCGAGCAGTTGGAGAAGGCCGTGGAGCAGCACGGCAAGGGCGACCTCGCCGCCCTCCTGGCCGGCAACGACACCTGGACGGTCGTGGGCTGATCCGGCCGTCCGCCCCGTGGGAAGGGGCCGGTCCCGCCGTTCCGGGGGCCGGCCCCTTCCGCATGCCGCGCGGCGTGCCGCGCCGCCCGCGGCCGGCGCGCCCGGGACGGGCCACCGCATGTCAGTACCGTATGCCGGAACGGAAATGACAGGTGGGGCGTGCGGCGTTACCTTCGTCTGGTCGGCCGTCGCAGGGCCATCGCGGGGCCATCGCAGGAGGAGGAACGTTGGAGTCCAACGGAGAGCAGCGCACCGGTCTGTTGCTGGGCTTCGCCGCCTACGGGATGTGGGGCCTGCTCCCGCTCTACTGGCACCTGCTGGAACCGGCCGGCCCCGTCGAGGTCCTGGCCCACCGGATGGTGTGGTCGCTGCCCACCGCCCTGGTCGTCCTGGCCCTGCTGCGCCGCTGGTCGTGGGTGGGGCCGCTGCTGCGCGAGCCCCGCAGGCTCGGGCTGATCCTCCTGGCGGCCGCGCTGATCTCGGTCAACTGGTGGATGTTCATCTGGGCGGTCGCGGCCGACAAGGTCATCGAGGCGTCGCTCGGGTACTTCATCAACCCGCTGATATCCATCGCCCTCGGCGTCCTGCTGCTGCGGGAGCGGCTGCGCCCCGCCCAGTGGGCGGCCGTCGGCATCGGGGCGCTGGCCGTGGCGGTGATGGCCGTCGCCTACGGCCGGGTGCCCTGGCTCTCGCTCGCCCTGGCCTCCACCTTCGCCCTCTACGGGCTGTTGAAGAAGCGCGTCCGGCTGGACGGCGTGGCGAGCTTCGGCGCCGAGACGGCCGTGCAGTTCCTGCCCGCGCTCGGCATCCTGCTGTTCCTGGGGACGCGGGGCGAGGCGACCTTCGCCACCGAGGGGGCCGGGCACGCGGCGCTGCTCGCCTGCGCCGGACTGGCCACCGCGCTGCCGCTGATCTTCTTCGGCGGGGCGGCCGTACGGCTGCCGCTGTCCACGATCGGGCTGCTGCAGTACCTGGCGCCCGTCTCGATGTTCCTGCTGGGCCTGCTGGCCTTCGACGAGGAGATGCCGCCCGAGCGCTGGGCGGGCTTCCTGCTCGTGTGGACCGCTCTGTCCGTGCTGACCTGGGACGCCCTGCGCACCGCGCGCCGCTCGCGGGCGCGGTTGCGCCAGGCCGCGGCCAAGGCGGCGGCTTCCGCTTCCGCTCCTTCCTCCGCGGCGCCCGTCGATCCGCCCGCCGAGCCGTCCGCGACGGCCGCCGCCGTGGCGGACCGCCCGGCGGCGGCCGGGACGCCGGCGGACACCGCGAAGGGCTGAGCCCACCCGAACGGGCCCGCCGCCGGGGGGACCGGTGCCCCGCCCGGCGCGGGCCGCGGTGCGATCCGGAACGACGTCAACGCCCCATCGTCCGATAATCGAACACCTATGTCCGGATTCCGCCCTTGACGGTGCTTCTGCACCGCATCAGCATCATGCCCACGTCAACCCCCACGGGAGGCACTGATGCCCACACGCGCTGGACGGCGGAACCCCCGGAGATCCCCCCTGCGCCGCGCCGCCCTCGGCGCCGGACTGGCCGGCGCGCTCGCGGCCGGGCTGCTCACCTCGGCCGCCGCGCCGGCTACGGCCGGTCCCACCGCACCGGCCGCACCCGCCGCGGCGGCACCGGACATCCCGATCGCCAACGTCAAGGCCCATCTCTCACGACTCCAGTCGATCGCCACGGGCAACGGCGGCAACCGCGCCCACGGCCGCCCCGGCTACCGGGCGTCGCTCGACTACGTCAAGGCCGCGCTGGACGCCGTCGGCTACACCACCTCCGTACAGCAGTTCACCTCCGGCGGAGCCACCGGCTACAACCTGATCGCCGACTGGCCCGGCGGCGACCCCAACCAGGTGATCATGGCCGGCGCCCACCTGGACTCCGTCGGCAGCGGCCCCGGCATCAACGACAACGGCTCCGGTTCCGCCGCCGTCCTGGAGACCGCGCTCGCCGTCGCCCGCGCGGGACACCAGCCCGGCAAGCACCTGCGGTTCGCCTGGTGGGGAGCCGAGGAACTGGGCATGGTCGGGTCGCGGTACTACGTCAACAACCTCTCCTCCGCGGAGCGGTCGAGGATCGACGGCTACCTCAACTTCGACATGATCGGCTCGCCGAACGCGGGCTACTTCGTCTACGACGACGATCCGGCCATCGAGAAGGTCTTCAAGGACTGGTTCGCCGCGAAGGGCGTGCCGACCGAGATCGAGACCGAGGGCGACGGGCGCTCGGACCACGCCTCGTTCAAGAACGCCGGCATCCCCGTCGGCGGGCTGTTCACCGGCGCCAGCCGGCTCAAGACCACCGCCCAGGCGCGGAAGTGGGGCGGCACCGCCGGACGGGCGTTCGACCCCTGCTACCACTCCTCCTGCGACACCACCGCCAACATCGACGACACCGCCCTGGACCGCACCAGCGACGCCCTGGCCCACGCGGTGTGGACGCTCGGCGCGGGCACCGCCGCCCAGCCGGGCGGCGAGTTCGAGAACACCGCCGACGTCCCCATCCCCGACGGGGGCTCGGCCGTGGAGTCGCCCGTCTCCGTCACCGGCCGCTCCGGGAACGCCCCGAGCGCGCTGAAGGTCGGTGTCGACATCAGGCACACCTACCGCGGCGACCTCGTGATCGACCTGGTGGCACCGGACGGCAGCGTCCGGCGGCTGAAGGACTCGGACGACGACTCGGGCGACGACGTGGTCACCACCTACACCGTCGACGCCTCCGGCGAGACGGCCGACGGCACCTGGAAGCTCCGCGTCCGGGACGTCTACCGACAGGACACCGGCTACCTCGACGGCTGGAAGCTCACCTTCTGAGTCACCGGCCCCCGGTCGTCGGTCGAGGGTCGTCGGTCGGGGGCCGTCGGTCGGGGGCCGTCGGTCGGGGGCCGTCGGTCGGGGGCCGTCGGTCGGGGGCCGTCGGTCGGGGGCCGGG
>NZ_DASQNP010000152.1:0-51146 GCF_035644915.1 Streptomyces sp.
GCCCTGCTGCTGGGCAGCCTGCCCGCCGCCCTGGACCAGACGATCGCCGCCACCGCGATCCCGACGGTCGTCAGCGGCTCCGGCGGCCCGAACCGCCTCTCCCGGGTGGTCTGCCCCCTGGTCCCCACCGTCGCCACCCCGCTGTGGGGCGAGCCCGGCGACCGGTACGGGCGCGGGCGGCTCCACCAGGGCGCGATCGCCGTCCTCCTCATCGGCCCGGTGCCGTGCGGGCTCGCCCGGACCATGGGCGAGCCGATCGCCTTCCGGGCCGTCCAGGGGCTGGGCGGCGGCGGTCTGCCGGTGCCGTCCACGGCGATCGTCGGCGACACCGTCCCGCCCCGCGACCGGGGCCGCCACCAGGGCGTGTTCGGCGGGGTCCTCGCGAGCGCCCGCGCCCGTCCGGCCGGGCGCGGTGGCCTGAGGCGCGCCCAGCCGGACGCACCCCGCCCCGCGCCGGCGCGGTCAGCCCTCCTCCGGCTCCTTCGCCCCCTTCGGCCTGGGCCCGGCCTGCTGGACCACCTCGAAGGTCCACAGGGCGGAGTCGGAGGCCGCCGGGCGCCGCCCCTCGCCCCCCTCACCGCCGCCGCCCCGGTGGGCGGCCCTCATCGGGCCCTCCAGCCACGCCCGGTACGACGCCTCGTCGCGCCAGCGGGTGTAGACCAGGTAGCGGTCGGTGCCCTCCAGCGGGCGGAGGAGTTCGAACCACTCGAAACCGTCCGAGGCCTCCACCACCCCGGCCCGGGAGGCGAACCGCCGCTCCAGGGTTTCGCGCTGGTCCGGCGGGACGGTGAGGGCGTTGATCTTCACGATGCTCATACCGTCCATCGTGCCTCCCGCCGGCCGGGACCACCCAGTACGACCGTCAGGTGACCGCACGGTGTCCGGCGTCTGACCGGTCGGAGATGATGTCCGCGTTCGCGTCGGCGTCCACACGCGCGCGGACCTTCCGGGGCGAATCCGGGGCCGAGGGGAAATGGGGGCTGTTGGGCGTGGCGGATACGGAGAGGCGCGGAGCGGCGGGGGAGTTGCGGTGGGGGTCGCGCGGCGGCCTGGCGCTGGTGGCGCTGTGGCTGCTGGCGGGGGCGCTGGCCGCGCGCCAGGCCGCCGCGGTGCTGCGGCAGCCGCCGGAGAGACGGCTCACCGACCTCGCGGCATGGCTCGGCGACCAGGGGGTCCTGGAGGTCAGCGGACCGCTCTACGACGGCGGGACGTTCACCGGGACCCCGTTCTCCGGGATGGTCCTCAGACCGCTGGCGAACGCCGCCGAGCAGACCCTCGGCGTCGCGTGGACCTTCGGCACCCTGCTGCTCGTCGTCGCACTCGGCCTGGTGGCCGTGACCGCCCTGCCCGGGCCGGCCGGCCGGGGCGTGCGGCTGGCCGCCGCCCCGGTGGCGATCAGCCTGCTGGTGCTGTCCGTGCCGGTGCGCAACACCTTCCACCTGGGCCAGACCAGCATCATCCCGGTGCTGCTGGTGCTCTGCGGCCTGCTGTACGCCGCCCGCTCCCCGCGCGGCGCCGGCACCGCCGTCGGAGTGGCCGCGGCCCTCCAGCCCACCGTGCTGCTCTTCGTGCCGCTGCTGTGGACGACCGGGCGGCGGCGGGCGGCGGCCGTCTCGGGCGGGGTCTTCGCCGGATGCACCGCGCTGGCCTGGGCCGTCATGCCGTCCGACTCCTGGACGTACTGGGTGCACCACCTCGCCGGGGCCGGGCTCGGCGCACCCGCCGACGCGCAGGCCAACCAGTCCCTGCACGGCCTGCTGCTCCGGCTGGGCCTCCGGGGCCCGCTGGAGATCGCCCTGTTCGCGGCCCTGGCCGGCGCGGTCGCGGTGGTGGGGCTGCGGAGGGCCGCCCGGTACGCGCTGGACGGCCAGCTCCTGCTGGCCGCCGCCCTCACCGGCTGCGTCGCGGTCGCCGTCTCACCGGCCGCCTGGCAGCACCAGCAACTGTGGATCCTGCTGGCCGCGGTCGGCCGGGTGGGCCGCCGCTCGGGGGACCGCCTGGTGTGGCCGGTCTTCCTGGTGCTGGTGATGACGCTGGACAGCACCGCGCTGGTCCCCCACATCGCCGTCCTCGCCCCGCTGGGCGAGAACGCCCCGCTGATCGCCGCCCTGTTGGCGTCCTGCGTCCTGCCCTTCGTCTCCCGCAGCTCGCCGCTGTGGGACGCCCCCGAGCGCTCCGGCCCGCTCAGCCGCCCCAACCTGATGCTGGAGCTGCTGCTCATCCGGGTCGGCTACTGGCTGTACTCCCTCATCCGCTCCCTGGCCCCGGACGGGCGCGAACTGGCCGAGGCGCACGGCCGGCAGATCCTCGCGATCGAGGACGCGCTGGGCCTGGACGTGGAGCACTGGCTCAACCACGCCGTGGTGCGGGCGGGTCCGCTGGAGGACGCCATGAACTCCTACTACTCCAGCCTGCACTTCCTGGTGCCCATCGTCCTGCTCGCCGTCCTGTACGTGCGCCGCCCGGTCACCTACCGCTGGGCCCGCACCTCCCTGTCGTTCGCCACGCTGCTGGGACTGGTCGGCTTCTGGCTCTACCCGCTGGCGCCGCCGCGCCTGATGCCGGGCCTGGGGTACGTCGACACCGCGCACGGCCCGCAGAACTTCGACGATCCCGACTTCGGCGTGCTGACCGGGATATCCAACCAGTACGCGGCGATGCCGTCGCTGCACGTCGGCTGGTCCCTGTGGTGCGCGGTCGTCATCATCCGCATCACCCCGAACGTGTGGCTGCGGGTGCTCGGCGCGCTCCATCCGGTGCTGACCACGGTGGTGGTGATGGGCACCGCCAACCACTACCTGCTGGACGCCGCGGGCGGGGTGGCGGTGGTCGCCGCGGGCTTCGGCATCACCCGGCTCTGGCTCCGCCACGGACCCGCCGCGCGGGCGGCGGAGCAGCCGGTGGAGCAGGGGGAGGAGCAGGGGCAGCGGGCGGAACGGGCGGGACCGCCGGAGGCCGCGCCGGAGCCGGCGGGGACGGAAGGCGGGGAGGCCGCGCCGGAGGGGGAGAGCGCCCCGGCCGCCGTGCCCCGGAACCCCGGGCCGTGAACGTGAGGAGGGGCCCCACCCGTACGTGCGGGCGGGGCCCCTCCGGCGGGCCCGGGAGCGGTCCTCACAGCCGCAGGAGCTGCTCGGCGCTGTCCCGGTACCGGCGCAGGGCGTTGCGGAGGTCCTCCGTCTCCGCCGTCGCGTCCTCGCCGCGCCAGGGCGCGCGCAGACCGTGATGGCGCTCGGCGATGCGGGCGCTGATGCGGCGGGAGATCTCCTCGAACAGGGCGTCCGCCTCCTCGACCGAGCGCCGCGGCGCGTCGACGAAGCCGTTCACCGCGTGGTGCAGGCGGCGGCCGAACTCCTCCCGCTCCTGGGGCGACAGGAGTGCGGTGCCCCCGGTGTCCCGCTCCGGGCGGGCCTCCCGCTCCGGGCGGGCCGGCTCCGTCCCGGCCGCGGGTTCGGGCGGGAGGTGCGTGCCGTCCGGCCGGTGCGTCCGGTCGGTTGGGTGCATCCGGTCGGTTTGGTCGGTCCGGTGGGTCGTGGTCATGCCCTACCCCTCGACGTGTCGTGGCGGTGCGTCGTCATCCGGAAGGCGTGCAGCTTCTCGGAGAGACGGCCGTGGTGCCGCGGCTCGCCGTCGGCGTGGCCGTCGCGGTGGCCGTCGTGGTGGTCTCCGGCGGGTCCGCCGGGTCCGCCGTGGTGGTCGTCACGGCCGTCGCCGTGGCCGTTGCGGCCGGTGGCCGGGGCGTCGGCGGGCTGCTGCGCCATGAGGTCCTCGTACAGCGCCCGGGCGTGCACCAGGGCCTCGCGCAGCCGCTCGGTGTCGGCCTGGCCCTCGCGGGCCAGGACGGCCACCGCGTGCATCTCGCGGTAGCCCTGGATGCGCCGCGGGTGGTGCACCGAGAGCGCGGCGACCTGCTCGTCGTAGCCGTCGCCCGGGAAGCCGCGGGCCTCGGCCAGGCGGCCCAGCAGCCGGTCGGCCTCGGCGACCGCCTCGGCGGGCGCGTCGACGAACCGCTCCTGGACGGCGGCCCACTGGGCGGCGTACTGCTCGCGCTCCTGGGGCGTCAACGGCTGCATCCGCAGCTCTCCGTGCCGCTGCAGCCGTTCCTGGAGTTCCTTCTCGGCGGCCTTGGTGTCACCGCCGTGCTGGGCGACGGTCCGTTCGTACTCGGGGCCGAAGCGGCGCCGCAGGGAGCGCGGGCCCCTCCGCCCGGTACCGAAGTACAGGGCGAGTACGAGGACGGCGACCGCCGCCACGATCAGAGTGATGATCAAGCCTGTGGACATGGCTCGCCTTCCACGAGTGTCCCCTTGCACGGGCTGTCATCTGTCCGGGTTGCCGCCCTTGTCCCCGTCAAACGAGCCGCCGGTGAAGGCGACCGGAGCACCGAACGCAGCCCGCCGCGTGGCCCGGCGCAGCGCCCGCAGCACCGCACCGCCCAGGGTGAGGACGAGCACCGCGGTCAGCAGCGCGCGCGAGAGGTCCCAACCCATCGAGGTGGCCAGGACGTAGGCGGTGAACCGCACCAGGTTCTCGCCGACCGGGTCGCCGGGCACGAAGGAGACGCCCGTGCCCAGACCGGCGATGTACGGCCAGCCCTGAAGGTTCATCACCACGCCGTACAGCACCGAGGCGACGGCCCCGTACGCCGCGAGCATCGCCAACTCCCGCCGCCCGCGCAGCCGGTGGGGCCCCGGCAGCAGACCCGCGCCCATCGCCACCCAGCCCATCGACAGCATCTGGAACGGCAGCCACGGTCCGACCCCGCCGGTCAGCAGCGCGGACGCGAACATCGACACCGCGCCCAGCACGAAACCGAAGCCCGGCCCCAGGACCCGCCCGGAGAGCACCATCAGGAAGAACATCGGCTCGAGTCCCGCCGTACCCGCCCCCAGCGGGCGCAGCGCGGCGCCCGCGGCGGCCAGCACGCCCAGCATCGCGACGGCCTTGGCGTCCAGGCCGGTGTCGGCGATGGTCGCGACCACCACGGCCAGCAGCAGCGGCAGCAGCGCCGCGAACAGCCAGGGCGCGTCGTGGGAGTGGGCCAGTCCGGAGGCGGAGTCGGCCAGCAGCGGCCAGCCGAAGGCGGCGACGCCGACCGCCGAGACGAGCGCGAGCGCGGCGACGGACCGCGGCCCGAGCCGTACGGCCCGCGTCCGGCCGGGGCGGCTCATCCGCGTCCCCCCGGTTCCTCCGGTTCCTCCGCTCCTTCCGGCCTCTCCGGCTCCTCCGGCTCCTCCGGTTCCTCCGGTCCGTCCAGGGCCGCCCGCACCTGGGCGACCGTGAGCCAGGGCTGCGGTGCGAGGACCTTGGCGACCTGCGGGGCGAAGGCGGGGGAGGAGGTGACGACCTCGGCGGCCGGTCCGTCGGCCACCACCTCGCCGTCGGCCAGGACGACCACGCGGTGGGCGAGTTCGGCGGCGAGCTCGACGTCGTGGGTGGCCAGGACGATGGCGTGGCCGTCGCGGGCCAGCGAGCGCAGGACGCCGACCAACCGCTCCTTCGCCGCGTAGTCCAGGCCGCGCGTCGGCTCGTCCAGGAGCAGCAGCGGCGGGGCGGCGGTGAGGACCACCGCCAGGGCCAGGACGAGGCGCTGACCCTCCGACAGGTCGCGCGGGTGCGCATCGCCGGACACGTCCGGCAGCAGGGAGTCCACCAGGGCGCGGCAGGTGCCCGGCTCGGCACCCGCGTCCCGGTCGGCGGCGGCGCACTCGGCGGCGACGGTGTCCGCGTACAGCAGGTCGCGCGGCTCCTGCGGCACGAGCCCGGCGTGGCGCAGCAGCTCGGCGGGCCGGACGCGGTGCGGGACGACACCGCCGGACGTGCCGCCGGATGCGCCACCGGGCGCGCCGCCGCCCAGGAGCACCCGGCCGCGCGCCGGCTCGTACACGCCGACCAGGGTGTTCAGCAGGGTGGACTTGCCCGCGCCGTTGCGGCCCATCAGCGCCACCGTCTCGCCCGGCCGCACCGTCAGGTCCACGTCCCGCAGGGCGGCGGTCCGGCCCCGGTGGACGGAGAGCGAGGAGACCTCGGCCAGCGGCGGCGCGCCGGGCGGTCCGTCCGGTGCGGGCGGGACGAGCGGCGCGAGCCGCTCCCGCAGGCCGGCCGCCCTGCGGCGGGCGTCCCGCACCGACAGCGGCGGCGGGGACCAGCCGGCGAGCCGGCCGAGGGCCACCACGGGCGGGTGGACCGGCGAGAGCGCCATCACCTCGGCGGGATCGCCCAGGACCGGCGCGGCGCCCGGCGCGGGCAGCAGCAGCACCCGGTCCGCGTACTGCACGACGCGCTCCAGGCGGTGCTCGGCCATCAGCACCGTCGTGCCCAGGTCGTGGACCAGCCGCTGGAGCACGGCCAGCACCTCCTCCGCCGCGGCCGGGTCGAGCGCGGAGGTCGGCTCGTCCAGCACCAGCACCTTCGGGTGCGTGGTGAGCACCGAGCCGATGGCGACCCGCTGCATCTGCCCGCCCGAGAGGGTGGCGATGGGCCGGTCGCGCAGCTCGGCGAGGCCCAGCAGGTCGAGGGTCTCCTCGACCCGGCGCCGCATGGTGTCGGCGGGCAGGCCCAGGCACTCCATGCCGTAGGCGAGTTCGTCCTCGACGGTGTCGGTGACGAAGTGGGCGAGCGGGTCCTGGCCGACCGTGCCGACGACGTCGGCCAGTTCGCGCGGCTTGTGGTGGCGGGTGTCACGGCCGTCCACGGTCACCCGGCCGTGCAGGGTGCCGCCGGTGAAGTGCGGGACGAGCCCGGAGACGGTGCCCAGCAGCGTGGACTTGCCGGTGCCGGACGGGCCGACGAGGAGCACCAGTTCGCCCTCCTCGACGGTGAGGTCCACCCCGTGCAGGACGGGCGCGGCGGCGTCCTCGTAGGTGACGCCGACCTGGTCGAAACGGATCATGCGCGGGTCGTCTCCTTCGCCGGTGGGGCCGCCCCGGCCCGTTCGGTGCGGCCGGTGTGTCCGGTGCGGCCGGTGTGTCCGTCCCGTGCCGCCGGCACGGGCGCGACCAGGGCCGGGAGCAGGCCGAGCAGGACGGCCGCCGCGGGCCACAGCGGCAGGACGGGGGCGGCCGGCGGGACCACGGACGGGTGGAGGGCCTCCGGGGCGGAGGACGCGGCCAGGATCACGGCCGCGGCGACCGCCGCGCCGGAGGCGGACACCAGCCAGGCGCGCGCCCCCCAGCGGTCGGGCCGGTAGCGGCTGCGCACCGAGCGGCGCCCGCCCAGCCACAGCCCGCCGAACGCCGCGGCCGCTCCCAGGACCAGCACCGGCAGGCCCAGGGCCGCGCCCTCGGCCGCCAGCAGCCCGTACGTCCCGGCGCACACGCCCAGCAGTCCGCCGAGGGTGAGGACGGCGGTGGTGCGGCGCACGGCGGCCGGCACCCGCGCGGTACGGCCGTAGCCGCGCGCGTCCATCGAGGCGGCCAGCGCCACCGACCGCTCCAGCGCGCCCTCCAGCACCGGCAGCCCGATGCGCAGCAGCGCCCCGATCCCCTTGTCGGCGCGGCCGCGCAGCCGGCGGGCGGCGCGCACCCGCCGGACGTCGGCGACGAGGTGCGGCGCGAACGTCATCGCGACCACCACCGCCACCCCGGCCTCGTACAGGGCGGCGGGCAGGGACTTCAGCAGCCGGGCGGGGCTGGCCAGGGCGTTGGCGGCGCCGACGCAGACCAGCAGCGCGGCCAGCCGGAGCCCGTCGTACAGCGCGAACACCAGGCCCTCGGCCGTCACCCGGCCGCCGATCCGCACGCCCTGCGCCCAGTCGGGCAGCGGGACCTCGGGGAGGGTGAACAGCACACGGCTGCCGGGGATGGGGGAGCCCAGGACGGTGGCGAACACCAGCCGGACGGCCAGCACCAGCAGGCCGAGCCGGAGGAAGGCGCCGTAGCTGCGCGCCCAGGGGGCGTCGGTGCAACGGGCCGCGACGACGTACCCCGCGACGGCGACGATCAGCGCCAGCAGCAGCGGGTTGGTGGTCCGGGACGCGGCCGTGGCCAGCCCGAGCGCCCACAGCCACCACGCGCCCGCGTGCAGGGCGCCCGCGCGGGTGGCCTGCGGGGCGCGCAGGGCGGACAGGGCGGAGCGGACGGTCATGACCGGCGTCGGCGGGCCCGCAGCACGGCCGCGGCACCGAGGACGGCGACGACGGCGATGCCGCCGAGCAGGCCCACGGAGGGGCCGCCCGCGGAGGCCGTGCCGCCGGAGTCCGCGGCGCCGTCGGCGGTGCCGGTGTCATTGCCGCTGCCGGCGCTGTCGGTGCTGTCGGCGGCGTCGTTCCCGTCGTCCGCGTCGCCGGCCACCCGCTCGCCGCAGCCCGACCTCGGGTAGCCCGCGATGGCGCACAGCAGCGACTCGGAGTTGTACCGCAGCGGCTTCAGGGCGGCGGCCAGCGCATCGGCGGCGGTCCCGTCCTCGGGGACGCGCGCACAGACCGTACGCCCCTCGGGCGGGGTCTCGCCCGGGGGCGCGTCGGCCCGGGTGCCGAAGTCGACGCTCAGCGCGATCCGCTTGCTGCCCGGCCGCGGTTCGGTGCCGTCGCAGATCGCCGCGAAGGACGCCCGGCCGCGCGGCCTGTCGGCGTCGGCGGAGTTCTCGCTCACGGCGAAGCGGAACCCGAGCACGGCACCGTCCTCGGGCCGCAGCGTGCCCGGCCCCTGCGTGGCGTACGTCCACTCCCGCCCGTCCCGCTCCCAGAAGGACCAGTAGCGGTACCCCTCCGCGTGCGCGGGCGCCGCGCCGAGCGCCAGGGACCCGGCGGCCAGCGCGGCACCCAGCAGGACGCGCGGGGCGCGGGGCGCGGTCACTGTGACCGCCTCCTGTTCCGGAGGCTGAGCAGGAAGCCGATGCCCGCGCCGGCGGCCAGGCCCGCGCCGACGAAGGACCACGTCACCGCCGAGCCGTCGCCGTCCTTCCCGCCGTCCTTCTCCTTCCCGCCGTCGCCGCTGTCTTCGCCGTCGCCGTCGCCGCCGTCCGCCGGTACGGACGCCGGGCGCGGGCCGGTGGCGTTCAGGCGCTCGACCAGGTCGGTGCCGCCGAAGTCGGCCGGGTCGCCGCCCACGGCACGGGTGGCCAGGACAAGCTGGCCCAGGGCGGCCGGGCTGCCGGCGAACTTGTCCCACTTCGGGGCGTTCTTCTCCAGCCAGGTCAGCGACGCGCGCGCCGCGTCGCGGTGGCCGCCCGCGGCCAGGGCGATCACGGCGTCGGCGGTGTTGCCGTAGTCCGGCTGCCCCTCGGCGCCGGGCATGGCGGACGTCAGGTGACCGCCGCCCGCCCGGAGCACCCGCGTCAGGTACGCGGCGCCGCCCTCGGCGGCCTCGGCCGGGGTGCGTCCGCCGTCCTTCCCGTCCTTGCCGCACTCCAGCGGCTTCGCGGACGCGCCGCCGTCCCCGCCGCCGGGCTCGACGACCAGGTCCTCGCCGAGGGCGGCCAGGACGGCGGCGGCCGTCGCGTCGTCGTTCGCGGCGAGGCGGCCCTTGGCGTCCGGCTGGTACGCGAAGGCGCCGCGCTCGGCCTCCTTCGCGCCGCAGCCGAGCTGGAAGCCCAGCAGGGAGTCGTAGGGCGACTTCCGGTCCTTGGCCGAGCGCACCTTCGCCGGGTCCTCGCCCGCCGCCACCAGGGCGCCGATGACGACGGAGACGGAGTTGGCGTCGCTGGCGCCGCCCGGGTTGTAACCCCAGCCGCCGTCCTGGTTCTGGACCTGCTTCAGCCACTCGACCGCCTTCCCGACCTGCCTGTCGTGGCCGCCGAGGGCGGCCAGCGCCTGGACGGCGGCGGCCGTGGCGTTGACGTCGGCCACGGTCTTGGCGTTGCACGGCTGGGAGGGGTCGGGGCGGTAGGAGGTGAAGGCGCCGTCCGCGCACTGCTGCCCGGTCAGCCACTCCACGGCCTCCTCCGCGGGCCGTACCCCGACCGCGTCCTGGGCCAGCAGGGCCAGGGACTGGCGCCACACGCCGTCGTACTGCGGGTCGTCCTTCCCGTACAGCGCGGACGGCGGCTTCGGCCGCTTGGGAGCCGGTGCGGACGGCGACTCGTCGGCGGTGGCCACGGGGGCCGCGACCGCGCAGAGCACGGCGGAGGCGGCCAGGACCGCGGCGGTGCGGCGCAGGGACATGACGGTGCCTTTCTCGTGGGCGTCTGCTGGGCGCAGCCGTGCGCGGACGGCCGACCGCGCTCACCGCACGGGGCACACCGGGCTCGGCTCCGCATTCCTCGACGGTGCCGGTACCGGGGCCGGCGCCCCGCCGTTCGGCGGAGGTGCCGGCCCCGGGAGCCTGCTCGTGCCCGGGCGGGTGCTCCGGCTCGCACGGCGGGCGGCGCGTCCGCCGTGCTCACGGTTGCGGGTCAGCGCCGGATTCGCACCGGCTTCCCCCGTTAGGGCACGTGACGTTCGTCGGCTCACTCTAACGGGCGGATGGCCCGGCTCCGCCGGTGGTGGGGCGGGACCGCGGCGCGGGACGGGCCGCCGAAGGGGCGCCGTACGGCCATGTCCCCGGCGCGGGCGGGGAGTTGGGGGGCCGCCGGCCCGTCCGCCGGTCCAAAAGGCGGTCAAAAGGCGGATCGGGGTGGATTTCCCCGTTTGTTTCCCGCGCTCTTTTCAGTGGTCCGACCAAAGAATTCCTGGCATTTTCCGCGCCCTTCGTTGACGCGCGTAGCGCCGGGCCGTCACGCTCGGGGACGCGGAATCCCCCGGCGCGTGGACGGTCGCGCCGGGGGAGGCATCCGTGCAGGCGACAGCGGTGTTCCGGGCGCGGAACACCGGGTCCGGATCTTTTCCGCGGCCCTCCCGGAATTCCTCCGGGCGGCGTGCGTGATCGGCGGAGAAGTCCGGGGCATTGTTGACGTGTGCATGACCTAAAAGGGAAAAATCCCGCCATCCACCGGCGTGAGCGAGCAGCGAATGCTCACCCCCACGCGCATGCTGACCGGGAGGAAGAATGTTCCGACGTTCCACGGCCTGGAGACGGGTGGGCACCCCCGTGCTCGGCGGCCTGGCCGCCGCGGCCCTGCTCGTCACGGGCCAGCCCGCGGGCGCCGCGCCCGCCGACGCCGCGCCGCGCGCCCCGATGAACCGGGCGTTCGCGCAGGCCGCCGAGGAGTACCAGGTGCCGCGGGACCTGCTGGTCGCGGTCGGCTACGGGGAGACCCACCTCGACGGCCACGGCGGCGAGCCCAGCCACGCGGGCGGCTACGGGGTGATGCACCTGGTCAGCAACCCCGAGAACCGCACCCTGGAGAAGGCCGCCGAGCTGACCGGCGAGCCGCGGGAGGAGCTGCGGCGGGACACCGCGGCCAACATCCTCGGCGGTGCCGCCGTCCTGCGCGCCTACGCCGACGAACTGGACCTGGACGCCGCCGAACGCCGCGACGTGGACGCCTGGTACCCGGTGGTCGCCCGCTACAGCGGTGCGGACGACGACCGCACGGCACGGCTGTACGCCGACACCGTCTACGACTTCCTCGCCGACGGCTTCAGCGCCCTGACCCCGGCGGGCGAGCGGGTCACCGTACGGTCCCGGGACGTCGAGCCCGAACTCGGCCGCTACGCGAAGGTCCGCTCCCTGGACGAGGCTCCCGCCTCCTCGGAGGCCGGCGCGCTGAGCACCGACTACCCGCCCGCGCGGTGGGTGGCGGCCCACTCCGGCAACTACACCGTCGGCCGCTCGGCGTCGATCACCCACGTGGTCGTCCACGTCACCCAGGGCTCGTACGCCGGGACGATCAGTTGGTTCCAGAACCCGGACTCCAACGTCAGCGCCCACTACGTGATCCGCTCCTCCGACGGGGAGGTCACGCAGATGGTCCGCGAGCGCGACACCGCGTACCACGCCCGGTCGGGCAACCCCTACTCCGTCGGCATCGAGCACGAGGGGTACGTCGACAACCCCTCCTGGTTCACCGACGCCATGTACCGCTCCTCGGCCGCGCTGACCCGGCACCTGTGCGACCGCTACGGCATCCCCAAGGACCGGTCGCACATCGTCGCCCACAGCGAGGTGCCCGGCAACGACCACACCGACCCCGGCCCCAACTGGAACTGGACCTACTACCTGCAACTGGTCCGCAACGGTGACGCCACCCCGCCCGTCCAGCTCAACTTCACCTCCTACAGCACGCTGCGCAGCGGCTCCACCGGCGCCCAGGTGAAGGCCGCCCAGCACCTGCTGAACCAGAACGGCTTCAACGCCGGCACCGTGGACGGCGTCTTCGGCTCCGGCACCGAGAGCGCCGTGAAGGCGTTCCAGAGCAGCCGCGGCCTGACCGCCGACGGCGTCGTGGGCGCCCGCACCTGGACGGCCCTGCTCTCGGCGGGCACCAAGCCGGTGCTGCGGCAGGGGAGTTCGGGCGTCGACGTGGAGCGGCTCCAGCGCTCGCTGACGGCCGCGCTCGGCCGGACCGTGGGCATCGACGGCATGTTCGGCCCGAACACCGAGACCGCCGTCCGCGACTACCAGAGCAGCCGCGGCCTGACCGCCGACGGCGTCGTCGGCAGCGGGACCTGGGGAGCCCTGCAGGCCGGCAAGTAGACCGGCAGGCAGACCGGAACGGGCCGGAACGCACCGGCGAACAGGCCGGGAGACGGGCCGCACCACCACACCGGTGGTGCGGCCCGCCGTGTTGCGGGCGGATGAACGGGCTTTACAGAAAAGCCGTCGTTACTCATGAGTTCTTCACGGGCCATTCATGACAGCTGTGACTGTTCCGCCCCTCCTCACGCATGGAAAAGTCATGGCCATCGCCGCCAGTGACGACGGAAACCCGAAGGGGGAACGATGAGCAAGGGGTACGCAGTCTTCTGCGACGCGGACCGCCAGTTCTACGACGCCCCCCACCGCATCCCCGACGACACCGAGCGCGCCGGCGGCTACGAGGCCGCGCGCCGCCCCGCTCCCGAGGGCTGGCAGCGCCACCGCTTAGGGGACTGGCTGGCCCTGCGCCCGCTGGACGCCCGGCTGCCCAGCCAGGGCTGGAAGATCCACGTCTCCGCGTGCCTGGACAACGCCGAGCGGATCCTCGACAAGGTCTGGGACTACTGCGTGCCCCGCGGCATCGCCTTCAAGTTCATGCCGAGCCGCTACCTGCTGCACACCCGCAACGCCAAGTACGCCGACCGGGGCGGCAGCGGGAAGTTCATCACCGTCTACCCGGCCGACGACGAGCAGTGCCGCTCCATAGCCGAGGACCTGGACGCGCTGCTGGCCGGCGAGCCGGGCCCGTACATCCTCAGCGACCTGCGCTGGGGGAACGGACCGGTGTACGTGCGCTACGGCAGCTTCACCGAGCGGCACTGCTACGACGAGGACGGCGAACTGCGCCCCGCGATCGAGGACGCCGAGGGCCGCCTGGTGCCCGACCGCAGGGGCCCGTCCTTCCACGTCCCGGACTGGGTCACCCTGCCCGGCTTCCTCCGGCCCCACCTGGAGGCCCGCGGCGCCACCCGGCTCGGCGACATCCCGTACCGGATCGAGAAGGCCCTGCACTTCTCCAACGGCGGCGGCGTCTACGTCGGGACCGACACGCGCACCGGCGAGAAGGTCGTCCTCAAGGAGGGCCGTCCGCACGCGGGCCTGGCCGCCGACGGCGCCGACGCCGTGGCCCGGCTCCAGCGGGAGAAGGAGGCGCTGGAGCGGCTGTCCGGCCTGCCCCAGACACCCGAGGTGCGCGACTGGTTCACCCTCGGCGACCACCGCTTCCTGGTGCTGGAGTACATCGAGGGCAAGCCGCTCAACAGCTTCTTCGCCCGGCGGCACCCGCTGATCGAGGCGGACCCGGGCCCCGAACGGCTGGCCGAGTACACCGAGTGGGCGCTGCGCATCCACCGGCTGGTGGAGGAGGCCGTCGAGGCGATCCACGCCCGCGGCGTCGTCTTCAACGACCTGCACCTGTTCAACATCATGGTCTCCGAGGACGAGTCCTCGGTGGTGCTGCTGGACTTCGAGGCCGCCGCCCACATCGACGAGGGCCGCCGCCAGGTCATCGCCAACCCCGGCTTCGTCGCCCCCGCCGACCGCAGGGGCTTCGACGTCGACCGCTACGCCCTGGCCTGTCTGCGCATCGCCCTGTTCCTGCCGCTGACCAGCCTGTTCGCCGTGGACCGGGGCAAGGCCGCGCACCTGGCGCGGATCGCGGCACGGGAGT
Source organism: Streptomyces sp. (assembly GCF_035644915.1). Taxonomy (GTDB): domain Bacteria; phylum Actinomycetota; class Actinomycetes; order Streptomycetales; family Streptomycetaceae; genus Streptomyces. Next base: position 14,125 of record NZ_DASQNP010000152.1, read on the forward strand.
TCCCCGTACCGCGCGCCTTCCTCGACGAGGCGGTGGCGGAGATCACCCGGGGCTGGCAGCCCCCGGAACCGGCGGGAACCGGTTCCGGCGGCACGACCGGGAACACGGCCGGGAGCACGTTGGGGGCGAGGACGGGCGGCCCCGAGGAGGGCTACCTGCCCCTGCACCCCGCCGACTGGCCGCGCAGCCGCGACTCGATGGTGCGGGCCGTGCTCGCCTCGGCCACCCCCGAACGCGAGGACCGCTTCTTCCCCGGCGACATCGCCCAGTTCGCCCGCGGCGGCGGCATCTGCTTCGCCCACGGCGCGGCCGGGGTGCTCTACGCCCTGGCCGAGACCGGCGGCGAGCGATGTCCCGAGGCCGAGGAGTGGCTGCTGCGGAAGACCAAGGAACCCGCCTCCGGCACGCCGCTGGGCTTCTACGACGGCCTGTCCGGCGTCGCCTGGACCCTGGAGCGGTTCGGGCACACCGACCGCGCCCTGGAACTGGCCGAGACGATCGTCTCCCAGCCCTGGGACCCCATCGCCCCCGACCTGCACGGCGGCCTGGCCGGGATCGGCCTGGCCCTGGACTCCCTGGCCGCGAGCACGGGCGAGAGCGCGCTGCACGACGAGGCGCTGCGCTGCGCCCAGCTCGTCGCCGACAAGGCCGACCGGCGCGGCCGGCCGGACAAGCCGGCCGTCAAGGGCGCCCCGCGCGCCGGACTGCTGCACGGCTCGGCCGGCCAGGCCCTGCTCTTCCTGCGGCTGTACGAGCGCACCGGCCAGCCCGAGCTGCTCGACCGCGCCGCCGCCGCGCTCCACCGCGACCTCGACTGCTGTGTGACCAGCACCGGCGGCGCCCTCCAGGTGGACGAGGGCTGGCGCACCATGCCCTACCTCGGTGCGGGCAGCGTCGGCATCGGCATGGTGCTGGACGACTACGCCGCCCACCGCGAGGAAGAACGGTTCGAGCGGGCCCGGCACGACATCGTGCGGGCGGCCCGGTCGAAGTTCTACGCCCAGCCCGGCCTGTTCCGGGGCGTGGCCGGCATGGTGCTCCACCTCGGCCGCACCACCGCCGGCGGCCCCGGCGCCCACGAGGCCGACCTGCGCCGCCAGATCGACTCCCTGACCTGGGGAGCCGTCCCCTACCAGGGCCATCTGGCCTTCCCCGGCGAGCAGATGATGCGTCTGTCGATGGATCTGGGCACCGGCACCGCCGGATGCCTGCTCGCCCTGGGCAGTGCGCTGCACGACGAACCCGTGCACCTGCCCTTCCTCCCGCCGCTGCGGCGGCCCACGAGCCGGTTCTCCGCCAGGAGGGCCGTACCGGAAAATCCCGTCCCCACGGAATGAAAGGAAAGAAAAATGACTCTTCTCGACCTGCAGGCCCTGGAGACCACGAACGAGGAGCTGACCGGTGGCGGCAGCGAGGCCAGCCTGCTGCTCTGCGGCGACAGCTCCCTGAGCGTCACCACCTGCAACTGACCTCGGACGCGCGGGCCTTCGACCGCGCGGCTGTGAGCAGGTAGCGCGCGGTCCCGGGCGGTCACGACGCCCGGGACCGCGTCGCCGTATCCCTGTGCCTACCCCCGCCGCCCTCCCCGTACCCCTGCTCGCCGGCCCCGGACGCCCGGACGGGAGGACACCACCACCCATGGCAACCCAGCCCACCGTCCACGGAACCGACGGCGCGTCGGACAGGCCCCCGGAGGGGACCGCGGAGACCGCGGCGGCGACCGCCGTACGGACCGGGCGCTCCCCGGCCGACCGCGTCCTGCTGGACGCCGCCCGCCACAGCGCGGGCCGCGCCGCGGCGATCTGCCTGCTGAGCACCGCGGCCGCCGTGGCGGCCGTCGCCCTGCCCGCCGTGCTCGGGCACACCCTCGACCTGGCGCTGGACCACGGCGGCGACGGGAGCGCCGCAAGCACGGCCGGGGCGCTGCGCCCCTGGCTCGCGCTGTGCGCCCTGCTGGTCGCGGCCGAGGTGCTGCTCGGCGCGCTGACCGCCTTCCTGACCGGCACCACCAACGCCCGCTCCACCGCCTGGCTGCGCCGCCGCGGCCTGGCGCACCTGCTGGCCGTGGGGCCCCGCCGGGCGGCCCGGTTCACCCCGGGCGACCTGGTGACGCGGCTGGCGGGCAACGCGGCCGAGGCGGGCAACGCGCCCGCCACCGCCGCCACCGCGCTCGCCTCGCTCCTCACCCCGCTGGGCGCCCTGGCCGCCCTGGCGCTCCTCGACCCCTGGCTGGCCGCGGCCTTCTGCGCCGGCACGCCCCTGCTGGTGCTGTTGCTGCGCGCCTTCGCCCGCAGCTCCTCCGACAGCGTCTCGCGCTACCAGCGCGTCCAGGGGGAGATCGCCGCGCGCCTGGTCGAGGCGCTCGCCGGCGCCCGTACCGTGGCCGCCGCGGGCACCGCCGGGCGCGAGCGCGCCCGCGTCCTGGCCCCGCTGCCCGAACTGGCCGCCCAGGGGCGGCGGATGTGGCGGGTGTACGGGCGCGCCGTGGTCGGCAGCGGCGTCCTGGTGCCGCTGCTGACGGTCGCCGTCCTGGCGGTGGGCGGCATCCGCCTGGCCGCCGGGGGGCTGAGCGTCGGCGAGCTGCTGGCCGCCTCCCGCTACGCGTCCCTGGCCGCCGGCATCGGCGGAGTGACGGGCCAGGTCAGCGCCCTGGTGCGGGCCCGGGCCGCCGCCCGGCGCACCGCCGACCTGCTCACCGTGCCACCGGTCGCGTACGGCCGCCGGTCGCTGCCGCCGGACGGCACCGGCCGGCTGGAGCTGCGCGGCGTGACCGTCACGCGCGGCGGGCGCCCGGTGCTGCGCGGCGTGGACCTGGTCGTCCCCGGCGGTGCCACGATGGCCGTCGTGGGGCGGTCCGGCGCGGGGAAGTCCACCCTGGCCGCGCTGGCCGGACGGCTGGCCGACCCCGAGGAGGGGCAGGTCCTGCTGGACGGGGTGCCGCTGTCCGAGGCCGACCCCGCCGAGCTGCGCCGGGAGGTGGGCTACGCCTTCGAACGCCCCGCGCTGTTCGGCCCGTCCGTCGGCGAGGCCATCGGCTTCGGGCCGTACGAGCCGGACGCCCGCACGATCGAGGCCGCCGCGAAGGCGGCCAGCGCGGACGCCTTCGTCCGGCGGCTGCCGGCCGGGTACGCCACCCCGCTCGCCGACGCGCCGCTGTCGGGCGGCGAGCTCCAACGGCTGGGCCTGGCGCGGGCGTTCGCCCACGCGGGCCGGCTGCTGGTGCTCGACGACGCCACCTCCAGCCTGGACAGCGTCACCGAACTCCAGGTCGGCCGGGCGCTGGTGCGCGAGGTGCGGGCGGGCACCCGGCTGCTCGTCGCGCACCGGGTCTCCTCCGCGGCCCGCGCCGACCTGGTGGCCTGGCTGGAGGACGGACGGGTCCGGGCCGTCGGCCCGCACGAGGCGCTGTGGCGGCTCCCGGAGTACCGGGAGGTGTTCGCGACCGGGGAGGCGGCCGGGGTGCCGGAAGGGGAGGCGATCGGGGAGGCGGAACAGCGGACGGCCGCGCGCACACCCGGGCCCGCCCCCCAAGACGCGCCCGCGCCCGGGGCCGCGACCGGCGAGGGGGTCCGATGAGCCGCCGCTCCCCGGGCCCGGCGCGCCGCCTCCTGCCGCGGGCGGTGCGCTTCCTGCGCCGCAGGAGGAGGGTGCTCGCCGTGCTCGGCGGCTGGTCGCTGCTGGAGTCCGCGCAGACCTTCCTGGTCGGCTACGGCGTGGCCCAGGCCCTGGACCGCGGCTTCCTGGCGGGGCGGACCGGCACCGGCCTGGCCTGGCTGGCGGTGGCCGCCGTGGCCACCGTCGCCGGCGGCCTGGCCATCCGGGGGGTCTTCCGGGGCCTGGCCGACCTCGTCGAGCCGCTGCGCGACGGGCTGCTGCGCCGTGTGGTGGCCCGCGCCCTGCACGAGGCCGTGGCCGAGCCGGCCCGGGCGGACAGCTCGGCCGTCTCCCGCCTCACCCACCAGACCGAGCTGGCCCGGGACAGCTTCGCCGGACTGGTGCTGGTGCTGCGCTCCTTCGTCTTCACGGCGGCCGGGGCCCTGGCCGGGCTGGTCTCCCTCGCCCCCCTGCTGCTGGTGATCGTGCTGCCGCCCCTGCTGCTGGGCCTGCTGCTCTTCACGGCCGCGCTGGTGCCGATGGCGGCCCGCCAGCGGGACTTCCTCGCCGCGGACGAGGCCCTGTCGACCCGGTACGGGGCCCTCGCCGCGGGCCTGCGGGACGTGGTGGCGTGTGGCGCCGAGCGGCGCACCGCCGCGGAGACGGACGACCTGGTGGACGCCGAGGTGCGGGCGGCCCGGTCGCTCGCCCGGTGGGCGGCGGTGCGCACCCTGGCGCTGGGCGTGGCCGGGCACCTGCCCGTGGTGCTGCTGCTGGCCGCCGCCCCGTGGCTGCTGGACCGGGGGGTCACGGCGGGCGCGCTGCTCGGCGCGCTGACCTATCTGACCCAGTCCCTGCTGCCCGCCCTCCACACCCTGATGAGCGCCCTGGGAGCCGCGGGCACCCGGCTGCTGGTGATCCTGGACCGGCTCGTCGGCGGCCCGGCGGACGACCCCGGTCCGGAACGCGTCCCCGGGCCCGGCCCGGATGCGGACGACGTCCCCGGGCGGCTCCCGCCCCCGGCCCCCGCGGCCCCCCGCGCCCGGCCCACCGGGCCCGCGGCGCCCGCCCCCCGGGTGGAGCTGCGCTCGGTGACCTTCGCCTACGGGCCCGGCGCCCAGCCGGTGCTCCGCGACGTCGACCTGGTGGTCGAGCCCGGCGAGCACCTGGTCGTCGTCGGGCCCAGCGGCATCGGCAAGTCCACGCTGGCCGGGCTGGTCGCCGGGCTGCTCGCGCCCGACGCGGGCGAGGTGCTGGTGGACGGCGAGCCGCCCCGCTGCCGCGGACGCGGCGCCGGGGAGCTGGCGCGGTCGCGGGTGCTGATCCCGCAGCAGGCGTACGTCTTCACCGGCACCCTCCGCGACAACCTCCTGTACCTGTGCCCCGGTGGGCCGGAGGACGTGCCGGAGGAGGCCCTGGCCGCCTCGGTGGCGGCGGTCGGGCTCGGCCCGCTGGTGGACAGGCTGGGGGGCCTGGACGCGGTGCTCGACCCGGCGGCCCTCTCCCAGGGGGAGCGGCAGCTCGTCGCCCTCGGCCGGGCCCACCTGTCGCCCGCGCCCCTGGTGCTGCTGGACGAGGCCACCTGCCACCTGGACCCGCCGGCCGAGGCGCGCGCCGAGCGGGCGTTCGCCGAGCGGCCCGGCACGCTGGTGGTGATCGCCCACCGGATCAGCTCGGTGCACCGGGCCGACCGGGTGCTGGTGATGGACGGCGCCCGCGCCACCGCCGGACGCCACCGGGACCTGCTCGACCGCTCGCCCCTCTACCGCGACCTCGTCGGACACTGGCACACCGGACGCGAGGACCGGGAGGCGGCGGTCCCCGCCCCGGGGGACGGGAACCACCGCGTCGGCGGCCGTGCCGGTTAGACCCAGCCGGCGCCCTGGGAGATCCGGATGGCGTCGACCCGGTTACGCGCCCCGGTCTTGCGGGTAATCGCGGACATGTAGTTGCGTATGGTGCCGCGCGACAGGTGCAGGCGGCCGGCGATCTCGGAGACGGTGGCGCCCTTGGCCGCCAGGGACAGGACGCTGAGTTCGCGCGCGGTCAGCGGCATGTCCGCGGCGCGCAGGAGGTCGTGGGCGAGGGATTCGTCCACGTATCTCTTTCCGGCGGCGACGTGCCGGATGCCCTCTCTTAACTTCTGCGGGGTCGCGTCCTTGTTGACGAACCCCAGCGCCTGCGCGTCGTAGGCGCGGCGCAGTGCGCCGGGTCTTCCCGGGGTGGCCAGAACCAGGAGGTGACACTGTGCCGACGTCATATGCCGACACAGCTCCGCCAGAGTGCCGCCGTCCGGCGACTCCGGGACGTCCATGTCGACGACGCACACGTCCGCCTGCAGGGACCGGAGCCGACTCGGGTCGCTGGACCAGGGGATGTCCCTGACCTCCATGTCGGGTGCCTCGTTGAGCAACGCTGCCAGGCCGGATCGCAACAGGCCGAAGTGGTGCACCAGCAGTACCTGAATCACGGTCGGCTCCTCCAGTGCCCTGTACGGGTGAAGTTGGTCGAACACCCGTCAACAGATACCTACATAAGCTCTTGGGTAACGCGGACTTTCGGCCAGAACCGCTCAGTACATGGAGCGAAGGGAGTGATCAGGGGGCGCGCGCCGGATCCGAATGCATCAACGCAGGCCCGGACGAGTCAGCGGCGCGCTCCACCGGGCGGCGCCGCGCCGATCAGCCCGCACACGGTTTCGATGTCCTCCCGTACCTGTTCGGTCGAGGCCCGCCCGGAGAGCCAGCCGATCAGGGTGGAGTGCCAGGTGTGCTCGATGACCCGGACCACCGAGAGCCGCTCCGGCGACGGCGGCCCCTCCCGCCCCGCCTCCTGTCCCATGGCGTCCAGGATGATCGCGGTGGTGAGCCGGGAGACCGCGTCCACCTCCGCGCTGACCGAGCGGTCCGCGAAGGTGAACGCGCGCACCATGGCCTCCGCCAGGTGCGGCTCCCGCTGGAGCGCGCGGAAGGCCCGCATCAGCGTTCCGGCCACCCGGGCCGCGGGCTCCGGCTCCTGCGGCGGGTGCCGGTGCAGCGTGCCGTGCAGCCGCTCCAGCCGGTCGTGCATGGTGGCGACCAGCAGGTGGACCTTCGAGGGGAAGTAGCGGTAGAGCGTGCCGAGCGCCACGTCCGAGGACTCGGCGACCTCGCGCATCTGCACCGCGCCGAAACCACCGCGCCGGGCCAGCCGGGCGGTGGCGTCCAGGATGCGGCGGCGGCGCGCCTCCTGGCGCTCGGTGAGCGGCGGGGCGGAGGGGGAGTTGGGGTGTGCCGTCATCTCTCCTGCCATCTGTCCCGCCGTGCCCTCCCGGGCCTGGCCCCGCGGCCGGGGAGCCGCGTCATCGCAGGACGGGGCCGTGGCGCGAATCACCCGGCCCGGCCGGTCCGGATGCCGTACCGGCCGGTAATCTTGCGAGCCGGGGCCGTACGGGGCCCCGGGGCCGGTGCGCGGCCGGGGTGCGAACGGAGCGCGGCCGGACCATCCTTGAAACTTGTTCCAGATTAGCGCGAGCGGTTACGCTCCCGCGGAAGTTTGCCGCGAGAACCTTCAGAAGGGGGCCGTGAGTGACGGCAGAGGCCACCTGGGACGCCGCGCCCGGTCCCCTGGCCGGCGAGGCCGCCGACGGCGACCGACCGCTGCGGATCGCGCTGCTCACCTACAAGGGGAACCCGTTCTGCGGCGGCCAGGGCGTCTACGTGCGCCACCTGTCGCGCGAGCTGGCCCGGCTGGGCCACCGGGTCGAGGTGATCGGCGCCCAGCCCTACCCGGTCCTCGACGAGGAGGAGGGGGTCACCCTCACCAGGCTCCCCAGCCTCGACCTCTACCGGCAGCCCGACCCCTTCCGCACCCCGGGGCGCGAGGAGTACCGGGACTGGATCGACGTGCTGGAGGTCGCCACCATGTGGACCGGCGGCTTCCCCGAGCCGCTGACCTTCTCGCTGCGCGCCCGCCGTCACCTGGCCGCCCGCCGCGGCGACTTCGACATAGTCCACGACAACCAGACCCTCGGATACGGCCTGCTCGGTCTGGAGCGGCTCGGCTTCCCGCTGGTGACCACCATCCACCACCCCATCACCGTGGACCGGAAGCTGGAGCTGGACGCCGCCCAGGGGTGGCAGCGGCGGATGTCCGTGCGCCGCTGGTACGGCTTCACCCGCATGCAGAAGCGGGTCGCCCGGCGGCTGCCGACCGTGCTGACCGTCTCCGGCTCCTCCCGCCGGGAGATCACCGAGCACCTCGGGGTGCGCCCCGAGCGCGTCCACGTCGTGCCCATCGGCGCCGACACCCGGCTGTTCTCGCCCGACCCGGCCGTGCCGGAGGTCCCCGGCCGCATCGTCACCACCTCCAGCGCCGACGTCCCCCTCAAGGGGCTGGTCCACCTCGTCGAGGCGCTGGCCAAGGTCCGCACCGAGCATCCGGACGCGCACCTGGTGGTCGTCGGCAAGCGCCCCGAGAGCGGACCCGTGGCCGCCGCCGTCGAGCGCTACGGACTCGGCGGCTGCGTGGAGTTCGTCAAGGGCATCGGCGACCGCGAGCTGGTCGACCTGGTGCGCAGCGCCCAGGTCGCCTGCGTGCCCTCCCTCTACGAGGGCTTCTCCCTGCCCGCCGCCGAGGCGATGGCCACCGGCACCCCGCTGGTCGCCACCACCGGCGGCGCCATCCCCGAGGTCGCCGGCCCCGACGGCGAGACCTGCCTGGCGGTGCCCCCGGCCGACGCGGGCGCGCTCGCCGCGGCCCTGGGCAGACTCCTCGGCGACGCGGAGCTGCGGACGAGACTGGGCGCGGCCGGACGGGAGAGGGTGCTGCGCCGCTTCACCTGGGAACAGGCCGCCCGCGGCACGGTCGAGCACTACCGCACGGTGCTCGGCGACACGGCCGCCCGGCGCGCTCCCGCGCCCACCCTCAGCTAGCCCCCGCACGTCACCGAGGAAGGCAGACCGCCAAGTGCTGACCGTGGACTTCTCCCGTTTCCCGCTCGCCCCCGGCGACCGGGTCCTGGACCTGGGGTGCGGCGCGGGACGCCACGCCTTCGAGTGCTACCGGCGCGGCGCGCGCGTCGTCGCGCTGGACCGCAACGGTGAGGAGATCCGCGAGGTCGCCAAGTGGTTCGCCGCCATGAAGGAGGCGGGGGAGGCCCCGGCGGGCGCCGAGGCGACCGCGATGGAGGGCGACGCCCTCGCGCTGCCCTTCCCCGACGACACCTTCGACGCCGTGATCATCTCCGAGGTGATGGAGCACATCCCCGACGACAAGGGCGTCCTCGCCGAGATGGTCCGGGTGCTCCGCCCCGGCGGCCGGATAGCGGTGACCGTGCCGCGCTACGGGCCGGAGAAGATCTGCTGGACCCTCAGCGACGCCTACCACGAGGTCGAGGGCGGGCACATCCGCATCTACCGCGCCGACGAACTGCTGGAGAAGATGCGCGGGGCGGGCCTGCGGCCGTACGGGACACACCACGCGCACGCGCTGCACTCACCGTACTGGTGGCTCAAGTGCGCCTTCGGGGTGAACCGGGACGGTGACGAGGCCGCGCTGCCGGTGCGCGCGTACCACAAGCTGCTGGTCTGGGACATCATGAAGAAACCCCTGGTCACACGGATCGCCGAACGCGCCCTCAACCCCGTGATGGGCAAGAGCTTCGTGGCCTATGCCACCAAGCCGCACACCCCCGTCGGCGCCGCGGCGTCCGGTGGGGAGCGGGCGTGACGAGCCCGGGCCGCACCGAACGGCTCGTCCTGCCGGGCGTGCTCACCGCCGAACAGGCCGCGCGGACCGTGGCGGGCATCGCCGCCCTCCAGCGCCCCGACGGTGCGATCCCCTGGTTCCGCGGCCACCACCTCGACCCCTGGGACCACGTCGAGGCCGCCATGGCGCTGGACGCGGCCGGCGAGCACGAGCGGGCCGAGGCCGCCTACCGCTGGCTGGCCGAGCACCAGAACCCGGACGGCTCCTGGTACGCCGCCTACGCCGACGGGGACGCCGAACGCCCCACCGACCTGGGCAAGGAGAGCAACTTCTGCGCCTACGTCGCCGTCGGGGTGTGGCACCACTACCTCGCCACCGGCGACGACACCTTCGTGGAGCGGATGTGGCCGGTGGTCTTCGCGGCGATGGAGTTCGTCCTGGGCCTCCAGCAGCCCGGCGGCCAGATCGGCTGGAAGCGGGAGGCCGACGGCACCCCCGTCACCGACGCCCTGCTGACCGGCTGCTCCTCCATCCACCAGGCGCTGCGCTGCGCGCTCGCCCTGGCCGAGCACCGCGAGGAGCCGCAGCCGGACTGGGAACTGGCGCTCGGCCTGCTCGGCCACGCGGTGCGCCGCCATCCCGAGCGCTTCCTGGACAAGAGCCGCTACTCGATGGACTGGTACTACCCCGTCCTCGGCGGCGCGGTGACCGGGCCCGAGGCCAAGGAGCGGATCGAGGAGGGCTGGGACCGCTTCGTCGTGCCCGGCCTGGGGGTGCGCTGCGTCCTGCCCAACCCGTGGGTGACCGGCGGTGAGAGCGCCGAACTCGCCCTCGCGCTGTGGGTGATGGGGGAGTCCGACCGGGCGCTGGAGATCCTGCGCTGGATGCAGCACCTGCGGGCCGGGAACGGCATGTACTGGACCGGCTACGTCTTCGAGGACGACGCCATCTGGCCGGAGGAGCTGACGTCCTGGACCGCCGGTTCGCTGCTGCTGGCCGTGGCCGCCCTGGGCGGTGACGAGGCCACGGTGGCGGTCTTCGGCGGCCAGGAGCTACCGGTGGGCCTGGAGCCGGACTGCTGCTGACGACCGGTGGGGCCGGGCGGCAGCCCGGCTCCGGCCCGTCCCTTCCCCACAGCCGGCCCGGGCGTCAGTGGCGGCTGACCCGGGCGGCGAGCAGATGGCCGACGAACAGGTAGACCACGGCCGCGATCCCGTAGTTGACCAGCACCTGGAACCAGCCGGGCTCCAGGTCGAACAGGTCGTACGACCAGCCCGCCAGCCAGCGGGCGGCGTCCTGTACGAAGACGACCAGGTCGTTGCCCCGGTTGGCGTCCAGCACGTACAGCAGGATCCAGAGGCCGATGACGGCTGCGATGACGTCCGCGACGACGCGGATCGTCATGGCGGCGTGGCTGCCGCCGTAGCGTCTTCTGGTGGTAGTGGTGACCATATGCCCCGGGTTGCCGCTCTCCCGGCGCACAAACCCAACTCGCCCGCCATGAAGGGCTTTTGGGGCGTCTGCCGCCTGATGTGCCGTGAGATGCGTCGTGGCGCGCGCGGTGGTGTGCGTCGCGGCGCGCGCCCTGGGACGGGCCGGAACGACGAGGCCCCCCGCCCGGTGCCGGGCGGGGGGCCGTGGGATCGTCGTGCGGGACCGCGCGTCAGCCGCGCTGGATGCCCGAGGTGTCCTGCAGGATGCCGCGGCGGCCGTCCTGCGTCTGCGCCACCAGCGCCTGACCACGCTGCTCCACCGCCAGGTACCAGGTGCCCGGCGCCAGTTCGGCGATCGGGCTGGGCGAGCCGTCCTCACCGAACAGCGGCCGCGCCACCGGCACCGCGAACCAGAACGGCTGGAAGTTCGGGTCGGGGGCGCCCACCGGGCCGGGCTGCTGCTGGTGCTGCTGGTGCTGCGGCTGGGGAGCGGGCTGGCCGCCGTACGACGGCTGCTGCGGCTGGCCCGGCTGCGGACCGCCCGGGTAGCCGTAACCGCCCTGCGGCTGACCGGGCTGCGGACCGCCCGGGTAGCCGTAGCCGGCCGGCTGCGGGCCCGGGCCGTAGGGGTTCGGGACCGCCTGCTGCGGGGAGGGGGCCGGGAGCAGCGGGGCCTTGAACACGGGCACGGTCCTGCCCAGGACGGCGAAGGCCGCCATGACCAGACCGCCGATGAGGGTCAGCCAGGCACCGATGCCCAGCTCCAGCCCGTCATTGGCGCTTCCGTACCCGGTGTCCACCTGCGGCACGAGGTTGGAGAACGACGACCACAGGGCCGACCAGCCGACGAAGACCGACAGCGCGGTGCCCCACTGGTCGAGGCCGAGCCCGAGGACCTTCCGTTCTCCGGGGAGCACGTGCCCGACGGCGAGCAGGGCCGCGGCGGCCAGACCGGCGATCGTCACGGTCGGCAGCAGCGGGAAGAGCGCGGGATCCCAGGTGTTGAACGAGCAGGTCCTGGTGCAGTTTTCGTCCTCCACCTGGAAGAAGGCGAGGAACGAGGCGATGAACAGCAGCACCGCTGCTCCGATTACCGCGCCATCGCTTCGGGTGAGCGAGCGGATGTTCACGTGAGGTCCTTAGTCGGTCTCGTCATGGTCTGGTCAGACGGGGGCGGGCCCTATCGTACGGAAGGGCGCCCCGCGCGGTCCGCCGGGTCCGCCGGGCCCGTCCCGCCGTGCGGGCGGACGCGCGAAGGGCCGTCCGCCTCCCGCAGGTAGGCGGTGACACCGTCGGCGATGCCCCGGGCCGCGCGCTCCCGCCACCTGGGGTCGGTGAGCAGCCGGGCGTCGCGGGGATCGCGCATGTTGCCGCACTCCAGGAAGACCTTGGGCACCCGGGAGAGGTTGAGCCCGCCCAGGTCGCCGCGGGTGACCAGGCCGGTGTCGGCCACGTCGGTGCCCAGGTAGCCCGCCGGCTTCGAGCCGGTGGCCTCGGCGAAGGCGTCCACCAGGTGCTCGCCCAGCCGGCGCGACGGGCCGGTGATCCGCCTGGTGTCGGCGTCCCCCCGGGCCACCCGTGCCGGGACGATCACGTGGAAGCCCCGGTTGCCGTCCGCCGATCCGTCGGCGTGGACGGAGACCGCGGCGTCGGCCCCCGCCTCGTTGCCGGCCCGGGCCCGCTCGTCGATGCACGGCCCGTACGGGCGGTCGCCGTCGTGGGTGAACTCCACCGTGGCGCCCCGCCGTTGGAGGATGGCGCGGGCGCGGCGCGCGACGTCGAGGGTGAAGGCCGCCTCCGCGTAGCCGGAGTCGGTGGCCGTGCCGGTGGTGTCGCACTCCTTGCGGCCCGTGCCGATGTCCACCTGGCGCGCGATCTCGCGGGTGTGCTCGTGGTTGTCCGGATGGTGTCCGGGATCGATCACCACCACCGTGCCCCGCAGCGGCCGGGCGCTCCCGTCCGGCTCAGCGCCCTCCTCGGCCGCGGAGGGGGCCGGGGACGCCGGGGAGGACGGCCGCCCGGACGCCGGTCCCTGGTCCGTCCGCCGCCCCGCGTGCCAGGTCAGCCATCCCGCCAGGCAGACGGGCAGCGCGATCGCGAGGATGACGAACAGCCGTCTGCCGAGGGACATGATCGGATCGTAGCGGTGCGGTCAGATCCCCGGGCCCGTACGGCGCAGGACGCGGAGCGAGCGGACCGCGGAGACCTCGGCGAAGGCCCCGGACTCCAGGGCGCGGCGGTAGATCCGGTACGGCGCCTGGCCGCCGTCGGCCGGGTCGGGGAACACGTCGTGGACGACGAGCAGCCCGCCGTCGGCCAGGTGCGGCGCCCAGCCCTCGTAGTCGGCCGTCGCGTGCTCGTCGGTGTGGCCGCCGTCGACGAAGACCAGCCCCAGCGGGCCGCTCCACACGGACGCGATCCGCGGCGACCGGCCGACGAGCGCCACGACGTGCTCCTCCAGCCCGGCGGCGTGCAGGGTGCGGCGGAAGGTGGGCAGGGTGTCCATCAGACCCACGTGCGGATCGACCAGTTCCGGGTCGTGGTACTCCCAGCCCGGCTGCTGCTCCTCGCTGCCCCGGTGGTGATCGACGGTCAGGACGGTCACGTCCCCCGCCGCCCGGCGGGCGGCGTCGGCCAGCAGGAGGGTGGAGCGCCCGCAGTACGTGCCGATCTCCAGCAGCGGCAGTCCCAGCCGCGCCGCGTCGGTCGCGGCGGCGTACAGCGCCAGCCCCTCGTCGGCGGGCATGAAGCCCTTCGCCGCCGAGAACGCGGCGAGGACCTCGGGCGCGGGCTCGGCCGCGGTGTCCGGCTGGGACTGCATCGATGACCTTTCTGACCTGTGGCCTGACCTGTGGTGCCGCGTCCCATGCTGCCGTACGCGCCGCCGGGCCGGCGGCCGGGGGCCGCCCCCGGGCCGCGCCGCCGCACGGAGGCCGCGCCGCCCGTGCCGCGCCGGGGCCGCCGTACGGAAGCGGCCCCGGGCACCGTGGGAGGGCACGGCGCCCGGGGCCGGAAGCCCGGTGGACGGACGTAGCACCGCGTCAGCCAGGGTTCACCCCGCTCGCCGCCCTGGCACGCACGCTCGCTGCGTTGGCCGAAAGCCCAGGTAGGACCAACTACATGCGGCTTCCGGCCGCCTTGCGATCGCACGCACCAGGACGCCTCGCCACCGGGCAGACCCTGGCTGACGCGGCACTAACCGTTCAGGCCGTCCTGCTCCTCCAGCGCGGGGCGGCGGTGGCGGCCCAGCGCGGGCACCCTCGCCTCCTCGCCCACGGCCGCCTGGCCGCGGTGCCTGCCCCGGTGCTCGGTGCCTCCGGTGGCCGTCTGTGCGCTCGTGCTCGTCTCCCCGCTCGCGGCGGACTCGGTCTGGGGCATCGCCAACTACTCCGTGGACGTGGATGGTTCGTTTCCTCCGTACCCGACCGGATCGTAGTGGTTCTACGATCTTCGTTCCGCGGCGGCCCGGCCCAGCGGCGCCTGCTGGAGCGGCACCGGAGTGCGGGCGGCCGACCGGGCGGTGAACGGAGTAAACGGTTCCGCCGGTGCGGGTCCCGCCGGCGCCGGCCCGGCGCCCGCCACGCCTCCCGCCGCCGTCCCCGGAACCGTCTCCGCGGCCGGTTCCCGGCGCGGACGCGGCAGCGGCTCGGGCTCCGGGCAGGGCACCGTGATCCGGGCCAGTCCGCACGGGGCGTGGCCGGTGGCGTACGGCAGCCGCAGCTCGCCCTCCGCCGTCCACAGGCCCGCGCCCCGCAGCCACCCCTGCGGGGCCGCCAGGTGCTGCAGCCGCCGCTGGACGGGCCGCCACACGGCCACCCACGTCCCGTTCGGCCCGTCCACGCGCAGCGCCACCGCGCAGCCCTCCGGCACCAGGGCCTGGCCGGGCTGGATGGCGAAGGGGGTCAGCGCGACCCCCTGCGGGCGCAGCGCGTCGGGGAAGCGCACGGGCCGGTGGCTGCCGAGCACCCCCCAGCCGAGCCGCGGCTCGCCCGGGGCGTCGGACCGCACCAGCAGCAGCCCGCTGTCGGGGTCGGCGAGCAGCAGCCGGTCGTCGCTGTCGTCGGTGATCTGCAGCAGCGGGGACACCTCGCCCCGCTCCAGGTCCACGGCGACGGCCTTGGTGCGGCCGGCGGCGTCGGTGCGGTCCAGCGCCAGCAGCCGCCCCTGCCGGTCCAGCCAGGTGCCGCCCGAGCAGCGGCCGGGCACCTCCGCGACCAGCTCCGGGCCGTAGGAGCCGCCGTGCACCAGCCACACCGCCGTGGTGTCCGTGCCGGGGCGACCGGGGGAGAGCGCGTAGGCCGACAGGCCGCCCGGGGCGGACGGCAGCAGCGTCAGCCGCTCGCACTCGACGCTGCCGAGGGGCAGCTCGCCGGTGCACGGACCGGTGGGGTAGAGCAGCGCGAGGTGGTACCGGTCGGCCGTCCCGCGGCAGATCAGCACCCTCCCGTCGGGCAGCGGCAGCACCTGGGTGCCCGGCCCCTCCGGCCGCAGCCCCGGCAGCGGCACCGCGTACGGCTCGGGGCCGTCCAGCGTCCAGCGCTCGGGGATCCACCCCCCGCCGTCCCCGGCCGCCGCGAGCCGGGCCGCGTAGGAGCCGTCCGCGGCGATCGTGAAGCCGGTGCACGCCGCCCTTCCGCCGTCACCCGGGACGGTGTCGACAGCACAGACAGTCATCGACCAATCACCTCCGGTAGTGACGCTAGTTTTCGCACTCCCGGCCGGACAGCGACAGGTGGGCGCCTTCACACGGATGGGGGACGCCGGGCGGATTCGCCGCACGAGGCGGCGTGCGGCGTGCTGTGTGCGGCGGGGAGTCCGGCGGGGCGGCCGGGCACCCGCCGGGCGCCGCGCGGCCCGGTCCCGTCCGCCCCGGCATGCCGGGGCGGACGGGAGGTAACCTCTCACCCGTGCCTGCACTCTCCGATGTCATCGCCGCCCTCGACGAACTGTGGCCCCCCGAGCGGGCCGAGCAGTGGGACGCCGTCGGAACGGTCTGCGGAGATCCCGGCGCGGAGGTGAGCCGGGTGCTGATCGCCGTCGACCCGGTGCGGGAGGTCGCCGAGGAGGCGGTGGCGCTCGGCGCGGACCTGCTGCTGACCCACCACCCCCTCTACCTGCGCGGCACCACCACGGTCTCGGCCGGCACCTTCAAGGGCCGCGTCGTCCACACCCTCATCAAGCACGACATCGCCCTGCACGTCGCGCACACCAACGCCGACCGCGCCGACCCCGGCGTCTCCGACGCCCTCGCCGAGGCCCTCGGCCTGCGCGTCGTGGCGCCCCTGGTGCCCGACCCCACCGATCCCGCCGGCCGCCGCGGCCTCGGCCGGATCTGCGAGCTGGACGTTCCCGAGCCGCTGGGCCGGTTCGCCGAGCGGGTGGCCGCACGGCTGCCCGCCACCGCGCAGGGCGTACGGGCCGCGGGCGACCCCGAGCGCACCGTCCGCACGGTCGCGGTCTGCGGCGGCTCGGGCGACAGCCTCTTCGACGACGTGCGGGCGGCCGGAGTCGACGCGTACGTCACCGCCGACCTGCGGCACCACCCGGCCTCCGAGGCCATCGAGCACAGTGCCCTCGGCGGAGGGCCGGCGCTGGTGGACGCCGCGCACTGGGCCACCGAGTGGCCCTGGTGCGAGCAGGCCGCCGCCCAGCTCGACGCGGTGTCCGAGCGGCACGGCTGGGGACTGCGCGTCCACGTCTCCCGCACGGTCACCGACCCCTGGACCACCCACGCGGCGTCCGCCCCCGCCGAGGACGCCGCCCCCACCACCACAGGAGCCCCCAACTGAACGCCGAGTCCGCCGACCAGATCCGCCTCCTCGACGTCCAGGCCCTCGACGTCCGGCTCACCCAGCTCGCGCACCGGCGCCGGAACCTGCCCGAGCACGCCGAGATCGAGAGCCTGAACGCCGACCTCGCCCAGGTGCGCGACCTGCTGGTCGCCGCGCAGACGGAGGAGAGCGACACCGCCCGCGAGCAGACCAAGGCGGAGCAGGACGTGGACCAGGTGCGCAAGCGCGCCGCCCGCGACCAGGAGCGGCTCGACTCCGGCGCGGTCACCTCGCCCAAGGACCTGGAGAACCTCCAGCGGGAGATCGCCTCCCTGGCCAGGCGCCAGGGCGACCTGGAGGACATCGTCCTGGAGATCATGGAGCGCCGCGAGTCCGCGCAGGAGCGGGTGGCGGAGCTGACCCAGCGGGTCGAGTCCGTCCAGGCCAGGATCGACGACGCGGTGGCGCGGCGCGACGCGGCGCTGGAGGAGATCGACGCCGAGACCGCCACGGTGACCAAGGAGCGCGAGGTCGTGGCCGGTGCGGTCCCGGCCGAGCTGATCAAGCTCTACGACAAGCTGCGCGAGCAGCACGGCGGGGTCGGCGCGGCCCGCCTCTACCAGCGGCGCTGCGAGGGCTGCCGCCTGGAGCTGAACATCACCGAACTGAACGAGATCCGGCGGGCCCCGGCGGACGCGGTGGTGCGCTGCGAGAACTGCCGCCGCATCCTGGTCCGCACCCCCGAGTCCGGTCTGTGATGCCGCGGTCCCTCATCGTCGAGGCGGACGGCGGGTCCCGGGGCAACCCGGGCCCGGCCGGGTACGGAGCGGTGGTCCGCGACGCGGAGACGGGGCGGGTGCTGTCGGAGACGGCGGAGTACATCGGCACCGCGACCAACAACGTCGCCGAGTACCGCGGCCTGATCGCGGGGCTGCGCGCGGCCCGCGCGCTCGACCCGGAGACGACGGTGCGGGTCCGGATGGACTCCAAGCTGGTCGTCGAGCAGATGACGGGCCGCTGGAAGATCAAGCACCCGGACATGCGGCCGCTGGCCATGGAGGCCAGGTCGGTCCTCCCGCCGGAGGCGGTCTCCTACGAGTGGATCCCCCGGGAGCGGAACAAGCACGCCGACCGGCTGGCCAACGAGGCGATGGACGCCGGCCGCCGGGGCGAGGCGTGGCGGCCGTCCGCCTCCGCGGCGGAACCCGCCGACGGGGACGCCGGCCTGAACGCGGGCGCCGGCCGGGAGGCCGCCCCGGCCTCCGCCGAGGGCTCCGCCGAGGCGCGGGCGGCGGCGCGGGCCGCCGTGCGGCAGGCCGCGCGCAACGGCACGCGGGGCGCGCGCGAGGAGGCACCCGCCCCGTCCCGGGGGCCGGAATCGGACCCCACCGCCCCGGCCCCCGCCGGGACCGCGGGCGCGCGGGCGGCGGCGCCGTCCCAGGGCTGGGGCCCCGACCTGGGCCCGCCCACCACCCTGGTGCTGCTGCGGCACGGCGAGACCGCCCTCACCCCGTTCAAGCGCTTCTCCGGCAGCGGCGGCACCGATCCCGATCTGTCGGAGGCGGGGCGGCGCCAGGCCGAGGCCGCCGCCGCCGCGCTCGCGGCGCGCGGGACCGTCCAGGACGTGGTCAGCTCGCCCCTCACGCGCTGCCGGCAGACCGCCCAGGCGGTCGCGGGCCGGCTCGGTCTGAAGGTGGAGATCGACGAGGACCTGCGCGAGGCCGACTTCGGCGCCTGGGAGGGGCTGACCTTCGCGGAGGTGCGGGAGCGCTACCCGGACGACCTGGACGCCTGGCTCGCCGACCCCGACGCGGCCCCCACCGGCGGCGAGTCCTTCGCCTCCGTCACCCGCCGCGTCGAGCGCGCCCGCGACCGCCTCCTGGAGCGGTACCGGGGTCGGACGGTGCTGGTGGTCACCCACGTCACGCCGGTCAAGGTCCTGGTGCGGCTGGCCCTGGGCGCCCCGCCCGAGTCGCTGTTCCGGATGGAGCTGTCGGCCGCGTCCCTGTCGGCGGTGGCGTACTACGCGGACGGCAACGCCTCGCTGCGGCTGCTCAACGACACGGGCCACCTGCGCTGACGCCCGTACCGCCGGAGCCCGTACCGCCGGCCGCCCGGGCGTCCGGGCGGGCCGCCGCGCCCAGCCGGGCGGCCTCGCGGGCCAGGCGTTCGACCCGGGCCCAGTCCCGCGCGCGCAGCGCGTCCGGCGGCAGCATCCAACTGCCGCCCACGCAGGCGACGTTGGGCAGGGCCAGGTAGTCCGGGGCCGAGTCGGGGCCGATGCCGCCCGTCGGGCAGAAGCGGGCCCGGGGCAGCGGTGAGGCCAGCGCCGCCAGGTACGCCGGCCCGCCCGCCGCGCGGGCCGGGAAGAACTTCATCTCCGTCACGCCGCGCTCCAGCAGCGCCATGACCTCCGAGGCCGTCGAGACGCCCGGCAGGAACGGCACGTCCACCGCCCGCGCCGCCGTCAGCAGCCGGTCCGTCCACCCCGGGCTCACCAGGAAGCGGGCGCCCGCGTCCACGGCCCGGGCCACCTGCCCGGCGTCGAGCACCGTGCCCGCCCCGACCAGGGCCCCGGGGACCTCCGCCGCCACCCGGCGGACCGCCTCCTCGGCGCCCTCCGTCCGCAGCGTGATCTCCACGGCGGGCAGGCCGCCCGCCACCAGCGCCCGCGCCAGCGGGACGGCATCGGCGGGCGCGAGGCCGTCCAGGACGACGACCGGCAGGACGGACGCCTGCGCGAGCGCGAACAACGACGGCGACGGGGGAGGCGGCGGGGACGACGGCTGGGGAGGCGCGGCGGTCATGGCGTCATCCTGCCGCCGCCCTCCACATGCCGCAACGGACGTTGCACGTTCCGCAACGCCGTTGGGGCCGGCCGGATCGGCCCGGGGCGGCTCACAGGTCGGTGACCACCACGTCCAGCCGCCAGGGGGTGCCGCGCTTCGCCGGGGGCTCGCACTCGACCGCGTACCCCAGTCCACGCAGCGCCTCCGCCAGTTCCGCCGGACCCTCCGGCTCGGCGCCCGCCCGGAGCAGCGCGCGGACGATCCGCCCCTTGGTGGCCTTGTTGAAGTGGCTGACCACCGACCGCTTCTCCACGCCCCCCACGATCCTCGACTGGAGCACCCGCACGGTCGCGGTCCGCCCGGCCAGGTCGCCCACCGGCTTCCACATCGCGCCGTACGCCGCCGACCGCAGGTCCAGCACCGGGCCGTCGCCCGCCGCCTCCGGCAGCACCGCCGCCAGCGGCTCCCGCCAGAACCGGCCCAGGGGGCCCAGGCCCGGCAGCTTCACCCCGCCCGAGCAGCGGTAGGAGGGAATCGGGTCGGTGATCCGCACCGCGCCCCACAGCCCCGAGAACACCAGCAGCCACCGCTCGGCCCGCTCCCGGGCCGCCGCGTCCAGGGAGGCCAGGTCCAGCGCGTCGTAGAGCACCCCGGTGTAGACCTCGCCCGCCGGGAGCGTCGGGGCCGTCCGCAGCGCGGCGTTCCGCGCCACCTCGCCGCGCAGCCCCTCGCTCAGCCCGAGCACCTCCCGCGCCTTGTCCTCATCGGCCGAGCAGAGCGCCACCACCTCCTCCAGCACCGCCTCCCGCGCGGCCGTCAGGCCCGGCAGCGACAGCGCGCCCAGGTCGAGCGGGGGACCGGAGGCGCCGGCGGCCTTGCCCTCGGACGGTGGCAGCAGTACGAGCACGGGGGTCCTCCTCGGGATGGGACGTGACGGGGCCTGACGGCCGGCCGCGCCGCGGACCGGCGCGGTCAGCAGCGTACGTCCGCCCCCGGACCCGTCCCGCCACCCGCCCCGTCACCGGCCCCGTCGTCCGTCCGGCTCCGCTCCCGCAGCGCGGCGACCGCGGCCCGCGGGTCGTCGGCGCAGAAGCGCAGCACCCGCGCCCGCTCCCGCCCGCCCAGCGGACGGACCACCTCCACGGGCGCGTCCAGCTCCACCGTCACCGTGGTCCGCCCACCGACCACCAGATCCATCACCTCGTCCGCGACCCGAAGCAGCCGTCCTTCGGGGAAGCGGTGCTCGACCCGCGCCGAGACCACCCGCCCCGGCGGCACCCGCACGTCCACCAGCGCGCCGTACCGCACCCGCAGCGAACCGTCCGCGCCCACCACGTGCGGGCGCGCCACGCAGGCGGCGTGCAGGCCCAGCACCAGCAGCACGCCCCACACGTCCAGCACCAGCACGACCAGGTGCACCACGGGCAAGGGGGCCAGCAGCACCGCCATGCCCACCGTCTCCACCACGGCCACGAACAGCAGCCCGTACATCATCGGCGCCTGCCCGCCCGCGTACGGCACGGCGGCGTCCCCCGCGCCCACCCCGTGCGGCGGACGCCGGGCCGCCCAGCGGGCCAGGCTCGCCAGCACCCGCAGCTCGTGCGCCGCCAGCCGCCGCACCGGAGCGGGCACGGCCTCCCGTACGGCGGCGCGCGCCGCGTCCCGGCCGCCCAGCCCCCGGCGGCGCGCCCGCCGCCACGCGCGCCCCAGCGCCACCGCCTCCACGGCGAGCACGCACCCCACCGCCGCCTCCGCGGCCACCACCACCGGCAGCGGCACCCGCACCCCGGCCACCAGGCAGAGCACCAGCGCCAGTTCGAGCGGCAGCACCGCCGCCACGGCCCACCGCGCCCGCCTCACCGGGCACGCTCCGCCAGCAGCCGCATCGCCTGCCGCACGGCCTCCGCCTGGGCGGGGGACAGGTCGGCGAACAGCACGTCGGTGAAACCGCCGGAGGCGTCCTCGCCGGGCGGGACGTCCCCGATCGTCTCCAGCACCGCCTCCGGCACGCTGTCCGCCACCGCCCGGGCCGCCTCCGCCACGCGCGGGTCGTCCACCTCGGCCTCCGCCAGCGCGTCGAGACGGGCGTACGCCTCGTACGCCCGGGCCATCGCCGCCGGGTCGCCGCCCAGGGACCCGAGCGCGGCGAACATCTCCCGGCGGGCCTCGGGGGGCGCGGTCGTCTCCAGCAAGGCCAGCAGTTCCCGCTCCCGGGCCGCCATCGCCGGCTCGGGGCCGGGCAGGCCCGCCGCGGCGCGGGCCATCTCGCCGAAGAGCGCGGCCAGT
The DNA here is from genome assembly GCF_035644915.1 of Streptomyces sp. Lineage (GTDB taxonomy): Bacteria > Actinomycetota > Actinomycetes > Streptomycetales > Streptomycetaceae > Streptomyces. The sequence continues at coordinate 35,686 of NZ_DASQNP010000152.1, forward strand.
TCGGGCGAGACCGGTCCCTCGGCGGGCAGCTCGCCGCGTTCGGCGAGTTCCAGCAACTCGCGGACGCGGGCCCGCCGTTCGCGCAGCGCCTCCTCCTGGCGGGCCAGGTCGGCGTCCAGCTCGGTGAGCACCTCGTGCAGCTCGCGTCCCGCGTCGTCGGCCAGCACGTCGCGCACCTCGTCCAGGGACAGCCCCAGTTCGGTCAGCCGCCGCACGCGCGCCAGCGCGACCGCGTCGCGCAGCCCGTACTCCCGGTAGCCGTTCGCCCGCCGCGCGGGCTCGGGCAGCAGCCCCAGGTGGTGGTAGTGCCGCACGGTGCGGGTGGTGACACCCGCCAGGGCGGCCAGCTCGCCGATCCTCATGCGTCGAGTGAACACGTTGACGCGACGACAAGGTCAAGCACGGGGCCGAGCACGGGGCCCGCGCCGTACGATCGCGGCGACGGCCCGCGCACGGGGAGGGGGAGCAGCCGTGACCGCGCCACCTGGCCGGCGGCCCGACGAGGCGGTGTGGACCCGCGTCGACTCGGTCGGCGGCGCCCCGCTCGACCTGCTGGCCGCCCGTTTCGGACGCCGCCACTACGCGCCGCACACCCACGAGGAGTACGCCGTCGGCGTCTGCACCGACGGCCTGGAGGTGATCCGCTACCGGGGCGGGCTCCACCGCTCGGGCCCCGACTCCCTCGTCGTCGTCGAGCCCGGCGAGGCCCACACCGGCGGGCCCGCGGTCCCGGACGGCTTCGCCTACCGGGTCCTCTACCCGACGGCGGCCCTGCTCACCGAGAGCGCCGGGGACGCCGGACGGCCGCCCCACTTCCGCGGCCCCGTCCTCCACGACGCGCCCCTGGCCGCCGCCCTGCGCTCGGTGCACCTGCTGCTGAGCCGGGGGCACGATCCCCTGGAGGCCGAGACCCGGCTGCTGACCCTCCTCGGCGCCCTCACCGCCCGCCACGCCGCGCCCGCCCCCGCCCGCAGGTCCCCCGCGCCCGCCGCCGCCCGGGTCGCGCGCCTGGTCAGGGCGCGCCTGGCCGACGAGATGCCCCGCCCGCCCGCGCTCGCCGAGATCGCCGCCGACCTGGGCCTGTCCCGCTACCAGGTGCTGCGCGCCTTCCGGGAGGCGGCCGGCATGCCGCCGTACGCCTGGCTCGCCCAGCACCGCGTCACCCGGGCCCGCGCCCTGCTGGAGACCGGGCACCGGCCCGCGGAGGTCGCGGGCCTGGTCGGTTTCGCGGACCAGGCGCACCTGACCCGCTGGTTCCGCCGCGTCCTGGGCGTCACCCCGGGCGCGTACCGCAACAGCGTTCAAGACGCCGCCCGCGCGCGCCGGTGACCCTGGCGTCCGGTGGCATCCGGCTCGCGCACCCCGTGCGCGACGGAGAACGGGAGGAACGCGGTGTCGGCACGCGGCTGGGTCCTCTTCGCGCTGATGAGCGTGATCTGGGGCATCCCCTACCTGCTGATCAAGGTCGCGGTGGAGGACGTCTCCGCCCCGGTGGTCGTCTTCGCCCGCACCGCGGTCGGCGCCGCCCTGCTCCTGCCGCTCGCCCTGCGGGCGGCCCGCGGCGGCGGGGCGGCCGTGCTGTGGCGCCACCGGCGTCCGCTGCTGGCCTTCGCGGTGCTGGAGATCATGGGCCCGTGGTGGCTGCTGTCGGACGCCGAGCGCCGCCTGCCCAGCTCGACGACGGGCTTGCTCGTCGCCGCCGTCCCCGTCCTGGGCGTGCTGATCGCCCGGCTGGCCGGCGACCGGGAGCGGCTGGGCGCGGGGCGCTGGACCGGTCTCGTCCTGGGCCTGGCCGGGGTCGCCGTCCTGGCCGGTCCGGAACTGGGCGGCGGGGACGCCTGGTCGGTCACCGAGGTGCTGCTCACCGCCCTCGGCTACGCCGTCGCCCCGCTGATCGCCGCCCGCCGCCTGCACGACGTACCGGTCCTGCCGATGACCTGCGCCTGCCTGGCCCTCGCCGCGCTCGCCTACGCCCCGCTCGCGGTGGCCACCCGGCCCGCCGCCCTGCCGTCCGCCCAGGTGCTCGCCGCGCTGGCCGGGCTGGGGGCGGTCTGCACGGCCGCGGGCTTCGTGGTGTTCTTCGCGCTGATCAGGGAGGCGGGCCCCTCCCGGGCGATGGTCTTCACCTACGTCAACCCCGCCGTGGCCGTCGCGGCCGGGGCGCTCGTGCTGGACGAACCGCTCACCGCCACCGTCCTGGCCGCCTTCGCCCTGATCCTCCTCGGCTCGGTCCTGGCCACCGCCCGCGGCGGCCCGGACGTCCCCGCCGGTCCGGACGCCCCCGTCCCGGCGGGTAGCATGGGCGGCACGGCAGACGAGTCGTGCGGGCGGTCGCGGCGGGACCCCGGAAGGGAACCCGCCGAGGAACGTCCGGGCTCCACAGGGCAGGGTGGTGGGTAACGCCCACCCGGGGTGACCCGCGGGAAAGTGCCACAGAAAACAGACCGCCGGGGGCCCACCGCCCCCGGTAAGGGTGAAACGGTGGTGTAAGAGACCACCAGCGCCCAGGGTGACCTGGGCGGCTCGGTAAACCCCACCCGGAGCAAGGTCAAGAGGGGCCGCCGTCCCGCCAGGGGCGACGGCTCTGCGCGGATGTCCGAGGGCGGCCCGCCCGAGTCCGCGGGTAGACCGCACGAGGCCGGTGGCAACACCGGTCCCAGATGGATGGCCGCCTCCCGGCGGGCCGCGAGGCCCGCCGGAGACAGAACCCGGCGTACAGCGCGGCTCGTCTGCCACCCGCCCTCCGGGCGGCCCGACGCCCTCCACGCCGTTCCCCCACGCACGCGCCGTTACCGGGCGCACGGGGCGAAGGGCGCCGCCCTCTCCCCGCCCGTCCCGCTCCCCTCAGCGTTCCCGGTCCGCGAGGTGGGTGTGGAGCAGCTTCGGGGACGGCGCGAATCCGTGGCGGCGGTACGCCGGAGTCGCCCGCTCGCTGGAGTGGACGGTGACGCGTTCGAGCCCGAGGCCGCGCGCGAGGTCCAGGACCGCGTCGATGAGCCGGCCGCCCACGCCGGCGTCCCGCTCCCCCGGCACCACGTACACGCACTGCACGTCGCCCGACCTGCGGTCGAGGTCATGGGGGACCGGCACGCGCGGGACGACCGCCAGCCACGCCATGCCGATGACGGTGCCCCCGCGGACCGCGACCAGGCAGTGGTGGGAGGAGGCGTTCTCCCGCGCCCACGCCGCGAAGTGACGCACGAACCCCTCGTGCGCGACGGCGGGCGTCTCCCCGTTCTCCAGCACCCACCGCCACCGGAGCCGGGCGACGGCGTCGAGTTCCCCGGGCCCGGCGGGACGGATGGCGATGTCGTCCATCCCGCCATCCTGGCGGCTCCGGCCGGCGGCGTCACCGGCCGGAGCCGTCCCGCCGGGGAGGGGGAGGGACGAGCAGGGGGGCGATCCGGGCGGCCATCTGCTCCTCCGCGGCCAGCGGGGTCGGGGTGTAGGAGAGCACGAAGCGCAGCCGCCGGTCGCGGGTGGAGAACACGCGGGTGCGGTAGCCGTACGTCTCGCCGGTCTTCCCCCAGAAGGTCACGCCGTTCACCGTGACCTTCTGCAGTCCCATGCTGTAGCGGGCGGGGCCGCCGTCCGGCATGCGGACGTCGTCCGGCGGCGTGGTGAAGAGCTTCTCCATCGCGTGCGGCGGCAGCAACACGCCGGAGAACAAGGCCTGTTGGAAGCGGAACAGATCCTCGGCGGTGGAGACCAGTTCGCCCTCGCCCCAGGCACCGGACTGGTCGTGGACGGTGACGTCCCGCAGCGATCCGTCGGTCATCCGCAGGTAGCCGCGCACGTGCGGGCCGTGCAGCCGCGGGTCGCCGCCCGGGAGCAGGGTCCGCCGCAGGCCGAGCGGGCGCAGGACGCGGGACGCGATCGCCTCGCCGTAGCGCCGTCCGGTCAGCTCCTCCACGAGCAGGGCCAGGAGGACGTAGTTGACGCCCCGGTACTCCTGCACGGTGCCCGGGCGGAACTTGGGCGGGTCGTACGTCACCGTCCGGACCCACTCCCGCGGCGTCCACCGGTCGAACCGGTGCCGCAGGACGGCTTCCGGGGTGCTCAGGTCCGGCAGCCCCCGGTGGTCGGGCAGCCCGCTGGTGTGGTTCAGCAGGTGCGCCACGGTGATGCGGGCGGAGGCGGGTGGGAGCAGGCCCGGCAGGTACCGTCCGATCGGGGCGTCGAGGTCCACGCGGCGCGCCGCCCACAACTGCAGGACGACGGTCGCCACGAACGTCTTGGTGACGCTGCCCGCGCGGAACCGGTCGTCCGGGCGCACGGCGCGCCCGCTGCGGAGGCCGGCCGCCCCCGCGGTGCCGTACCAGCGCTCCCCCTGGTGGTCGACGAGCAGTTGCGCGGAGGTGGCCGGGGGGTGAGAGAGGTCAAAGACCGCGGCCCGGAGGGCGGAGGTGTCGAGGGGCGGGAGGGGTGCGGGCCCTGCGGTGCGCGCCGCCGCGCGGGCGCCCGGTCCGCCCGCCGCGGCGAGCAGGGCGCCGCCCAGTGCGCCGCCGACCAGGGAACGCCGGGACCATCGCCGATGCGTCATGCCCCCAGGCTGCCGGTGCCGCCGGGCGCCGCCATCGGGGATGACCCGTACGCGTGCCCGGACCGGACCCGGGCACGGTCCCGACCCGCGCACGGCCACCGGCGGGCGTCCGCCCGAGAACGAGTCGACGGACCGCGCGCCGGACGGTGACATGAGCGCCGGCCGTGGTGGGAGGGTGCGAGGCGGCCCGGGGCTGGACCGCTCCGCCGGGAGCGCGCTAGGAAGGCCGGATGGATCACGTCCCCGTCTGCGGCCCGGAAGGGCCCATCCGCGCCGTGAGCACCCCGCCCGGGCCATCGCCCGCCGTCCGCGCGGTGCTCTTCGACTTCTCGGGGACGCTGTTCCAGATCGCTACGTACGCGGACAGGATTCGGACGGCGCTGGGACGGCCGGTGGACGAGGCCGAGATGGACCTGTTGCTGGGCGGGCTCGAAGCGGGCCTGTCCGACCCGGCCGTGGTGGAGGCCCAGCGGGCGCGGGACGTGTCCGCGAGGGCCCACCGGCACGCCTTCACCACCTGGTACGCCTCGGTTCCGGAGCTGGCCGCGGTCGCCGAGGTGCTCTACGAGCAGTTGCGGTCGCCCGAGCACTGGGTGCCCTACGCGGACACCGGGGCCACGCTGGCGCGCCTGGCCGACGGCGGTCTGGCGCTGGGCGTGGTGAGCGACGTGGGCTGGGGCCTGCGCGCCACGTTCGCCCACCACGGCCTGGACCGCTTCTTCTCCTCGTGGGTGCACCCCTACGAGCACCACTCGGAGAAGCCGGACCCGCTGCTGTTCCGGCACGCGTGCCGGGAGTTGGGGGTCGGTCCGTCCGAGGCGCTGATGGTCGGCGACCATCCGGCCAAGGACGGCGGGGCCGCCGGCGCGGGACTGCGGGCCTATGTGCTGCCCGCCGGCGCCTCCCCCGGCTCGTGGCGGGGACTGCACGCCGTGGTCCGGCTGGCCGTCCCGGGGCCGGGGTGACGGCGGCGGAGAGCGCCGTCTTGGGCGTCCGCGGACGCGGAGGGGAGCCGGAGCGGCGTTCCCCGTCGGGGAGTTGACGGGTGCCGATAATGCCGGTACGCGACGGAAGGAGCACCACCATGAGTGCCGAGGAGTTCCGGGACCACGGGCCGCGGCCGCACGTGCTGGACATCGAGCGGGCCACCCTGGCCAACGACACCTACCGCACCGCGCTGTGGACCGGGACCAGCCTTCAGTTGACGGTGATGAGCATCGAGCCGGGCGGTGAGATCGGTCTGGAGCGGCACCCCGACCGCGACCAGTTCCTGCGGGTGGAGGCCGGCCGGGGGCGGGTGCAGATGGGGCCCGCCGAGGACCGGCTCACCTTCGACCGGGAGGTCGGCGAGGACTGGGTGATCCTCGTGCCGGCCGGCTCCTGGCACAACGTGACCAACACCGGCGACGAACCCCTGAAGCTCTACTCGCTCTACGCCCCGCCCGAGCACCCGCACGGCACCGTGCACCCCACGAAGGCCGACGCCGACGCCGCCGAGGCCGGCGAGGAGGCCGGCGCGTAGCGAGGCGGGGCGGGGCGCCCGCCGCGCCCCCGTGCGCCCGTGCCCCGGGACCGCCCGCCGTGCGATGCTCGCGGACGCGGAGAATCACCCGCCGGAGCGGGGAGTCGGCGGGGAATCGGGGAAGGGGCGGTCCGATGCCGGTACGGGGTGTGCTCTTCGACGTGGACGACACCCTCTTCGCCTACTCGGCCTCGGACGAGGCCGGCCTGCTCGCCCACCTGGAGGCGGAAGGGCTGCTCGGCAGCTTCCCGGCGCCCTCCGCGGCGGTCGGGCTCTGGCGGGAGGTCACGGAGGCCGAGTACGCCCGGTTCCTGGCGGGCGAGGTCACCTTCGCCGAGCACCGGCACGCACGGGTCCGGCGCTTCCTCGCCCGCCTCGGGCACGCCGCCGCACCGGAGCTCCCCGACCGGGAGGCCGCCGCGTGGTTCGCGAGGTACGAGGCCCACCGGAAGGCCACGTGGTCGGCCTTCGCCGACGCCGCGCCCGTGCTCGCGGCCCTCGCGCCCCGCTACCGCCTCGGCGTGGTCTCCAACTCCACGCTCGGTCACCAGCGCGACAAGCTCGGCTCCATCGGCCTCCTGGCGTACTTCGGCGACGCCGTCGTCTGCGCGCACGAGCACGGCGCGGCGAAGCCCGCGCCGGGCATCTTCCTCGCCGGCTGCGCGGCCCTCGGTCTGGAACCGCACGAGGTGGCCTACGTCGGGGACAACCACGCGATCGACGCGGTGGGGGCCCGCGACGCGGGCCTGCGCGCGTACTGGCTGAACCGGACCGGCGCCGCCCCGGGCACCGCGGACGGCGCCGGGATCACCGTACTCGGCTCCCTGGACGAACTCCCCGCCGTGCTCGCCGGGTGAGCGGGCGCGGCGGGAGGCGCGTTGCGAGCAGGCGGTCGGCGACGTACGCCTCACGCGTGCCGCAGCGACTGCGGCGACAGCTCCGCCGGGCTGCGGTGGCCCGTCAGGGCCAGCGTCAGGTCGAGGTCGGCGAGCAGGCTGCGCAGCACGTGCCGTACGCCGTCCTCGCCGCCGTGGGCCAGGCCGTAGACGTACGGGCGGCCGACCAGCACGGCCTTCGCGCCCAGCGCCAGCGCCTTGAGGACGTCCGCGCCCGTGCGGACGCCGGAGTCGAACAGCACCTCGATCTCGTCGCCCACCGCCTCCGCGATCTCCGGCAGCACGTCCAGGGAGGCGACGGCGCCGTCCACCTGGCGGCCGCCGTGGTTGGAGACCACGATGCCGTCCATGCCCGCCGCCACCGCCCGGCGGGCGTCGTCCGGGTGCTGGATGCCCTTGAGGACGATCGGTCCGTCCCACCTCTGGCGCAGGAACGGCAGCCGGTCCCAGGACTTGTCGGTTCCGGTGAACATCCGCACCCAGTGCAGCACCGCGGAGGTCGGGTCCTTCTCCGGGGACCTGGCCAGTCCGGCGCGGAAGGCCGGGTCGGAGTAGGGGACGGCCGTGCCGATGCCGCGGATGAACGGCAGGTAGGACAGGTCCAGGTCGTGCGGGCGCCAGGCCAGCGTCCAGGTGTCGAGCGTGACGACGAGGGTGGTGAAGCCCGCGGCCCTCGCCCGCGCCAGGATGCTCGCGCACACCTCGTCGTCGTTCGGCCAGTAGAGCTGGAACCAGCGCGGGCCGTCGCCGCTCGCCTCCGCCACCTCCTCGACGGTGTGGGAGGAGGCGGTGGACAGCACCATCGGCACCCCCAGGGCGGCGGCAGCCCGCGCGGTGGCCAACTCGCCGTCCGGGTGGACGATCGACTGCACCCCGACCGGGGCGAGCAGGACGGGGGCGGGCATCCGGGTGCCCAGCACGGTGGTGCGCAGGTCGCGCACCGTCGCGTCGCGCAGCATGCGCGGGACGAGCCGCCAGGCGTCGAACGCCGCCCGGTTGGCGCGGTCCGTCGCGCCGGACCCGGCCGCTCCGGCCACGTACCGGAACGGGCCCGGCTCCAGCCGCTCGCGGGCCGAGGACTCCAGGGCGGTGAGGTCGGTGGTGAACGGGGGCAGCCGGCCGCCCAGGCCGTTGAGGTAGATCTCGCTCTGGTACGCGCCGAAGTCCGTGCCCGCCGGCGCCCCGGCGTCCCGGTCCGTCCCGTCCGCCCCGCCCGTCCTCTGCCCCTCCTGCGGCTCGTACCCGCGGCTCACCCGATGCGGGCCGCGGTCCCCGACACGCGTACGCGCGGGTCGTCCGGGCGCAGCTCGACCTCCAGCAGTCCGGGGCGCCCCATGTCGTGCCCCTGGTGGAGGGTGAGGGTCACCGGCGGGGTGACCAGGCCCAGGGCGCGAAGATACCCGCCGAGCGCCGCCGCGGCCGCCCCCGTGGCCGGATCCTCCACGACCCCGCCGACGGGGAACGGGTCGCGGACGTGGAAGACCGTGCCGGACTCCTCCGCGCACCAGACCAGTTGGAGGGTGGTGAGGTCCAGCCGGAGCATCAGGGCCTTGAGCCGGTCGACGTCGTACTCCAGCGCGGCCAGCCGTGCGCGGGTGGCGGCGGCGACCACCAGGTGCCGGGCGCCGGCGAAGGCGATGCGGGCGGGCAGCGCCGGGTCCAGTTCGGCGGCCTCCCAACCGAGCGCGGCCAGGGCCTCGGCCAGGTCCGCCCCGCCGATGTCCTCGACGTACGGCTCGACGCTGGTCAAGGTGGCGCGCAGGTCCCCGGTGACCGTGACGGGGACCGTGCCGGCCGGCGTGGCGAACACCAGGTCGCCCGGCCCGATCCGCTCGGCGAGCGCGACCGCGGCGGCCACCGTGGCGTGCCCGCAGAAGGGGACCTCGGCCAGCGGGCTGAAGTACCGGATGCCGAAGCCGCGCCCCGGCCCGGCGCCCCGGTCCGCCAGGTCCGGGGGCGGGGGAGTGAGGAAGGCCGTCTCGGAGTAGCCGACCTCGGCGGCGATCGCCAGCATCCGCGCCTCGTCCAGGCCGCCCGCGTCCAGCACGACCCCGGCCGGGTTGCCCCCGGCGGGGTCGGAGGAGAAGGCGGTGTAGCGCAGTACGTCCGGGGCGGCGGGCACCCCGGTTCCGGTGTCGTCCCCGGTGCTGTCCTCAGCAGTGTCCTGGGTGGTCATGCCCGGCCAACCCGTCCGGTCCGCCGCGTATTCCGGTCCGCGGGCCCCCGCCCGTGATGGTCGGCCGCCGCCGTCCCGCCGCGCGGAGCCGCGTCACCCGCCCGCCACCGAAGTGTCGCGTACGCGCCAACGCCCCGCCGCCGTGGCGCCGCCCCGGGCCGCTGCAATCGCGTGCATGACGCACTCACCGAGCGCCACCGCCGAACTGAGAGCCGCCGCGCGTCACCTGAGCCGCCGTCGGTTCCTCACCGTCTCCGGGGCCGCCGCCGCACTGGCCTTCGGCACCAACCTGCCGTCCACCGCACACGCCGCCCCCTCCCTCGACCCCCACCGGATCACGAAGGACCCCTTCACCCTGGGCGTCGCCTCCGGAGACCCGCTCCCGGACTCCGTGGTGCTGTGGACCCGCCTCGCGCCCGAGCCGTACGAGCCGGACAGCGGGATGCCCGCCGCACGCGTCACCGTCGAGTGGGAGATCGCCCACGACGCGCGCTTCCGCTGGCGGGTGGCGCGCGGCCGGGCCACCGCGTACCCCGAGTTCCACCACGCCGTGCACGTCGACGTCCGGGGGCTGACCCCCGGCCGCGACTACCACTACCGCTTCCGCGTCGGCCGCTGGACCAGCCCGGTCGGCCACACCCGCACCGCCCCCGCGGCCACCGCCACGCCGGACGCGCTGCGCTTCGGGCTGCTGTCCTGCCAGGCGTACCACGACGGCTACTACACGGCGCTCGGCCACCTCGCCCGCGAGCAGGACCTCGACGCCGTCTTCCACCTCGGCGACTACCTCTACGAGTACGCCGTGACCTCCGCCGGCGGCCACCGCGACTACACCGACCGCGCGCTGCCCGCCCTGTTCGACCGGGAGACGGTGACGCTGGAGGACTACCGGCTGCGGTACTCCCTCTACAAGACCGACCCCGACCTCGCCGCCGCCCACGCCGCCCACGCGTGGATCGTCACCTGGGACGACCACGAGACGGAGAACAACTACGCCAACGGCATACCCGAGAACGGCGTGCCGCCGGAGGAGTTCCTGCTGCGCCGCGCCGCGGCCTACCGCGCGTACTACGAGAACATGCCGCTGCGCCGCCCCCAGCGGCCCCAGGGCCCCGACCTGCGGCTCTACCGGCGGCTGCACTACGGCCGGCTGGCGCAGTTCGACGTCCTGGACACCCGCCAGTACCGCGACAACCAGGCCGACGGCGACGGCTGGAAGCTGCCCACGCCCGAGTCCGAGGACCCGGCGCGCACCATGCTCGGCACCGCCCAGGAGCGCTGGCTGACCGACGGCTGGCGGCAGTCGCGGGCGCTGTGGAACGTGGTGCCGCAGCAGGTCGTCTTCTCCCGCCGCCGCAACCGGGTCGACGGTCCGTGGCCGCTGTCCATGGACGCCTGGGACGGCTACCCCGCCGCCCGCGAACGGGTGCTGGCGGGCGCGGAGTCGGCGGGCGTGGAGAACCTCGTCGTCCTCACCGGCGACGTCCACGTCCACTACGGGTTCGACATCAAGCGCGACTTCGACGACCCCGACTCCCGCACCGCCGGCGTGGAGATCGTCACCACCTCCGTCTCCAGCGGCCGGGACGGCGCCGCCAAGCCCGCCAACTGGCAGACGCTGATGACCGCCAACCCGCACCTGAAGTACTACAACGGGCAGCGCGGCTACGTCCTGCTCGGCCTGGACCGGGAGAAGCTGCGGGCGGACTACCGCACGGTCCCGGCGGTCACCACCCCGGGCGCGCCGGTCACCACCGCGGCGTCCTTCGTCTCCCCGGTGGGGGAGCCGGGCCTGCGGCCCGCCTGACGGACGCGCCCCCCGGGGCGCCCCGGACGCCCGGTCCGCGCCCCGGAACGCGATGGGCCGGGGACGGAAAACCTGGGATGATTGGACGGTTCCCGCCGAGCTCTCCAGGAGAGGCGCATGTCCGATCCCGGCCCGTCCCCGGCCGCCGCCGAACCCGGCATGTCCCACGAGGCGCCCCGCAGACCCCGGACCACCGCGCCCGGGTCCGGATCCGCACCCGTGTCCGGACCCGGTCCCGCCGACCCCGGCGCGGCACCGCGGCCCACCGGCCGCACCCGCGCCGGACTGCTGCTCATCCTCATCCTCGGCAGCCTCACCGCCCTCCCCGCGCTGTCGATGGACATGTACCTCCCGGCGCTGCCCGACATCGGCGGCGCCTACGGCAGCCCGGCCGCCCAGGTGCAACTCACGCTCACCGCCTGCCTGCTGGGCCTGGCCGCCGGCCAGATCGTCGTCGGCCCGATGAGCGACCGGTTCGGCCGCCGCCGCCCGCTGCTGATCGGCATGGCGGGCTACGTCCTGGCCAGCGTCGCCTGCGCCCTCGCCCCCGGCGTCCACGCCCTCACCGCCTTCCGGCTGGTGCAGGGGCTGGCCGGGGCGGCGGCCATCGTGATCTCCCGGGCGGTCGTCCGCGACCTGTTCGACGGGCTCGCCATGGCCCGCTTCTTCTCCACCCTGATGCTGATCTCCGGCGCCGCCCCGGTCCTGGCGCCCGTGGTCGGCGGCCAGGTGCTGCGGTTCACCGACTGGCGCGGCGTCTTCCTGGTCCTGGCGGGCTTCGGCCTGGTCATCACCCTCGTCACGGCCCGCAGCCTGCCGGAGACCCTGCCGCCGGAGCGGCGGCACGGCGGCGGCATCCCCGACGCCCTGCGCACCATGCGCGGTCTCTTCGCCGACCGGGTCTTCACCGGCTACCTGCTGGTGGGCAGCTTCGGCTTCGCGGGGCTGTTCTCGTACGTCTCCGCCTCGCCGTTCGTCATCCAGGAGATCTACGGCGCCTCGCCGCAGGCGTTCAGCCTGCTGTTCATGGTCAACTCCATCGGACTGGTGGCCACCGGCCAGCTCAACGGCAGGCTCCTGGTGGGCCGGATCTCCCTGGACCGGGTCATCGGCGCCGGTCTGGCCCTGATCCTGCTGTCGGCCGTCGCACTGCTGCTGATGACCGCCGGGGTCTTCGGGAGGGTCGGGCTCGCCCCCGTCTCCGCCGGGCTGTTCGTGCTGATGTCCGCCATGGCGCTGGTGCTGCCCAACTCCAACTCCCAGGGCCTGATGCGCACTCCGCACGCTGCCGGCTCCGCCTCCGCGCTGCTGGGCACCTCGCAGTTCCTGGTCGGCGCCGTCGCCTCCCCGCTGGTGGGCATCGCGGGCGAGGACACGGCGGTGCCGATGGCGGTGGTGCAACTGGTGTCCGTGCTCGTCGCGGGCGCGAGCTTCGTACTGCTGTGCCGCCCGGGGCGCTCCCGCGCCTGACGCCCCCGGCCGTACGCGCCCCGCCGCACACGAGCGGTCCCCCGCGAGTCACGTCCTCGCGGGGGACCGCTCCTTTCCATCCGCCTGCCCGGTGAACGGTGAGAAGACGATCACGAGCAGGACGCGGTGGCCGCCCCTCTCAGGGGGCGAGCAGGAGGCCGGGGTTCTGCTTGGCGGCGGCGTAGCGCCTGGCGACGTCCTGCCAGTTGACGACGCGCCACATGGCCTCGATGAAGTCGACCTTCTGGTTCCGGTACTGGAGGTAGAAGGCGTGCTCCCAGGCGTCGAAGACCAGGATCGGGGTCGAGCCCTGGCCGACGTTGCCCTGATGGTCGTAGACCTGCTCGACGATCAGCCGGCCGCTGACGGGCTCGTAGGCGAGCACGCCCCAGCCCGAACCCTGGGTGGTGGCCGCCGCCTTGGTCATCTGCGCCTTGAACCTGGCGAAGGAGCCGAAGGACTCCGCGATGGCGTCCGCCAGCTCGCCCACCCCGTCCTTCTCCAGCGGCTCGCCGCCGCCGTCACCGGTCATGTTGTGCCAGTAGATCGAGTGCAGGATGTGCCCCGAGAGGTGGAAGGCGAGGTTCTTCTCCAGGCCGTTGATCGCGGTCCAGTTCTCCTTGTCGCGGGCCTCGGCGAGCTGTTCGAGGGTGTCGTTGGCTCCCTTGACGTACGCGGCGTGGTGCTTGTCGTGATGCAGCTCGATGATCTCCGGACTGATCACGGGCTCCAACGCCGCGTAGTCATAGGGGAGTTCGGGGAGCGTGTAGACCGCCATGGATGGATCCTCCGTACGCCGCCGCGGCTGCCACCGCGAACGCCTCTGTCGCAATACATCAGTTGTTGCAAAGAGTGTGCAACAACAAGTTAGCAGCGATCAGATGAGGACGGGTGGAATCGCGCCACCGCGCGGCGCGTTGGCCGCCTGACGGAGGAAGACGGAACAGGTGTCGCGCGAACCGGTGCCGTGCCGGTCCGGCGCGGTTCACCGGTCCAGGGCCGCCCGGATGGTGAGGCCGTAGTGCCTGCACAGTCGGCGCAGTTCGTAGAGGGCGATCGCCGTGACGGAGAGCGGGGCGCCCAGCAGGAACAGCACGCGCAGGCCCGGCGGTGCCTCGGCGTACGCGCCGTCGCCCAGGTCGAGCAGGGCCGTCTCCCACGTCAGGCACATGACCAGCAGCGGCGGGACCGTCTCGTGGATGTCGGCGGCGCGGAAGACGTGGACGACCGCCAGCGCCGCGCCGTACAGCAGGAAGGCCATCAGCCACAGCGCCGCCAGCGCCGCCAGTGCTCCGAGGACGACGGGCGGCCGTTCCTCCCGGCAGGTCGCGGGCTTCCGTCGCTGCCGGTTTCACGCGCGGCGGGCGGGCAAGCCGGAGACCGTACGCACGGGCGGGAGAGGGCCGGGGGACGTCCGGAGCCTGGAGCGGGTTTGCGCCAGTGCACCGGGAGAGCGGCCCGGCTGATTCCTCCGGCACCGATTCCACCGGCACCGGGCAAGAGGGTCGGGCAAGCCGCCGGAACGGAGGATTTCATGAGGACGGCGAAAGTGCTGGCAGGGGTTTCCTTATCGCTTTCCTGCGCTGTCGCGCTGACCGTCATGGGAGCGACCAACCCCGGCCGTACGGCGGTCATTCCCTACGGTTGGGCGGCTCTCCTCTTCGCCGGCAACCTGTTCGTGCTCGTGCGGTACTGGAAACACCGGTAGGGAATTTCCTTAAGCCGTGGAAGCGGGCGGCTGAAAATCCCCCTCGGACCGGCTCGCGGTTTCCGGCGTGTCACGCCCGCACCGGGAAGGCGGCGCGGATCGTCTTGCCCCGGCCCGGGTGGAGGGCGATGGTCACCTCGGAGGCCAGCTCGCGCACCAGCATCCAGCCGAACCCGCCGGGCACGGACGGGTTGATCTCCACCGTCCTGGGGCGCCGGACACTGGCGTCCGAGACCTCCACGGCGACACCTTCGCGCTCCGACTCCAGGTGGAAGTCCGTCACCCCGCCGGCGTGGCGGACCGCATTGGTCACCAACTCCGAGACGCCCAGCAGTACGGCGTCCACGTCCGCCGCGTCGGCGCCCGGCTTCTCCGCCCGCAGGAACCCGCGCGTGAGTTCCCGTGCCCGCTCCCCGGACTGCGGAGGACGGAACGAAAACATTTCACGACGCCGCTCTTTCCCGCGCATCGATCCTCCCGTCCTGCGACCTCGTGGTGCGTGTTCCCTCCGCGGGCGACGACGAACACGAGCGGATGAATTCATTCCTTTGCCGTCCCCAGGGTGGAGGGAAAGCGCCCGGGAGAATTCGGTGCACACCCGGGAGAAGCCGTTCGCCGCGACACCGGTACACCGGTCCGCACGGGCACGACGTCCCCGGCCGCCCGCGGAAGCGACTCGCACGATCCCTCGCGGGGGAACGTCCGGTCCTCCCAGCGCCATTCCGGGAACGGAGTGCGCTTGTTCAAGTGGAGGGGGCGACGCCCGGCGTCGGACGTCCCGGACTCGTGCGCCGTCGTGCGGCACGGCACGGTGTCCGGACCGGTCCGGCCGACCGCGTGGTGGCACCCGCCCGCCCTTCCGGCGCCGGCCGTCGGACGTCCCGTACGCGCACCGGACGCGGATTCCGTCCGGCGAGGAAACGGCGTTCCCCTCCTCGGGGGAGCGTCGGGGCGGACCTCCGGGCGCCGGAGACGGGCCCGGACGGGGGCATCGCGGCGTCCCGGCAGCGGCGGCGGGAGGCTCTGGGCGGACTGGCCGTGTTGGAGGTCGTCCACGACCAGGAGGTGGACACCACGCGCACCGAGGCCCTGGGGTGTGTGCGGACCATCGCCGCCCACCCCGGGAGATCGACGGCCGGACCGCACATGGTGAAGGGTGGGTGCTCCCGGCCGGGAGCACCCACCCCTCACCACTCGGACGGCTCGGCGGTCAGGCTCGTCGCAGGTGGTCGAGGAACGCGGCCCAGGCGTCCGGGCCGAAGCCGACGACGGGCCCGGCGGGCCGCTTGCTGTCGCGCACGGGGACCATGCCGGGGACGTCGTCGGCGACCTCGACGCA
>NZ_DASQNP010000153.1:0-26501 GCF_035644915.1 Streptomyces sp.
GTCGGCCAAGCTCGCCGAGTGGCTGCCGTACTGGCTGGAGAACGTCGTCAAGCCGCGCCGGAAGCTCAGCACGTACGACAAGTACGAAGCGCACGTGCGGCTGTACTTGGTGCCTCTGCTCGGCGCCAAGCGGCTGGAGTCCCTGGGCGTCGCCGACGTCCGCCGCTTCCTCGTCCAGGTCGAGAAGAAGACGACAGCGGCCACGGCCAAGGAGGCTCACCGCGTGCTGCGGACGGCCCTCGCCGCGGCCTGCCGTGAGGAACTGGTCACGCGCAATGTGGCGAGCCTCGTCGAGCCTCCCCGCCCCTCAGCCCGGGAGCTGAGCCCGTGGACGCTGGACGAGACGCTGACCTTCCTGGCCGCCGCCCGGCGCGATCCGCTCTACGCGGCCTTCGTCCTCGCCATCACCATGGGACTGCGGCGCGGGGAAATCGTCGGCCTGCGCTGGTCGGATGTCGACCTGGACAAGCGGGTCCTGTACGTGCGGCAGCAGACGCAACGGCGGCGCGGGCAGCTGTACAACGACGATCCCAAGGGCCGCCGTCGCCGTGCCGTGCCGCTGCCCGCGATGTGCATTGCTCCGCTGCGCTGGCACCGGATGCGGCAGGCGGCCTTGCGGGAGCGGATGGGAGATAAATGGGAGACGAGCGGTCACGTCTTCACCACCCGGACCGGTCGCCCGGTCGAGCCGCGCAACGTCTACCGCTCCTTCACCCGCGTCGCCAGGAAGGCCGGCCTGCGGGTAATCCGGCTGCATGACGCCCGACACGGCTGCGCGACCCTGCTCACCGCGGCCGGGGTCGCCCCGCGCGTGGTGATGGAGATCCTCGGCCACAGCCAGATCAGCATCACCATGGACGTCTACACGCACGTGGTCCAGGACACCCAGCGGGAGGCGATCAGTCACATGGACCGGCTGCTCAGGAGACGTCCCGACCACGGCTGATCGCTGCCGTTGATGCCGTGCAAAACGTGGAGCCCCGGACCGTGATCGGTTCCGGGGCTCCGTGGTGTGTCAGGCGATGGTCTCGGGGCCTCGGCGCTCGACCAGTTCGCGGGCCGCGCGAAGGGCTTCTTCCTTGAGCTGCTCCAGCGGGATGTCCCAGCTCTCGTTCCAGTCCGCCAACTGGATGGCACACGTGACGACCGGCTCCAGTTCGTTGGGATAGCCGAGGTCCATCGCCGCTTCGGCCCAGATCAGATCGGCGCCGGTCGCCGGATCGAGGGAACCGTCCACGATCTGTGTGGCCAACCAGTAGGCCAGGGCCCACTTGGCGGCGGTCGGGTCCGCGGGCGCCTCGAAGCCGATCCCCAGCTCTTCCGTTACATGGTCGAACAGCTCTTGGGCCTCGTGCTCCTCCCGGCGTCCGAGGCCGGCCAGAAGCGGGAGCGATGGTGAGTCGACGTCGGCCAGGAGCGCGTCCAGGGCCGCTTGGATGAGGCGGTCGGAGCCGACGTGCCGCCCGAGCGCGCGTGCCTGCACGAGTGTTCTCAACTGCTTGAGCGCCTGGCCCTTGGCGACACCTGACACGTCCCGCCCCCCGCTGATGTCAGACCTGGATGTCAAAGGCCCCGGACCATGATCGGTCCGGGGCCTTTGCGCTGGTGCCCCCGGCAGGATTCGAACCTGCGACACCCGCTTTAGGAGAGCGGTGCTCTATCCCCTGAGCTACGAAGGCGTGACGCAGAACAGGTTAGCGGATGCGGACGGGGCGCGCCGAACACCTTTGGCGCGGGGCGGGTCAGTAGGTCAGGCCGTGGCCGAAGGGGTAGAGGGTGCCGGTGGAGTCGAGGGCCGGGATGGCGACCGGGAGCTTGCCGGTGGGGGAGAGGTCGCCGTAGAGGGCGCCGACGGCGGCCCGGAGGGAGGGTGCGCCGTAGGAGTAGGTGGCCAGATAGGCGGGGACGGCCGGGAAGCGGCGGATGTCGTACGGGTTGCGGACGGCCACCGCGACGACGGCCTTGCCGGTGTCCAGCAGGGCCTGCACCAGGCGGGCCTGGGCGGCGCCCTTCTCGCCGCCCGCCGCGACCGCGTTCACGGCGACGACGACCAGGTCGTGGCCGGCCGCGGCGGCGGTCGCCTCCGCGATGCGGGCCTCGGACGGGACGGCGCCGGTCTCCAGGGCGGTGGCCGTCTGGCCGGGGCGGGCGGCGACGGTGTCGGCGAGGGTCCGGACGGTGGCGGCGCCCCAACCGGTGACCAGGACCGAGCGGGCGGCCGGGGAGAGGGGGAGGAGGGAGCCCTCGTTCCTGACCAGGGTCAGCGTGCGGTCGGTGATGGCCTGGGCGGCGGCGAGGTGGCGGTCGCTGCCGACGGTGCGGACGGCGCGGTCCTCGTCCACGTACGGGTGGGTGAACAGGCCCCGGCGGATCTTGTGGGCCAGGACGCGCTCGACGGAGGCGTTCAGGCGGGCCTCGGAGATCTCGCCGCGGCGGACGGCGTCCAGGACGGCGTGGTAGGCGATGTCCATCTTGGGGGCCAGGACGAGCTGGTCGCAGCCGGCCTTGAGCGCCCGGACCGGGGCCACGTCCTCCGGGAACTGGTCCGCGGCGCCGCTCATGTCCAGGGCGTCGGTGACGATCAGGCCGTCGAAGCCCAGCTCCTCGCGGAGCAGGCCGGTGACGATCGGGTGGGACATGGTGGCCGGGACGCCGGTGGGGTCCAGGGCGGGGACCACGATGTGGGCGGTCATGATCGTGTCGACCCCGCGCGCGATGGCGGCCCGGAAGGGCGGCAGGTCGATGCGGTCCAGTTCCTCGCGGGTGTGGTTGATCTGCGGCAGGCCGGTGTGGCTGTCGGTGTCGGTGTCGCCGTGGCCGGGGAAGTGCTTGGCCGCGGAGGCGACCCCGCCGCGGTGGTAGCCGCGTACGGAGGCGGCGACCAGGGAGGCGCACAGGGCCGGGTCGGAGCCGAAGGAGCGGACGCCGATGACCGGGTTGGCGGGGTTGACGTTGACGTCGGCGACGGGGGCGTAGTTCTGGTTGATGCCGAGCGCGGCCAGTTCCCGGCCGATGATCTCGGCCGAGCGCCGGGTGTCGGTCTCCGACCGGCCCGCCGCCAGCGCCATGTTCCCGGGCAGGAGGGTGGCGGGGTCGGTGAGCCGGTAGACGACGCTGCCGCCCTCCTGGTCGATGGAGACCAGCAGCGGTACGCGGGCGCCGGTGCCGAGCGCGGCCCGCTGGAGGCCGTTGGAGAGGCGGGCGGTCTGGCGCGGGTCGCGGACGTTGTCGGGGCCGCGGCGGGCGTCGAAGTAGATGACGCCGCCCGCGTGGTACTTGGCGACGACCTCGGCGGGGGTGTCGACGCCGTACAGGGTGCGGTTGCCCGCGGCGGGCTGGTCGGCGGACTGGCCGTAGACCTCGACGACGAAGAGCTGCCCGACCTTCTCCTCCAGGGTCATGCGGCGGGTCAGGGCCCGGGCCCTGACCCGCGCGGCCCGGGACGCCCCGGCCGCGGCGGCGTTCGCCGGGGAGGGCAGGAGGGCGGAGGCGGTCAGCGCCGCGCCGACGCCGAACAGGCCGGTGGCGAGGACGTGTCTGCGGGAGGGGGTCACGGGCTGCTGCATCGGGCTCTCCTCACATGGACGAACGGAACGGGTGGGGCGGCGGGGCAGGTGCGGTGGAACGGCATGTGGGGTGCCGGAGCCATGGCGGGCACATCGTTCCAGCACGTCAGGTCCGCGACCAGGGGTGTGGACGACCGTCAGTGGTCGGACCACTGGCGGTGCGTGTCGGCGGAGGTCGTTCTCCGTGGCTTGTGTGGCGATACGGGAATTCTGTTCTCCCTGAGGGGATGGCGCGCGGTGGCGCACGGGCGAGGGGGAGCGGGGCTCCCTCCTCGGTGTGACGCGGAACACACGGCCGCCGCGAAATATCCGGGGAACGGTTCCCCGTTTACGACGGTGTCGGATCAAGCGGGGAGTGATTCCCCGGATGTTCCCCGGGAAGGAGCGGGCATGGCAGGCACCGGCACGGGCACCGCTCCGCGCATGCGCGCGGACGCGACCCGCAACCGGGAGCGGATCGTCGCCGCGGCCCGCGAGGCGTTCGTCCTGCACGGGGCCGACGCGCCGCTGGACGAAATCGCTCGACGCGCCGGGGTCGGCAATGCGACGCTCTACCGGCACTTCCCGGACCGTGACGCCCTGGTGCGCGATGTCGCGCTCGCCGTCATGGACCGGGTCGCGGACCGGGCGCGGGCGGCTCTCGACGAGAGCGAGGGGGGAGACGATCCGTTCGAGGCGCTGCGCCGTTTCGTCCTCGGCGCGGTGGAGGAGCGCATCGGCGCCCTCTGCTCGATGCTGTCCGACCGCTTCGACCGGGACGAGCCGCGGCTGCTCGCCGCCCGGCAGCGCCTGGAGGGGCTGCTGGAGGAGTTGTTCGACCGGGCGCGGCGGGCCGGAAGGCTCCGTCCGGACGCCGCCGTCGGCGACCTGCTGATGGCGCTCGGCCAGCTCACCCGTCCCCTGCCCGGTACGGGGTGCGCGCAGGTCGAGCGCTTCCTCGTCCGCCACCTGCAGATCTTCCTCGACGGGCTGCGCGCTCCGGCGAGGTCCGAACTACCCGGACAGGCGGTGACCTTGGAGACCCTCCTGACGGACTGACCGGCGGGGCGACCGGGCGCCCTCCAGGCCCGTACGCACTCCGCGCCATGCCTCTCCGCGCGCGCAGTGACCGTTTTGTTTGTTTTCTTACCGTGAAGTGAGTTCACCCATGCCAGAATCCGTCACCCAGCCCGACCCGAGACGCTGGAAAGCGCTCGCCTTCATAGCGATAGCCCAGCTCATGGTCGTCCTCGACGCGACCATCGTGAACATCGCGCTTCCCTCCGCCCAGGCCGACCTCGGGATCTCCGACGGCAACCGGCAGTGGGTCATCACCGCCTACGCCCTCGCCTTCGGCGGACTGCTCCTCTTCGGCGGTCGCATCGCCGACCTGTGGGGACGCCGGCGCACCTTCGTCACCGGCCTGATCGGCTTCGCCGTGGCCTCCGCGCTCGGCGGCGCGGCCACCGGCACCGGGCTGCTGCTGGGTGCCCGCGCACTCCAGGGCGTCTTCGGCGCGCTGCTCGCCCCGGCCGCGCTGTCGCTGCTGGCCGTGATGTTCACCGACGGCAAGGAACGCGCCAAGGCGTTCGGCGTCTACGGCGCCATCGCGGGCGGTGGTGGCGCCATCGGCCTGATCCTGGGCGGCGTGCTCACCGAGTACCTGAACTGGCGCTGGACCTTCTACGTCAACATCCCCTTCGCCGCCGTCGCCGCGATCGGTGCGCTGCTGGTGATCACCGAGCCCGCGCAGGCCCGCAACCGCTCCCCGCTCGACATCCCGGGCGTGGTGCTCTCCACCCTGGGGCTGGTGGCGCTGGTCTACGGCTTCACCCGCGCCGAGTCCGACGGCTGGGGCGACGGCCTGACGCTCACCATGTTCGCCGCGAGCGTCGCCCTGCTGACCGCGTTCGTGCTGGTGGAGGGCAAGGTCAAGGCGCCGCTGCTGCCGCTGCGCGTGCCCGCCGACCGCAACCGCGGCGGGGTCTACCTGGCGCTCGGCCTCGCGGTCATCGCGATGTTCGGCCTCTTCCTCTTCCTCACCTACTACCTCCAGGTCGTCAAGGGGTACTCGCCGGTCAAGACCGGTTTCGCCTTCCTGCCGATGGTGGCGGGCATGATCACCGGATCCACGCAGATCGGCGCCCGGCTGATGACCCGGGTGAGGCCGCGGCTGCTGATGGCCCCGGGCTTCCTGGTCGCGTCCGCCGGCATGCTGCTGCTGACCCAACTGGAGGTGGACAGCTCGTACGTCGGCCTGATCCTCCCGGCGCAGCTTCTGCTCGGCCTGGGCATGGGCACGGCGTTCATGCCCGCCATGAGCCTGGCGACGCTCGGGGTGCGGCCGAGCGACTCGGGGGTCGCCTCCGCGATGGTCAACACCTCGCAGCAGGTCGGCGGGGCCATCGGCACCGCCCTGCTCAACACCATCGCGGCCGACGCCACCGCCTCGTACCTGACCGGCCACCTCGCCGGGGCGACCACCGAGCCCGCGCGGCGGCTGGTCGAACTGCAGGGCATGGTGCACGGCTACACCTCGGCGATCTGGTGGGCCGTGGGCATCCTGCTGCTCTCGGCCCTGATCGCCTTCACCTTCGTCACCTCCCGCGGCCAGGGCAACGCCCCGGCCGCACCGGGCGGCGTCCGGGGCGACGGCAAGGGCGACGAGGCGGAGGCGGTACCGGTGCTGGTGCACTGACGCCGATGCCGTCCGGTCCGGGCCGCACCGCCCGGGCCGGCCGGTGTGCGGCCGCCCGGGAGGCGGCCGGACGCCGGTGACCGGCCCCCACCGCGGACTCACGGGGGTGTTCGCGGCGGGGGCCGACGCGCGTCAGGAGCCCAGCGGCTTCTCGTACCAGGCCACGTCCCAGTAGCGGCCGAACTTCCGGCCGACCTCCCGGTACGTGCCGATGTGGCGGAAGCCGAAGCGGGTGTGGAGGCGGACGGAGGCGGGGTTGGGCTGGGCGATGCCCGCGTAGGCGCGGTGGACGTCCTCGCCGGCCAGGGCCTCGAAGAGGTGCCGGTACAGGAGAGTGCCGATGCCCTGCCCGCAGGCGTCGGGGGCGAGGTAGGCGCTGACCTCGACCGAGGTGGAGTAGGCGGGCTTGGCGCGGAAGGAACTGCTGGTCGCGTAGCCCAGGACGCGGCCCGGGCGCGCCCGGCGGGCAACCAGAAGGCGGTGCGGGCCGTCTTGAGGGTGGGAGAGCAGCCAAGGACGCCTGGCCTCCACAGTGAGGGGCTCGATGTCGAATGTGATCGGGGTCTCCCGGACGTAGTGGTTGTAGATGTCCGTCAGCTCCGGAAGATCGCCTTCCTCACCCGCCCTGACCTGGACTTCTCTGTGGTTTGTCACCAAATGCCCCCTATGTGCGGCCACGCAGAATACCGCATGATCCGCAAGACCGATGCCTAGCTTGGGAATTCTGTCCGGATTACAGTCGTTGTTTCCATCGGAGCGGGCACCCGAGTGAGGAGACGCCGGGTGGCCGGACCGCCACCGACCAGTTGTAGACAACTCGCAAGGGAGTACGCATGGCAACCCGTGCCGTTGCCCGTCGTCAGGCCACTTCCAGCGGTGCTGACGAGGCACGCACTGTACGTACCTCGTCATCCGGGGATGTCGCGGACCGGGACCTGGTCGGCATGTACCTCGACGAGATCGCCCGCACTCCGCTGCTGGACGCAGCGAAGGAGGTCGAACTCTCGCTCGCGATCGAGGCCGGTGTGTACGCCCGGCAGCTCCTGGACGGCGAGGTCGAGAGCCCCTCGAAGGACTCGCCGAGCGCGACCGCGACCCGTGGGGAGCTGGAGGCGATAGTCGCCGAGGGCGAACGCGCCAAGGACGTCTTCATCCGTTCCAACCTCCGTCTGGTCGTCGCCGTCGCACGGCGCTACCCGCGCAGCGGGCTGCCGCTGCTGGACCTGATCCAGGAGGGGAACGCGGGCCTGGTGCGGGCCGTCGAGAAGTTCGACTACCGCAAGGGCTTCAAGTTCTCCACCTACGCGACCTGGTGGATCCGGCAGGCCATCACGCGGTCGATCGCCGACCAGTCGCGCACGATCAGGCTCCCCGTCCACCTGGTGGAGGAGCTGGGCCGCATACGCCGCGTGCAGCGCGAGTTCAACCGCGAGCACGGGCGCGACCCGGAGCCCGCAGAGATCGCCGAGGAGCTGGGTTCGACCGCCGAGCGCATCACCGACGTGCTCGACTGGGCGCGCGATCCGGTCAGCCTCAACATGTCCGTGGACGACGAGGGCGAGACGCAGTTCGGCGATCTGCTGGAGGACACCTCCGCGACCTCGCCGGAGGACTCGGTGCTCGTGATGCTGCGGCGCGAGGAGCTGGAGGACATGATCGGACGGCTCGACGACCGCACCGCCTCCATCATCAGGGCGCGCTACGGCATCGAGGACGGCCGTGAGCGCACGCTGACCGAGGTCGGGAAGCAGCACGGCCTGACGCGGGAACGCATCCGCCAGATCGAGAAGCACGCCCTGCTCGAACTGAAGAAGATGGCTCGTGACACGGGCTTCGACGCGGCGGCGTGATCGGGCACGGCACGGTGGGCCGCACCGTGCCGGGAGCCACCGCCGTACCGCAAGACCCCCGCTACCAGGGCCCCGGTGCACTCTTCCGAGCACCGGGGCCCTGGCGCGTCCGGGCGCGGGCCGGCGGTGCGCGCGGACCGGGGTCAGGGGCGGCCGTAGAGGTCCTGGTAGGCCGGGAACACCCCGCCCGGGCCGTCCACGCCCCGCGCGGCCCGCACCGCCTTCACCACCGCCCGCGTCAGGGTGTCGGCACCGGCGGCCAGCACGTCGTTGATCTCCCCCTCTCGCAGCGGACGCGCGCCGGTGGCCAGGGCGAACACGGTGTCGCCGTCGGTGAGCAGATGCACCGGGCGGACCGCACGGGCCAGCCCGTCGTGGGAGGTGCCCGCCAGCTTCTGCGCCTGGGGCGGGGAGAGGTCGGCGTCGGTGGCCACCACGGCCAGCGTGGTGTTGAGCGGCGCCCGTACGGAGGCGGCCGAACGGCGCTCCGACTCCCGCCGCGCGGCGGTCAGGCGCCGCCGCGCCTCGGCGTGCTCGGCCTCGGAGGGGAGGACCGGACGCCCGCCGTACAACTCGCCGTAGAGCGCCCCCGTCGCCGGGTCGAGCACCGATCCCACCGCGTTGACCACCGCCAGCGCGCCCACGGTCGTCCCCGAGGACAGGACCGTGCTCGCGGTGCCCACCCCGCCCTTGAGGTCGCCCGCCACGGCTCCCGTTCCGGCCCCGACGTTGCCCTGGGGGACCGGGGCCCCCAGGGCCGTACGGGCGGCGGCCCCGGCCGCCTCCCGGCCGAGCGCCGCGTCCGGGCGGGCCCGCCAGGAGCCGCCGCGGCCGAGGTCGAAGAGGCAGGCGGCCGGCACCACCGGCACCACCTGCTCCGGCTCGGGTCCGACCCGGAAGCCGCGGCCCCGCTCCTCCAGCCAGTCGACCACCCCGCAGGCCGCGTCCAGTCCGAAGGCGCTGCCTCCGGTCAGCACCACGGCGTCGACGCGCTGCACCAGGTTGCGGGGGTCCAGGGCGTCGGTCTCCCGGGTGCCGGGCCCGCCGCCCCGCACGTCCACGGCGGCGGTCGCACCGCCCTCCGGGGCGAGGACCACGGTCGTGCCCGTCAGCCAGCCGTCGCCGCTGCGCTGGGCATGACCGACCCGCAGCCCGTGTACATCCGTCAGTGCGTCCATGGCGTCCATGACGGCCATGATTCCGCGGAGCACCCTCCCGCCGGGACCGCCGGGGCGGACCCGGTCCGCCGTACCCTAGGGGCATGAACACCCCCGCCACCTCCGCCGCTCCCGGGTCGTCCGGGCCGTCCGGGCGCCGTGACCCGGCCTCCGCGCTGGACTTCACCGACCCGCTGAGCCTGCAGTCGGCCGACGACACCGACCGCGGCTGGGGCGAGAGGACGGGAGCGGGCAACGGCGGCGCGGCCGAGCTGGCCCGCTTCCTGGAGGAGAAGCCCCCGCACCACCTGTGAGGCGTGCCGTGCGGCAGGCCGCCGGGCGTCGCCGCCCCCGGCTTCGCCGCCGGTGCCGCCGCTACCGCTGCCCGGCCTCCCCGGACCCGTCCGTCCTCCCGGCCTGATCCTGCGCGGAGCCGGACCGCGCATCGCCGGGGACGCCCCGCTGGGCGGTCAGGACGGCCGCGCCCGGCCCGCCGTCGCCCTGGCGCCGGGCGGCGATCAGTACGTCGCGGATCTCGGCGAGCAGCTCCACCTCGGTCTTCTGGGCGGGCGTCGCGGCCGTCTCCGCCGCCTCCTTGGCGTCCAGGGCGTCCAGCCGCTCCTTGAGCTTGTTCATCGGCACGATCATGAGGAAGTACACGACCGCCGCGGTGATCAGGAAGGTCAGCGTGGCACTCAGCACCGAACCCCACTTGATCGTGATGCCGCTGACGGTGGCCCCCGTCTTGTCGAAGGCGCACGGGCCCTGGATGCAGGCCTGGTAGCGGTCGAGGTCCTTGGGGCCGATGGAGCCGACCACCGGGTTGATGACGCCCTCCACCACCGAGTTCACGATCTTGGTGAAGGCCGCCCCGACGACGACGGCAACGGCCAGGTCGACCACGTTGCCTCGCATCAGGAACGCCTTGAACCCGGACAGGACACCCTGCTTCTCGCTCAACGGACTGCCTCTCTGCACATGCGCGCCGACTCCGGCCGCCGGCGGAAGAACGCAGGACACGCTGCACGAACACCGGTCGGGCTGTCCAATTCCCGGCGCCCGCGCGGATGGTCGGCACGGCGGTCAGCACAGCGCCACCGCCAGCCGGGAGCGGGCCGCGGCACCGGCGAGCCGGGCAGCCGTCGGCCGGGGCACCGAGAGCACCACCAGCGCTCCGGCCTCCTCGCCGGTCGCGCCGCCGGGATCCGGGGCGGGCACGGCGGCCACCCGTGCGTTCCGGGCGACGATCCGTGCGCGGTCCGCCGGGACGTCCGCGGTGACGCCGCCGGAAGCGGGGACGTCACCCGGGGCGGGGGCGGCCTCGGGGACGGCGGTGGCCAGTACGTCCACCCGGTCACCGGGGCGCAGCAGCCGCACCACCGCCGCGTCCGCGATCCGCACCGGGGTCCGGACCGTCACGGCGCCGCCGTCCGGCGAGGACCGGGACGACTCGGCCCGGGGCCGGACCGGGCCCCGGAACGCCGGCGCGGGCGCCGGTGCCCGCTCGGCCGCGGACCGGACCGCCGGAGGTGCGTGCTCTCCGCCGGGCCCCCCGCGCGGCCCCCAGGCCAGGAGCACGGCGGCGACCGCCAGGGACACGGCCACGGCCCGGGGCACCCGGCCCGCTCCCCGGAGGAGACCGAGGAGGCCGCGCCGTATGCGCACCGGCTCGAACTCCGGCACGGGACCGGAGGAGGGAGGACGGGAAGGGGGCAGGAACGGGGGAGCAGAGGACATCGTGATCACCGCCTCGTGGTGGAAACGCCCCCACGATGTCCGACTCCGCGGCATCCCGCCGACGCCTGTGGACCGCCCACCGGCTGTGGACAACTCGCTCACCCGCACGAGCCCCACCAGTCCCACCAGCCCCACCCGTCTGCTCCCCCGCCCCGCACAGGACGGGGGGAAGCAGACGGGTGAAGGAGACGGACGGAGAGAAACGGGCGGGGAAGGGCGGTGAAAAAGGCGCGCGGACCGGCGGCTACGGCAGCACGATCCCCGGGTCCAGGCCGTCCAGCGCCCCCGCGCACGCACAGCTCCGCTCCGCCGGCAGCCCGGCCACCGCGTCGAAGAGGACCTCTCGCAGCCGTCCGATGTTCTCGCCGAAGACCTTGAGGACCTCCTCGTGCGAGACGCCCTCGCCCGTCTCCGCACCGGCGTCCAGGTCGGTGACCAGGGCGATCGAGGTGTAGCACAGGGCGAGTTCCCGGGCGAGGACCGCCTCCGGGTGCCCGGTCATCCCGACCACCGACCAGCCCTGGGCCGCGTGCCAGCGCGACTCCGCGCGGGTCGAGAAGCGCGGCCCCTCGATCACCACCAGCGTGCCGCCGTCCACCGGTTCCCAGCCGCGTCCGCGCGCCGCCGCGATCGCGGCCGCCCGGCCCGCCTCGCAGTAGGGGTCGGCGAAGGTCGCGTGCACCACGTTCGGCACCGAGCCGTCGGCCAGCGCCTCACCGTCGTAGTACGTCTGGACGCGCGACTTCGTGCGGTCCACGAGCTGGTCCGGCACCACCAGCGTGCCCGGCCCGTACTCGGGCTGGAGGCCGCCCACCGCGCACGGTCCCAGCACCTGGCGCACGCCGACGGAGCGCAGGGCCCACAGGTTGGCGCGGTAGTTGATCCGGTGCGGAGGCAGGTGGTGCTTGCGTCCGTGCCGCGGCAGGAAGGCCACCCGCCGTCCGGCGATCTCGCCGAGGAAGAGGGAGTCGCTGGGCTCGCCGTACGGCGTCTCCACCGCCATCTCCGTCACGTCGTCCAGGAACGAGTAGAACCCGGACCCGCCGATGACGCCTATCTCCGCCTGCGGGGCCGCCTGAGGGGTGTTTCCCGGCTGTGAGGTCATGGCGGTCACCCTAGTGGCTCGCCCGCATGGCCGGCCGGGCGATCGACGTACCGCCGCCCGTCGGGTGAGCGGACCGTCTCCGGGATTCGGTCTGGGAGGTGGTCGTGGGGCGCCGACCGAGTGTGTCTGTCCGGGTGGGGCACCGGCAACGACGTCGAGCCGGTCCTCTCACCGGCCCACGGCTCCTGGCCGAACCGGATCGAGTCCGAGTTCGCCGCCCTGCGCTGCCTCACCCCGAACGGCACCGACCACCGCACCCGCGGCGAACGGAACGCCGCCCTCGCCGCCTACCCGGCCCCGGCCGCGTGACAAGTCACCGGGCGACAGCCCGGGCGAACGGGCGGAAGGAAGATCGCGATTCTCCCGGCTCGCCTCAGCGCCGGGAACTACTGTCGCCGGCATGGTCGAACACGATGCCCTCCGCGCCACCCGCGAGGCCTATGACGCTGCTGCCCCCACGTATGCGCAACTGTTCCGCGGCGAGCTGCGCGACAGGCCTCTGGACCGTGCGATCCTGGGTGTCTTCGCCGAGGTCGTACGTGCGGGTGGGAACGGCCAGGTCGCGGACCTGGGATGTGGACCCGGCCATATCACCGCTTATCTGGACGAGCTGGGGCTGGCGGCGTTCGGCGTCGATGCCTCTTCCGCGATGATCGAGCTGGCCCGGCAGGCCTATCCGGGGCTGCGGTTCGACGTGGGCTCGATGGCCGCGCTGAACACCGCTGACGGCGTCCTGGGCGGCGTACTCTCACGTTGGTCCATCATCCACACCCCGCCGCAGGAACTCCCCGCCACTCTGGCGGAGTTCCACCGTGTGCTGGCGCCCGGCGGCCACCTTCTGGTCGGCTTCTGGGCAAGCGATGGTCCGTCTCACCCGACTCAGGTCTTCGATCACGCGGTCGCGCCGGCCTATCGGTGGTCGCCCGATCACCTCGCCGCGATGCTGCGCACGTCCGGGCTGGCCGAGGTGGCCCGGACGGTTCGCGAGCCTCAGCCCGCCGACCGACGGCAGTTCCAGGAGATTCACCTGCTCGCCCGCAAAACCCGGGCAGAGGCCGTCTGATCGGGCGCATGGCCGCATCCAGCCTGCCGGACGGGGAGCCGTCAGGCTCCAGGCGGCGACTCGTGATCAGGGTTCACCGTCCGTTCGGGCCCGATTCGGCCGAACGAGGGGATGGTGCGGAACACCCTCGACGACCTGCGCTGCTTCGTGCTCGACGGCACCGGCCACCGCACCCGCGGCGAACGGAACGCCGCCCTCGCCGGCTACGTCCGTCGGCGCACCGCCCGTGCCGAGCCGAAGACCGCCTTCGCCCCCGGGTCACCGATCCGGCAGTGGACCGCTTATCCGGCCCGGCCGCGTGACGAGCCACCGGCCGCGAACCGCGGACCCCGCCGGGGTGCGGGCCGCGGCGGGGTTCCGGGGACGGCGGGTGGGCCCGGGTGACGTGCTCGGCCGGGCGGCTCCGGCCGGAGCCGGACCCGGCCCGGGACCTGGATCAGGCCGCCGGGGAACTGGCCTTGGACGACTCGCTGGACGAGCTCGACGAACTCGACGAGCCGGACTCGCTCTTGGACGACGAGGACGCCGGGCTGCCCGACGAGGAGTTACGGCTGTCGTTCCGGTAGAAGCCGGAACCCTTGAAGACGATGCCGACCGCCGAGAACACCTTCTTCAGGCGCCCCTTGCAGCTCGGGCACTCGGTGAGCGCGTCGTCGGTGAACTTCTGAACGGCTTCCAGGCCCTCGCCGCACTCGGTGCACTGGTACTGATAGGTCGGCACTTGCTCCTCCTGGCACTCTTCCCTGTGGAGTGCTAACGACGCACCATGGTGCAGCATTCCGGCGGCTTAGTCCACCGAAGGCGGCGGACGGTGACCCGCACCACGCGTGACGGCCCGTTCGCCGTCCCCCGTCCGGGCCTCCCCGGCCGCCGGGGCCAGCCGTCCCCGCAGCGCCGTCACGGTCACCAGCGCCAGGGCCGTGGCGGCCAGCGGCACCGTGAAGCCGGCGCTCGCCCCGAAGGCGTCCGCCAGCCGTCCGGCGGTCGTCGCGGCCCCGGCCTGCCCCAGGGCCACCGCCCCGGTCAGCCAGGTGAACGCCTCGGTGCGGACGTGGGGCGGGGCCAGCCGCTCCACCAGCGTGAAGCCGGTGATCAGGCTCGGGGCGACGCCCAGGCCGGCCAGCAGGCCGAGGACGGCCAGCAGCGGGACGGAGTCCACCGCCCACAGCGGCGCGGTGGTCAGCGTCAGCAGTCCGTACGCGACCAGCAGCCGCCGCCGAGGGGCCGACCGCCAGGAGACGGCGCCGTAGGCCAGGCCGGCGAGCATGTTGCCCGCGGCGAAGATCCCGTAGAGCACGCCGTTGATGCCCGGCTGCCCGATGTGCTCGGTGAAGGCGGCCAGCGACACCTGCATCCCGCCGAAGACCGCGCCGACGCCCAGGAAGGCGACGACCAGCACCCGCACGCCCGGCACCGACAGCGCCGAGGCGTGCCGCTCGCCCTTCGCCCAGGACCGGCGGTGCGCGGGGGGCGCGGTACGGCGCTGGGCCGCGAAGAGCAGACCGCCGACGGCGGTGAGGGCGGCCTCCGCGACCAGCCCGGCGGCCGGGTGCACACCGGTGCACAGCGCGGTGGCCAGGACCGGGCCGATGACGAAGGTCAGCTCGTCGGTGACCGACTCGAACGCCGCCGCCGTCGCCAGCAGCCGCGTGCCGTCCGCCCGGGCCGGCCGGGCCGCGCCGCCTGCGCCGTCCGCGCCGTCCTTCCCGTCGTCCGTGGCGTCGGTACGCGAGCCGCCCCCGAGGAGGTGTGCCCAGCGGGCCCGCACCATCGGGCCGATCTGCGGCACCGAGGCACCGGCCGGCACGGCCGCCGCCAGCAGCGCCCACAGCGGCGCCCCCGACAGGGCGAGGACGACCAGCAGGCCGACGGAGGCGGTGTGCAGCGCGACGCCGGGCAGCAGGACGGCGCGCTGGCCGAAGCGGTCGGCGAGCCTGCCGCTGCGCGGCGCGAACAGGGCCATCGCGACGCCCGTCGTGGCGGACACCGCGCCCGCCGTGCCGAACGAACCGCTGGTGTGCTCCACCAGCAGCACGATGCCGAGCGTCAGCATCGCGAAGGGCTGGCGGGCCAGGAAGCCGGGCAGCAGGAACGTCCAGGCGCCGGGGGTGCGGAGCAGTTCCCGGTAGCCGGGCTTCCGGCCCGGGGCGGGAGGGACCGAGGAAGTGACCGTGGTGGTCACGACCGGACCTTTCTGCCACCTGGTAGCGCGCCTCGGGCGCCGTACGGCCGTCCCGCGCGAGGGGCGCGGCGGGCACGGCGGTGCCGGCGGGGCACGCCGAGGGCTGTCCTCTCGCGCGGAACCGCGGCGTGCGGCCGGCCGTACGGCCTGCCGTGCGGTCGCGCCAGCCCTGCATCAGGCGGAGTCGAAACACCGGAAGTCGGACAAAGATACGGCCCCAGAGTAGCCGATCAAGAGCGGACGTCCACCGTGCCCCGTGCGCCCCGGCGGTGGTACGCCCCGCGCCCCTCCGGTCCGGTCAGCCGTGCCGTCCCAGCGCCGAACTGCCTCCCGTGCCCAGCCAGCCGGCCAGCTTGCCGCCCCGTCCCACGGCCAGCAGCCGCCGCTCGGCGGCGTCCCGCACCTCGTCGGTGGCGACCACCAGCAGCTCGTCGCCGTGCCGCAGGACGGTCGAGGGCGCCGGTACGAAGCTGTTGTCCTCGCGCACGACCAGGGTGACCGCCGCGCCCCGGGGCAGCCGGAGCTCGCTCACCTCCACGCCGTGCATCCGCGACCCCCGGGGGATGCCGACCGAGATCAGGTGGCCGCGCAGCCGCTCCAGCGGAGCCGACTCGATGTCCAGGTCCGTCGTGCCGTCGCCCCTGTCCAGCCCCAGCCTCCGGGCGAACCAGGGCAGGGTCGGCCCCTGCACCAGGGTGAAGACGACGACCAGCACGAAGACGATGTTGAAGATCCGCTCGCTGTCCTCGACCCGGGCCACCAGGGGGATCGTCGCCAGGATGATCGGCACCGCGCCGCGCAGCCCCGCCCACGACATCAGCGCCTGCTCCCGCCAGGGGAGCCGGAAGGGCAGCGTGCCCACCACCACCGACACCGGCCGGGCCACCAGCGTCAGCACCAGCCCGACGGCCAGCGCGGCCCCGAAGTCGTGCATCAGCTCCGACGGGGTCGCCAGCAGCCCGAGCAGCACGAACAGCCCGATCTGCGCGATCCACGCCATCCCGTCGGCGAAGCCCCGGGTGGCCGGGCGGTGCGGCAGCCGGGCGTTGCCGAGGATTATCGCGCTGATGTAGACCGCCAGGAAGCCGCTGCCGTGCGCCAGCGCGCCCCCGGCGTACGCCAGGACGCACAGCGCCATCACCGCGATCGGGTACAGGCCGGAGGCGGGCAGCGCCACCTGCCGCAGCCCGTACTCGCCGAGCCTGCCGACCACCAGGCCCACCGCGAGGCCGATCGCCAGCTCCAGCGCCATCGTCCCCAGCAGGACGTACCACGGCTCCAGCGGGCCGGCGGCGGAGAAGGCGACGACCAGGATGACCACGGGGGCGTCGTTGAACCCCGACTCCGCCTCCAGCATCCCCGCCAGGCGCTGCGGCAGCGGCACCCGGCGCAGTACGGAGAAGACCGCCGCGGCGTCCGTCGAGGAGACCACCGCCCCCATGATCAGCGCCGGACGCCAGTCGAGTCCCACCAGGTAGTGGGCCCCCGCGGCGGTGACCCCCACGCTGACCCCGACGCCCGCGGTCGCGAGGACGGCCGCGGCGGGCACCGCCGGGCGGATCTCGCGCCACCTGGTGCCCAGACCGCCCTCGGCCAGGATCACCACCAGGGCCGCGTAGCCCAGCACCTGGGTCAGCTCCGCGTCGTCGAAGCGGACCCCGAGCCCGTCCTGCCCGATGGCGAGGCCGATGCCGAGGTAGATCAGGAGGCTGGGGAGCCCGGTGCGCGAGGAGAGGCGCACCGCCGCGACGGCGACGAGCAGGACGAGCGCGCAGACCAGCATGAGTTCGTTGAGGCGGTCGACAGTCAGGGGCGGATCCTTCCGTGCGGGCGCGGGGGGAACGGCCGGGACCCGACCGCCGAAAACTGGTTTGCTTGCCTAATATTTTACCAGCGCTTGAATGTTGCGGGTTCGTTGTCCGGGCTCCCTGCCACCCCGTCACACCGGTCGTCCTATGGTTGCTCCAGCACCCAGGTCCCCACCCTGCCCTCGAAGGACAGCGATGCCCGCCAAGAAGACCTCGCGACGCGCCCGCCTTTCCGTGATCGCAGTCGTGCTGCTGCTCCTGGCGGGCGTCGGCTACGGCGCGTACTGGAGCGTGGACACCGTCCGCGCCTCCTTCCCGCAGACCACCGGCTCACTCCAGCTGGACGGCCTGTCCGCGCCGGTGACCGTCAAACGCGACGGCAACGGCATACCCCAGCTCTACGCCGACACCGCCGAGGACCTCTTCCGCGCCCAGGGCTACGTCCACGCCCAGGACCGCTTCTGGGAGATGGACGTCCGGCGGCACATGACGGCGGGACGGCTGTCGGAGATGTTCGGCGAGAGCCAGGTCGAGACCGACGCCTTCCTGCGCACCCTGGGCTGGCGCGAGGTCGCGCAGAAGGAGTACGACACCAAGCTGTCGGGGACGACCAAGAAGTACCTGCAGGCGTACTCGGAGGGCGTCAACGCCTACCTGGCGGACCACGACGGCGCGGAACTCTCCCTGGAGTACGCCGCCCTCGGCTTCGTCAACGACTACAAGCCGCAGAAGTGGACGCCGGTGGACTCCGTCGCCTGGCTCAAGGCCATGGCCTGGGACCTGCGCGGCAACATGCAGGACGAGATCGACCGCGCCCTGCTCTCCAGCCGCCTGACGGAGAAGCAGATCGAGGAGCTGTACCCGCCCTATCCGTACGACCGGAACAAGCCGGTCGTCCAGAAGGGCGGGGTGGACGCCGCCACCGGCGAGTTCGGCGCGCAGAACGACTCGTCCGCCAACGGCACCACGACCCCCGGTACCACGACCCCGGGCACCACGACCCCCGGCACCACCACCCCGGGCGGCACCACGACTCCCGGCACCACGACCCCCGACGGCACCGTCCAGGGCACCCAGCAGACCCCCGGGGGCGTGCAGACCCAGCTCGCCGGGCTCTCCGAGGCGCTCGACGCGGTCCCCGCGCTGCTCGGCCCCAACGGCGACGGCATCGGTTCCAACTCCTGGGTCGTCTCCGGCGAGTACACGACCACGGGCAAGCCGCTGCTCGCCAACGACCCGCACCTGGCGCCGCAACTGCCGTCCGTCTGGTACCAGATGGGCCTGCACTGCAAGACCGTCAGCCGGGCCTGTCCGTTCGACGTCGCCGGCTTCACCTTCTCCGGCACGCCGGGCGTGATCATCGGCCACAACCAGAAGATCTCCTGGGGCTTCACCAACCTCGGCGCCGACGTCACCGACCTGTACCTGGAGAAGATCGAGGACGGGACGTACGTCTACGACGGGAAGAAGGTCCCGTACCGGACCCGCGAGGAGGTCATCAAGGTCGCCGGGGGCAAGGACCGGAAGATCACCGTCCGCTCCACCCGCCACGGCCCGATCGTCTCCGACCGCAGCACCGAGCTGGGCACCGTCGGCGACCACGCCCCCGTCCGCGACGGCGCTCCCGACCGCGGCAAGGGCTACGCCGTCTCGCTGCGCTGGACCGCGCTGGAGCCCTCCAACACCATGGACGCGGTCTTCAAGCTCAACGGCGCGAAGAACTTCGCCGAGTTCCGCGCCGCCGCCCGCGACTTCGCCGTCCCCTCGCAGAACCTCATCTACGCCGACACCCAGGGCAACATCGGCTACCAGGCCCCCGGCCGCATCCCGATCCGCGGCAAGGGCGACGGCCGCTACCCGGCGCCCGGCTGGGACCCGGAGTACGAGTGGACCGGCTACATACCCCAGGAGGCCCTGCCCTGGGAGTACAACCCCGAGCGCGGCTACATCGTCACCGCCAACCAGGCCGTCATCGACAAGGAGAAGTACCCCTACCTGCTCACCGACGACTGGGGCTACGGCGCCCGCAGCCAGCGGATCGACGACCTCATCCAGTCGAAGATCAAGGAGGGCATCAAGATCTCCACCGATGACATGGCGACCATGCAGCTCGACAACAGCAGCGAGATAGCCAAGATCCTGGTGCCGTACCTGCTGAAGATCGAGGTCAAGGACCCCTACGTCCGCCAGGCGCAGGAGCTGCTGGAGGGCTGGGACTACACCCAGGACGCCGACTCGGCACCCGCCGCGTACTTCAACGGCGTCTGGCGCAACGTCCTCAGGCTCGCCTTCGGCCACAAGCTCCCCAAGGAGGTCCGCGTCGAGGGCCAGTGCCTGCGGGTCCGCCCGGCCGACGACTCCGGCCCGATCGAGGACCTGGACGGCACCGTCCGCACCGTCCGCGAGTGCGGCCGGCGCGCCCCGGCCTCCGCGCAGCCGGACGGCGGCGACCGCTGGTACGAGGTCGTGCGCACGCTGCTGGAGAAGCCCGAGAGCGGCTGGTGGACCCCCGGCAGCCGCTTCGAGGCCGGCAAGGGCGACCGGGACGAGCTGCTGGCGCGCGCCATGAAGGACGCCCGCTGGGAGCTGACCACCAAGCTCGGCAAGGACATCGAGACCTGGAGCTGGGGCCGCCTGCACCGGCTGATGCTCAAGAACCAGACCCTGGGCACCGACGGGCCGGGCTTCGTCCAGCACCTGCTCAACCGCGGTCCGTGGGACCTGGGCGGCGGCGAGGCGGCCGTCAACGCCACCGGCTGGAACGCGGCGGGCGGCTACGAGGTGATCTGGGTGCCGTCGATGCGGATGGTGGTCAACCTGGACGACTTCGACGAGTCCCGCTGGATCAACCTCACCGGCGCCTCCGGCCACGCCTACCACGGGAACTACACCGACCAGACGGACAAGTGGGCCAACGGCGAGCTGCTGCCCTGGGCCTTCGGCAGGAAGGCCGTCGATGCGGCCACCGAGGACACCATGGCCCTCACGCCGTGAACTCCGGGGCGTGAGGGCCGGGGGCGAACCCCGGGCCTCACGCCCCGCGCCGAGCCCTGCGTCGAGCCCCACGACCGGCCCTCACGCCGTGAAGCGGTGCACCCCCTCGGGGGTCACCGCGGCGTGCACCGGCCGGTCGTGGGGCTCGACGGGCACCTCCCCCTCCAGCAGCTCGCCGGAGTGGAGGAGCACCACGCGCGCCGGCCGGGCCCCGGACGCCTCGATGCGGGCCAGCACCCGGTCGTAGCTGCCGCCGCCGCGCCCCAGGCGCGCCCCGCGCCGGTCCACGGCCAGCCCCGGCAGCAGGACGGCGTCGGCCGCCGTCACCGCGTCCGGGCCGAGCCGGCGCCCGGTGGGCTCCAGCAGCCCCCGGCCCGCGCGCGACAGCCGGTCCGCACCCTCGTACGCGGCCCAGTCCAGGTCGTTGTCCGGCAGCAGCACCGGCAGCAGCACCCGTACGCCCCGCTCGCGCAGCGCGTCCAGCAGCGCGCGGGTGTCCGGCTCGCGCCCCACCGAGACGTACGCGGCGACCGTGCGCGCGCCGGTCAGCTCGGGCAGCTCCAGCGCGTGCCGGGTGAGGGCCTCGGCGCCCCGCCGCACCTCGTCCTCGGTCAGCGCGGCCCGCGCCGCCAGGAGGGCGCGCCGCAGCGCGGGCTTCCCGCCGCCGGCGGCACCGGCGCGGGCGGCGGTGTGGTGGGTGTCCGCGTGGTCGGTGTCCGCGTCGCTCACGGTGCGTTCAACTCCCCGGGGTCCGGTCCGGCGCGGCGTCCGCCGCCGCAGGCGCATTATCGTTCCGGTGGGGCGGCGGCCCGGCCCCGGCCCGCGACGGCCGGACCCGGTGACGGTCCGTGCTCGGGGACGATCGTCCACAGACCGCGGCAGACGGGCCGGACCTGCGCGTTACGTATCCGGCCAGCAGCTATGGTGCTGACATGACTACCTCACGTACCCGGATCACCAAGGCCGTCATCCCGGCCGCCGGGCTCGGCACCCGCTTCCTCCCGGCGACGAAGGCGACCCCCAAGGAGATGCTGCCGGTCGTCGACAAGCCCGCGATCCAGTATGTGGTGGAGGAAGCCGTCACGGCCGGACTCTCCGACGTCCTCATGATCACCGGTCGCAACAAGCGCCCGCTGGAGGACCACTTCGACCGCAACTACGAGCTGGAGGAGGTCCTGCGGAGCAAGGGCGACGAGGACAAGCTCACCCGGGTCCAGGAGTCCACCGCCCTCGCCACCATGCACTACGTGCGCCAGGGCGACCCCAAGGGCCTGGGCCACGCCGTCCTGTGCGCCGCTCCGCACGTCGGCGACCAGCCCTTCGCCGTCCTGCTGGGCGACGACCTGATCGACCCGCGCGACCCGCTGCTGTCCCGGATGATCGAGGTGCGGGAGACCTACGGCGGCAGCGTCGTCGCGCTGCTGGAAGTCGATCCGGACACCATCCACCTCTACGGCTGCGCCGTCGCCAAGCCCACCGGGGACGACGACGTCGTGCGGGTGTCGGACCTGGTGGAGAAGCCCTCCCGGGAGGACGCCCCCAGCAACCTGGCCGTCATCGGCCGCTACGTCCTCGACCCGGCCGTCTTCGAGGTCCTGCGCAGGACCGAACCCGGCCGCAACGGCGAGATCCAGCTCACCGACGCCCTCCAGACGCTCGCCGCCGACCCCTCCATCGGCGGGCCGGTGCACGGCGTGGTCTTCAAGGGCCGCCGCTACGACACCGGCGACCGCGGCGACTACCTGCGGGCCATCGTCAGGCTGGCGTGCGAACGCGAGGACCTGGGCCCGGACTTCCGGGAGTGGCTGCGCGACTTCGTGGGCAAGGAGCTGTAGTCCCTTGAGCAGGACCTGGTCCGTCGACGAGCACCTGTCCGACGTCCTGCGGTCCGTGCGGCCGCTGGAGCCCATCGAGCTGCAACTGCTCGACGCCCAGGGCTGCGTGCTCGTCGAGGACGTGCTGGTGCCCGTCTCCCTGCCGCCCTTCGACAACAGCTCCATGGACGGGTACGCGGTCCGGGTCGCCGACGTGGCGGGGGCGAGCCGGGACGACCCGGCGGTGCTGGAGGTCGTCGGGGACGTGGCGGCGGGCACCGGGCGGATGCCGGAGGTCGGGCCGGGGCAGGCCGCCCGCGTCATGACCGGCGCCCCGCTGCCGCCCGGCGCCGAGGCCGTCGTCCCGGTGGAGTGGACCGACGGCGGCACCGGCGGCGGCCCGGCCGACGCCATGGCCGCCCACGGCGCCGACCCGTCCGGCGCGACGGGCGAGGTCCGCGTCCACCGCCCGGTGGCGGCGCGGCAGCACGTCCGCGACAAGGGCGGCGACGTGCGCGCCGGCTCGGTCGCCCTGGAGGCCGGTACGGTCCTGGGGCCCGCGCAGATCGGCCTGCTCGCCGCCGTCGGCTGCGAGCGGGTCACCGTCCGCCCGCGTCCGCGCGTGGTGGTGCTCTCCACCGGCAGCGAGCTCGTCCGGCCGGGCGCGCCGCTGGGCCCCGGGCAGATCCACGACTCCAACAGCTTCGCCCTGACCGCCGCCGCCCGGGCCGCGGGCGCCATCGCCTACCGCGTCGGCGCGGTGGCCGACGACGCCGCGATCCTGCGCACGGTGATCGAGGACCAGCTCGTCCGCGCCGACGTCATCGTCACCAGCGGCGGCGTGAGCGTCGGCGCCTACGACGTGGTGAAGGAGGCGCTGTCCGACCTCGACGGCACCGTCCTGGGCGGCGCCGTGCCCGGGGACGACGGGGACGGTGAGGACGGCGGGACCGGGGAGGCCGGGGAGTCCGGGAGGCCCGGGGGCACGGCCGGAAGGGCGGCCGGGGCCGCCCCGGGCGTGGAGTTCCGCCGCCTGGCCATGCAGCCCGGCAAGCCGCAGGGCTTCGGCCTGGTCGGCCCCGGCCGCATCCCGCTGTTCGCCCTGCCGGGCAACCCGGTCAGCTCCTACGTCTCCTTCGAGCTGTTCGTCCGCCCGGCCCTGCGGGCCCTGATGGGCCTGGAGCCCGTCTCCCGGCCCACCGTCCGGGCGCGCCTGGAGTGCGGGGAGCCGCTGGCCTCCCCGGCCGGGAAGCGGCAGTTCCTGCGCGGCCGGTACGAGCCCCCGGGGGACGGGAGCGAGCGGACCGGCACGGTGCGGCCGGTGGGCGGCGCGGGCTCCCACCTGCTCGGCTCCCTGGCCCGCTCCAACGCGCTGGTCGTCGTGCCCGAGGAGACCACCGAGGTCGCCCGGGGTGACGAACTGGAGGTCGTGCTCCTCGACGGGGACGACTGACCCCGCCGGCCTGCGGGTACCGTTGTCGTCCGACACGGACCGACGCGGGAGAGTGATGAGCAGCGCGCCACAGGGGAGTCCCCCCGGCCCCACCGGAGGCCTCACCCACATCGACGAGGCGGGTGCCGCCCGCATGGTCGACGTCTCCGCCAAGGACGTGACCACCCGCACCGCGCGTGCGACCGGCCGCGTCCTGGTCGCGCCGCGCGTCGTGGAACTGCTGCGCGGCGAGGGCGTGCCGAAGGGCGACGCGCTCGCCGTGGCCCGCATCGCCGGGATCATGGGCGCCAAGCGGACGCCCGACCTCGTACCGCTGTGCCACCCGCTGGCCCTGTCCGGGGTGACCGTGGACCTGTCCGTCGCGGACGACGCGGTGGAGATCACGGCGACGGTGCGGACCACCGACCGCACGGGAGTGGAGATGGAGGCGCTGACGGCCGTGTCGGTGGCGGCGCTGACCGTCGTCGACATGGTCAAGGCCGTGGACAAGGGCGCCGTCATCACGGACGTGCGGGTCGAGGAGAAGACCGGCGGCGCCTCCGGGGACTGGAGCCGGGCCCGATGACCGACACCGGGGCACGGGGCCGCGCCCTGGCCGTCACCGTCTCCAACCGCGCCGCCGCGGGCGTCTACGCCGACACCACCGGGCCGCTGCTGGTCGAGGCCCTGGCCGCGCTGGGCTTCGCCGCCGACGGCCCGCGCGTCGTCCCGGACGGCGAGCCCGTGGAGGAGGTGCTGCGCGCGGCGGTCGCGGCCTCCTACGACGTGGTCCTCACCACCGGCGGCACCGGCATCTCGCCGACCGACCGGACGCCGGAGATGACCCGGCGCGTGCTGGACTACGAGATCCCCGGCATCCCCGAGGCCATCCGCG
Source organism: Streptomyces sp. (assembly GCF_035644915.1). GTDB lineage: Bacteria > Actinomycetota > Actinomycetes > Streptomycetales > Streptomycetaceae > Streptomyces. The sequence goes on from NZ_DASQNP010000153.1 coordinate 24,281, forward strand.
CCGCTGGGCTGGCCAAGGTCCCCACCGCGGCGCTCTCGCGCGGCACGGCGGGCGTCGCGGGCGCGACGCTGATCGTCAACCTCCCCGGCTCCACCGGGGGCGTGCGCGACGGGCTGGCCGTCCTGGAGGGCCTGCTGGCGCACGCGGTGGACCAGATCCGCGGCGGCGACCACCCGAGGAAGGACCTGAGCTGAACGCCCCCTGGCCGGTCGAACTGACGGACGGTGACGTCACCCTCCGTCCCATAAGGCTGCGCGACCACCGCGCCTGGCGCGAGGTGAACCAGCGCAACCGGGACTGGCTGCGCCCCTGGGAGGCCACCGTCCCGCCCGCCCTGCCCGGCCACCTGCCGCCGCGCCGCCCGACGTACCGGCAGATGGTGCGCCACCTGAGGGCGGAGGCGCAGGCGGGCCGGATGCTGCCGTTCGTGATCGATTACCAGGGGCGGCTGGCCGGGCAGTTGACGGTCGCCGGAATCACCTGGGGTTCGATGTGCTCCGGACACATCGGTTACTGGATCGACCGGGAAGTGGCGGGACGCGGGGTGATGCCGACGGCCGTCGCGCTCGCCGTGGACCACTGCTTCCACACGGTCGGACTGCACCGGATCGAAGTCTGCATCCGCCCGGAGAACGGGCCGAGCAGGCGGGTGGTGGAGAAACTCGGATTCCGCGAGGAGGGCGTACGGCCGCGTTATCTGCACATCGACGGCGCCTGGCGCGATCACCTGGTGTACGCGCTGACCACGGAGGATGTGCCCGAGGGGCTGTTGAACCGCTGGCACCGCCGGTCGAGTCCCGGAGCACCGCGGAAATAAAATAAATGTTCGATTCTATGTGTGAGCCGGTTGCCTTTCCGTCATCAGTCGGGCACAGGCGCGGGGACAGGTCGCAACAATCACAAAAAACGGTAGGGATATCAGCCAGATCGTGCGACACACCGCGCCAATTGGCGTATGGCCTCCGACAAACCCCTCTACCGTGTGAGACGTGAGCAGCAGCGGCCTCATCTACGCAGTCATCGTCGGGGCCTGGGCCGCCTACCTGGTGCCGATGTGGCTCCGTCGGCAGGACGAACTCAACGAGGCCCGTCCGACGGAGCGCTTCAGCACCGCCATCCGGCTGCTGTCCGGCCGGGCGGGCATGGAGCGCCGGTACGCCCGGGACCTCAGGGAGGCGGCCGGACGGGAGGGAAGCGACCTCGCGGCCCCCGGGGCCGCCGACGATGACGACACGGGCCCGCCCGCCGACGGCGGTGCGGGCGCCGGTGACCCGGACGGCGTGGACGTCCGGGCCCTCGCCGACCCCGTGACCGAGCGCCACGAACTCTCCCGGACGGTGATCGCGCGCTCCGAGGCCCCCACCGAGGTGCACCCGCGCCCGGGCCAGGCCGGTCACGCCGGCCGTCCCGACCGCCCGGGGCCGACGGGCCGCACGCGGCGGGCCAAGCTGCTCGCGCGACGCCGCCGCACCACGATGGTGCTGTTCCTCGCCTTCACGCTCGGTGCGATCGTCGCCGCGGTGGGCGGCATCGCCTTCCTGTGGGCCCCGGCGGTCCCCGCCGGGCTGCTGAGCGCGTACATCGCCCACATGCGCGCCCAGGAGCGCCGCCGCTTCGCCTTCGTCATGGACCAGCGCCGCGCCGAGGCCGCCGCCCGGCACCTGCGCGAACGCCGCTCGCTCCCCGCCGCGCCGGCCCCGCAGCCGACCCCCGAGCCCGCACCGGACCCGGAGGCCGCCGAGCGGCGCGCGCTGGTGGAGCAGACCGACCACGCCGAGTGGGTGGACTCCCAGCGCCGCGAGCGCACCCCCGGCCCGGCGGAGGGCGGCTGGGAGCCCACCCCCGTACCGCTGCCCACCTACGTCAACGCCCCGGTCGCCCCGCGCACCGCGCGCGGCGTGGATCTCGGCGCCCCGGACGCCTGGAGTTCGGCCCGCTCCACCACGGCCCACACCCCGGCGTCCCCGGCGCAGCCCCCGGCGTCCGCCTCGCGCAAGCAGACGCCGCTGTTCGACCAGTACGCCGACGAGGACCGCCCCCGCGCCGCCAACGAGTGACCACCCCGCACGCCCACCGTGACCAGCGCGGAACGGATTTCCGCGCGGGCCGGTGGGGATGCTAGGGTTTCACCCGTCGCAAGGGCCTGTAGCGCAGTCCGGTAGCGCACCTCGTTCGCATCGAGGGGGTCAGGGGTTCAAATCCCCTCAGGTCCACCGCACAC